>JBAZZU010000076.1:0-2579 GCA_041658605.1 Thermoleophilia bacterium | reverse complement strand
GAACCTGCGCGGCTTGTAGCGCGGACTTATGAAGATTAACAAATAGACACCGTAACCAATTCAGGGTTTCCGTGTATTAACAGGCAGGAGGTGCGAGATATGGCTAGACCACTTGTCCTCGTGCTGACGCATGAGCAGCGGGCTGAGTTGGAGAAAGGGCGGGACACCCACCCTCGGCCGTATATGCGCGAGCGATGCGCGGCTCTGCTGAAGGTCGCGGACGGAGCATCAGGTCGGGCGGTTGCACTTCACAGGTTGCTGAAGCCACACTGGCCGGATACCATTTATGAGTGGATCCACCGCTATCGGGCAGAGGGATTAGAGGGCCTGAGAACCAGACCGGGACGCGGGCGTAAGCCCGCTTTTTCCCCCTGAGCACAGTGAGGCTGCCAAGGCACGCGATGCCCTGCTGCACGTTGTACGGCAGGATCCCCGGCGATTCGGGGTGGACCGTAACCGCTGGACGTTGGCGGCGATCCTGGGGGTCTGCGCGAAATGGAAGGTACATAGCGTTCCAGGGATGAGTCGCGTGGTGCGTCGGCTTGGCATCAGCTACAAACGTGGGCGATGCCGTGTTTACAGCCCTGACCCGGACTACGTGGCCAAGCTCCGTGACATTCAAGTGCTGGTAGGGAGGCCGCAGGCGGACGCGGGGTCGCAGATTGCTCTCTTCCAGGACGAGTTCACCTACTACCGGCAGCCGACCGTGGCTCCTGCCTATGAGTCGGTGGGGAAGGAGCAGCCGAAGGCTGAGTTGAGCCACAAGAGCAACCAACATTGGCGTGTAGTGGCGGAGTTGGACGCCCGCTCCGGCAGAGTGATCTATGATCAGGGCAAGATCATTGGCGTGAAGGAACTGGTCAGACACTACGTCCGTGTCTGCGCTCACTACCCGGACACCACCATCTACATCGTCCAGGACAACTGGCCCATCCACTTTCACCCTTATGTTCTCGCAGCGCTGGAGCCACAGCATTTCAAATGGCCCCTGCATTTGCCTGCCAGCTGGACCAAGAGCCCCAGCAGCCCCAGCCCGAAATGGGAGCAACTCAAGCTACCGATCCAACTTGTGCCGCTGCCAACCTACGCCTCCTGGGCGAATCCTATAGAGAAACTTTGGCGCAAGCTGAAACAGGAGGAACTGCACCTCCACCGTCATGCCGATGACTGGGACCAACTGAAGCGAACTGTTGCTACCTTCCTGGATCGTTTCGCAGACGATTCGCCAGACCTGCTTCGCTATGTCGGACTGGCAGACCGCACCATGCTCTACCGCGGGCTCGATGCGCAGTTACCTCTACCCCTGCATTACGGCACTAATTAGTAAACAATCATCAGTCCGCTGGCTGGGGGAGAACGGGAACGAAGGCACTGAAGTGCCCGCTACGAACCCCGCGCCAGGCACTGAAGTGCCCGCTACGAACCCGCGACACAAAGGCCAAGGGCGGGCCGTTTGGCCCGCCCGCATACAGCCCAGCGCCGTTGCCCGCTGCCCGCCCTAAGAGCCTGTTTGAAAAGTAGTTCGTAATCTGGTACAATGTGGGTATGACCAAGTCAGCATACCCAACGGACCTGAAAGATACCGAATGGCAAATCCTTGAGCCATTGATTCCGCCCGCCTTGCCAGGTGGCCGATCGCGTACCCTAGACATGCGGAAGGTGGTGAATTCCATTCTCTACGTAACACGTGGCGGATGCCAATGGCGCATGACACCGCGTGACCTGTCGGCCTGGCAGACGGCTTACTACTATTTCCGTCGCTGGCAGAAAGAAGGCGTCTGGGAAAGGATCAACGCCACTTTGCGTCGCGAGGTTCGCGAACAAGCTGGCCGTGAAGCTGAGCCCAGTGCCGCTGTTCTTGATAGTCAGTCAGTCAAGACGACCGAGGTATGTGGGCCGCGCGGTTACGATGCCGGCAAGAAAATCAAGGGGCGAAAGCGTCACATCCTGGTAGATACGATGGGCCTCTTGCTGAAGGTCGTGGTGCACGTGGCCAGTATCCAAGATCGAGATGGCGCCAAACAACTACTCGAGAAGATTGCCCAGCGCATGCCGCGCTTGAAGCTGATCTGGGCCGATGGTGGCTATGCCGGTCAACTCATTGACTGGGTCAAGACCACCTGTGGATGGGCATTGGAAATCATTAAACGCTCCGACGACACCAAGGGATTCAAGGTGTTGCTGCGCCGTTGGGTGGTAGAACGCACTTTTGGCTGGCTAGGACGCTACCGTCGTTTGAGCAAAGACTATGAGGGCCTGCCTGAATGCAGCGAAAGCATGGTGTACATCGCAATGACACACATCATGCTCCGCCGCTTGGCGCTTTCCAGCCGCAGTCTGGCCTGATCGGCTCAAGAACCCGGACAATCGCTATTCGCCTGAGCCCCCAAGTCCATGATGCGCCTTGTGGGCATGGTGTTTGGGGCGGCATCAGAGCTTTGTAGTCCTATTCAGGCCAATGGCTGTTGAATCTGGCTGTACACTCGGCCATGGAGGCCCACAAGAACACCCTTCGTCCGCACAAACCAATATGTCAATGGCTTTTCAAACAGGCTCTAAGAAGGCCACGACTTCTGACC
>JBAZZU010000075.1:0-2653 GCA_041658605.1 Thermoleophilia bacterium | reverse complement strand
ACTGAACCTGAAGGTCGAAGGCGTTTTCCTATATGACTTATAACAGCCGCCAGAGAAGGACCCGGCGCAAGAGTTTTCCCCGTTTGCGCATGGTACTCGCACTGATGATCCTGATAATGCTGGCCGCGTCGCCGGCGATATCACGGGCGTGGGATTCCATCAGCGAGAACCTCCCCTCGCTGGACAAAGAGGAAGAGTACCGCGCCACTGAAGATACTTTCATCTTCGACAGCAGCCCCAGCCCGCGCGTGATAGCCGTCCTCAATTCCGGTGAGAACCGCATCCTGCTCACACCCGAGCAGATCCCTGCTCGCATGAAACAGGCGCTGATCGTCGTGGAGGATGATCGTTTCTACCAGCACAGCGGTGTCGACCCGATCGGCATGACCAGGGCTGTTTTCTCCAACTTTATCGAGGGAAAGCTGGTCGAGGGCGGCAGCACCATCACCCAGCAGTACATCAAGAATACCTACGTCTCAAACGAACCGAGCGTCAACCGCAAACTGATCGAGGCCATTTACGCCTATGAGCTGGAACAGAAATGGTCCAAGGACAAGATCATCAGCGAGTACCTGAACACCATCTATTATGGCAACGGCTCCTACGGGCTGCAGGTTGCGGCGGCGGTATATTTCAACAAATCGGCGATGAACTTAAGCCTGGCCGACTGCGCGCTGCTGGCGGCGCTGCCGAAATCCCCCGTGCAGTTCTCCCCTTTCGACAACCCTGACGCGGCCAGGGAAAGACGGAACATGGTGCTTGCCAGGATGTTCAACCATGGCATGATCACGCGGGAGGATTACGACCAGGCAATCGAGGAACCCCTGCCCCGGCAGCCTTCGAAGCTGGGACCGGAGAACAATCTCGCCCCATATTTCGTCGAATACATCAAGGAACAGCTGATAGCCCGTTACGGCACGAGGTCGACCTTCGAGGGCGGGCTGCGCGTCTATACGACCCTGGACCTCGACAAACAGGCATCAGCCGAGAAGGCAATAGCTTCCGTGCTGACCGAACCGACGGATCCAAGCGCCGCGCTGGTTTCACTCGATCCGGCGACCAGTTCGGTCCGCGCCATGGTAGGCGGCCGCAGCTTCGCCGAACAGAAGTTCAACGTGGCCGCCCAGGGCCACAGACAGCCAGGTTCCTCATTCAAACCTTTTGTGCTGGCGACCGCCATGAACAAGGGCATCTCCCCCGGCACGACATTCGTATCCGAACCTAAACACTTCAACCTCGGCGCCGAGGGCGCGGTCTGGAACGTCGAGAACTTCGACTCCCTCTACCTGGGGAAGATCAGCCTCGAAAAAGCCACGATCTACTCGGATAACGCGGTCTACGCGGAGCTGATGATGAAGGTCGGCGCCGCAGACGTGGCCGACACCGCCCGCAAGGCCGGCATCAACACTTCCTTCAGCGCCAGGCCCGCGATAGCGCTCGGCGGCCTCGACAACGGCGTTACGCCTTTAGAGCTCGCGTCCGCATACGGCACCTTCGCCAACGGCGGCAACAAGATCACTGGCAGCATCGATTTCAACGGGGACGGGCCTGACCCCATTTCTATCTCGCTCATTACCGACGCGCATGGAAAAATCATTGAGGAGAACAAGCCGGTTCCGACACCGGCGCTCGATCCGGTCATCGCCTATCACGTAAACAGCGTGCTCAAGAAAGTCGCGATGAACGGAACCGGTAAATGGAGCAACCTCGGCCGTCCCTGCGCCGGCAAGAGCGGCACCACCGAAGATCACGTCGATGCCTGGTTTGCCGGTTACACCCCGGACCTGGTGACGACAGTATGGATCGGTTATACGGCCCAAAGGGTGTCGATGCAGGATATCCGCGGCGTGCGCGTCACCGGCGGCGCCTGGCCGGCGCAGATCTGGAACGCGTACATGAACGAGGCGCTGGCGAACACTCCGGCCAGAGATTTCAATAAACCGCCCAACTCTGACCTTGCGCAAGTGCAGGTCTGCGTTGTATCCGGCCAGATTGCGAATCCCTGGTGTCCGACGAAAGAAAGCAGGAGTTTTCTGCCGGGCCACCTCCCGACTGATAAATGCACCATTCATCAGGCAAAGGATATAACCGCGCCCAACGTCACAGGCCTGAAGTTCGCGGAGGCATGGAAGATCCTGGCGGCGACGGGGCTGGATGTGGACATCACTTTCAGGTCGGACCCGACCAAGCCTGCCGACCTTGTGGTCGACCAGTCACCCAAAGCCGGGAAGAAGATGCGGCAGGGTGTCGACAGATTCGTGATCGCGGTCGCCGGTCCGCCGGGTTCGGTGCAGGCTCCACAGAACGAGGGCGCGGACTAGCTGCAACCGCCGGGCCTCGCTTGTTACTATCAAGTCACCAGCCGAGGTCAGCCGGCTCGTAAAACGGCGCTGTACCAGCCGCTATTTCTTCTTCTTCTTCACCCTGCTAATCCGGATCAGGCCCGAGCACGGGATGATCTCGACGCCCTTCTTCTCGAGTTCGTCGAGGAAAAGGTTGATGCCGATCGAATCGCTGGAGTTGTGGCCCGCGATGACGACGTTGACCTTGTGCTTCTCGGCCGCCTCCCGGTTCTTCTCGCTTATGTGCATTCCGACCACGGTGCCGACGCCGGCGGCGGCAAGCTTCTCCATCGATTCCTCCGGACCGCCGG
>JBAZZU010000074.1:0-2673 GCA_041658605.1 Thermoleophilia bacterium | reverse complement strand
AAACCATTGGCAGATAACGGAATAAAACAAATAACTTTCGGCACCGACGGGTGGCGCGGCGTTATCGCCGCGGACTTCACGTTCGATAACGTCCGCCTGGTGACGCAGGCAGTCTGCGATTATGTATTAGCAGAGAGCAGAGAGCGTAGAGCGGAGAGAAAGAATAAATATTCTTCGACCGAGGGCGCCGCAGCACAGATGACAAAAAACGGGAGCGCCTCCCCAGATCCCTCTCCCCCGCGGGGAGAGGATAAAGGTGAGGGGGCCACACCGCAGATGACAAAAAACGGGAGCGCCTCCCCAGATCCCTCTCCCCCGCGGGGAGAGGATAAAGGTGAGGGGGCCACGCCGACACTCGTAATCGGTTATGACACCCGTTTTCTCTCCGACAAGTTTGCCCGAGAGGCTGCTTGCGTGGCCGCCGCTAACGGCATAAAAGTTCTCCTGACCGATTCTTTTGCTCCGACTCCGGCTGTTTCTTACGCAGTCGTCGATCATAAAACGGACGGGGCCGTTGTTTTTACCGCCAGCCATAACCCTTATAAGTACAACGGACTCAAGTTCAAGGCGTCCTATGGCGGTTCCGCCTCGCCCGTGGCCACGGGCGCGATAGAAAAATGTTTAAGGAAAAACATCGCCGCCGGCCGGCAGCCGTTGCTTGTTGATTTCGATGAAGCTGTCCGCGACGGCTCGATCGAGCTATTCGATCCGAAAACCCCGTATCTAGCCCGTCTCGCCGAACTGGTCAATACGGACATAATCCGGAACAAACAAATGGGCGTAGTCGTTGACCCCATGTATGGCGCCGGCCAGGGATATCTGCGGGAGTTCTTCCAGGCAGCCGGCTGTCTGGTCCGTGAGATTCACGACCGGCGGGATCCTTATTTCGGCGGAGTGGCGCCCGAACCGCTGGGTGCCAACCTGGAAGATCTGAGCCGTGCGGTTTCGGTCGAATTCCCGCTAGGAGTGGCGTTGGACGGGGACGCCGACCGGGTCAACGCCGTCGACGTAACCGGCGACTTCATCAACCCGCACCGGATTTTCGCTCTCGTCCTGCAATATCTCTACGAGGTGAAAGGCCTGTCGGGAGACGTCGTCAAGACGGTATCGACCACGGGCTTGATCGACCTCATGGCCGCGGCTTACGGCCTGCACCTCCACGAGACGCCGATCGGTTTCAAATATATCTGCGATCGTATGATCGGCGGTGATGTTATGATCGGCGGCGAAGAAAGCGGCGGGATCGGCGTCAAGGGACACCTGCCGGAACGGGATGGCATGCTCATCGGGGCGCTCTTGACGGAGATGATGAACTACTACGGAAAACCCTTGGGCCAAATTTACGCCGACCTGGAGACAAAGCACGGCGTCTTTCTCTACGACCGGACGGATGTGGAGATAGACGAGGATCACCGTGATGCTATACTGGGGTATCTTGAACGATTCAACCCGAGCGAGCTCGACGGAGTTGTTGTGGACGCTACAAATACGACGGACGGTTTCAAATTCTGCCTGGCGGACGCCAGCTGGTTGATGATCAGGCCGTCCGGAACCGAAGCCGTGGTCAGAATCTACGCCGAAGCGGGCAGCCGGACACGCGTCGAGCAGCTCCTGGCCAGGGGCGGAACCATCATCAAGGAGGCCTTGGCATGAAAGCCGTTATTCCGGCAGCGGGACTTGGGACCCGTTTTTTGCCCGCCACCAAAGCGCAACCGAAAGAAATGCTACCGGTTGTCGATAAACCGACCATTCAATATGTAGTCGAGGAAGCAGTCGCCTCCGGTATCGACGATATCTTGATTGTGACCGGCCGCGGTAAGCGAGCAATCGAAGATCATTTTGACAAAACCCTGGAACTGGAACAGTTGTTGGAGCGCGGGAACAACGACGCGCTACTGGCCGAGGTCCGGCGCGTGGCGGATATGGCTCATATCCATTATATCCGGCAGAAACACCAGTTGGGCTTAGGCGACGCGATTTATTGCGCCCGTCAGTACGTGGGCCGGCAGCCGTTCGCGGTTCTTCTCGGAGACACAATTACGATGTGCGAAACGCCCTGTACAAAAGAGCTGGTTGCCAACTATAAGAAATACGGGGCGTCAGTAATCGCCGTCGAACGGGTGCCGGATGAAAAGGTATCTAATTATGGCATTGTAGATGTGGAAAAGATCGACAGTGACGGCATCTTTAAGATAAAATCGCTGATTGAGAAGCCGGCTAAAGACGAGGCCCCGTCAAACCTGGCGATTTTCGGGCGTTATGTATTGACGCCGGAGATTTTTACGGCTCTTGAACAAACAGAGCCGGGCAAGAACGGTGAGATTCAGCTCACGGACGCCTTATCGCTATTACTTGAGAAACAGGATATCTACGCTTATGAAGTTACCGGTCGCCGCTACGACATAGGGAATAAGCTCGACTGGTTGAAAGCGAACATCGAACTCGCCCTGGAACGCCAGGACTTAGGAAAACCTCTGGAAGAGTACTTAAAAAGTAAATGCAACAACTAAGACGGCGTCCGTCCTAAACCTTCTCTGCTTCGATTGCCCTGCTTGAAGTGGTATAATACTGCTGTCTTTCTGCTTGATTATGATGTTGCGGAGGTCTTTTGGGTACGGTTTTAGTCACCGGCGGGGCCGGTTTTATCGGTTCGCATCTGTGTCTCAAGTTGCT
>JBAZZU010000073.1:0-2677 GCA_041658605.1 Thermoleophilia bacterium | reverse complement strand
GCCAGAATGAAGTCCATGGAAGGGTTTCAGATGATCATGAACTTCTTCTTGATGCCGATGTTCTTTCTGAGCGGCGCCATGTTTCCGCTGCAGAACCTGCCGACATGGATGAAAATGCTGGTTGAAATGAATCCGTTGTCCTATGGTGTCGATATTATGAGGTATACGGTCATTGGAGTTAACACCTATCCGATTTGGCGGGACCTCGCGGTCATCATCGGTTTCGGCGTATTGATGATCGGCTTGGCGGTTTTTGAGTTCGGCAGGACGGAATGAGAATCGGCGTCATCAGCGATACTCACATACCTTCAGTAACGGATAAGTTGCCTGAGCGCGTATTCGCGGAGTTCCGCGGCGTGGATATGATTCTACACGCCGGAGATAGCGTGTCATTATCGGTACTGGAATCGTTAGCCAGACTATCAAAGGTTATCGCCGTCTGCGGCAACATGGATCATCTGGACGTCTGCGCGGAACTGCCCCATAAGACCATTGTTGAAGCGGGGAAATTCAGAATAGGCTTAACGCACGGTTACGGCGCGCCCGGCAACCTACTTGACTGGGTGAAGAAACAATTTGAGGGGGAGAAAGTAGACGCGATCGTTTTTGGACACAGCCATCACGCCATGAACGAAGTGATCGACGGGGTGTTGTTTTTCAACCCGGGGACGGCGACCGATCACCGTTTCTCACACGAGCTGTCTATCGGGATGTTGGAGGTCGATGATTCGGGCATAACAGGCCGAATCATCGAATTGTAATGGCTAAAGAACGTATTAGGTTATTAGTTAAAGGTGTTGTTCAAGGGGTCGGATTCAGGCCTTTTGTTTATCAGCTGGCGCATAAACACGGCTTGGCGGGGTTTGTCTTAAACACCGGCGAAGGCGTGGAGATCGAGGTCGAAGGCGAGCTTAAAGATCTGGAAGCGTTCAGATACGGGATTAAGCACAGCGCGCCGCCGCGGGCCGCGGTCGATTCAATCAGCCCGCGCATAATGCATGTCCAGGGAGACTCCGAGTTTGTCATCAAACCGAGCCTGGAAAAACCCGACTTGTTCCAGCTGGTGTCCCCGGATATCGCTACGTGCGACGAGTGCGCCGCGGAACTTTTCGACCCGGCCGATCGTCGCTTCCGTTATCCCTTCACCAACTGCACCAACTGCGGCCCCAGGTTCACCATTATCGAAGACATGCCTTACGACCGGCCGAAGACGACCATGAACAAGTTCATTATGTGTCCCCAATGCCAGGCGGAATACGACAATCCCAACAATCGCCGTTTTCACGCCCAACCTAACGCCTGTCCGGTCTGCGGGCCGAAACTGACGTTTGTTAAAGGTGAGGGGGAGCAAGCCATTGAACAGGCCATCGCGATGCTCAAGGAAGGCAAGATTGTCGCCGTCAAAGGTCTCGGGGGATTCCAGCTGGCTTGTGACGCGGAGAACGAGAACGCTGTTGGCCGGTTAAGAACGAGGAAGAGGCGTTACGGGAAACCGCTGGCCGTCATGATGGCCAACCTGGAAGAGGTCGAGGAATTCTGTGAAGTGCACGCTACGGAGCGGGACCTTCTTATGTCGCCGGAACGGCCGATCGTCCTGCTAAAACAGAAGCCCAAGAACACATTGGCTTCGAGTATCGCGCCGAATAATAATTACCTGGGCGTCATGTTGCCCTATACGCCGCTGCATCATCTGCTAATGTATGACTCCGGATTGGTGTTGGTAATGACCAGCGGCAATCTAAGCGAAGAGCCGATCGCGGCGGAGAACGAGGAAGGCATTCGCCGGTTGGAGCACATCGCCGACGGTTATCTACTGCACGACCGCGACATCTACTCCCGCTACGACGACCCGGTCGTACGGGTTGTGGACCGGCATGTCGTGATGGTTCGACGGGCGCGCGGCTACGCGCCTTACCCCGTCCATCTGCCATTCAAGGCCAAGAAGGAAATCCTGGCTGTCGGCGGTGAGCTAAAGAGTACTTTTTGCCTACTCAAAGACGCTTATGCTTTCGTCTCCCAGCACCTCGGGGATTTGGAGAACATGGAAACGTTCGAGCATTTCGAGAACACGCTGGAGCTGTACGAGCAGCTTTTCCGGGTCAAACCGGAGATTATTGCCTGCGATATGCATCCGGAATATTTCTCGACGAAATTCGCGCACAGTCTGGGGATAGAGCCGCTGGTCGAAGTCCAGCATCACCACGCGCACATCGTCAGTTGCATGGTGGAGAACCACGTCCGCGACAAGGTCATCGGCGTTGCCTTTGACGGTACCGGCTACGGAACGGACGGCACTATCTGGGGCGGCGAGTTCCTGATTGCCGATTGGAAGGGCTTTACCAGGGCGGCGCACTTGCGGCCGTTCCGGCTGCCTGGCGGGGACGTGGCGGTTGAGAAGCCGTATCGAACGGCCTTCTCTTACCTCTACACGATATTCGGCGACGAGTACGAAAAACTCGATCTGCCGTTCAAAAAGCGGCTCGATCCTGTCGAAACCGAGATAATGAAGAAACAGGTAAAGAAAGGTTTGTTGTCTCCCATGACCTCAAGTGCCGGCCGGCTTTTCGACGCGGTCTCAGCCCTGATCGGCGTCAGGGACGAGATCGAGTTTGAAGGCCAGGCGGCCATCGACCTGGAGATGCAGTCAGACGAGGGCAAACACGGCGTTTATGACTTT
>JBAZZU010000072.1:0-2779 GCA_041658605.1 Thermoleophilia bacterium | reverse complement strand
CGAAGGCGTCACCGAGATAGAAGCCTACGGCGAGCCGTTCGATCCGAATCTGCACGAAGCAATCATGCAGGAACCGTCGGACGAGCACGAGGACGAGCACGTGATAGAGGTTCTTAGAAAAGGTTATACGCTCGGAGAAATGGTTATCCGTCCCGCCATGGTGAAGATCGCGAAAAACGATGGCTAGGGATTTCTACGAAGTTCTGGGTGTGGCCAAAGACGCGACCCAGGAAGACATAAAAAAAGCATACCGCAAGCTCGCCCGGAAACACCATCCCGACGCGAACGCCGGCGACAAAGCGGCGGAGGAAACGTTCAAAGAGGTTTCTCAGGCGTACGAAGTGCTGGGGGACGACAAAAAGCGGGCTGACTACGACCGTGGCGTCAGGTATTTCGGCAACGGAGGCCCAAGCGCCGGTCAAGGCTATGAACAGTGGCAAAATTACGGCGGCGGCGGCGAGGGCGGTTTCGATATTTTCGGCGACATCTTTGACATGTTCACGGGCGGCGGCGCCCGGACGCGCGCCAGGGGACCGGAGCGGGGCCGCGATACCTATTACAACCTTAGGATGACGTTCGACGACGCGGTTAGGGGAACGGCGGTAAAAATCGGCGTTACCCATGAGGTGGATTGTAAGGCTTGCGGAGGCTCTGGAGCCAAAGCTGGCACCAGCCCGGAGGTGTGCACTTTGTGCGGCGGCCGCGGCGTCGTATCGCAGACGCAGGGATTCTTCAGCATCCAGCAGCCGTGTCGCAATTGCGCCGGTACAGGCCGGATTATCAAGGAACCTTGCCCTGATTGCCGGGGAACCGGACGGATAGGCGTTACAGAGCACCTGACGGTCAAGATTCCCGCGGGTGTTGAGACGGGTTCGACCGTCCGCGTAAAGAGCAAGGGCGAAGCGGGATTCCGCGGCGGACCTTCGGGCGATCTATATGTGGTCACCCAAGTCGCGCCGCACAAGTATTTCCAGCGGGACGGCGCCAATATCTGGCTTAATCTGCCGGTGACATACCCGGAGCTAGCCTTGGGCGCGAAGATAAAAGTGCCCGCTTTGACCGGCAGCGTGACGCTTAAAGTACCGCCCGGATCTCAGTCGGATCAGGTCTTAAGGATCGGCGGCAAAGGTGCCCCGAGATTGAAAGGTCTGGGGCGGGGCGACATGTTCGTGCGATTGAAGGTGGTCGTACCGTCCAAGCTGAGCGCGGAGGAAAAGGAACTTTTAACCAGGTTGGAAAAAGCGGTTAAGGAAGACGTAAGACGAAATCTAAGTTAGGAGGTGAGGTTGCTTCGTCGCTGAAAGACGAGGCTCCTCGCAATGACGGAATCACACGATAACAAAGAATTTGACGGCGTTTACGTAATCAGCGTGGCAGCCCATATGGTTGGAATGCATCCCCAGACATTAAGGATGTATGAAAGAGTCGGTTTGCTGTCGCCGAAGCGAACAGGGGGAAAAAGCCGGCGCTATTCGGACGAAGACATCAAGAGGCTTCTGGAGATTCAAGAACTAACGCAGGACCTTGGCGTTAATCTTGCCGGGGCCCGGCTGATCATCGAAATGCGCGAGCGGCTGGCTCATCTGGAAGACCTGGTCGTCGAGATTGAGGAGAAACGCGACCGATTGGAAACGGAAATGGAACAGGAAATTGAAAGGATTAAGAGAAGCTACTCAAGAGAGATCGTCAGGCACAGGCCGGGAGGCCTCTCTAAATATTAATTAAGAAATAGTAAATAATATACCTGATTTAGGTAGGGGTGATATATATGTTTAACAAATTTACGGAAAAAGCGCAGGAAGCCATCGCAATCGCCCAGGACGTTTTGAGAAGGTCCGGGGCCAACATGCTCGATACCGAGCACCTGCTGGTCGGCCTGCTGGCCGAAACCGACGGCGTGGTTTCACAGATCCTGGAGTTTTCCAAAATAGACATAGGCGAAGCGCGCACGCGGGCAAACCAGGCGGTAACCCTCGGCACGTCAGCGGCCGCGACGCCGATCGAAAACGGCGGTATCGGGTCCATGTTCATCAGCCCGAAGGCGAAAAAGGCCATGGATCTGGCCTTCGAAGAGACGCAGACGTTAGGCGACGACGTTATCGGGACCGAGCATCTGTTGCTGGGAATACTCAAGGAAGGCGGCACGGGCAGTTTGGTTTTGAAAGACCTGAGCCTGACGCCGGACAAAGTTTATCAAGCCCTTAACATCATCCGCGGCGCCCAGGGCGCGGCGGGCGACGCCGGCCGCGTCATGCTCAAGAAATACGCGCGTGACATCACAACGCTGGCCGAAGAGGACAAGATTGACCCCGTCATCGGCCGAAAGGACGAAATCAAACGCGTCATTCAGATCCTATCGCGCCGGACAAAGAATAACCCGGTCTTAATCGGCGAACCGGGCGTCGGCAAGACGTCTATTGTCGAAGGACTCGCCCTCAATATCGTTAACGGTGAAATCCCCGACATCCTGAGGGGCAAGCGCGTCATGTCGCTGGATTTGGCGGGCATGGTCGCCGGTTCGAAATACCGGGGCGAGTTCGAGGAGCGCCTGAAGGGCGCGGTCGAGGAAGTCCGCAAAGCGGAAGGCGAGATTATCCTATTCATTGACGAGCTGCATACCGTTGTCGGCGCCGGGGCGGCTGAAGGCGCCATTGACGCCAGCAACATATTGAAGCCGGCTTTGGCCCGCGGCGAGCTAAAGACCGTCGGCGCGACCACTTTGGACGAGTATAAGAAATACATCGAGAAGGACCCGGCTTTGGAACGGCGGTTCCAGCCT
>JBAZZU010000071.1:0-2803 GCA_041658605.1 Thermoleophilia bacterium | reverse complement strand
TCTCATGGAAATCCAGGCTAGCCTGGATTTCCACGGAAAACAATTAGGCTAACATTCCGCTCCAATACGGGTTGATTTTACGAGCGAGGAGGTCATGTGACAAGGGCTGCGGCATCAGGTTTCGCGCTTTGAAAACGTTCAACGTCCTGTATAAGTCGTCAGGCGCAATCGTCGGCCCTCCCACCACGGAATCTCCACCGGCTTATCGAACAGATCCGACGCCAGCAGGATCGGCAGATGGGTCCGCCGATGTAACTCGACGCGAACTTCCTTCGGGGTCACATACACTTCTGCGGGGATATCCACCAAGTCGCTGAAGACCCGGCGGGCATGGGCATCGGCATAGCCGCGCATGCGCTGCGCCAGCAGCCGATAGAGCCCGCTGGCGACCACCAGCAAGGCCATGTCAAAGTCCACTTTGAGTCCCACCGCCGAACTGAGGGCATTCATATGAAAAAAGCGCACCGCGTCGCTGAGGCTGTTCTCGATGAGCATGCGCTGGGCATAACGGGTGATGAGGCCCACCACCGAAGCGCGGAATTGATTGGTCAGCAGAATGGTCGGCTCCTCGTGGCCCAAATCCAGGATGAAGAGCTGGCGAAACCGATGGCCTTCCAGTTGCACTTCTTGCTCGAAGACGCGGGGAGTGCGGTATTTGCGGGTTGGCACGTCCAACTCCACCTGCCGCCAAGCCGAGCGAGGCAGCGCATAGACTTCCTGGAGCAACTTGGGGAAACGCCGCCGCAAGGTGATAAAGCCAATGTGCATCTGATCCAAGCGCGCCAGGTTGGCATAGGTGGTCAGCTTGGAGTCAAAGACCAATTGACGAGGCTTCTGTCCGTGGGCCTTTTCCCAGAAGTCGATGAAGGCGAAGATTTCATGGGCTTGCTCCCCTTTGCGCAGGTCGGCGTTGGAGTAGCAGAAGGTCTGGCTTTTTTGGTCTTGAGCCAAAAACACCAAGATGCTCGGCTGGCTGCGGCTGCGCATGGACACGTAGTGCGACTCCACCACCGGATGCTCCCCATAATAGGGCACGGAGTGAAAATCCAGGTTGAAGGAGTCTCCCCCCCACAAATGACGGCCCAGCACTTGGTCATGCCACGCTCCCAGGAGTCGCTGGGTCTGGGCGGGTGCGATGCGGCAGGAATACTCGCTGAGGAAGCTTTTCTTGGGGCTGGCATTCAAGCCGGAGAACAGGGCCAACCCCCCGTCGTCGATCAGGCGCATGATGTGGCTTTTGCGCTCGATGGACCAGAGCTTGAGCGCCAGGCAGGCCCGCAAGGCATGGGCTGCGGGAATCATCCGGGAGCCGGGCAAGCGGGCGGTTTCGGCCAAGGTGGCCACCGACAAGCAAGCCAGGTCCGGCAGGAAGAGGAACAGGCCGCCACAGCAGGTGAAGAAGTGTCGCGGGGCCAGAGAAAACTGCCGCGCGTCGGCGACCGCTTCGAGGGTGGGGCGAGGAGTTTGGGGCCGTTCCTCATCCCGGCGGCGGGGTAACGGAGCGAAGCCTTCGGCCCGCAGGACCTCGTTGACGGCGGTCGAGCTCAAAGAGAGCTTTTGATCTTTGAGGGATTGGCTGATTTCATAAATGGAAAGATTTTGTTTGCGCAGGGAGATAATGATCTCTCGGGCGGCTGACTTCCTGGGTTGGAAACGCGGGCCTCGGCGAGTTGTAAGAAAGAAAGTGGGCTCGGTGGCATGGGTGAATTCATGGCAGAGGACGCGGAAGGCGCCGGGAGAATAACCGAAATCGCGGGCGACTTGAGCTGAGGGGCGATGATCGACATAAAAAGCCCGCAGGGCTTCGTATTGGCGCTGCTTGGGTGGTTTGGGTTCGAGGAAGAACCGTTCCGGGTTAGTTAGTATTAATGGTTTATTTATAATCATATTACATGATTACACTATACCATTGGCTGTGTCAAGCGCGGGAGATCATACCAGGGGATGTGCTATCTAAATTGGCATAAAGGGCCGTATTTCTCGATAAACTAGGATGTTTCGACATCTCTTGCGAATATTAGAACCTGGGCTATCAATACACGTGTCCTTATGCAATATGGCTTTGGATATACTGTTTCTCTAACGTGATAATCGATGGAGCGATTTGTGAAGATTTAAGCGCAGGGGCGGGCAAACCCACAGCACCACAGAGAAAACGGGCCTCGGGACGAAGGAAATACCTGAAGGAAGAATCAGTAAATTACCCTGCCATTGTTAGGCGAATATCTCTCATGGAAATCCAGGCTAGGTAAAAGCGCATGAACGCAGTGATTAGCGGGGGCGCCGCCGTGGGCATCTGGAAACGGACGATTGAGCCGGAAACGGGCACGTTGTCCGCAGCCGAAGCCCGGGCCCTTTTGCGGCTGAGGCTGTCGGGGCCGGACTTGGATCGGGCCGACGTGTTGTCGGCCAAAGCGCGGGCCGGACAACTCACTGCGCCAGAGGAACGCGAGTTGGAGGATTATCTGGCCGTCGGCAGCGCGCTGGAATTTTTCAAGTCCAAAGCCCGGCGGTCGCTGCGGCAGACGAAGGCGGCGGCTTAGGTTGCGCCCATGCACGCGCGGCTCAGGACGGCGGTGCGGCAGCGCGCGGGATTCCGTTGCGAATATTGCCAATTCCCGGAGGCGTTGATGGCGGAAGGGGTTTATTTCGCCGAACTCGCCGATTAAAGGCAACCGCTGATTGAAAAACGCGGAGCGCCAGTCGGACTGCGTCGCTCTCGCCGCGCGGAAACGCCCGTCCACCTCCGGGCTGTCTTCGACGATCAAAACGTGAACTGAAGGCGGAACGGGGAACGCGGAAC
>JBAZZU010000070.1:0-2842 GCA_041658605.1 Thermoleophilia bacterium | reverse complement strand
GTTTGGCGGGGTCCAGTGGCCCAACGGCGCTGATGTCTGTATAGATTGGATCGAAGCTAAATCCAAGATCTTGACGACCCGCAGACTGACAGAGTCTGAACTATCAGCCCAGATTGCTGAAAAAAGAAATGTGGACAAGAAAGTCGTTGAAGAGTTTTTCAAGTCTCTTATAGAGGAGATACGCCAAAACCTTAACGAAAACACGGAGATCAGGCTGGGAAGGACTTTCTCGGTTGTGAAGAAGGTGGCCAAGAAAAGGATCGTTGCTACCAAAGCACCACGTCTCACCGCACCTAAGTCCCTGAAAAAAGCTGTAAAGAAGTCGAAGTGACCTGTCCCTGGGACAGACCACCCTGGTGGTGTTTGCCCGAGAATACTAGTAGAGCGATCCATATTTAAGTTTACAATGATCGCGGAATAAGATAACAGGGCGCATTCTCTTATGAGGAGGATGCGCGATGACCGCGAAACAAGCGCGCCCAAGAATCGATCTGAGCGCCGAAGAGATGGAGAAGTTGCGTCAGTTGAGCGTCTCACGGACAGAACCTTACGACCAGGTTACGCGAGCAAGGATTCTCTTGGCCTATGAGGCAGGCGAAAACAAGAGTGCCATTGCGCGCGCTTTCGGAGTGAGTCGTCCCACGGTGGACTTGTGCATTACCAAAGCCTTGTGTGCCGGACCCCAGGCAGCCATCAGGGATTTGAGGCGGCCGGGACGACCGAATATCATAACTGCCGATGACAAGGCATGGCTGGTCTCTGTGGCTTGTTCCAAGCCGACGGATTACGGCTATGCCGCTGAGACGTGGACCCACAGTCACCTGGCCAAGCACGTGCGCAAGAATGCTGAAGCCGCAGGGCATCCGGCTCTCCGCAAAGCCGGGAAAGTTACCGTCCAGAGGATTCTCAAAGAGCATGACATCAGGCCCCACAAGACTTCCTACTACCTGGAGAAACGCGACCCGGAGTTCCCAGAGAAGATGGCACAGGTACTCGTGACGTACAAAGAGATCGAGGTATTTCGTCAGACTCCCGAGAAGAATGAGAATCGACGGGAAACAACCATATCCTACGACGAGAAACCCGGAATCCAGGCCATTGCAAACGTCGCGGCGGACCTCTCCCCGGTGCCTCACAAATATCCAGCTTGGGGACGCGACTACGAATACAAGCGGTACGGGACCGTCAGTCTTATGGCTGGCTTTGACCTTCACGACGGACACGTTCATGCTCTGGTCAGAGACCGGCACCGAAGTCGGGAATTCATAGAATTTCTGCAGGAAATAGACCACTATTATCCCTCGGACTGGAAACTCAAGGTGGTGCTTGACAACCATTCAGCACATATCTCCAAGGAGACTATGAAGTGGTTGGCAGGACGACCAGGTCGTTTCGAATTCGTCTTCACGCCCAAGCACGCATCGTGGCTCAATATGGTAGAGATCTTCTTCAGCAAGATGGCCCGTTCTTTTCTGAGGAGTCTGCGCGTAGCGTCCAAAGACGAGCTCATTCAACGGCTCTACCGATACATCAACGAAATCAACGAATCACCAGTCGTTTTCCGGTGGAAATATAGGCTGGACGAAGTGCTCGTTTAGACTGCAAAGCTATTTATGAATCGCACTACTAGTCAATGGCGTCAATTGTTTCGTTACTCCATACTCTTCTGCACTTTCCTCGAAATCATCTTCGTCGGCTGCTTCCACAGCAGGCTGATTCTTGTCGGTGGCGTTAGCAATGCCTTGTAAAGGTCCCGCCACATAGACCAGCCCCACCACCAGCATTTGTATGATGATCCCAAGGGCGTGGGCTTTCTCTGCGGACATGAAACCCCCTCCATGCTATCGGATTGGATTCGCTTTTGAGGAGCTGAACCCTGGCGCTTGAGTACCATGTAGAGGTTGCCAAAGGTTTTGGCCGATTCACGTGGGCCAAGTGCCGTCATTCCGGCGGAAGCCGGAATCCAGTCTCTTAAATACGTTCTGGACCCCGGCTTTCGCCGGGGTGACGGATCGTAAACTGGCCATTACTTCTGGCAAGCAGTATATCATAGAAGTAATGGGATTTGCTCGGTTTTCTTCCCAAACAATGCTGTTGAATCTAGGAGAATTCCGCCAGTACGCGATGGAACCAACTTGCCAAGATAGCGCATATCGCACAGTGAATGGCTTTCCCAAAATACACCGATTGAATAAGGAATTTTTTTTCTTGAGATATTAGGTTACAAGGTGTTAAATGATTCTAGAATCAACAATTGCCACACCCGGCGAGACTCGGATTAACTCAGCTAACAGAGCGAGTCTGAATCGATTTTAACAAGGTTGAAATTCAAACAAAAATGGTTAGGGCCCAGGGGGGTCCGACTCAAGTTCTGGATCTTAAGCTGTGTTCCTGGGAACACTCGAAGGAGGAGTGAGAATAATGGCTAATCTTCTTGTTGATGAGCGCGATGTCAAATTCGTGCTTTATGAACAGCTTAGAGTCGACGAGCTTTGCGAATCGGAACCATACACGGAGTTCTCGCGAGAGATGTTCGACATGGTTCTGGACGCTGCTCAGAAGCTGGCCGAAAAGGAGCTTGCCCCCACCAACGCGGATGGGGATGCCAAAGGGGTGGTTCTAGAGAACGGACAGGTGAAGGTGCCTGAATCGTTCCACGCGGCTTACGGCCATTATTGCGAAGGCGGCTGGGCAGCCCTGCCGGTTCCTCAGGATATGGGGGGACAGGGGCTCCCCAGTGTTATCTACCTCGCTACCACGGAGCAATTCGTCGCGGCCAATCAGGCCCTTATGATGTATCCGGGTCTCACAATCGGAGCTGCACGGCTTATCGAGAAGTATG
>JBAZZU010000069.1:0-3004 GCA_041658605.1 Thermoleophilia bacterium | reverse complement strand
GTTTTGGTGTCGACCTGTGCGCGCGCGCAGTCTGAAAAACCCCTAAGCGGATTCTGACATGACCCTCCCCAACTCCCTCCCCCTCGCCGACCTTCTCCCCTGGACCCGCAACCCATGAACCCCCCGACCTTCCATGTCGCCCACCTCGCCGACCTCCACGAAGACCCGGCGAACGCACGCAAGCACCCCGAGCCGAACCGCCTCGTCGTCGCCGGCAGCCTCAAGGAGTTCGGCCAGGTCCAGGTTCTCGTCGTCGAGCGCGGAACCGGCCGGGTCATCGGAGGCAACTGCACCCTGGGCGAGTGCCGGGCGCTGGGCATGGAGGAAGTCCAGGTCTGCGAGGTGGACGCTCACGGAGTCGACGCTGCCCGCCTTGCCCTCATCCTAAACCGCTCCGCCGAACTTGCGACCTGGGACGACGAAGCCCTCAAGGCCCTGCTCGCCGAGGTGGATACGGAAGGGCTCGGGTGGAACCAGGAGGAACTTGACGCGCTGCTTGCGGCCATCGAGCCCCCTACCGCACCCACCATTCAGGCCGTCCAGGGCACCTATGCGATTCTGGTGACGTGCAAAGACGAGCTACAACAGAGACAGCTACTCGAACGATTCACCGAAGAGGAGTTGGAATGCCGCGCGTGGAACTTGTAAGGGAATCGAAAATCAGGAAGACCGGAAGGGCTCTCCAGATCAGCAGCCTTTTCGATGTCCAGCCAGACGCAGGCCACCGGGTAGAGTGGCACCTGGACATTCCGATAGAGGAGAAGGAATGGTCCATCGGCTTGATCGTCGGGCCTTCCGGGTCTGGCAAGACTACGATTGCAAAGGAGCTGTTCGGGTCCAAGGTGGTAACCGGATTCGAGTGGCCGGCGGACGCCTGCATTCTCGACGCCTTTCCCGAAGCCATGGCGACGAACGCGGCCTCGGGCCTGCTGTCGTCGGTCGGGTTCGGGTCGGTGCCGGAGTGGCTGCGCCCTTTCTACGTTCTGTCCACCGGCCAGCAGTTTCGGGCGACGTTGGCCCGGGCGCTTGCCGAGAACGACGGGATGGTCGTGGTGGACGAGTTCACGTCCGTTGTCGACCGGCAGGTTGCGCAGATATGCAGCGCGGCTGTAGCAAAGGCTGTGCGACGGATGAAAAGGCAATTCGTGGCTGTTACCTGTCATTATGACGTGGAGCCGTGGCTTGATCCTGATTGGGTGTTGGACCTCGGAGACGCACAGCGCCCTTTCAACTGGAGGGCACTTCAAGGAAGGCCCCCGATTGAAATTACACTCGTTAGGGCAATTCCAAAAGCCTGGAACTACTTCGCGCCTCATCACTATCTGACAGCATCCCATCCGTCCGCAGCGCATTGCTGGGTTGGTTACATCGGAGACGAGCCCGTGGTATGGTACTCGGCTCAGGCGGACTTTCTGCATACCCGATTTCATGCTAATCAATGGCGCAATTGTCGGTTGGTTGTATTGCCCCAGTATCAAGGAGTGGGAATTGGAATGGCGGTTCTTAATTATATCTGCGGCTGCATGTCCGCTGCGGGTAGGGATATTATTGGTACAACCGCCCATACGGGGCTTTTGAGTTCCTTGCCGGCCTCGAAGAACTGGACCTGTATTCGTGCGGCAGCGACAGTCCACCGATCGAAAAACTGGCCTCATGCCGGGGCTACTACCTCGCTGCGGCCGACGGCGTCGTTTCGCTTCACCGGGCCGGCAGTCGAGGAGGGCTTGCTCGGCTGGTAGGCGATGTCGAATTCTGCTTGCGCCGATAGCTGACGTATGCTATCCTTGGGCCATGGCCCCTCCCCGCCGCCTCCCCGCCGCTCTTCTCCGCCACCGCGTGCAGGTGGCGCTGACGGATAGGGAGCTTTCGCAGCTTGATATTTTCAGATCGGTTACTGGCGAGACGAGGAGCGCCTACTTGGCCGCGCCCTTGCGCAGCGACCTGCGCTGCCTGACAGTACGCCAGCCCTGGGCGACGCTACTCGCCCGCGGGCTCAAGAGCTTCGAGA
Organism: Thermoleophilia bacterium; assembly: GCA_041658605.1. GTDB lineage: Bacteria > Actinomycetota > Thermoleophilia > BMS3ABIN01 > BMS3ABIN01 > JBAZWE01. The sequence goes on along the minus strand of JBAZZU010000069.1, from coordinate 996 downwards.
ACCGCTCGCGGGATCCAGGGGTAGACCACGGCCGATGGATCGCCATCCATGCCGGCCTGGCCGATCATCCCCTGGCCGATCTTGCCCAGCAGCTCGCGCCGGGTGAGGATTTGAGACATTTACCGCGGGGAGCCATCATCGGACTATGCTGGATGGAACCCGGTATCCCCCTGGCCGAAACGGCAAACTCACCTTGGGCTATGGGTCCGGTTTGCCTTCGATGCTCTCAAGCTTTAGAAATCGATCCCATTCTGTGTCACGGGGCACTTGGACTATGGCGCCCTACAGTTGAGATTCGCGCCGCGATAGAACAGCAAGTCGGACCGTTGTAGGCAATTCCATGCCCCATGAACCCACCGCCCCCTTCCTGGAGTGCCTCAGGCTCGGCCTGACGCTCAAGGACTCGTGCGAGGCGGCGGACATTCCGTACACCGTAGCCCGGGGCTGGATCTCGCGGGGCCGGAAAGCCAAGCCTGAAACGAAGGGCCCGGACAGGGCGCGGTATCGGGAGATAGTCGCGGCTCAGACTGCATTCCGGAAGGCCGGGCAGGCCGCCATGCTCGCAGGCGCAAAGAGGGGCGCACCGAAGGCCCTGGAACTTCTCGCCGAGCAGGTCAAGCGGAATGACTACGAGACGGCCCCGAAACTGGTTGTCCCGTCGGATCCCCTTGAGCGGGCCCGGATGCGGCTCGCAGAAATCCAGACCCGATTGCCACGCGAAAAGGGCATCGCCTACGTCGATCTCCTGGCTGCGGAAGACCGGATGGAGGTGAAGGTCTACGACCTCGAAACGAAGGCCAAGACCGCTGCGAAGGAAACCCAGGGCCTCCGAGCCCTGAAGAACGCCGACTCCATCGCCAGGCTCCGAACCCGCCTCAAGAAACTGGACTACGGAGCCCTCCTCGACCTCCTGGCTGCTGCGAAGGCGGAGGCGGAAGAGCAGGGCCTTTCAACCTGAAGGAGAACCGATGCCCAAAGCCCGCTCAGTCACCCTCA
>JBAZZU010000068.1:0-3058 GCA_041658605.1 Thermoleophilia bacterium | reverse complement strand
GTCAGCCTGACCTTTTTATCCTGCGGCCAGATGCGTCCGCCGATGCCGTGCTGGCCATTGGCGTGGACGGTGAAAGAGCGCTCGCCCCTGTTTACGGCATGCTGGATCTGCTCTTCCAGTTCCTTGGAGGAGACCCGCTCGCCTTTTATGTTGCCGTTGATGATCATTTAACAGACGTAACTTATTTTCAGCCGCTCGGCGATTGACTCGTCGGCCACGCCCAAAGCGTCGGACATGCCTATGGGCAACTCGGTGCTGCGTCCCAGTGGCGCGAATATTTTCCTCAGTTCCACGTCGGCGCTCTTGAAGACGTCGACCACGCGCTGGGCGACCACATCCGGGTCGAGCCGGCGGTAGAGTTTCGGGTCCTGCGTCGTGATGCCACGCGGACAGCGGCCGGTGTTGCACAGGTTGCAGCGGTTGTACTCGTCGCCGAAGCACCAGGCGGCCGCCTGCATGATGTGCTTGCCCATGTCCACGGCGGAGGCGCCCAGCATGATCATGGCGGCGGCGTTGGCCGCCAGGTTGCCGGTCTTGCCCATGCCGCCGGCGGCGATCAGCGGCAGCTCGTTCTGCTTGCCCTGCGCCACAAGGTCGAGGTAACAGTCACGGATGTTCGAGGCGATCGGATGCCCCATCTTGTCCATGGAGACGTTGTACGCCGCGCCGGTGCCGCCGTCCTCGCCGTCGATGCAGAGCCCGCCGGCATAAGGGTTCCTCGCCAGATTATTCAATACCGCCATCGCCGTCTTGGTTCCGGAGATCTTCGGATATACCGGCACGCGGAAACCCCAGGCCATCGACATCGACTGGATCATCTTGGCCACGGCTTCCTCGATGGAATACTTGGTCTGATGCGTCGGCGGCGAGGCCAGGTCGACGAACTCGGGTACGCCGCGGATCTGCGCGATCAGCTTGAGTACCTTGTACGCCATCAGCAGGCCACCGTCGCCCGGCTTGGCGCCCTGGCCGTACTTGATCTCGATGGCGGCCGGGTCCTCGGTCATCTCGGGGATGGCGTGTATTATCTCGTCCCAGCCGAAATAGCCGGACGCGATCTGCAGGATAAAATATTTGGCGAAGCGGCTCTTGAGCAGGCGCGGCGGCATGCCACCCTCGCCGGTGCACATGACAACCGGCATGCCCTCGACCTCGTTGAGGTAGGCGACGCCCATGGCGAGGCCCTCCCACATATGCGGTGAAAGCGCGCCGATGCTCATCGAACCGATGCGGATCGGATATATCTCGCGCACCGGCGGTATGAAACCATCCTCCGTCCGGCTGACCACCATGCGGTCGCCTCGCTTCTTCAGCGGCAGCTCCTCCGGCGGCAGGTTGCGGCCTAGCAGCGTTCGGATGCGGAACTCGTGGCGGCCGGCGTCCAGCGCCGGGTCGGTGAGCATTGATATCCTGGTGAATTTTAGCTGGTCTACCGTCGACGGCGACGGGTCGTTTCGGCGCCCGCCGCGGCGGAATGGTACACCGCCCGTGTTCTTGTAAGTAAGGAACTTGTTCCGCGGGTTGTATTCAGGCTCGATGGCCTCGTTGGGACAGACCAGCGTGCAGGTGCCACACCCGGTGCAGTAGCGTTCGATGTCGGTGACCTGCCGGACGACATGGACTATCTCACGCGTCGTTTTCGGATCAGGCGTACCGCCTTCGGAGAAAACGCGCCGGTGTACATGCGGCGCCGCCTCGATAGCGTTAACCGGGCAGACCGCCGTGCAGCGCCCGCAGCGCGTGCAGCGGTCGTCGCGCCAGCGGATGATATATGGGAACTCTCTTAATGAGAGTTCATGGTTCTGATCTAGTATGTCAGCTGGTTCCATGTCAGTTCCTCTTGGTATCCGGACTCAGGGCGTCAGCTGGCTCCATTGAACCAGCTCTCCGGCACCCGGCCTGATGATCGCCATGTCGTATTTCATGGGTGAGAAGTCCTGTGTCCTGTCGCGCTCCGGTACGGCTTCGTCAACGCCGCACTCTTCGCTCATCAGCGCGTACTTGCCGGGGACACCGCCGACCACGCCGGGCCTGAGCTTCTTGGCGTCCTGGGTCATGAATACCGAGCCGTCCGGCGTGAAACCGATGATGCAGTTAGGTCCGTCGATGCAGAGCGGCCTTAAGGAGCGTCTCATCAGGCGCAGCGCCGCCGCGTCTTTCCTTGAATCGATCTCCGACTCGCTCAGCGGAGTCATCACGTCCTTATAATATGTCAACGGATAGCCGAGCTGCCGCTGCGTGTAATGCAAAATATGCGCAAAGACCTCCGAGTCGGAATTGTATCCCATATAGCCCGGAAATCCACGGCCGGTCAAAAACTCCATGATCGGCACAAAGGCCGTGTTCTCGCCGTTTGTCATCGTGCAGTAACCCTGCAGGAAGAACGGATGGCAGGCGTAGAGGTAAATATCGTAATTGGTGTTCTGCCGGCCCTGGGCGAGGATGATCTTCGCCTCGAGCGAACCGTCGTCGAGCCGGAAGAAGCGGCCCAGTTCCAGCGGGTCGCCGACCTCCTTGAGGGTTATCGTATCCGGGTAGAACGAGAAAACGAAGATTGACTCGTCCTCCTCCCCCAGCTCGCGAAGCGCCAGACGCGTATCCAGCAGCAGCTCTTCCCGCGCGGCCTGCGAACGGTTCTTCATCGCCGGCGGATACTCATATGCCTTGGCGAAATAATGGTCGCGCTGGCCCAGCTCGGGCAGCGGCGCCGAGGGATCGATGTCCGGCTCCCAGAAATGCACTTCTCGGAAACCCTGATTCATCATGAGGGCGTCCAGCATCATAAGTCCATCCCGTGAGCAGATGCCCGAGAGTACCGGATACTGCTTGAGGCTTTTAAAATCTCCGCCCAGATCGCGCAGCACCAGCCCCAGGCCGGAACCGTCGTGGCCTTCCTTCATGGTGTTGAGGGCCATGACGTTCTCCATGGGAGAAAAGTATTCAGCTGATGTGATGGCGCTAAGTCGGCACATGCATAGATCCTTCTGGTTAGAAACGACAGACAATAATATAGCCCAAAAAGGCGCAACCGGCCCAGTTTACTTCATCTCTTTGTACA
>JBAZZU010000067.1:0-3091 GCA_041658605.1 Thermoleophilia bacterium | reverse complement strand
CGCCGACGATGTTGGAGACGACGAGGTGGAGCTTGAGGTTCATCTGCTCGAGGCTCTTGTGGATGTGCTGGATATGCTGAGCGCAGGAACGCAGGAGCATGGCGCGCTGGCGGAGGAAGCCTCGAAGCACAACGATCTGGTCAGAAGGGCGGAAGGCGCCGTCGAGCAAGCCGAAGGAGTGGAGTTGCTGGATCCACTGGCAGTCGACGACATCGGTCTTGCGGCCAGGGACGTGCTTCATGCGGCGGGGGTCGACGAGTTTGACGTCGAAGCGGCGCTCTTCGAGGATCTGGAAGAGGGGGATCCAGTAGATGCCGGTAGACTCCATGGCGACGGTGGTCACGTCGCAGGTGGTTAGCCAGTCCGCCAGGGCGTAGAGGTCGGCGGTGAAGGCTTCGAACTCCCGGACGTCGTGGCCTTGAGGGTCGGAGCCAGGGGGCACAGCGACGAAATGGGAGTGGGCGCCGATGTCGACGCCGGCAGCATGAGGGTTGATGTACGGGAGGCTGGGGGGTTGACGCATAGTGTTCACCTGCCTATAGTGGGATGAGAGACGCATCGGGCGAGAAGGCAGCGAGCGGGAGAGCAATCTTCCAAACGGGATCAGGCTCGGTGGGAGCCTGTCACCAGTGAGAACGACGCATGCCTTCAGGACCAAGCTAACAATCGGGCACGAGGCACCAATGGAGGCGCGGTCTCAGTGCCCGATGCGTCTCAGCCCAGGAGGATAACGCGCGCAGGCAACGCGGGGAAGTTGCTGTCCGAGGACCGGCGGTCGAAGACCCGCTACGCCGCCTAACATCTATGAAAGCGCTGCCCCTGTCAAGAGTTATCTGTCGGAATCAGCGGTCACCTCGCTTCTAGAGGCAGATTGCCGATCTTGGACCAGGGACCCCCGCCGATCAAGTCAAGCCGGTTTCGCCGGAAACATCTATTCGCCCTCTAAGGGGCATGAGTAGTATTCAGCAGGGGCGGTGCAATCAACTCGCGGCTCTCAGTGGAGCCATGTTAGGTGCGCACCTGCCCCTGCTTGGGCGAAACGGCTGACTTTCTCCCCACGGGGTGTTGTGGCACCGGCTCCCGGTAGGGCTCGCCCTTCTTGAGAACCCAATAGGTCGCTTCGGCCAGGTATCGCGCCACGGTCCCCACGGCGACGGCGTGCCCCTTCCTCTGGCGGGTGCGCTCAAAGAGGGCGACGACGTACTTCTGGTGCCAGCTGGGATGGTGCTGCTGGCGGACGACGACGTTGGCGGCTTCGATGAAGGCCCACTTGAGGTAGTTGTTGGCGGCCTTGATCATCTTGCCGTAGTGGGTTTTCCCGCCGCTGGCCTTGACCTTGGGGACCAGCCCGGAGTAGCTGGCGAAGTGATGGGGCGACGGGAAGCGATCGATTGACCCCACTTCGCGGTCGATCACGATGGAGAGGATCTTCGCCGGGCCCGGGACCGACTGGATCAGCTGGATGGTGGGGGTTACCTGCACCCGTTCCAGGATGCGAGCCTCCAGCCGATGGATCTGCTCCTGCACCTGATCCAGCAGTTCGAGCTCCTGCTCCATGCAGCGCCGAGTTTCGTCGGGAAAAGAGCAGATGAGCTGCATGAGCTGCGGGCGCCATTTGGGGGCGTAGATATCGCTCTGGGTGTCGAGGGAGAGCGCGTACTTGGCCAGAGTGGAATGCATGCGGTTCTTGAGCATGGTGCGGATCTTGGAAAGCGCCATTCGGGTGCGGGGCAGCTCGCGCTCATCCCGGATCTGTCCCGGCGCGATCCAGACGGTGGGCAGCGAGCCCAGGTGCTGGAGGATAGCCAGTCCCTGCGCGTCGAGCTTATCCGTCTTATGCACGTGCCCCATCATCTTCTTCGCCATTTGGGCGTGCGCCAGGAGAGGGACGCATCCAGCTTGTTCGATCTCATCCACGATCCAGTACCAGTTCCCCACGGTTTCCAGGGCGACCGGCGTGCCTGGCGGGAAGCGGGAGGCGAAAGCCCGGATGGCACCGGGTTCGTGGTTGACCCGGGTCTGCTCGACGGGCCTGCCTTGGTGATCGAGAACGGCGAAGAGCGAGTAGTGCTTGTGCGCGTCACAGCCGACCTTATAATGGGATTGCTTCAACATGCTGCACCTCCTGTGCATGGGTAGGGTGGCTCTTACCAGTGTAGCGGGAGGTGCAGCGCTTTCATATAATCAACTCGCTGAAGCTGACCCGGCGGGCTGGGCCATAGGGCGGGGCGCCTGGCCCGCCGGCTTGCGCGAGAATGGGATATGAATTGCCCGCTTCCGCCGGGCAGCTTAGCTCGAGGCCGTTAGGCATCGCCGGATCAGCATGTTCCCCCTTGACGTTATTAGCGCAAGACGTTATTATAGTCTCCGATGATCCGAACCGTCGCTGACGGCCGCACCGAGCGGGTCTTTGGCCGGGAACGCGTCGCTAGCTTCTCGCCGGAGCTCCAACGTGCCGCTTGGAAGAAGCTTGCGATCCTTCACGCGGCAGGGTCCCTCCAAGACCTACGAGTTCCGCCAGGCAATCGCTTGGAGAAGCTTTCCGGGCGACGAGAAGGTCAGTACAGCATACGCATCAACGATCAATGGCGGGTCTGCTTTGCCTGGAGGGGTGGAGATGCGTATGAAGTGGAGATCGTGGACTATCACTGAGGGAGGTAGACATGGCCGCCAAGAAGATGGCGCCAGTGCATCCGGGCGAGATACTGATGGAGGAATTCCTTGAGCCGATGGGGATTACCCAGTATCGGCTCTCGAAGGACATCGGGGTGGTGCCGCGGCGCATCAATGAAATCGTTCATGGGAAGCGGGCGATCAGTCCTGACACTGCACTCAGGTTGGCCCGTTTCTTCGGGATGACAGAGACGTTCTGGTCGAACCTGCAGGCGCACTATGATCTCGAGGTTGAGAGGGACAGGCTGGGGGATCGTCTAGAGAAGGAAGTCGCCGTGTATGCGAGGCCCGGGTAGGCAAGTTCGCGCCGCGGCGATGCCTAACATCTATGAAAGTGCTGCTGTCAAGGCGCGTCAGGCCATGAGATCCTGAGATCCACCCCGCTCGAAGCCGGTTCTCCCGGAAACATCTATTCGCC
>JBAZZU010000066.1:0-3228 GCA_041658605.1 Thermoleophilia bacterium | reverse complement strand
TCCCCGGGAATATGTCCCAACCGACTTCATTTTCGCATTTGCGCAAATACGGAATTTGCGCAAATGCAGTTTCTGACTGATATGGAAATTAAAGGTTATGTCACTCCCGTTCTTTGGAGAATGGGGGTGTTCGCCTTTGAGCAGGGATAGGGCTAAAATATTGGTGGCGTTATGGTTGGCGCCGATCTTTGGAGGTAGTAAACGTGGCAGCTGAGGTTTTTTTCGCCGGAATGAAATCGGCCCTCGGGTCCGGAATGCTCGACAAGACGGGCCTATTGTTCGACAAAGCCGGCTTTGCCGAGTTTATCAACGAACGCGACCTGGTCGCGCTGAAGATTCATTTCGGCGAACGGGGGAATACCGCTTTTCTATCGCCGATTTATGCCCGGCGGGTTATCGACAGGGTTAAAAAAGCCGGCGGACGCCCTTTTTTAACGGACGCGGGAACCCTGTATGTCGGCGGACGAAGTAACGCCGTCAGCCATGTCACGACGGCTGTTCAGAACGGCTATTCCTTCGCGACAGTCAACGCCCCGGTTATTATCGCCGACGGGCTGACCGGCAAGGATTACGTCGAGGTCGAGATAAACCGGAAACATTTTAAGAAGGTGAGAATCGCCAGCGCGGCGGTTCACGCCGACAGCCTGATAGCCTTAACGCACTTCAAAGGTCATGAGATGACCGGTTTCGCCGGAGCGCTGAAAAACATCGGTATGGGCCTGGGGTGCCGGAGCGGCAAACAGCAGATGCATGCCGATGTCACACCGTCCGTCGACGCGTCAAAGTGTAAAGCCTGCGGCAAGTGCGTCCGCTGGTGCGGCGCCGCGGCCATCAAGGTCACCGGCGAACGAGCCGAGATCGACCTGGGGAAATGCCAGGGTTGCGGAGAGTGTATCGTTACCTGTCCCGAACAGGCGATCAGCATTAACTGGGGCGACGATACGGTTAAGGTCCAGGAAAAAATCGCTGAGTACGCGCTGGGCGCGGTCAGCGATAAGCAAGGGAAGATCGGGTTCATCAACTTCATCATGAACATCACCCCTGATTGCGATTGTTGGGGTTACAGTGACGCGGCCGTCGCGCCGGACATCGGCATTGCCGCGTCGACCGATCCGGTCGCGGTGGACCAGGCTTCGGTCGACCTGGTTAACGAGACCGCCGGCCGGGATCTGTTTAAGGAAATCCACACTAAGATCGATTGGGATGTTCAGTTGAGACACGCCGAGGCTATCGGTCTGGGAAGCCGTGATTACAAACTGGTCCGTCTGGATTAAAGTTTTGCAGCCTGGAGCCGATAACTGATTAGCCCTAAAAATAGGGGCTGATGAGGTAAATATGCACAACGTGACATTCTCGGGACGACAAATGAAAGAGCAGAAGGGGGCCAAGCACCGTAAGGGCTTCTCGACCACTCGCGTGTGGTGGCTGTCCAGCGGGGCCGCGGTCGCCGTCATCGCGTTGACCGTCGTTCTAACAACCTATCTGGGCGGCGGATTTTCTGTCTACCGGACCGGTCAGCCGGGCACGGACATGCGCGCCTTCCAGCTGCCTGCCCCGACGAATGACGAGCTCACGCCTGCCGTTGAGCCGGTTCCGGAAAATGAACAGGTCTGGATCGACAACATCAGGAACCTCTCCAAACAAGAACAGTTGCGGGCCGCCGAAAGACAGCGTCAGCAGGACGAAGCCTTGCGGCAGCAACAGTTGGCCGCGGCCGCCCAGGCGAAATTGACCGCCGGCTCGACGTCTTCGACCAAGCCGGCAGACGGTACCGCTTTCTTAGTCGGCGATCAGTCGCAAGCCCGCGCCATCGACATCTACCTGACGGAGGTCGAAAGTCCGATGGTCGGTTATGGCCGGGCGTTCGTCAGCGCCGGACGGACTTACGGCGTCGATCCGTTCCTCGTCGTCAGTATCGCCGGCAAAGAAAGCTCCTGGGGCAAAGACTGCTTTCTGCCATTTAACGCCTGGGGCTGGGGCGACGTTTATTTCAAGAACTGGGAAGACGCGATCTTCAGCTACACGCGCTGTTTAAGCGAGGAATACATTCAGAAAGGCAGGACAACCCCGGCCGTTATCGCACCGATCTACTGCCCGCCTAACTACGCGGAGTGGACTCGCGACGTCAACGATTTCTACACAGAGCTTTACGGCGTCTATGCCGCCATCCAGCGATAGACTCATGTCCCTTGCTACAGGGAAGCTATTTGTCACCGCTACCCCTATCGGCAACCTGGAAGACATCACGCTGCGGGCACTCCGTGTCCTCAAAGAAGCCGACCTGATTGCCGCCGAGGACACCAGGGTAACGCGCAAGCTGCTGGCGAAGTATGAAATAAAAACCCCTCTGGTCAGCCTGTACGAGCATAACGAGAAGACAAGAATCCCGGAGTTGCTGGCGAAAATAAGGTCCGGCCTCAAGATCGCGCAAGTGTCCGACGCCGGTATGCCCGGCATATCCGACCCCGGTTACCGGTTGATCAAGTCTTGCCTGGACGAGGGTTTGCCGGTTGAGATCATCCCCGGTCCGACCGCTCTCATCAATGCTTTGGTCGCGTCGGGATTGCCGACGGACAGGTTTCTTTTCGTAGGTTTCCTGCCGCCGAAATCCGGCGGGCGCAGGAAACTGCTGGAGGAACTGAAGGGAGAAAGAGGGACGCTGGTTTTTTACGAATCGCCCCACCGCGTCAAGAAAGCGCTCGCTGACGTGGCGGAAATCATGGGAGACAGGCCGGTCGCGATGGCTCGCGAACTAACGAAGATGTTTGAGGAGACAATCCGGGGTACGGCCGCGGACATCTTGGATCGATTAGGCGAGAAGAACGTCAAAGGCGAAATCGTCCTAGTCATCGGCGGCAAAACCAGAAAACAATAGACTCGCGTTCTCCTCTGACTAAAATAGCGCTCACGGGTCCCTGCCAGCCGGCAGGCAGGCTGCCGCCGTTTTTTCACCTGAGGCTCGCTAAAAGTGGATTCCTGTCTCAAGGCTTATCGAGGTTTAATCGCTCCCTTCGATAAAAAAACCGCGTCACCTGTTTCGCCCGGCCTTTCGGCCTTGTCTAATCATCCCGGAGACCGCTCGATCTTTTTATAAGACTGTGCAAGCCGGACATCCTTTACGTTTTAGACCGGGCACATCCTTTACGCTTCTTTTCAATTCGCTCCATGCCAGCCTTTGGCCGGGATGATCTTTTTGGTCCTCTCGTCTAATACCCCGAGCAGGTGAAA
>JBAZZU010000065.1:0-3773 GCA_041658605.1 Thermoleophilia bacterium | reverse complement strand
CTGGGTCGCCGAGTCCTGGTTGAACGGAACGGCGGCGGCGGTGATCGTCTCCAGGGCATTCGATCCGGACGCCCCGGACACCGTGGCGTTTATCCAGGCGCTCCAGCTCGTACCGCCGTTTATCGAGTAGCTGTATTGCGGACTGCCGGCCGCGATGTTCAAGCCGGATGTCGCATCGGAAACCTTCACGGTGATGTCCGGCGTCTTTGTGTTAACCCAACCGGTAGGCGCCTGGCCCGTCCAGCCCCCCGGGGACGTCGCGTCGTACCAGTACTCGCGCGACTCAAGCCGCATATTGCCGAGGTTGTCGTAGGCCCTGATGTAAAGGGTGTGTTTGCCTTCGCTCGGGAAAACCGTGCTGCCCGGGCCGTCGCCGGTCACATTCATGGTGCCGGGGTCGTCCGTCGGCGGCGTATCCCACGCCCAGCGGAACCCTCTCGACCCTATTCCATTAGCGGGATTGCCGTCGTTCAAAGAAACCGTAACGGTTTGGTTGGTCATATACCACTGCTGCGGCACAGGCGATGCCGGCCAGTTGATTGCCGGAGCCAATGTGTCGGCTTTAACCGTCACGGAGACCGGCGGATTTTGGAGATTGCCGGCGCTGTCCCGGGCGCGCGAGCTTATGGTTACCGCTTCGTTGTGGTTCAGTCCGGAAGCGGTCCAGGCGTACGACCAGTTCGCGTTGGGGGTACCGCGGCCGGAAGTCACGGTCGCGACCAGCCAAGCTACCCCCGATTGCCACACGGTGCCGTTCCAGTAATATCCATTGGACGCTCGTTGGATGCTGACGTCATCGCCGTCAACGCTTAAGGCGTCGGTGGCGACGCCGGCAATGTTTATGGCGCCATTAATCCAGGCGTTTGCCGATGGAGCCGATATGGTCGAACCGGGCGCGATATGGTCGATATATATCACCCTGGTTAGTAAGGTCACGTTGCCGGCGCGATCGGTAACCGTCAAGCGGACCGAATAGGCGCCATCGGACAAGGTCGATACGTCCCAGTTGGTAAAGACGGTATTGTTTACAGCCGTTGTGCCCAAGGCGATCGTGGCCCAGGTTGAGGGAGAAGCGCCGGTACCATATTCCAAGAGCCAGCTGCTGAAGTTGGTATCGTTGGCGGTGCCGGTAATAGCTATAGGGCTCGCGTTAAATCCCTGACCAGGAGCCGGTACGGTGAGTGCGGCCGTCGGTTCAATATTATCTACGATAACCGCGACCACAAACTCGCCGCTGACATTGCCCGCCGTATCAGCGACGCGAGCGCGCAGATTATAGCTGCCGTTGGGAACCGCTGCCGTGTTCCACTGGTTGGACGAGTAATAAGACCAAAATGAGAAATTGCTGCCGCCGCGTGAGATATCGTTGATGGCGTCCAACCAAGATAATTGTGATTCTTCGTAGACCTGCACCGATTCTATCGGTGAAGCCGTGGTGTCTCCCGAGCTTGCCGGATTGTTCGTGCTGCCCAGAACCTGATATGAGGAGCCCTTAACATACAAACCATAGATAGCGTCGGGCGGCCGAGTTGTCGTAACCGTAGCCGCCGTTCGGTCTAAGTGCAGATAAGTGCTAGCCGTAGCGCCCCAACTGCCGCCCGTCTCCTGGGCGCGAACATACGTCAGATGTCTCGCGTCCGAGAGCGGTAGCATGATCGCTGGCGTAACCGTCGCTTCCGCCCATTCCCACGGCGAGTTGAACGCGCCGTCTGACGCCGTCATCGGATAATGCGTGCCTGAATCGATCCAATACTCGGCCGCGGTAACGTTTATATTTGTAAGCGAGTTATCGGCTACGCCGCTTAGCAGGTTGCTGATAGCGCCGTTAGTCCAGTTCTCCGGGTCGACCAGTGACAGGAAATCGAGTTCGTATATCGTCGGCGTATGAGGTGGATTGATGAGGTACTGGTTGGCAAAGAACGGGTTTGCCGGCGCGCGGACTTCCGGTCCCGTTGACGTGAAATTCACCGTCGAGCTCATCTCCAGTACAAAGTTCTCTTCCTTGACGCCGATGGTCACGACAGCGCTCCGTCCCGCCACCTCGCCGGAAGTCACCAGATCGACCGGGACGTCGTAGACACCCGTCGGAATCTTCTTACCCTTAACGTCGATCTCTTCTTCTTTAATCTCACCATACGAGGCCTTCATGAGCTGGCCGGTGTTATCTACTGCCCGCGGAGCGGCCCATTTGCCTATGTTCTCGGGCCACGCCCACCCGTGTATCTGCCGCCCGTCAGCTTCGGTCGGTTCTTGGGCGGTCATCTTGACGCGGAAAACGACGGTATTCGTCTTAGGCGGAGGCGGCGCTTCGTTAGGGGTTGTCGCAGGTACGGTTAGAACCGCCTTGTCGATTTCCGCGTCAGCATATCGCAGGAAACCAGGCTTACCGTTTACTTCGGCGTTGAAAGTCGCTGAAGACGTCAAGCTGTATGAGAGATGCGAGGAATTATCGGGCGTGCTATAATCGCCGCCAAAGTAACGCGCCGTCACCACGTAAGACCCGGTTTCTTCGCCTTCCGGCCACGAGGAAATGATGACGGGCACCCTGTAGAGCCCCGTCTTCTGTCCGCTCGCGTCCAATACTTCCCTGGTCCTGGTGCTGTCAACGTTAAAAACCGGCGTTTTACCGCCGGCACTCTTGATGCCGTCGGGCGGAATCATAAAATTACCGAAACCGTTGCCGTAGGTTCGATCGGTAAGAGGCTGTCCGGTCTGATCGCGCAGACCGATCATGATGCCTATTTCCTGACCTGATTTAACGGTCACCGGCGCATCGACATGCAGGTAAGAGACGGCACCCGTCTTGATGTCGTTCTTCGCCAGAAGTATGAAGGTATTCGTGCCGCTCAGCAACCATAGCAGACCGAGTCCGACAATCACTATAATCAGACGCGCTAAACGGCGCGTTAAGCCCGCGTGAAAACCGATCTTATTTGAATGATATCGGCGGCTTACGTCTGCCATCGGCTATACTCCCTCGACGTCCTTCCTTGTTTTTTCGATAATCTCGGCCGACACGCGAACGGAACGCACAAACGCCGAACAGAGCCCCCCGTGTCTTTTTTCTCCGAGAGGCCGCATTCCGCTTTGGATGCTGTGAAACATATTGTTCGACATCTCTCCTTAAGCCCCCACTCGACTCGACCCTTCTCTAAGTCGTCGGATTCGGCCACGGTAGGTTGGAGAGACCTCTATATATAGAATCGGCAGCATAGAGCTGATACATAACAGATTCTTTCTAAGGAAAGATTGCCAGCGACGGCGACGTCTGACTAAGAATAAGACGGAGGTAATAAAAGAACCCGAAATAAGGGTCCCTTTGCGGCACCCTTCATCAACCATATATACGAAACTAAGAAAATCACTCTCGGCCACGACGCTCCTCTTTCCTTGCGCGAACCGATGAATCCTTTCTGCGTTCGCCGGATCCCGTCTAGTTTGCGTCGGATTTTAAGAGCATTATGACCTGCGATAATGGTAAATCGCTTTGCGTCAAAATCTTACCATTTTTTTGGCCGTCGGGCAACGCTTTTAAGACAATCTTTCAACATTTCAGAGGGCATTTTTCTTCATGTAATATTTGGCACGTCAACCCATCGGACGAAACGCCTATACCATATAAAAAAAGGGCCCCTTGAGAGGGCCCTTTTTTTCAAGTTATCCGGCGCCTTTTGCCGGTTATTTTATTTGTTAAAATCAGATATTTTATTTTGTTATTTGTGCTTTCATATTTAGATTAGTATTCCCAGACTTCTATCCGTTTCCCCTCGCGG
>JBAZZU010000064.1:0-3868 GCA_041658605.1 Thermoleophilia bacterium | reverse complement strand
GTATCGCTTGCCGAACAGCCCCGTGATCACAAAAGAGGCCAGAGGCAGCAGCGGTATGAGCAGTACTATGCTTTTCAACTCATCCCCTTAACTCATCGAGATCGTCAACACTGAGATCCTGTTTCAGTCGGTACATGGCGATGGCGACAGCCAGGCCGATGGCGGCCTCCGCGGCCGCCAGGGCAAATATTACAAAGACAAAGACCTCGCCGCGTCCGGCGCCGATGGTCGAGTAGTTGGAAAAAGCCACAAGGGCGACGTTGATGGCGTTGAACATAAGTTCCACGCACATGATGACCATGATTATGTTGCGCCTCGCCAGCACGCCCCAGGTCCCGATGAAGAAGAGTATCACGGCGAGAGTCAGGTATTGCTGCAGAGGTGACATCAGTTCTTCTCCTTCTTGGCCAGGAGCACGGCGCCGATGACGGCTACCAGCAACACCAGTGATACGAGCTCGAAGGGGAAGGAATATTCGTTGAACAGCATCGTGGCGATGTCTTCGTCAACCGGGTTCTGGCTGGTTTCGCTTGCGTTGAAATCTGCGGTCGCCATAACCGCGATCAGCGCGGCGGCGGCGGCGGCGCATATCGGCGCCGCGATCCAGGCCTGCTTGTGAAAAAAGACGCTGATGTCGCCGGTTCTGTGCCCGGTAAGCATGATTGCGAAAATGACGAGCACGGAGATCGCGCCCACGTAGATGAGCACCTGTGCCGCGGCCACCAGCTCCGCGTGGAGGAGGATGTAGATGCCGGCGACGCCGAGGAAGCTGCCGATCATCGACAGTGCACTGTAAATCAGGTTCTTGAACAGCACCACGCATAGCGCGGACGCTATGGTGAATGCGGATATTATGAGAAAAGCATACTGGTTGAACTCAGTCAACTGATTTTTCCTCCCCGGCCGTATCCCGTACTTCTGCTGCCGGCACGCTCTTCGGTTCTGGTCTGCTATCGGCGCCGCCCGGGCCGCCTGATCTGATGTCATCGCCGCGGGCGCGCTCAAGAAGGTTGCAATGCAGGTCGCCGCGGTCATATGACGCCAGCTCGAATGCCGGCGTGGTTGCCAGGGCGTCAGAGGGGCAGACCTCGACGCAGTCGGCGCAGAATATACATCTTGTGGTATCGAGATGCCAGTCGCTCAGCTCCCGCTCTCTCAGGAAAAGGGCGCCGGTCGGGCAATTGGTTGCGCAGCGGCCGCAGGAGACACAATCGGTCTCCGACAAGGGCAGGTCGAACGCGGTGCTGGCGATGGTATCGGCCCCCCTGCGTATCAGGTCGTAAACACCTGACCCGGTTATATATTTACAGACGCTCACGCAGCGGCCACAGTTGATGCAGCGGTTTGGATCCCGCTGGATGAAGGGATGCCTCGTATCGCGGCCATAGATATGCTGCTCGCCGGTAAAACGGTTGCCGGTCTGCTTGAGCAGGTCATGGTCGATGCTGTAGCGGCGGAGTTTGCAGGTCTCCACACCTTCGCAGATACACTGGAGGCAGCGGCGGCCTTCGGTCCTGGCCGCGTTCTCTGAAAAGCCCATCTCTACTTCGCGGAAGTTGTTGCCCCGTTCCTCTGCGCCGACGGAATGGGTCAGCTGCCGCTCGACCTTCTCCGGCTGCCAGGCTGGAATCGCGATCATAGGCGGTTGCTCCATTTGAGGCAGGGAAGCCTCGTACATGGTCATGTTCTCGCCGCGCAGCCAGGCGTCCATCGCCCGGGCCGCGAGCTTGCCCGCGCCGATGGCCTGGACCACGGTCGCCGCGCCGGTTACAGCATCACCACCGGCGAAGACCTGTTGCTGGTCTGTCTGAAAAGTCTTTGGGTTCACGACGATCGTCTGACGGCGGGTGCATTGCACGCCCGCCTTTTCGTCGAGAAATATGCAATCGGTCTTGCCGTCGCTGTCGGTGTAGGTCAGCTTCGGCCTCTGGCCGATCGCCGGAATGATCGTATCGAGCTCCATCAGGTATTCGGAGCCCTTGACCGGCTCCGGCCGCCGCCGCCCGCTTTCGTCCGGTTCTCCCAGCTCCATCTTCTGGAGGATGACGCCGGTGACGCGCCCATCGCCCTCAACCTTTACCGGCGCCGCCAGGAACAGGAACTTGATGCCCTCTTCCTTCGCGTCACGGACCTCGATCTCGTGGGCGGGCATCTCCTTCTCGGTGCGGCGGTATATGACGGTGACTTCCTTCGCGCCCAGCCGTTTTGATACCCGGGCGGCGTCCATGGCGGAAAAACCGCCACCGACGACCGCGACCCGGTCTCCGATCTGAACCGGGTTGCCCAGGGCGACCTCACGCAGGTAGTCGATCACGGGGATGACCCCCTCAAGCTCTTCCTGCTGGATGCCCATCGACATGCTCTCGTGAGCCCCGATGCCGAGGAATACCGCGTCGTAACCTTCTTCACCCAGCAGGCTGTCAATGGAGCAGTCCGGACCGAGGCCATGGCTGGTCTTGAGCACGACACCCATGTCCCAGAGGGGCTTGAGTTCGGCATCCAGTACCCGCTTGGGCAGCCTGTATTCCGGTATTCCGTAACGGAGCATGCCTCCCGGTTCCGGCAGGGCTTCAAGGATTGTGACCGCATGTCCCTTGAGCGCCAGGTAATAAGCGTTGGCGAGTCCGGCCGGCCCGGCGCCGATGACGGCGACGCGTTTACCGCTCGGCTCGGCGGGTTCCTCGGGATGAAAACCTTTTTCAATGGCGATGTCGCCGACGAACCTGTGGGAGATCCTGATGGAAACGGGCTCCTCCACCTCCGCGCGGCGACACTGCGATTCACACGGATGAGGGCAGATGCGCCCGACTATGGACGGGAACGGCAGGTTCTCCTTGAGAACGCGCTGCGCCTCGTCGTAGTTGCCCTCCGTTATCAGTCCGATGAACGCAGGTGCGTCTACCTGGGTGGGGCAGCCGTACTTGCAGGGAGGGACGCAGTAGGCGTTGTGATCGGAGAGCATCAGCTCCAGGTAGGTCGTCCGCAGCCTCTGCAGATGCGCCGATTCCGTCGTGACCTCCATGCCTTCCTCGACGAAAGTCGAACAGGATGGCACCGGCCGGTCCATGCCCTCTACCTCGACCACGCAGACGCGGCAGCCGCCGTAAGGCTCCAGATCCTTGAGGATGCACAGGTGAGGTATCTTTATCTTGAGCGACTTCGCGGCTTCGAGGATCGTGTCTCCCCGGCGGGCTTTTACTACCTGCCCGTTTATTGACATCGTGACCAGCGAGCCCGATGGCTGCCTTGTCGGCGGCAATGTGTCGATACGCTCTCTCATCTGTCCCCGTTTTTCATACGGCGGCGCACTTTCCAGCGGAACAGCTGCCGTCCCTGCCGGTGTGGCCGGTAAATTCATCCCTGAAAAATTTCAGGCCGGTGAGTAGCGGTCTCACGGAACCCTGCCCCAGTCCGCAGAGCGCGCCCGCCTGGATGTCCAGGGCCAGATCGGCGGCGAGGTCCAGATCCTTCTCCGAGCCGCCGCTTACGCAGATCTTTTCCATGATATCCAGCATCCGGCGCGTGCCAAGCCGGCAAGGTACGCACTTTCCGCAGGACTGCGCGGTGGAGAAGGCGAGGCATTCCCTGACCCGGTCGACGATGCAGGTGTCACTGCCCAGCAGCTCGATGGCGCCGGAACTCAAGTCGCCGCCGGTCTCGGCCAGCGAATCATAATCGAGCGGGATGTCAAAAAGTCCGGGTGAGAGGAAACCGCCGCCGGCGGAACCCACCAGCGCCCCTTTGATATCACCGGCAAAACCGCCGGCCTCTTCCTCTACCAGTTTCTTCAATGTGATATCCAGCGGAGCCTCGTAGAGGCCGGGTTTGCCGACCGCCCCCGTCAGGCTGAAAAGTTTTGTCCCGGGCG
>JBAZZU010000063.1:0-4077 GCA_041658605.1 Thermoleophilia bacterium | reverse complement strand
TTCGGTTCGTTCATTGCTGTTTCGCTCATTCGCTCGTCTCCGTTGTCATCCCGAGTTGTCGACCACTCAGCAAGGATCGTTGTCATACCGGGACCTCGTGCGCTCCGCGTAGCTCGTTGCCATCTTTCGTCTTCGCTCATTCAAGGCCTTTCGTTATCATCGCGCGGTATCGTTCACTCCCGGTGCTTCGTTGTCATCACGACCATTCGCTCGCGCTTCTACGTTGTCCTCGGTGTGGTTCGCTCGCTCT
This sequence comes from Thermoleophilia bacterium, assembly GCA_041658605.1. GTDB lineage: Bacteria > Actinomycetota > Thermoleophilia > BMS3ABIN01 > BMS3ABIN01 > JBAZWE01. Next base: position 3,827 of record JBAZZU010000063.1, on the reverse strand, counting down.
TTCCAACCCGTTATCATCTGCCAGGGTCGCCCGCTCCCTCTGCTTCGTTGTCATCACCGAGCATCACTCACTCCGCCGCTTGGTCCGTCGCCACCGGCACCGATCCGACATCCCCCACCAGATCCAACGCCTGCTCGGCCGTCAGCTTCCGAGGCTCGCCGCTGCACACGTCGGCGCCACGATGCGTGACTCCCAGCTTCGCCGCGTAGTAGTTCGGCCACACGTCGAGCCCCTCGATCGACCGCCATACCATGTAGAGGTCTTCGAGGAACACGTCTGCTGCCTTGTGCCACCCGGTCGCATGGATGGCTGCCTTCGCTCCCTTGCGCACCGGCCCGACCCCATCGAACGGCGCGAGCGTGTTGGCCTTCGCATCGTACCGAGCGCTGTGCTGCATGCGGTGCTTGTAGTCGGTCCAGATCGTGAGGTACTTCGTCGTGGTGCCGTTGGGCGCTTCCGCCGTAGTCTTGGCCGCGTTCTTCCACATGGCTGAGAATGCCTGATAGAGCCGCGTCCGCAGTTCGGCGTTGTAGCCGCTGGGAGCCGATACGTTCCACAACTCGACCCCGTCAACGACCTTGCGATCTTCGTCGGCTGCGGGGCGCTTGAGCGGGTAGGGCTTGCGGCTCTTGCACGCGTCCGCACGAAGCCAAAGCTGTTGCCGAGCCTTGCGCTCCAAGTGCCCGTTCATGACCGCCATGCCGCAGTACCGCTTGAGTTGACTCGGCTTGACGCACTTGGTGATGTCGATCTCACTCACGATGTAGGCCGACACGATCGGGCCGAACCCGAACACGCCGTCGAGGAACATGGTGAAGATCGGGATCCTGCGCAGCGCCTTCGTGATGGAGGGTTCCTTCTTGGACGCCGCTGCCCGCAACGCCTTGACCACGTCGCACATGGCGTCCTGTTCGTCCTTGGCGATGTGGCACGAGATGATCTGCGGCTTGCCGTTCTCGTCAAGCACCGGCTCCCCGTTGCGGTCCCTACGCACCTTGTCGCGCGCCATGCCTTCGATCGAGCATGCGCGTTTCGTCAGGCTCTTGTGCTCGATGACGAGGCGGCGCAGTTCCTCGACCGGGTCTTCGGTGCTGGGGGTGTCCTTGCGCTTGTTGGGGCGCTTGGTCTTGAGCCCGCCGATCTTCACCGGCTCTCGCACGTCCAGATCTTCCTTCACCTGCTCTGCTAGTTTCTTGGTCATTGATCCCTCCATGTCGTTGTCATCTTGTTCTGTCGCTCGCTCACGATCAATCGTTGTCATCTTCGATGTTCGCTCGCTCGTCGCCAGTCGTTGTCCTCCGTCGAGATCGCTCGCTCCGATACGATCGTTGTCATCTCGCGGGCTCGCTCGCTCCGAAATCGTCGTTATCATCAGACTGCTTCGCTCGCTCCCCGCCTGTCGTTGTCATTAGGCTGATTCACCCGCTTATGCTGCTCCGTTGTCATCGCGGATCATCGCTCGCTTGTGCTATTCCGTTGTCATCAACGACACTCGCTCACTACGGCGGTCTCGTTGTCATCCGTTTTCTTCGATCGCGCTCTCTCTTTTTCGTTGTCCTTATGCAGATTCCCCGTTCTCCGACTTTCGTTTTCATCCGCATGCATCGCTCACCCCGGCGGAACCATCCCGTGGTCCGCAATGAAGCGCTCCAGAACCTTGCACCGGTCGCACGTGTGGGACTTGTGCTTGACGGTCTTCTTCAAGATGCCGCGCACCACGAGTTGCCCCTGGACGTACGACAGCGGCATCCCGCCGTTGCCCTTGGTGGCGAACCGGATCGCACTCTTCACGTCGTCGAGCTTGTCGGCTGGTACGTTCTGCGCGACGTAGCACGCGGTCTGCCAGTTGTACGTGCGGCGGCAGTGCTCACCGATCTTCACGACCGCCGCGTCGATGCGACGGAAGAACGCGAGCCCGCGACCCTTGCCGAACTCCGACCGCAGCCATGTGGTGCAGTCGGCGCCGCCCGCTTCCGATCGCCACGTCTCCCAATCCTCGCCAACCTTCACCACGTCGGCGGCGATGCGCAGCGGTCCCGTGTCCGCATCCTTGAGCGCATCGCGCCATGCCTTCGCCTTGAGCCGGAGCCCGGCCATCTCGGGTTGCTGTGTCGTCATGCTGCACCTTCCCTTCCCGTGAACGCACCCTCGCCCGTAGGCTCATGGGTGAGCTTCTGCGTGTGACCAGAGGATCGGCGGAACCGATCCGTCTCTACTTGGAGCGCTTGGTGGGCTTGCGGGCGGGCTTGACCTGCACTTGTTCGGCGCGGTCCTTGATCAGAATGCGCACGACATGCGCGGCCGATGTTTCGTAGAACGCAGCCAGCACCAGAAGCCGATCCCAGTCCTGCTCCGAAAGCCGCATCTTGAACGTCTTGTCTCGCATCGGCGCATCTTGCACCATGACCATGCCTCCGGGCAATCGCCTCGACCATGGTCCCGATTGTACCCACAAGATGGGTCATGTCAAGTCCCCTCCGAAAACAATTCCAGTTGCCCACTCCGCTTCCCCGGCCTGCGAGCTCGAAGGCGGAAGCGGCGAACGCGCGGACAGCAAACGGGTCCAACGCCGAGCCGCTTGGACTCGTCCGTGTAGAGCCGTCGGCCGCAGATTCTACACCGCACCCTGCCCCTCCTTCGCCTCTTGCCACGCGGCCAGCAACCGATCGGCCACGGACCGCGGACTCTCGCCCTTGTGAACCTCGATCTCGGCTCGGGTACCGCCCATCGCCATCGAGATGGTGCCGCCCAACTTGCCACCCTTGGCGAAGGCGATGATGCGACGGCGGATCCCGGTGTCAGGAATGCGGTTGTCGTCTTGCACTCGGGTAGATACCACACCCTTCTCGCCGTTGTCGATCATACGGTCTCCATCGTGAACTCGATGTTGCACCCGCAGACATGCAGCTTCCCATCGCCGATCCGCCATGCGCTCCTGTCGGTTCTGCGCAGGACCACCCGGTAGACTTGCGTGGCCGTTCGGTGCCACACGTTGATCGGCATGCCCGTGATGGGATTGCGGATCGGCTCGGGGCCGTCCATGTCGAACCATTCGATGTCCCGGTACGACTTCGCGCGGATGACCCAATCGGTGGCCTCCGTGACAGCATCGATTCGCCAGTCGAACGTGAGCGGGAAGTGCGGCAGGTCATCAACGCACAGGCGGTTGTCCGTCTCGCGCGTTGCGGCGATCAGTCCGGTACAGTGCTTCACTGGCTCCATGATGCGCCTCCCCACCCATGCACCCCGCTCGGATCTTCGCCCGGCGGCGGCGTGGTCTCGTGCGGGTCATCGACGCAAGGATTGAACCCCTCGCGCATGACCCGCGCCTCGATCAACCGACTACGGACGAACGTGTGGACGGTGCCGGGCTCGCAGTCGCGTAGCAGCAGGCCCGTCGTCGTTGCGGTGTCGGCGGGCATGTCCATCCACCCGTCGGCGGTGCGGACGCAGCGGGTCATTGGTCGTTCTCGCATTCGCATGGTCGCCCCGTGGAACTCCCGCACGACAGACACACGCGGTCCGCGATCAGATCGCTGAAGTAGTTGGTGGCGCTGTAGTCGCCCGCGAGCGCGCTCACGATCGCCGCGGCGAGTGACTCCACGGTCGCGCGCTTCTCGGGTGACAGCTTCGATGCGTGGTAGTTCAGTTGCCCGATGTCGCTCATGGCCTCTCACCTCCGCACGTCCTACACGAGCAAGCCATGGGCGCCGGGTCTGGTGCGTCCAACCACTCCGCCGTTGCGGCCTCGATGTCGCGGGTGAACGGGCTCCACACGCCCATGGTGCGGTGCAGGTAGATGTCCTTGGCTACCAGTTCGCGCAACG
>JBAZZU010000062.1:0-4925 GCA_041658605.1 Thermoleophilia bacterium | reverse complement strand
TCGACCAGTCTCCTGAAAAACTCGAAGTGCGCAGAAACAGCGAGTGGCTCGCGCCGATGCGGCTGGAGGATATCTTCAAACTGCTCTCGGCAAGCACCGTCGCCCGCGTCCTCGAGCGCGATGATTTCGAGAAACGCTTCAAGGCCGGCCAGGCCATCTCCATGCTCGAGACGCTCTATCCGCTGCTCCAGGGCTACGATTCGGTCGCTATCGACGCCGACATCGAACTGGGCGGCACCGACCAGAAATTCAACATGCTCATGGGCCGCGCGGTTCAGGAGTATTACGGGAAGCCGCAGCAGGTCGTGCTTACCAACGAGATATTGCCCGGCACTGACGGCGTCGACCGCATGAGCAAGTCGGTCGGCAATTACATCGGGGTCACGGAACCGGCCGACGAGATATTCGGCAAGGTTATGAGTATCCCCGACACGGCGATGCTGGCTTATTACCGGTTGTTGACATCACGCACGAACGATGACATCGATGCCATCGGACGCGGACTGGGGGATGGCAGCCTGCATCCGCGCGACCAGAAAGCCGCACTCGCGCGCGAACTGGTGGCGCGCTTCCATGATGAGCCTGCCGCGGCCGCCGCCGAACAGCATTTCAACGGACTGTTCCGCGACAAAAAACTGTCATCAGACGCTGACCTCGTCGAGTGCCCGCTTAAGCCCGGAGATAACGAGGACGGCCAGGTATTCCTCCCCAGGCTCATCAGCCGCTGGTTCGGCCTGACCAGCAGCGAGGCCCGGCGCCGCATCAGTCAGGGCGGCGTCAGCATCGCCGACACTCATGTCACGTCAGACAAGATTCCCTTCGATGGACTCGACGGCGTTACCGTCAAGGTGGGGAAATCGACGAAGTATCACGGGGTCATCAAAACCTCGGGTTAGACCGGAAGCGGCCCGGATAAAGAAATATCCGCAACCACCGGAACCACAGCCAGGGAGAAAAGATATGCCGGATGACATCGTATTATTCAAGCGCTACTTTTCAGAAATGGATGCCGGCACGGCAAAGTCGTTTCTCGAATGCGAAGGTATCCCGGTTATGATTCTCAGCGATGACGCCGGCGGCATGGAGCCCCAGTTTCAGCTGACGCAGGGAGTCCGCCTGATGGTCCGTCGGGAGGATCTGGAAAAGGCGCACGAACTGCTTGATGAGATGGAATGATTCAGCGCATGATGCCGTCGATCCACCCAAAGGATCGTATTCCTGTCGACCGCCTCATCTATCATTTCAGGCCGGTCGATCATTCCCCTGTAGCTCCATGAATCAGAACGTCCTCACCTGGAAAAAGGGTGATATGATTATCCCGCTTTCATCACACGGCGTTATGGGGGACCTTGGCGAACTTGCGGGAAAGTCATTATTTAGTCAAAACTGTCATTTCTGACAGGGTCAGCCGGGCGGAAGCGTCCAACCGCAAAAGAAGTTTCCCTGGCCGCTCAATCATTCTCCCGCTCGCGCTGCTTCTCACCATTCTTTTTTTCTGCAACACAGCGCTCGCCGCAACCGGCGAGATCAACTTTGTCGAGACCGACGTTGACCTCGCGAAGGATGGTTCCGCCGATATCGCATATACCGTCCAGTGGCGGGTCACGTCCGGCGAGTTCCACGGTTTCTATTTCCAGCCCTCCGAGCCGCTGGAGATCATCTCCGACTCGTCGTTCGCATCGGATGACTCCGGGAAGACTTACGGTATCGACTTTACAAAGGAATCAAACAGGGTCAAGGTGGCCCTCGCGGACAACGAAGGTGTTTCATCAGGCAACGTCACCTTCACCTACTGGTATTCCACCAACCTGTTCAACGCCGGATATGTGGCTCCGACCACTTCACCGGAAGGGAAAAAACTGGTCGTCTTCAACTGGGCTCCGGCCCAGTGGGACGAGGCGTCGAACCAGGACCATTACACCCTGTCGGTCCTGACTCCGTTCGTGCTCCCGGCCGGGGTTGACCCGCGCGCTTATGTCGAACAGAACCAGCTGGTACTGACCGAGAAGTTCATGAACGAGGACTACCTGATCGATTATCAGCGCGGCGCCGGCGATCGCCTGAATCTCGTCTTCCACAGAAACCAGCCCGGGAACCTCTACCACATGCAGTCGCAGTTCTACCTGCCGGCGGCATGGTTCAACCTGCCGGCGGAAGTGCCGGCCGGCTACCAGCCCGGTCAGATAAACACCGCGACCGCCACACAGGACGACGGCTACTCGCTTTTCGGTTCCGGCATCTTCGCCGTCGGCGCGATACTGCTGCAGGGCGTTTTCATGATGGTGGGCCGCACCAAGCAACGCTCGATGATCTCCGCGAAAGCCGGCCTGAGCGACCTGCGCTGGGAGAACATTGACTGGACGCCGCCGAAGCTGATACTTTCCGACTTTCGCGTTCCCGGCAAGGCCTGCACCGACCTTACAAGCCTGGAGGCGGCTTTCTACCTGGAGATACCGTTCAAGGATATCGTCAGCGCCATGCTCCAGTCGTTTATCAACGAGGGATACATGGCCATCGAGAGCGAGTCGCCGCTCAAGGTGAATATTATCGCTGACCCGGTTTACAAACAGCTCGACGTCTATGAGGAGAAATTCTTCAGCGCTATAAAGAACGACGGTATCCTCGACCAGCAGGAGCTCGAAGACCTGATGAACACGGTGGTCAAGAGCGTCCAGCAAAAGGCGTGGGACTGTGACATCGAGGCCACCCAGAAACATTACCGCTCGGTGATCGACCAGTTCGAGAAACAGCAGCGCGCTGCCCTGGCGCAGCAGGAGAGCCTTGTGCAGCAACAGGGGCAGGAGCCGCAGGAATATAACGACTGGTACTGGTGGTATCACAACAGCAATCCGAATTTCCACCACTACAATACTTATGGCACTAATCCATGGCTCTATCAATCCATGATCAACATCAACACCGATCATATCGTACAGGGGCAGATCGACACGGCGCTGCCGGTCGATATGAACGTCTGTCATGACGCCTGCCACTCGGCATGTCATTCAGCGTGTCATTCCGCCTGCCATTCTGCATGTCATTCCGCCTGCCATTCGGCCTGCGTCAGCGGGGGGTCGTTCTAGATGAGCGTCAAACCATCAGCCCTTCTTAAGCAGACAGGAAGATTCTTCGCGGAGAATGTGGCGCTTACGCGTACGTCCGGGGCCGTCAGGAGATGTCCTGACGTCTCATGGGTGGACGAGTTCATCCGTAACGTGAAGCCCTACATATTCGTCCGCGAGGAGGACTGCCTGCTGATCAAGAGGCCGAACCAGGCTCAGCGCCTGAACCGTCAGGGCGTGGAAGTGCTGAGGTTTCTGCTGGACGGGGGCACCGCCGCCGAGCTGCTCAGGCGCACCGGCAGCCCTGAGCGGCAGGACGACATCATCCTCTTCCTCTACGATATCCGGCGTTCCCTGGAGGGAAGCCTGCGCGCCGACAACCGCACGCGCGCGGTCGATGTAGAGCCACTCGCGGTGAACTTCTCGCAGCTTCCGGTCCTCTCCGAGGTCGCCGTGACGTCCCGCTGCAACCTGCGCTGTCTCTTCTGCTACGCGGGCTGCGCCTGCGCCACGAGGCCCGGTCAGGGCAAGGCGGAGATGTCCACCGCGCAGATCGAGCGGGTGCTCGAAAAGATCTTCAACGAGGCGAAGGTGCCATCGGTAAGCTTCACAGGCGGGGAGCCGCTGCTGCGTCCGGAGCTTGTGCACCTGGTCAGACACGCGCATTCGCTAGGCTTACGGGTTAACCTGATCACCAACGGCACCATGATGACGGCGTCGAAAGCGCGGGAGCTGGCCACGGCGGGGCTCGCGTCGGCCCAGGTCAGCCTTGAGGGAACGACTGCTGAGACACACGAAGCCATCACCGGCATCGCGGGGTCGTTCGCGCGGACGGTCGCGGCCGTCGAGTATCTGCGCGACGCGGGCCTTGTGGTGCACACCAATACGACTTTAAACAGCATAAACATCGATGACAGCATCAGGATGCCGCGTTTTGTCAACGACGTGCTGGGGCTTGAGCGCTTCAGCATGAACATGGTCATACCCAGCGGCAGCGCCTCGGTCAATGAAGGACTACTGCTGAGGTATTCGGAAATCGGACATCAGCTCAAACGCATACAGGACGAGAGCCATAAGCGCGGCGTGGACTTCATGTGGTACTCGCCGACGCCGCTCTGCATCTTCAATCCGATCATCCACGGCCTCGGCAACAAGGGATGCGCCGCCTGCGACGGCCTGCTGTCGGTGGATCCATCCGGAGACGTGCTGCCATGCTCGTCGCTCGACGATTCGGTGGGCAACATGCTTGCAAGCGGCTTTACGGAGATATGGCAATCGCGCCGCGCGCGCATGTATCGTCTCAAGGAGCTCGCGCATCCAGGGTGCCACGATTGTGACAATTTCAACGCCTGCCATGGCGCCTGCCCGCTCTACTGGCAGCACTTTGGATTCGGCGAGCTCGAGCCTATACAGATCGCGGCAGGAGCGGCGCGTGGCTGAGAAGAAAAACAGATCCCTGCTGCTTTCGCAATCTGACCGGGGCGTCATCGTCTTCCTGGTATGGAAGTCGCTTCCCTACGGCGTGCGCATGATATCGAGCCTGGTGCTGGTGCTGATCGGACTGCTGTTGCAGTTCGTCACCGGCATGTTCATCGCCGGCGTTCTGCCAGTCGCCCTCGGCAGTCTGCTCCTGCTGGTCAGGGGTTATGACAACCGCGTGGACACGAGCAGCCTTGACCCGCATGCAGAATGGGTCGCCGTGGAGAGGGCAAAACTCGTCGAGCTCATGGCCCTCGACAACAGGATCCGCAAGTGGGACGCCAACCTGATGGACATCACGAACGTGCAGGGCGCCCTCACATTCACCGGTGTGACATTGATGCTGATGTTCCTGGCCGTGGCGTCACCAGCGCCGCTGGACAT
>JBAZZU010000061.1:0-5151 GCA_041658605.1 Thermoleophilia bacterium | reverse complement strand
GGACCGCCTTGGCGATGTCTGCCAGCCTGGGGTTCTCCAGCAGATGCTGGTCCATAAACGTAATCGCCGGCTTGAGCCGCTCAAATACCGGATCGACGGCGGCGACGTGGCCGAGACTGTAGGTTTCCAACACCTGCGCGACCAGATCCATTAGCATCGCCTGCACCCGATAGAACAGTCCGCGAGAGCCGTTCTCAAACAGTCGGGGCAACTCTTTGCACGTAGGCCGCCAATACTCCAACGCACCGCCGCCATACGAATGCACTCGCGTTACGTGCGACAGAAGAAACCCCAGCGGAAGTGATTCGGGGACGAAGTGCAGCCAATACACGTCCATCCGCCGCGCGCATTCTTGCCGCACTAGGTGATACCCTGGGATAAGATAGGCATGGCCTGGCCGCAGTACGATGTCTTGCGCATCCAGCGTCAGTCGGGCTTGCCCTCGAATGGGAAGATACAGCTTGTAGCACTGATCGATCCCATCCGCAGGCTTGTCCCACGATGGATCGCACCGGTAGAGTCCGCCGGCCAACAGCGAAAATGGCGCATCTTGCAGCATGGAACCTGGCGTCAACATAGTTACGATTATACATGAAATAGTTAATCGCGTCCATGTACCGTTTTCTCGAAAGCGACTAGACTGCACGCATATCCCGCTTCCCGAAGAGAGCGCCCTCATGTCGCCACGAATGTCCTGGTTCGATCTTGCCGTGGTGCTGGCCTACCTGATCGCCATCGTAGGACTGGGATGCTGGGCAGGAAAGGCTCGCCGGGATGGCGGCGAGGGCAGCCACTACTTCCTTGCCGGCAACACGCTCACTTGGCCGATCATCGGCCTGGCGATGTTCGCCGCCAACATTTCCACCGTGCATCTGGTGAGCCTGGCCGAGACGGCCTATAAGTACGGTTTGGCGTTCGGAAACTTCGAGTGGATGGCCGGCTTCACGTTGATTCTGCTTTCGCTGTTCTTCGCTCCGCTCTACTTGCGTTCCAAGGTAGCAACGCTTCCCGACTTCCTCGAACGCCGCTTCAACCGGCAATGCCGCGATTGGTTGGCCGTCCTTTCGATCATTTCGGCGATTGTCATTCACATTGGCGTCGCCCTCTACACGGCTGCCTGGGTGCTCTGCGGCATCCTGGGCTTGGCCCCGGACGCAACGATTCTTGGCATCAATGCGTTGATATTCTTCATCATCGTCGTTGGCGCGCTCACTGGCATTTACACTATGATCGGCGGCCTGCTCGCCGTGGTGTGGACGGAAAGCATTCAGACCATTCTTCTGCTGATCGGGGCCGTGTGCATTACGGTGGTGGGCTACATCGAGATCGGTGGGTGGGCGGAACTCTCGAAAACGTTGGCCAGCCACGCCCACCCGCTTGCCTCGAATCCAAACAGCGGGATCACGTGGGGCACCGGCAATTTTCTCACGATGATCCGCGGCGCCGACGACCCCAGCAATCTGCCGTGGTACGCGATTCTACTCGGCTATCCCGTGATCGGCATTTGGTACTGGTGCTGCGACCAGACGATCGTGCAACGCGTATTGGCGGCGCGCGATGAGAAGCAGGCGAGGCTGGGGCCCTTATTCTGCTCGTTTCTCAAGATCCTGCCCGTGTTCTTCTTCGTGTTGCCGGGCGTCATCTGTGTGGCGCTGGTGCAGAAGAATCACTTCCAGGGCGAAGCGCCCCAGGCGGCCGCCGATACCTATACGTTCATGATTACCCACATGTTGCCCTGGGGTCTGAAGGGTCTGGTGACCGCCGCCATGCTGGCCGCCGCCATGCAAACCTGTTCGGCCGCCTTGAATTCGACCGCCACGCTGTTTGCCTACGACATCGTCCAGCGTTGGCGGCCGCAAACCACGGATCATCAACTGGTGCTGACCGGCAAGATCACCACCGTCGTCGCCACCGTGCTTTCCATTGCCTGGTCGCCCCTGTTCAGCCACTACAACACGATCTACGAAGGCTTGGCCACGCTCATTTGCTACCTTTCACCGCCCATCACGGCCGTATTTCTGTTCGGCGTCTTCTGGCACAAAGCCTCTGGAAAGGCCGCCTATCTCACCCTATTGGCCGGTGCTTTTTTGGGCGTCGTTGTCTTCCTGCTCGATTGGTTCAAGGAGCAGACCGGTTGGAACCTCAACTACATGTTAACGTCGTTCTATCTGTTCGCGATTTGCGGGACTATCATGATTGTGGCCTCGTATCTCTATCCCGAACCCCTCAAGGAACAGGCTCGCATGCTCGTCTGGAAAGACTGGCGCGAACCACTGCGGGGCGAGGCACATGGCCACGGACTGGGCAACTATCGCATCCTGTCTGTGGTGGCCCTGGCCTGCTTCATAGTCTTGTATGTTGTATTCCGCTGATCCAAAAACAGAAAGGAGATGGTATGAATTGAGTTCTCTGAGGCGGTAATCTCCGAAGAGGTAGACTTCTTCGGAGTAGACGGGTCACAGGCTGTATCGGTTATTTGAGGCTTTGACCTCGTAAAGGAGATTGGTCAGACCTGTGGCCGTAGCGCCACCGTGAGGCCCGCAAGGTGACCTCGGATAGGAGTTTGGTGACCGCCGAAGAGCTTGTCTACTCCACCTCGTTTTAGCCCTTAACCCGAGGAGGAGTATTGCGATGACTAGGTTTATTGGTGTGGATTTGCATCGGAATTGTTTTACGGTGTGCATGATTGCGGAAAATGGACGGGAGTACGAAAGCGAGTATCGTTTGACGCAGTTGCCGCTTTTTGTGCGAAAGTTGCGGTCGTCCGACGAGGTGGCCGTCGAGGCTACGGGAAACACGCGTCTGTTTTACGACGCCGTGGCCTCCCACGTGGCCAAGGTGGTCGTCGTAAATCCAAGCCAGTTTCGCGTGATTCGCCAATCGCTGAAAAAAACCGATCGGCACGACGCGCGAATGTTGGCGTTTTACCTGTCGAAGGGAATGTTGCCGGAGGTGCGGATGAAAGACAAGCAGCACGTCCAGATGGCCAGTTTGACGCAAACGCGGGATACCCTAGTCAAACAGCGCACGGCGCTGAAGAACAAAATCAACAACATCCTTTCCGCGCACGGCGTCAACTTGCCCAAGGAAGCGATCAGCAGCGAAAAGGCGTTGCAAAGAATCCTGGGCATGAAGTTCGATTTGTTGGTCGAAGTGGAATTGCGGGTCATCGCCGGCCAAATCCGCAGCTTGAACGAGAGCATTGCTCAGTTGGACAAGACGATCAAGAGCGAGGGCGCAAAACTGGAAGGCCACGGGAATCTCAAAAGCATCAAGGGCATCGGCGATTTGGGCGCGACGATCCTCTTGTCGGTGATCGGCGACATCCGCGACTTTGCCGATGAGGGCAAACTGGCGGCGTATTTCGGAATCGTGCCGCGCGTGAGCAATTCCAACGAAACGGAACGCTCGGGCCGGATTACCAAACGCGGCGCGAAACTGGGCCGCACCGCGTTGGTGCAATGCTCGCTAATCGCCATGCGTTACAGTCCGTACTTGGCACGGTTCTATCACAAGATTCAGGCTCGGCGGGGAACCGGCAAAGCCATCATCGCGTTGGCCAAGAAGTTCTTGGGCGTGATTTACCAAACGCTGAAACACAACTGGGTATTCGAGGACTTTCCGAACTTCGTGATCGCCGGAGCACGGCCCGCCGATTCGTGTGCCGCCGGGGATTTATCGCATAAAGGCTCAAAGATCAAGGTGTTGTCGGAAACGAACGAGGGCGCGCCGTCGGCGGCGCGCCCTCGTCGATCTTCGAGCCCTGGTGCGGCGCTCGGGTTGCGTCCCCGCATTGCCCTATCCTCCGCCCAGGCTGCTCAACTGTAGCACGACTGACGGAAAACACAAATCGTTAAAGTATGAACCCGAAGGGACTTGCAACACAAAACGCATGCCCCTGGAGTAGACAACAATCATAGGAGGTCATGATGAACGAAATCTTCAAGATGATGAGAGAGCGATCCATGGCCGAGCCAGCGATCCTTGGCCTTATAGCGGCTGCTGCCGTGGGTGGCGTCCTGACGGATTCCGGAGTGGCCTTCTGGGCGACCTGGTTCGGGGTTGCAGGAGTCTGCTTCCAGGGTGTAAGATGGCTAAGATGGCATCGTTCTCCAGAGATGGGCATGGCCTGAACGACGCTGATTGCATCGTTGGGAGTTGCAGAGAACCCCCGATTGTTTAGGCTCGGGGTTCTTCTCGACTAGCATTTTGAGCATCTGGTGTGTTCGACGACACCCCGCCCCTCGGTCTCAGGTTACTGTTTTCACGGCTGGTAGAAAACTTGGTAGAATCTGACTGCGTTTTGGTGCTGAACGCTGCTTTTTATTGCACTTTTTTGCACATCAAACAATACAAGCAAGTACTTGCAAGCAAAGGACTTACGTCAACAATTTTTTGGTAGTTGCTAGAATGTTAGGACACTAGAAAACAATGCTGAATGTTGAATGCTGAATGCTGAATGACGGACGTCGTCATTCCCAATTGCCGCTTGCAGCTCATCATTCAGCATTCAACATTCAACATTCATCATTCCTTTTCCCCCCCCCCATGCTCAAAGCCCTCGAACTTATCGGTTTCAAGAGCTTTGCCGACCGCACCCGGTTCGAGTTTCCGCCGGGCATCACGGTCGTGGTGGGGCCAAACGGCTCGGGCAAGTCGAACGTCGTCGATGCCATCAAGTGGGTGTTGGGCGAGCAAAGCGTCAAGAGCCTTCGCGGTCGCGAGATGGCCGATGTCATCTTCAACGGATCGGGCGGGCGCCGGGCCACCAACGCCGCTGAGGTCACGCTCACCTTCGACAACTCGAAACACCTCTTGGCGATCGACACGCCCGAGGTCCACATTACCCGTCGCGTCTATCGCAGCGGCGAAGGCGAGTATCTGGTCAACCGCAATCCGGCCCGGCTCCGCGATATTCGCGATCTGCTCTCGGGCACAGGCATGGGCACCCAGGCCTACAGCGTGATCGAACAGGGCAAAGTCGATGTGCTCCTGCAGTCGTCGGCACGCGACCGCCGGGTGATCTTCGAGGAGGCGGCCGGCATCAGCCGCTTCAAGTTGCGAAAGGTCGAAGCCCTGCGACGATTGGAACGTGTCGAGCAGAATCTGCTGCGGCTTTCCGATATCGTCGACGAGGTTGACAACCGGCTC
>JBAZZU010000060.1:0-5428 GCA_041658605.1 Thermoleophilia bacterium | reverse complement strand
GGCACCATGACCTCGATGAGCCGTTCCGAGGCGAAGGAGAAGATCGAAGCTCTCGGCGGCAAGGTCTCGGGTTCCGTAGGCAAAGGCACCGATTATGTAGTGGCGGGAGATAATCCAGGCTCAAAGCTGCAGAAAGCCAGGGAGCTGGGAAAGACGATACTTTCGGAAGAAGAATTCCGGGTGCTTGTCACAACATAATGCGGCAGAGAAGAAGTCTTGGTCGCTTGCGTCACGCCAGGAAATAAAAGGCTCCGGAAGATCCGGAGCCTTTTTATTATTCTCTTTGTGCGATGTGTTCCGTTACGGTACCGCCGGAGTCGGCGTCGGCTTGTAGCCTAGTTTGGAGTACTCGGCATCGATCCTCGCCCTTATCTCCTTAAGTGGAACTCCTTCTTTTTGCCACTGGCTCACGGCCAGTGCGATATCCACTCATATGTCTCAACCAGCCGCGTGCTTGTCGAAGACGATATTATTGCCGCTGCCGGACTTGATGAAGCAGTCGAGGTTGCTCGTATGCCCGTCAAGCTCTCCACAGCCGCAATAACAGGGGATGTATTTCAGGACATCCTGGTTATCGACTGCGAACTGGTATGCTTCAGCCAATCCCTTGGGTCCAGTCGAGCTGTATGCGTAATCCGGCAGTTTTATTCCACCGCCGGCAGTCGTTGAAACAGCGTTGTCCTTCTTCATGCCTACGATCACGCCGATGGTCGCGCCACCGATGACTATCAATGCCGCAGCCACTATCAGGCCGATCTGCAGGCCCGTGATGCCTCCCCCGGCGGAGGCTGCTTTATTGCCGCCCTTCCCGCCCGAAGACCTGCTTTTATTTTTCTTTCCCTGTGCCATTTTCACCACCTTTCAATCAGCTTCTCAAAATCTCGATGATTATTGTTCGTGTTCCCGGCTGTTCTGCTCTGTTGTCGCGCCGCGCATGTCACTATGATTTATGCGGCAATACGGGCTGCTCACATCGCAGGGCGCCGATTCGACCTCCAGGGTTGAATGGACGATACCGAAATCCGTCGCCAGCATAACCTTGAGATCCTGCAATATCCTGCTGCTCTCGCTGACCTTTACGTCATCCACCAGCACGTGACAGCTAAGCGCGTAAATCCCGGAGCCGATGGTCCAAACGTGGATGTCGTGTATGTCGCGAACCCCGTCCTCCTGCATGAGCTCTTCGACCAGCCGGTCGACATCGACGGCGCGCGGCGATTCTTCGAGAAAAATCTCCAGCGTTTCATGGATGATCTGCCAGGCGCCCCAGAGGATCGCCAATCCGAGAGCAATGCTGATCAGCGGATCGATGGGATTCCAGCCAGTTACTATTATAACCAGTCCGGCGACTATAACAGCAGCCGAGGCGGCGGCATCTCCCAGCAGGTGCAATATGGCGCTGCGGATGTTGATGTCGCCCGAAGACCTGTTTCTCAGGACTGCTACTATTCCAAGATTGGCACAGAGAGCCAGTGTGGCCACAATCATAACGATGGCCCCGCTGACCGGCTGAGGATCCTGAAAGCGCTGGTATGCTTCATAAAAGATCCAAAGGGTGACCGCCACCATGGCCAGCGAGTTGATCAGCGCCGTGAGGATCCCTGTGCGGTGGAACCCGAAAGTCTTCGCTGCCGTCGGTGGCTTCCGCGCCTGTTCGATAGCGAACCAGGTTATGCCCAGCGCGGCCATATCGGTAAAGTTGTGGATGGCGTCGCTCAGGAGCCCCAGGCTGCCTGCCATGATTCCGGCTACGACCTCGGCTACCACGATCAGGAGGTTGAGTGCGATGCCGGCGGCCAGTCCGCGTTTGATGCTGTTACTCATATTGGCCCCTAAACCGCTGGCGGCGCCATGGCTATGTGAGTGGGAGTGAGTCGAACTCATTCCTCTCTTGCCTCCTCGAGCGCTTCCCAGCCTTCCCTGATGACCAGCGGCAGCATCGCCAGGGCGGCCAGTGGATCAGCCCAGCCCCACCCGAGGGCGGCGTTGAGTCCGAGCCCGGCGAGCAGAACCAGCGACAGGTATGAACATACCCAGGTTTCCATGGCATCAGCTTCCAGCGCCTTGCTTCTGAGTCCCCGTGCTGTTCGATGTTTGAGGAAGGCCAACACCGGCATGATGATCAGTGAGGCTGCGGCAAGGATGATTCCGGTTGTGCTTTCTTCTGCGCCTCCACCCGTCAGAAGCCTATAACCGGCCTCGATCGCTATATATGCGGAGAGCGCGAAAAAGGTCAGGCCTATGATCAGCAGTGCCTTGCGTTCGAGGGAGGTATGCTCGTCTTCTGAAATGGCGGCGCCGATGTGAGACTCGCGCTTGAGTCTCCACAACAGGGTAGCGCCGGCGGCAATCTCGATGACGCTGTCGAACCCAAACCCAATGAGAGCGACACTGCCTGCAAGTATGCCCGCTCCGATCGCGACCAGTGCTTCGAGAGTGTTGTAACCGATTGTGAAATATTCAAGCGCTATGCCTCGGGCCAGCAGAGTGGAGCGGCTGCGGTCCGGTATAGTCGTGTCCGGGGGGGTATTCATATGCTCATTCAGGATCGATGTCACCGGCTGTTTCCATCTCTCCTCCTGTGACATGGCCGATGTGGCTGACTCCCTGCAGGAAAAGCTTCTCCACATGGTCGTCGTCCAGCGAGTACCAGGCGACGCGTCCTTCCCGGCGGCATTTCACCAGTTTGGTTATCCGCATAACGCGAAGCTGGTGGGAGACCGCTGACTGGGTCATCTCCAGGGCTGAGGCAAGATCGCAGACGCAAAGCTCCCGTCCGGCGAGCAGGGAGATTATCCGTAAACGCGTCGGATCGGCCATGACCTGGAATATCTGTGAAAGTTCTGTAGCGGTCGCGCGATCGATAGAGACGGCCCTGGCTTCCGCTACTGCTTCGGGGTGGATACAGGTAACGTCACACGCGGGGCCTGATATTTCCGGGACCAGGGTCTTTTTGACGGAGTTTGACCTATGAATAGATGAACGCATACTCATATATTAGTTTGGCGGATGCCCGGGGTCAATATAATTTACAGGGGCTTAATATCGAAGTTTCGGTTCATCGTTAGCGTGGCATGCCGGATTCCGGTCATGACATCGATATGAAGCTGCTCAGGCCGACCGCTGTTCGGGAATAAAAAAAGGCCCGGCGAACCGGACCTTTTTTGAATTACATTCAGAAGTTATCGCCTAGTAAGTGACGGTTACCGTCCGGACTCCCCATTCGTATGCCTCGCCGCAAGGCAGCCAGACGTCGATGCGGTTGCCGTTGATGGCGCCGCCGGTATCCGCGGCGATGGCGTCACCATAGCCTGACACGTGGACACGGCTGCCCAGAGGTATCACGCTCGGGTCAACTGCGATGATGCCCCTGCCTACTGGCATACCACTGGCCGTCGTGCCGCCAAGGCAATAGGCGGTGGCTGTGAAGTTACCGCTGCCACCTGACGGGGGAGCGTACGGAGCATCTCCGCCGCCTCCTCCTGATGATCCGGACTGAAGCTGGCTCATGCGTGCTTCGATGCTCGCGGCCTGCGCCTGCAGCTGGCTCAGCTGGCCGTCATTCGCCAGTTTTTCGTTTTGCAGTGAGTTGACTACGCTCTGCTGGCTGGCCTGGGCTGAAACAAGGTTGGACTGGGCAGTGCTTAACTGATTCACAAGACCTGCCAGTTCAGCCTGTTTTTCGGCGAGGCTGGCGATTTTCTCTTCTTCGGTCTTCTTTGCTTCCTGGACCGACTCGACGATATTGCGGTCCTCATCAGCGATCGTATTGATCATATCTACGCGGTTGAGAAAATCAGAGAAGTCGCCGGCGCCCATTACAACTTCCAGGTAGCCGACGTCGTTGCTCTTGTATGTGCCACGCAGCCGTTTCTCGAGGATCGACTGACGTTCAGTCAGCTGGGCCTGGACTTCCGCAAGGCGTTTCTGCTCTTCAACGATAGATGCCTGAATCTCGGCCTGCCGCTGGTTTGTCGACGCGATTTCCGTGCTGTAGCGATTGACCTCACTGTCGACCGCGACAAGGTTCATCAGGGCCTGCTGGTAGTTAGCGTCCAGCTCCTGTGACCTGGCTTCGAGGTCGCCGATCTGCTGGCTGGCGGAACCCAGCTCGTCCGAAGGCGAAGCCAAAGCGGAAGATATTATGAAGAGTGGTAAGAGAAGAGTGGGAATTAAAAGAATAAGTTTTGGCAATGATGATTTTTTGAGTATGCCAGTCTGTCTGAGAAAGTCAAAAAGGATAACTTTCCTCCAATACTTGTTTACAGTACACCCACCGCTTTGGCCTTATCCCCACCAGGTGGCCAAAAAACCCCACAAAAAAGGGCCACGATTCCAGAAAATCTCGCAATTTCCGCTATTTTCCCCACTTGAACTGTCCACCGGGCTCTGGAGCCGGGCCGAAGTCGGACTATAGCATCACCTGATAGCCTATGCAAGCCCTTTAGTGATGATTGTAACTAACTCTTTTTGCAGCCGTTTTGAAACTCGTCCGGGAATATCGCAAAGTGCAGGAGAAGGTCGGCCAATCAATAAGTAAAAGGGGAAAGCAGCGATAGTTGGAACTTTTTTTCTAATGGACTGGAAACTACTCATAACGAGCTTTATAACCCTGGTCGTCATTATCGACCCGGTCGGGAACGCGCCGGTTTTTCTGGCGCTGACAGCAGACGAGAGCTCGACGAGGCGGCGGCGTTTCGCACTACAGGCCGTTCTGGCTGCAGCGGCCGTGATCTTCATCTTTGCCATGTTCGGGCGTTTTTTACTTGATTACCTGGGAATCTCAGTTGAGAGCCTTACGATAGCAGGCGGTGTGCTGCTCGGCGTCGTGGCGCTGGACATGATGAAAGGGAAGCTGGATTCCCAACAGTCAGTGCATCGTGGCGCCAATGTCGCCCTTGTCCCCCTGGGGACGCCTCTGCTCGCAGGCCCGGGTGCTGTGGTCGCGGCGATGCTGCTGATGAGTGAGGCCGATGCAGCGGCCGAAAAGGCGATGGTCGCGGGAGGCGTCCTGCTGGCGCTTGTCGTCGTATGGCTTGCCCTGATGCTGGCCGCCCGGCTGGTAAGGGTGCTCGGCGACACCGGCGTGGATCTGCTTACCAGGGTCATGGGGATCCTGCTGGCGGCGATCGCGGTCGAATTCATCCATCAGGCGCTCGTCAGCTGGACGAATACCGGCTGACGCTCGGCCCGGAATCCGTTCTCACCTCTTTTGTCATTCTGAGCCGCTTCGCGGCGAAGAATCCCGAACCTGGATAGAGCAGATCCTTCGCCTGCGGCTCAGGATGACAAAAAGGAGCTCGGCTCAGGATGACAAAAAGGAGCTCGGCTCAGGATGACAAAAAGGAGCTCGGCTCAGGATGACAAAAAGGAGCTCGGCTCAGGATGACAAAAAGGAGCTCGGCTCAGGATGACAAAAAGGAGCTCG
>JBAZZU010000059.1:0-5560 GCA_041658605.1 Thermoleophilia bacterium | reverse complement strand
TCCAGGATCCGCTCAACAACATCGGCGGACCACAGATGGCGGAACAGGTGGCCAAACATTGGGAAGAAGCCTCCCAGCGCCACGGCATGCCGGTGGATGCTGACGTCTGGCTGGACATGAAAGATGAATTTAAGTCAACCTGGCCGGCGAATATCGCATTCAAGGCCGCGCAGATGCAGGATGAGGAAAAGGCGAACCGGTTCCTGCGCCGGATGCGGGAAGCGGCCGCCGCGGAGCACATGTTCATACACAGGCGTGAGGTGCAGTCGCAGCTGGCCGCGGAGGCCGGCCTCGACCCGGAGCAGCTCATCCGTGACATCGAATCCGGCGCCGGCGAAGCGGCCTTCATGCGCGACTACGCCGGTTGCCGCGACAAGGACGTAACCGGATACCCGTCGTTTCGCATCCGCAACCGGAAAGGCGAAGAGTTCATGTTCTTCGGATTCCAGCCCTTCTCCCGTTTCGTTGAGCTTTTCGGACGGCTCACGGGCGACCGGCTCATGGCGCGGGAGATCTCATCGTCCGATGATGAAATAACCGCATTCGTCCGCAGGCACGGCAAAGTCGCGGTGCGTGAAGTGGCAGAGGTCTTCTCACTGAAGATGAGCGAAGCGCGCGAGCGGCTCGACCGGCTGGCCGATACGGGTGAGCTTGAGAAACGGCAAGCCGGCAACGGCTGGTTCTACCTTACAACCCCATCTTGATCCTCGGGAACACTCGGATTCCAGGCAGAAAAGGCAATTGATTTTCCCCTGCTTCGGGCATAGTCTAACGCAGCCAGGTGTTGAGCAATCAACCGTCGGAGGGGGATCGATAAATGGCTACTCGGGGAAGAAATGTCTGGAAGATATTCGGTATCATCGTCATCATCGCTTTGATCGTACTCGTAGCGTTCCTCATCGGGCGAGGCTGCCAGAAGAAGAAGGACGAAGGGACCGGCACTACTACTACGACCCGGCCCTCTGCACAACCTTCATCGCCGGCTTCATCGGCATCGGGACAGTCAGATGACGGAGCCGTTACTTCTGAAGAACCCACAAACACGGTCATCGAAGGTCCGCCCACCGTAGTCTCAACACATGATGAGGTCGGGCCCTGCTCGGGTGGTTTCCAGGATGTAACGCATACAACTGTTTACAGCGACGGCACTTCGGCCTCATCCATTTCGAGACAGTCCTGCGGAATCGTACCGGCGCCTTAGCGAATCTGGTCCTAGCTCTGCTGAGGCGCGTTGACCGCCCAGACGATCATGCTGATGATTATGACCCAGTATGTGAGAAATACCAGGGCGCTCGTCGCGATCATCGTCCATACATTCCTGTCAGCCCGCGAGGGATCCATGCGGTTCAGAAAATGCAGGTGGAAGAAAGCCTGTCCTCCGATGAGAACCAGAAACAGCAGCGTCGCGATGACTTGCGGCGCCAGACTTCCCAGCAGGTCGAACCGGTGCATCAGGAAGAAAAATAGAATGGGCACCATGTCGACGACGATGACGGCCATCACGAACCACGCCAGGTTGAACAGGAAACGTTTCACTTGCATTCCTCCGGGTTTGGTAAAAAACTCACGGCGCTGACGGCATATTCCCAGCGCTTCATCTAAATCTCCCGCCGCCCGATCATCGCCCTGCTGACAGTGGCCTCATCGGCGTACTCCAGATCGGCGCCCACGGGCAGGCCGCTGGCCAGGCGGGTAACGCGGACTTTGTCGCGCAAAAGGTCGGCGACATACATCGAGGTTGATTCACCGGTGGTGTTGGGGTTGGTGGCAAGGATTACCTCCGTGACGCCGCCGGCATCGACGCGCTCGACCAGCTCCCTGATCTTCAGGTGTTCAGGGTCGACGCCGTCCAGGGGCGAGAGTGCGCCACCCAGCACGTGATAGAGACCGCGGTACTCGCCGCCTTTTTCGATGGGGATTATATCGCTGGGCTCCTCGACCACACAGATGAGCGAGGAATCGCGACGCGCGTCGCGGCAGAAACCGCAAAGCTCCTCGTCGGTGAAGTTGAAGCATTGCGTGCAGAAGTGGATTTTGTCTTTCAGGTCGGTTATCGCCTGCGCCAGCGCCAGAGCGTCATCACGTTTCTGCCTGAGCAGGAAGAAGGTGATGCGCTGCGCCGAGCGCCGCCCGATGCCGGGCAGCTTCGAAAGTTCGGTGATCAGTTGTTCGACTGGTTTGGGAAACATTTAAAAGCAGATCCTTCGCTTCGCTCAGGATGACATCCGTAGAGCCCAGAATGACAAATATTCGTAGCGAAACACCGGCTACATCAGCCCCGGTATGTTCAGCCCGCCGGTGAGCCCGCCCATCTTGCCGGCTGCCATTTCCTGGGCCGAGCGCAGGGCTTCGTTGGTCGCGGCGAGGACCATGTCTTCCAGCATCTCGACGTCGTCCGGGTCGACCGCGGCCGGCTCGATCTTGATGCTGATGATATTGAGGTCGCCGCTCACCTTGACCGTGACCATGCCACCGCCGGCGCTGGCCTCGATCTCCTCTTTCGCCAGCTCCTCCTGGGCCTTGGCCATCTGCTTCTGCATCTCCTGCACCTGCTTCATCATCTTGTTCATGTTCATGTTCTGCATGAATCTTCTCCTTTCCGGGCGGGATTACTAAATCTCTTCCGCCCCCAGCTCGTCCTTGATCATGGCGATGACCTCATCAGCGCTGGGGCCTTTCTGTTCACGCGCCTGGGGCTGCACGCCCTCGGCCACCACGCATTTGATCTTCAGATCCGCGCCGGTCAGTTCCTGCAGTACCTCGTTGATGATGGCGGTGTACTGCGGTTTTTCAGCCTGGGTCTTGTGAAACTCGGCCCCGGGCGGAAACCCTATCACCAGAAGTCTGTCGGTAAGCTCCACCGGCCTGGACTCGTGCAGCAGTGAGTACAGCGGTATCTTCTTTTTCTTGACCTGGTTGAGTATCACGCTCCACGCCCGTGTGATCTTGTCCAGGGATAGCTCGATACTGGCGGCTGGATGCTCGTCGAGCGGCGTGGCCGCTTCGGCTGGTTCAGCATCCGGCGCGCTGGCTTCAGTCGCAGTCTTATCTGCTTTTACCGCCTGCTCAACCGGTGCGGCGGCAGCCGGAGCCGCACGCCTTTTCCCTCCCACCGGCAAGCCTGCCTCAAGCCGCTCGATGCGGTCCAGCATCGACTTCGTCGACATGTCCACCTGGGGCGCGGTCATGATAATGAAAGCCAGCTCCAGCTGCAGCCTGGGATCGCTGCCGCGTTTCATGTCGCTCAGCGCCCGGGTCAGCAGCTCGATGAACCGCAACCCTTTGTCGGCAGCCAGTATCCGCGCCTGTCCCTTGAGCCGCACCAGGTCGTCACCGGTCACATTGATGATGCCGGGCGGATACTCATCGAGCTGCTGCATGAGAAAGATGTTACGCAGGTGGGCTACCAGTTCCTGGGCGAACTGGCCGAAGTCCCGGCCCCGGTCCGCCAGCCTGTTTATGAATAGTATGGCTCCGCGTGCATCGCTGGATGCGACGATATCGACCGCTTCGAAGAGCAGTTCCGATTCAACGGTCCCCAGCATCGAGAGCACATCGGCAAGCAGGATCTTTTTTTCGCAGTAGGTGGAAAGCTGGTCGAGGCTGCCGATGGCGTCCCTGAAAGCGCCGGCGGAGCTGCGGGCGATCGTCGCCAAGCTCTCGTCGTCGATGTCTATCCCCTCGGCGGCGGCGATGCGCGTCAGCACCTCGAGCACCATTGCCGCGTCGGGCCTGCGGAACTCAAACCTTTGACAACGTGACTGAATAGTGGGAATGACCTTGTGCGCCTCGGTCGTGCAGAGCACGAAGATGACGTGCGCCGGCGGCTCTTCCAGGATCTTGAGAAAGGCGTTGGAGGCTTCCTTGGTGAGCATGTGGGCCTCGTCGAGGATATAGACCTTGTACTTGCCCTCGACGGTGGCGAAGGCCACCTTGTCGCGGATGTCGCGGATGTCGTCGATACCGCGGTTGCTGGCGGCGTCCATCTCGATGACGTCCAGCGAGCTTCCGGCACTGATGGAGACACAGCTGTCGCACTTGCCGCAGGGGTGGGCCGTGGGTCCATCAACACAGTTGAGCGCCATGGCCAGCAGCTTGGCGGTTGACGTCTTGCCCGTACCCCGTGAACCGGCGAACAGGTAGGCGTGGCTGATCATTCCCGACTCGATGGCGTTGACCAGCGTGCGGGTGACGTGCTCCTGTCCCATCACCTCGTCGAAGGTGGCGGGCCGGTACTTTCTGTAAAGTGAGACGTGCGGCATAAGCCGGGATCCTTCGCTTCGCTCAGGATGACAATACTATATGCGCAGGACGACCCGACGCATTGAAAAGAAAAAATGACCGTGCACCCACCGTTGAAACAAACCTACGGGCGTGTACCAGACAGACGGCTCCAGCCAGGCAACCCCGCGGCACATGAAAGAGATCGCTTACCGCTGCTTCCTTCCGGACCTGACGGGGTTCACGACGTTCCATTGCGCAGGACCTGGCCTTCAACACCGCCGGCAAGGCCACTGGCCCCGCAAATCGGCCCCGAAGGTGGGGATTCAGCCCCGCTATAGCGGATTGCGGATACAGGGCACCGCTGGCTCCCCGCCTAGCACGGTCACTAGTATATTAGAGAGATGGGAGCAGTAACGCAATCGCCTGAATATGCATGTTGTGATAGAATTCCGGCAGCCCCTCTCCGGGCGACCGCAGGCCGTTCGTTTCCCTATCATTGTGTTGTTCGACTCAATAATAAAAGGAATCGAATATGGTCCTTGCATTATCAAATTTAATAAGTTATCGTTTATAATAATGTGGGTCATACGCGAATACCGCGACATCAGGAAGACCTGCCGAAAGCTCCCGCCTGCGGTGGTCAAGAGATACGAATTATGGAAGAACATCGTTTTTCGCCACGGACCGGAGAAATTAAGGGAGTTCCCCGGTTTCCATGATGAAAAGCTGAAAGGGAAACGCGAAGGGGAGCGCTCCTCCCGTTTGGGTCTGCAATATAGGGTCATTTACACGGTTGAACGGAATATGGTAACGGTTTTCGTATTGGAAATTACACCACATAAATATTAGGAGGAACAGAAATCACTTGAAAGCTCGCAATTCACATGATTTTGTTGCCGCTGAAGCTCACGCGACGCTGACAACCGGCGAAGTTATACGCATGCTCCGGGACCTGAAGGGCTGGACGCAAAAGACCCTGGCAGAGCATTCAGGCATCAATGTCACGAACATCAGCCTGCTGGAGAACGGGAAGGTGGACATTGGAAAAAAGAGAGCCGAGCAGCTGGCAAGGGCCTTCGACATTCATCCGGCAATTATCATGTTTCCTGAATATGAGGCCAGGGAGATCCACAGCGCGGCCTGAGTAATCAGGTCGTGAACAATACCCTGCCCACCGCCGGAATAAAGTCTTTCTTGCGCGACAGGACCCCCGGGATGCGGCAGGTGCCGTTCCTGATCTCACATGGGGGGAATGCCTTTTCGATTATCCAGGTCTCACCCGACGCCAGAACCCGTTCGAACTCGGCGTTCAGAGGATTGGTCACCAGCATGACGG
>JBAZZU010000058.1:0-6160 GCA_041658605.1 Thermoleophilia bacterium | reverse complement strand
GCCGACAGCAAGCCGCTGTGGTCCTGGGCGGGCAAGGAGACCAGCGTCAACCTGGGTGGCCTGCCTGACGCGCGGCCTGCCGACATATCCGGGCCGGTCATCACCCCGAACAGCAGCTGGAGCGTGGTCGCATTCGGCGCGGACGGCAAGCCGGTAGCCGTGAGCGTGATCCGGCCGGTGTCACCCTGACCGGTAAACAGCCGCCGGGTTCCCGAAATGGATTTGCTCAATATCGCAGGGTCGACAAACTAAAAAAGCTTATCTTGTTGTTTGTTATCAGCTCGATCCTGCCAGCGGCGAAGGCGGGCAAGTTCACGGTCGAGGTGACCGGGGACGATCAGGGGCAGGTCAAGCAGCTGGTGAGTCTTATCATCTCGCAGTACTAGATTTTCTGCGTGGCGATGGCTTCCTGGAACAAAGCTTATGGGTAAATCACCTTCAGACGTCGGGCCAGGTCATTTATTCCGATGAACTCGATCTTGAGCCCGTCAACTTATATAGAAACTTGTTTGCATGATCGCGGCACGCGAAATCCGGCTAGCCGGGCTGGATGTAAATACCCCCAGCTATTTACTCACTACATTGAGTAAAATAACTCAATGCGTTGAGTAAATTAAAAAGGATAGCCATTGTGTCATCTGAACACAAGGTTCAGAGAAAGTTGCTGGTCGGCGCCGGCGGGATCCCGGTAGATGAATTTCTCCTGGCGAATCCCAGTCAATGGCTGGAATAGCAAGGCTCCTTGCTTAAACTGGACGCTCACTGGCCCACTAACTATCAATTTGATAAATACCTCACCTCATAGGTTGTAGCTTGCATATTAGCCATTGAATGGATAGAATCTAGCCATGATAAGGAGAAATATTGAAAAAGCCCTTGACGCTGCGCTCGCTGATACCCGCGTTGTCTTATTAAATGGAGCGCGACAGACAGGCAAGAGTACACTTGCCGTTCAGATCGTCGAGCGGTTGAATGCCACCTACGTGAACCTCGACGACGCCGCAACCCTGGCATTGGCCACCTCAGATCCCAGAGGGCTGATCCAGGGTATGAATGACAGAATCGTTATCGATGAGGTTCAAAGGGCGCCGGAGCTGTTTCCAGAAATCAAGATGGAGGTCGATGCGAATTCACGGCCAGGACGTTTTCTTCTGACCGGGTCGGCCAACATCTTGTTATTGCCGCAACTTTCAGAATTTCTCACCGGCAGGATTGAGATCATTACATTGTGGCCGCTTTCCCAGGGTGAGATTGAAGGTAGTGAAGAGGGTCTTGTGGATTTCCTTTTTTCCGGTAAGGCGAAGCCGCATCAGTATGATGCGAAAGTCAAACGCTTGGACTTATCAAAAAGGATACTTACAGGCGGTTACCCGGAAGCGATCACGCGCAAAGATGCCGCACGAAGGAGGGAATGGTACGGCTCCTACATTTCAACCCTACTGCAGCGTGATGTTCGTGATCTAACTCATATCGACAGGCTGGCTGACATGCCCCGGCTATTGTCGGTGCTGGCTGCCAGGACCGGGAATTTGATGAACATCTCTGAGCTTTCGCGCACGACCGGCATTGCTTTCTCGACGCTTCGGCGTTACCTCGGCCTTCTGGAGGCTACTTTCGTCCTGCAGGTAATACCGGCATGGTCTACAAATTTGTCGAAACGGCTGGTCAAATCGCCGAAAATCTTCCTTATCGACGGCGGTCTCACGGCTTACCTCATCGGGCAATCTGATCCCAGCTCACTTCAGGAATCAACGCATTTTGGCCATCTGCTAGAAGCCTTTGCTGTAATGGAATTACGCAAGCAGCTTGGCTGGAGCGAGACTCGCTGCAGGATTTATCACTACCGAAGTACCAGCGGCCGTGAGGTTGATATCCTGCTTGAGGATCAGCGTGGGCAGGTGGTTGGGATTGAAATCAAGGCTTCAGCCAGGGTGGGAAAGAAAGACTTTGCCGGCCTGGAGTCACTGGCCGAGATCGCCGGCGATAAATTCGTGCGGGGCATAGTGCTATATATGGGCGACGCCGTACTACCCTTCGGCAGCCGTTTTTCCGCGATGCCGATAAACGCGCTATGGACGCTTTGAAAGCTACCTGGAATCAACGCCCACCAACAAGTATGACAAAGCTTTGACAGGTACCTTTTAAAAGGGGAAACGAACGCGCCAGGTCGGGAGCCTGGTGAGTTCAGAAGTTGGAACCTGAAGATACCATATGCAGACAAATGGGTATAAAAAGATCACCGATAGAGTTCCCTGGCAGAAACAGTCTTGAGCCCAAAGGAGATAATGCCATGTCTGACAATAAAAACCCGATCCATCACACGGCCGCCGCCGGCACCACGATCCGGGACTGGTGGCCGAAGCAGTTAAATCTGGATATCTTGCGCCAGCATTCCTCGAAGTCCAATCCGATGGGTGAGGATTTCAACTACACTGAAGAGTTCAAGAGCCTGGATCTAACTGCTGTAAAAAAGGACCTCCATGACCTGATGACCGATTCACAGGATTGGTGGCCAGCGGATTACGGTCACTACGGGCCTTTGTTCATCCGCATGGCATGGCACAGTGCCGGCACCTACCGCACCGGCGACGGCCGCGGCGGCGCCGGAACCGGCAACCAGCGTCTTGCACCCATCAACAGTTGGCCCGACAACGTCAATCTCGACAAGGCACGCAGGTTGCTTTGGCCGGTCAAGCAGAAGTATGGCCGCAAGATCTCCTGGGCCGACCTGATCATCCTCGCTGGCAACGTCGCGCTGGAATCGATGGGATTCCAGACGTTCGGTTTCGGCGGCGGGCGTGAGGACATCTGGGAGCCGGAAAAAGATATCTATTGGGGTAAAGAAGATATCTGGCTGGATGACAAACGCTATTCCGGCGATCACGAGAACCTCGAAAACCCGCTCGCGGCCGTTCAGATGGGATTGATTTACGTGAATCCGGAAGGACCGAACGGCAATCCGGATCCGGTCGCGTCCGGCCGGGATGTTCGAGAGACGTTCGCACGCATGGCAATGAGCGACGAGGAGACGGTCGCGCTCACCGCTGGCGGTCACACATTTGGTAAATCCCATGGTGCCGGCGATCCGGCGCTGGTTGGACCTGAACCCGAAGCAGCCGGTCTCGAAGAGCAGGGCCTGGGCTGGAAAAGCAGCTATGGCAGCGGCAAAGGCGGCGATCAGATCGGCAGCGGTATTGAAGGACCCTGGACACCGACCCCGACACGGTGGGATAACAGCTATCTGAACATGCTGTTCGGCAACGAGTGGGAGCTGACAAAGAGCCCGGCAGGCGCTTTTCAATGGAAACCGAAGACCGCGACTGGGAGTAACCAGGCCCCGGCTGCCGACGACGCGTCGAAGCCGGTTCCGATAATCATGACCACCGCTGACATGGCGATGCGGATGGATCCGATCTATGAACCGATTGCGCGGCGCTTCCATGAGAACCCGGATGAGCTTGCAGACGCGTTCGCCCGGGCCTGGTTTAAGCTGACCCACCGTGACATGGGCCCGCGAGTGCGCTATCTGGGCCCGGAAGTCCCGGCGGAGGAGTTGATATGGCAGGATCCTGTCCCCGCGGTCGATCATAAACTGGTCGATGACAACGACATTGCCGCGCTAAAGGACAAGATCGTTGCTACCGGACTCTCAACAAGTGAACTGGTTTCCACTGCCTGGGCGTCCGCCTCTACCTTCCGGGGTTCCGACATGCGCGGCGGCGCCAACGGCGCCCGCATCCGCCTTTCGCCACAGAAGGATTGGGAAGTCAACCAGCCGGATCGACTGGCGAAAGTGCTCGTGACACTGGAAGGCATCCAGCGCGAGTTCAACAGTGCCCAGACTGGTGGTAAGAAGGTCTCGCTCGCTGACCTGATCGTTTTGGCGGGGTGCGCCGGTGTTGAGCAGGCGGCGAAGAAAGCCGGTCATGACGTGACAGTTCCCTTCGCACCGGGGCGCATGGACGCCTCGCAGGAACAGACCGATGTTGAGGCCTTTGCCGTGCTTGAGCCGGTTGCGGATGGCTTCCGCAACTACCAGAAGACCAGATACGCAGTATCAGCCGAAGAGCTGCTGGTCGACCGGGCGCAATTGCTGACGCTGACCCCGCCTGAGATGACGGTTCTCGTCGGCGGCATGCGCGTGCTGGGTACCAACTTTGGACAGACCAGACACGGTGTCTTCACCGCAAGTCCAGAGGCGCTGACCAATGACTTCTTCGTTAACCTCATCGATATGAGCACAACCTGGAAGGCGGTCTCCGCGGACGAAGAGCTGTTTGAAGGCAGCGATCGCCAGACCGGTGAAGCGAAGTGGACCGCCACCCGTGTCGACCTGATCTTCGGTTCAAACTCCGAACTGCGCGCCCTCGCCGAAGTCTATGCAACTGCTGACTCCCAGGAGAAGTTTGTCAATGACTTTGTAGCAGCCTGGAGCAAGGTGATGAATCTGGATCGCTTCGATCTCACTTAGTCTTTGCGCAGTGTCAGATAGTCAGGAAAAGATAAATACATAATTACAACTTAATTGTATTGAGGCCACAGAAATTATTCCCATTCATACTGGTCACATCGCAAAGTTTCAACCTTTACAAAACCTGCCTGCTTCAACTCTTCAATCCCCCGCTGGACAGATTCCAATATCTCTGTGCGGGAGAGGCTCTCAGTTTCAATGTAAGCCTCGAAGTTCTCACCCTTCGTTAGCCGCACACCAAATGATTCAGGATCAGTCCAGACGGCTGTACCTGGATAGGGGCGATACACACTGAGGTGAATCTTGTCCGCGCCGCAGCGCGCCGCAAAATCGATCGTCCGTCGGACGCTTTCTTTAGACTCACCGGGCAAACCGACCATGAAAAAGGCATCGACTATCAACCCGGAGCCTCTGAGAGCGTCGATGCCAGCCTGGTTCTGGGCTGCGGTGAAGCCACGCTTAACCATCTGAAGCACCTGGTCGTCTCCGCTCTCAGCCCCGAAGCCCACGCTAATGCAGCCTGCCGCCTTCATCTTCGTGGCCAACTCGGCATCGACCAGGTCGCCGGCGGTCCAGCAATCCCAAAACACATCCGGCCGCTGCTCGATGATCTCCTCGCACAGTGCCAGCGCATGCTTGCGACTAAGGCCGAAGAGGTTGTCATGGAAACTGAAACCACGTATTCCAAGTCCTTTTACCAGCCACGTCATCTCCTTAACCACCAGTGCCGGGCTTCGCCTGCGTACCCGATGACTTTGCGGGTTAAGGCAGAATGCGCATCGCATCGGGCAGCCCCGGTAGGTGATGATGCTGGTGCCTTTTATGCCATGAGAAGGATGTGCGGCGTAATTCTCAAGACCCAGCAGATGGTGAGCGGGGAAGGGCAGGCTGTCCAGATCATCGACCGGCGTACGGGACTTCGTCCGCATGACCTGACTCTCCCGTTCGTAAACCACTCCCTTGATATCGCGCAGCCAGTCGTCAGCTCCTACTCCTGCGTCCGCTGCAAGTCGTTCGGCGATCTGAAGCAGGGTCCGTTCACCTTCGCCGATCACGCACACATCAAAATCGGAATTGCGAAGAAGATGCTCCGGTTCCGCACTCGGATGATGGCCGCCGGCAACCAGCAAAGTATGGGGCAGGCGTTCGCGGAGCAACCTGGCCAACCGAACTCTTGAAACATAATCCGGTGTATGGATGGTAATTCCGACGATTTCCGGCTGCTTCTCAGCAATGGCGTCAGCTAGAAGCTCATCAAGTACGGCCGGGTCGTCGGTATCCGGTGAGGAAGGGTAGAGGTCGTATATTTCCGGCTTAAATCCCGCTTCTTCCAAAACTGCGGCAAGATAAGGCAGCCCCAGGCCTTGCATGGAGCGACGCGGCTTTGCCGGTCCGGCAATCAGCGCAATCATAGTCTGTTTTTACCTATCTCCAGGAATGATTATAAGCAATCTTATAACAGGCCTCATACTGCAAATAATACATGTATCTGGGACTGTAGGGTAAAGGAAGGTATTTGATTGCCATTTTGACAGCTATTGTGCACGAGCTAAGATAAGATTGGAAAATAGCTACTAAAGTATGGTTTGGGGGTACTGCCTTGCCTTGAAAACACCGCCAATATCCGATAATATCAGAATATCTGATAATCTGATATACAGGCGGTATTTCGATGGCAAAGCAGTACCC
>JBAZZU010000057.1:0-6174 GCA_041658605.1 Thermoleophilia bacterium | reverse complement strand
ATAAAACTGACGTGCATCACATTTGGCGATGTGGAAGCGCAACGTAATCCGGGGGTATATGTGAGGGCAAGTTCTTGCACAGACCGTCTTAATCTTTGATATGGAAAGCAGCTGGCATTTTGCGAATTGAATCTGCAGGATGTTTGCAAATACTCGACTTGTAATAATGTCATATATGACATAAGATAATCGCGTGACTGAAAGCGACAAACCAATCGTATGGTTGCATGGCGTGGTCAAGACACCGCCGTTTTCGAAGGAAGCACGGCTGGAAGCAGGCTTTTATCTGAGGATGTTACAAAAAGGTATGAGTTTACCGATGCCGTAGTCGAGGCCGATGCCATCGATCGGCGCCAGATGTCACGAACTTAGAATCAACGATCAAGATGTAACCTGGAGAATAATTTATCGAATCGACCAGGACGCAATAATAATCCTGGAGGTCTTTGCCAAGAAGACAGGGCAGACAACCAAGAGGGTTATTGAAATCTGTAATAAACGACTATCTTTATTTGATGCATGAAGCTGGGAGTTGAAATGAAAAAGTCAAAAAGAAAAGATCTGGAATCAAAAGGCTGGAAGACGGGCAGCGCTCAGGATTTCCTGGGTCTGACAGACGAAGAGCTGGCCTACATTGAACTCAAACTGGCGCTTAGCCAAAGCCTTAAAGAACGGCGGCAGAAAAAGAAGCTTACTCAGTCGGAACTGGCAAAAATGCTGAAATCCAGCCAGTCGCGAGTGGCAAAAATGGAGGCTGGGGATCCCAAGGTTTCAATCGATCTGCTGGTGAGGGCTCTATTCGTGCTGGGTGCGACGAAGAAGGATGTGGCTCGGAGCTTTGCAACATCAAATGCTGGCTCATCTGAGCGTCATAAGTTGGCATCATAATAAATATTTGAAATCCTGGCGCCGAAGTTCGAAATCGAACCCACACAGGGGGTGACCCCCACCGGATTTTGAGTTTGGCAGACCGCATATCTTCCAGTCCCATCTAGTACCTAATAGTCCCTTCCAGTGCGGCTTTCAGCTGCTACGATTACCTTGTAATCCCATTTAAAACCAGCCAATCCCAAGCATTTGGTTTGCAAAATGTTTGCAGTTTTCAAATCCCCATTCAGTAGAAACTAATCTATTTTGTACCAACTCAGGGTGTCAACGAAAGCGGGTCACCTCCAACTCCAAGTTAGAAATTTGATGATTCCGTGCATAGTTAACATTACCGGGCTGTTCTGACTGCTAATCCGTGATAGCCGAAAAACTGAAATCCGAATACTCCCGAAAGTGGGCCATGTTCTCAGAACAGCGCAGGGACCGCATATTATCCAACCAGTTTCCCATCCGCATTTTTTCTCTGGCCCTGGTGCTCACCTTTGCTTTAATTGCCGGACTAAGCTGGTACACGTGGGACTCGCTC
Source organism: Thermoleophilia bacterium (assembly GCA_041658605.1). Classification (GTDB taxonomy): domain Bacteria; phylum Actinomycetota; class Thermoleophilia; order BMS3ABIN01; family BMS3ABIN01; genus JBAZWE01. The sequence continues at coordinate 4,760 of JBAZZU010000057.1, read as the reverse complement.
CAGGGACTCCAAAGCCTTGAGGCAAAGATGATCCGCCTTGGGCAACTGGAGGGTGAGATCGCCAGGCTTGATGAGGTATTGACCATGTCGGCGCGGCAGGCGGTTTCAACGGGCGACCCGGTATGGGAAGAGCGTTACCGCCTCAACGAACCTCAGCTGTCTGCAGCGATTTCAGAAGCCGCCCAGATTGCTCCGGATATCTATTCTAGCGATGCAATCGCGATGACAGACGAGGCAAATGTGAAGCTCGTTGAAATGGAGAATCAGGCATTCAGCCTGATTAAGCAGGGAAACCTACTGGGTGCCACAGCTATCCTCGACAGCCCCGAATACGCCCGGCAAAAATTGGTTTATGCCAACGGCGAACAGCAAACCATGGCGGCCGTCAACGAAAAAATGGATATCGCGATGAGCGAACAACAACGACGCGGGCTCATTACCTCTATTGCCGCCACTTCGACTCTCATTGTTCTTTCTCTGACCTGGTTCCTTGTCCTGCAAACGATCAGAGGGTATATTGCCGACCGCAACAGAGCACTGGAATCCCTAAAGGAAAGCCAGGAGATGTCTCAACAGGCGCAGCGCGTTGCCTCCCTGGGGCACTACGTTTTCGATATTGCCACCGGAATTTGGACCAGCTCGGAAATACTGGATGAGAGATTAGGCATCGACGCGGGCTATATAAGGAATACCGAGGGCTGGTTGAATCTCGTGCATCCCGAACAGCGCGACGAGATGTCGGCATACCTAAAGGATTACGTGCTTAAGGGTGGCAATCCCTTCAAAAAGGAGTATCGAATCATCAGGCCGATCGACCGGGCTGAGCGCTGGTTGTTTGGTCTTGGCAGCCTTGAACTCGACAGCGATGGTCTGCCGGTGAAAATGTTCGGAACCATACAAGATATCACCGAGCGCAAGCTGGTGGAGGAGGCCATGCGTGATTCTGAAGAAAAATACCGCACCCTCTTCGAGCAATCGAAGGACGGCATCGTCATTGGAACGCCGGAAGGAAAGATCCAGGACGCAAACTCTGCCATTGCCGAGATGCTGGGGTACTCGTCGAGGAAGGAGCTGCTGGAGCTGGACTCGGCAAATGAGCTTTATGATCGGCCGGAGGAGCGGGACGCACTTTTGCGGATCATAGGGCAGCAGGGATTCGTCAAGAACTATGAAGTGAACATGAAGCGCAGGGATGGATCGTCGATTGTGGTATCGATGAGCGCCACCCCGTCACGGGATGAAAAAGGGAAAGTCGTCTCAGTCCGGTCCATTATTCGCGACATGACCACTCACCGGTTGCTGGAGCAGCAGTTGATCGAGTCCCAGAAGTTGGAGAGCATCGGCCGGCTGGCAGGGGGCGTCGCCCATGATTTCAACAACTTTCTCACCGCCATCCTGGGGTATATTGACCTGGCCGTTATGGAAACTTCTGTAGGTGATGAGGCACGTGAGGATCTGGCGGAGGCCCGGGCGGCAAGCGAGCGCGCGGCAAACCTGGCGCGCCAGCTGCTGCTTTTCAGCCGGCGTGAACCTGTGGAAATGAAACCGGTCAACCTGAACGATATTGTAGGCAATCTCCTGAAGATGCTCGGGCGGCTTATCGGTGAGCAGTATTCGATAAAAACGGATTTGGCCGAAGACCTGCAGATCATCAACGGCGACCCCGGCCACCTCGAGCAGGTGCTCATGAACCTGGTGGTGAATGCGCGCGATGCCACGTCGGAGGGCGGCACCATTACGCTTCGCGCCAGGAATGTAAGCATAGATCCGAAGGTTGTGAAAACAAGAACCGGGAAGACTGAAAGCCAGTTTGTGGAGCTGTCGGTTACGGACACGGGCAAGGGTATGGACGCCGAAACGGTATCGCACATCTTCGAACCCTTTTTCAGCACAAAGGGGGCTGCAGTCGGCACCGGCCTGGGGCTGTCGGTGGTCTACGGCATCATCACCCAGCATGGTGGCTGGATCGACGTAGACAGTGCGCCGGACCGGGGCTCGACTTTCAGCATATATTTCTCGGCCATTGAAAAGGCGGTGACCGCCGGGCAGACTGAAATGCGGTCAGAAGGTATGACACGTGGCCATGGTGAGAGGATCCTGCTGGTGGAGGATGAGGATTATCTCAGGAAGATGGTTGAGAAGATTATGACTGAAAGCGGATACGCAGTTGTCGCTGCCGCTACCGCGGAAGAAGCCGAGCGTGCTTTTATCAGGGAAAAAGGGAAGTTCGATCTTATTTTCAGCGATGTCATCCTTCCCGGAAAAGACGGCGTCTGGCTTGTGAAACGCTTGCATGAACAAAAGCGTGATCTGCCAATCCTGATGGCCAGTGGCTACAGCGACATACCTGTTACCCAGGCGATCAGAAAAATGGGTTACACGATGATGCAGAAACCCTACGACATATCTGAGCTTATGCGGGTCATCAGCAGTCTGATGAAGAGCCCTCCGACAAAAGTGTAAGAAATTGTCGGACCAGATCAACTAGTGGTTCAGGGCAAATGAGAGAAACGAACGGCTAGTCTGGGAATTCGCAAAGTGCACCGTGGAAAATTTCTGGTGCCGAAGGTGGGAATCGAACCCACACGGGGGGTGAGCCGCACCGGATTTTGAGTCCGGCGCGTCTGCCCGATTCGCCTCCAGGGCCATTAGAGACAGTCCCCCCGCCAATCACACGAATCTGTGACTCTATAGGGTAGAATAGCCTTTGAACATGGTCACTCCACCTGAAATCAGCAAACAGGTCGAACAACTCCGCCGCGAGCTGGAGCGACACAAGCACCTATACTACGTCCTCGACCAGCCCGAGATCAGCGACGCTGAATACGACCGCCTGTTCTCTGAGCTGAAACAGCTTGAGAAAGAATATCCCGAGCTGCAGTCTCCCGATTCACCCACCCAGCGGGTCGGCGCCGAACCGCTGGCAGCCTTCACCCAGGTGCGCCATCCCCAGCAGATGCTCTCCTTGGCCAACGCCCGCAACGAGCAGGAGCTGGAAGACTGGCATCGTCGCATCGCTAAACTGCTGGCTGAAGCGTATCCAGAAGCTGAAAGCGTCGGTGTCGCACCTGAAGACGCCGGTCCCGATACTACCAGTCCCGCCTTCGTCGTCGAACCCAAGATCGACGGGCTGGCCATCTCGCTCATCTATGAGAACGGCAGCCTGGCCCGCGGCTCTACCCGCGGCAACGGTGAGATCGGTGAGGACGTCACCGCCAACCTGCGCACCATCCATGCCATACCTTTGACGCTCAGGCTCGAGCCTGGCGAGCAGGCACCGGCGGTAGTCGAGGTTCGCGGCGAGGTCTACCTGCCGCTGGCGGCATTCCAGCGGTATAACGAGGAACGCGCCGCCGCCGGCGAGTCCACCTTCGTCAACCCGCGCAATGCCGCCGCCGGATCGGTCCGCCAGCTCGACCCGCGCGTCGCGGCGCAGCGACCCCTGAGCATCTGGTGTTACCAGGTGGGTTACACGGAAGGGTTGGAACTCACTTCCCACTCGCAGGCGCTCGAATGGCTGACGGCACATGGATTCAAGGTCAACCCCCTGATAGAGCGTTATGAAGATTTCACGGAAGTCATCACCGCCTGCCGAGCATGGGAGGAGCGCCGAGCGGAACTCGACTACGACATCGACGGCGCTGTGGTCAAGGTGGATTCCTATGCCATGCACAACACCCTCGGAGTTGTGGGACGCGACCCTCGCTGGGCGGTAGCCTACAAGTTCGCGCCCAGCACGGCGGTCACCCACCTGTTAAAAATCGGCATCAACGTCGGCCGCACCGGTGCGCTGAACCCATACGCCGTCATGGAGCCGGTGGAGGTCGGCGGCGTCACCGTCAGCCAGGCCACGCTGCATAACGAGGACGACATCCGCCGCAAGGACATCCGCGAGGGCGACTGGGTGGTCATCCAGCGCGCCGGTGATGTCATTCCGCAGGTGGTGGGTCCGGTGATCCAGAAACGCACCGGCGATGAGCGGGAGTTCCGGCTGCCGGACATCTGCCCCTCGTGCGGTTCCAGTACCGTTCGTCCGGAAGATGAAGTCGTCGTGCGCTGCCCCAACAGGTCATGCCCATCACAGATAGTAGAGAGCATCAAGCACTTCGTCAGCAAGGGCGCGATGGATATCGAGGGTGTAGGGGAGAAGCTGGTGGAAAACTTGTTCAAGCTCGAGTTGCTCAAAAACATGGCGGATCTCTATACCCTGAAGCGTGAAGATCTCATCGGGCTGGAAGTTTCTCATTCCATAAATAAAAAGGGGAAGAGGGTACCGCAACGGTTGCAGGAAACGAGCGTGACCAATATCTTCAAGGCCCTGGAAGATTCCCGCGAGCGGCCCTTTCACCGCGTTCTATTCGCGTTGGGCATTCGTCATGTGGGTTCCATCAACGCTCAGTTACTAACCAGCCATTTTCGCAACATCGACGACCTGATGGCCGCGTCGCCGGAAGAAATATCAGAAGTGGAGGGCATCGGCCCCGTTATTGCTGAGGCCGTACGCGAATATTTCGACGAACCTCACAACCGGGAGACTGTCGAGCACCTCCGCGAAGCGAGCCTCCAGTTCAAAATGGGAGCGGATGAAGAAACCGGACCCAAACCACTAACCGGCATGAACTTCGTATTGACTGGCACCATGACCTCGATGAGCCGTTCCGAGGCGAAGGAGAAGATCGAAGCTCTCGGCGGCAAGGTCTCGGGTTCCGTAGGCAAAGGCACCGATTATGTAGTGGCGGGAGATAATCCAGGCTCAAAGC
>JBAZZU010000056.1:0-6304 GCA_041658605.1 Thermoleophilia bacterium | reverse complement strand
CAGGACGACAGGGCGCTTGGTTTTATGGAGTTGATCCAGCACGGAGTTTGTATTTCTTTTCAGGTCAGTGATCGATCGGATGTCTTCGGTGATACTGAGCGTCATGGTCTGCCTCCAAGCATTTAATTTAGATCATAATTTAATGCTTATTTTACGCTGCAAAGAATGTTGTTGCAAGTTATTTTTGATGGAGCTAACAGTGTTAGGCATCAGCAGCGCGCAAAGCCGCCGCTGCGTTAGCCCATACTACTGTGAACGCGTCTGCTGCATGCCTTGGTTAGCGACTCATCGTAGCCACGTGGAGTATGGTTCGACCAGCCGCGCGACGGCCACGACGGTCCGGTACCTCGACTTCATCCGCCGCGGATGTGCGCTCATGTCCTCGCGCACAACGCACGCGGTCGAACAGCCGAGAATGAACCTCACCGGGCTGCTTGTATCTGAACCATCAGCGTATTGCCACAGGTCGAGCACCCGGCTCGTGCATGTAGCCAGCTGGTCGAACACGAAGGCCGTCGCCCCGTCGTCCATCTTGCCTGTAACGGGACCCAAACCCTGAGGCAAGGGCAGCCACTTCGTACGATCGCCAGAGAACTTCGACGCCGAATCAGTCGCACTCGTGGGCTTTGCTCCTCCAGCGGTGGCAGGTTCCACGAAGATCACGTACCTGCGTTGTGCTGCGCACAGCTGCTGGACCTGCGCGGGGCGGGCTTTCGCTGATCTGGCGACCCAGAACGTGCGCCCCACGGCGTCAACGTCAGCCATCTTGCGCTTGAAGATAGCATCGACCCCTTCGCCCGCGTGGTCGCCCATGACGCTGATGACACAGGCCGAGGCGGCGAGCACCTGATCAACCAGTGCCACGCAGCCTCCTGATGTCGCTAACGTTCGACAAGCTATTTACCCTTTTGCACGACAAGCGTCTGAATCAATGCAGTGAACTGGCCCTTAACTTTGTCAAATAGTTCAATATTCCCAACCGTTGCGGAGTTCCTCTTCGCATTGGCTATCGGTTGAAACGTTTCGATCAGCTTATCTTCTATTGATTTAATCTCATGGTTGTCAAGAGCATTGGAAACGGATACCCACAGAATATGTGTCACACCTCTCTTTTTTAGAGCACGTTTATGATTGTTATCGTACTTGTTATTGTACTTCCTGCTAAACGTCTCTAGCATTTCTTGTTCGTTGTGCACGGTAGCCCAGAGTGCTACATATTCTTCCGATAATTCTTCCTCTATTCTTGTGTATAGGTTCCACGTTGTACTGCTATCTGACTTCCCGATGTACACAGGTCTAACCACAGCTCCGAAATCAACCCAATAATACCAGCCGGTCTTTTTCGGGATATTTGTTACCGCTTTCTCAATTAACGCCTTGAATGGCCTGTATACATTCTTGTCATTTGTACGATGCGGAATATCCCTATTTTGCCTGATGTAATGGTACAATTCCTCAAGATGAATTATGCCGGTTTCCATTTTTGTCCTTTACAATCTAACGTGAAGCTCAGTGAATCGAACCACTGAAGCTCATCAAAGAGCAAATAAAACGATTTGCTCACCTATAGCTATCGCTTGCCCAAAAAGCGCCGTGTGGTTCGATTTCACTGCAGCGCATGGTTAGGCGTTCATATGAACGAGCCCAAGTTATTATTTGTTAGCTGTCCTCTTTCTGCCCGAAATCAATATCATATTCGCAAGACTGAAGAATTCACGGTTTTTTGTCTTCCTGTTCAAATCTTCATTCCAATGTTTCATTTCTTCCTCAGTCGCTATGTTTTTCTCCAGGGCTTCTCTGGTAAGCCATTTTTCAAACGGCGTTTCACTAAAGTCAAACATATAAATCGGAAGAGCTTCAATCCGCTCAATAACAAGTCCATGCTTTTTCATAAGTTCATATAACTGCCTTCCTGCATATCCGTGGGGTCTGCACTCATTAGCAAAGAAATGTAGTAGTCGGTTGGTTAATTCAGCATCTTCATGGTTTACCGAAGCTGTACCCCAGTCGCTGTCCACTAAAACTATTCCCCCATTTTCTTTCGTGACCCTGATAATTTCCCCAAGCACCTCGTTAAAATTAATGGTTCTCGGCAAGACCTGAAATAATCTTTCTGCTCTTACTGCATCAAAGTAGTTGTCGTCAAAAGGTAACGAGCAAACATCAGCTTTAACAAAATTAGTATTTAATGACATGGCTTCTTGCTCTGCATCAGCAATCATCTTGTCATCATTATCTATACCAATAACCTGACCGCTGTCACCAACCAGTTCAGATATTTTCCTAGCATCAATCCCCGGTCCACAGCCAATATCAAGGACCTTCATTCCTTCTCTCAATTGCATCATTTCATAAGATGTCTGCTTAACCTTCTCTACCCGTTTAGCAGACTCCCTTAGATATTCAGAATCAACCTTTCCGTCAAAGTGCTTTAGTCCCATTTTTTCTCACGCTTTCTTTCGCTATTTTCACCTAACAGTGTTTATACCTATCCATCTAACAACCCCAACCCTTCAAATTCTGTCAGCATAAACCCCCAGCTAGTCATACAATATCCCTACAATTGCAGGAAGAACTGTATTTAACCTAGCGTCTTAGATTGATCCGGATAATCATCCATCGCCGAGAGCAACTTGTCAATTGGACTCTGTACGCCTTGCCCACCCTGATTCAGAACATGAGTATAAATCATTGTCGTTTTGACATCCTTGTGTCCCAGCAGTTCCTGGATGGTGCGGATGTCGTAGCCGTTTTCCAGCAGATGGGTAGCGAATGAATGTCTGAAAGTATGGCAACTGGCAAGCTTGCTTAATCCGGAACTCCTCACGGCTCCAGCGACGGCGCGCTGGACAAGTTATTTCCACTCACCCAGCCACGCAACCCGCTTTGCGAATCTTGTACCGGCCATCAGACGAATGAATTTCTGGTCTGCGGTGACAAGGGTGGCGTTGAGTCCGGACGCCAGCGCCATGAATGCTCCATCGTATGCAGTGCAGCCGGTATTTCCAGCGATTTTCAGAGCCTCGGAGCCGAGGACATCTCCCGGAACCAGTTCGAAAGGAAGACGCTCGAAATCCGACATGATCGCGGCGGCCTGCCTGCCGCTGATGCTGCCCTTTTTCTGACGTTGCCAGAGGATGTTGGCAAACTCATAGACGATCAGATCCGGAGCGGCGGCGTTTGTCTTTCCCAGGCGAATTTCCTCGAGGATGCGATCTGCCTCAGTGCTGAGTGGTTCCGGGAGAAACCACTTGGCGACGACGCTGGTGTCCAGCACGATGATGCGTCCGGGACCCACAGGATTCAACTCACCTGGAGCAGCTGGCATTAGCGGCGTTCACCGGAATGGCATGGTCGGTATAAGCGCTCACCGGCTGCGGTCCCGCCGAATCATACCGGCGCTGTCCTCAACTTTCCCTGCCGCAGCCTTATATCTGACCCGCCGCTCACGCACACGGTCGACCAGCGCATCCACATCATTATACGCCGCCCTGGTTATGATGCCGTGAAGCTCCTGCTGCAGGGAGCGATTCCGGCGAACAGCCTTCCGTTTCAGGCGCTGTAATGCCTCTTCGGGAATATTGCGGATAAGTACATCGGACATCAAAGCCTCCATATAGTGATATCAATATGATATCACCTGAAGTCATAAAACAGAAGTGCCTGTCCACAGTAAAACTGCCTCACCCCCGATGCGCCTCTCTCCGATGTGCCACCTTCACTACCACAACGCAGACCTCGTCGTCGATGATTGAGTAGATGATGCGGTAGACACCCTGGCGGATACGGTAGCGCTCTTCACTGGAGAGTTTTTCGCAACCGGGCGGACGGGGATCGGTGGCCAGGGCCTCGATGCGCTTGAGAATCCGGCCCAGGTCTTTTTTCGGGAGCGCCCTTAAGTCTTTGGCGACCGAGCGCTTGATGCGGAGCTTATAGGCGGCCATGCCGCTTGAGGTCATCCAGCAGCGCTTCGTATGAGATGGTGGGCTCAGCGACGCGGTCACTGAATGCGGCCAGGTCCTCCTGGTCTTCCTTAAGGGCCTGTCGCACCGCTTCGTTAACGATGTCCGAGACTGAACGGTTGGTGCTGGCGGCCTTCAGCTTCAGGGCCTGATGCAGCTCCGGTTCGAAATATACCGTAGAGCGTTTCGCGGATGCTTCAGTCATGATCGATCACTCCTTTCGATGACATCATAGCGTTATGACGTTATAACGTCAACGGCAGCGCTGAATGGTATCCGCTGCAATGACCGGTCAGGAGGCTGACCACCGGAAGTGCCGCGCGACTTCCGATGAATACGAGCCGCCAACTGTCGATTTGTTCTTCTCCAATTTGTACGTATAGCGTATAGATAACAGCCCTTCCACGTGGAATGATCCCTTTGACTCTATGAACCCTCGACCCTGCCGATGATGCGCCAGGCCAGCATTGTGACCCACCGCGAGGGCTCCTTCTTCTGCCCGAACTCCCAGGCTTTCCAGGGCATCCAAACCGACTCCGGACTGAAGCGCCCCTGCGCGTCGGCCTTCTGTTTCAGCGTATCGATCATATCCAGCAGGCGGGCATCGTTCGCGAGCCAGGGGAACTGCGAGAGGACGTCCAGGACGTGCAGCAGGTCGTACCAGATGAAAGGAGCCTTGAGTTTGCGGAAGTCCGTGCCCATGAAGAACATGTAGGGATGCCGGTTTCTGCTCTCACTCCACAGACTCAGGATCGTCTCGGCCCCGATGTAAGACGCGGACCCGTCCCGCAAGTCGTCGAACCGGGCAAGCGCCTTGAGCATCGCCAGGTTCGCGAACGGGCAGGGATCGTCCTTGCGGCCCGGCCCGCGGAACTTGCCGAGTTCCTTCGAGACCGCGCACGGCCAGCCGTTGTCACGGACGAGCGCAGCAAGATGGTCAACTGCTTTTCTGACACGAGGATCAGAGTCCAGCCCCATCTTCGCCAGGCCGTAAACAATGAGCGGAGCGTCACACAGCGCCCATGCCCATTCGTCGGCACCCGACCCGCCGTAGTGTGCAGCGACGTTCATGGGAAGCTGGAACGGCCCCTCGTCAGACTGCCGCTTCAGGATAGCAGCGACGATGGTCTCGACGCCGGGATCGTCGACACTAACGCCGAGGTCGGCGAGGAACGTCAACCTGTGGAACGGCTGGCTGGCGCTCTTGTGGCTCGCTATAACGGTCCCCGGCCAGTCTGAGAGCTCATCGATCAGGTCCGCCACACGCGAGTCCGCCAGCATGCCTCGCCGCGCGGCCTTTACCGCCTCGTCACTCCCGGACTGGGCCAGCAGGTCCAGCCTGGTCCGATACTCGACAAAAGGCTCGCCCTCCAGCAGCCAGTCTATAGGACGGTCCATTTAAATCACCCCTGATCCTGTTCCTCAATAATGTTGCTTACAACAGGAGGTCCTGATTTCCGGTTCCAGTCAATCCTGTGACGAATCGGATACGACTGTGAACATGAGGACGCGGTGACAGTTTGTACAGACGCCGCTGTGACTCGGCAGGGCAGATTGTGCCGACCTCCTGGTAGGCCACAGGCGAGCTGTTGGCGTCCAGGGGATTTTCTGACCGCAGATCGGGCAGTAACCCTCCAACCCTTTGTTCGGGCCATCACGGGACTCCTGTTTGTCAGAAGCGGGCATCAGTAATTCACCTTCCGATAGTCGCGGTTCACTCGATAGTAATTACCAGATTTCCGTTAACATGCTTTCTCAGACTGCCTCTATCTCTAGCTGCCCCTTGATCTCTTCCGCCCCCGCAGAATAAAGCTCATCCACGAATGCAACCTCAAAGCTCGCCGGTTTATCGCTTGTTTTTATAGCCAGATCAGCGCAAAGCCCGTAAAAACCAAAGGCTGCCGCTGTAGCCGAGACAAGGTCGTCATCCGCAACTGCGCAAAAAGCAGCGGTCACAGCCGAGAGGCCGCAACCGATACCTGTCACCCTTGTCATTATTGGCTGGCCATTTCTGACGCGAAAAGCCATGGTACCATCGGTAATGCAATCCTCTTCTCCCGAAATGGCAATAACACATTTCTTGTCAATAGCCATTTGTCTGGCGGCATCTACGGTCTGGTCGGACAATGACAGGGAAGAATCAACCCCTTTGGTTTTGATATCATCAGATCCAAGCGAAAGAACCTCTGAACAGTTTCCCCGCAGGACTGAAATGGAACAGTTGTCCATTATTTCTTTTATAGCTTCAGTCCGGAGTCTGGTTGCCCCTGCGCCAACAGGATCGAGGACTACCGGTATGCCAACAGTATTTGCAGTCTTACCGGCGTGAATCATCGACTCGA
>JBAZZU010000055.1:0-6840 GCA_041658605.1 Thermoleophilia bacterium | reverse complement strand
GCGCACCCGGATGCCGACAAGCTCACGCTCTGCGAGGTCGAAGTGGGGGACGGCAAGGTCGAGCAGATCGTCTGCGGCGCCAAAAATTTCAAGGAAGGCGACAAGGCCGCTGTCTGTCTGCCCGGCGGCACCCTGCCTGACGGCCGCAAGCTGGAAGCGGCGGTAATCCGGGGGGTCGAATCGCGCGGCATGATGTGTTCCGAGTCGGAGTTGGGTCTTTCCAGCGAATCGGCCGGCATCATGATATTGCCGGAGGACGCGCCTGTGGGAACACGCCTGGTCGATTACATTCCCGTCAGTGATGAGGTGCTGGAGCTGGAGATCACCCCCAACCGTCCCGACTGCCTGTCGGTGTACGGCATCGCCCGGGAGGTGGCAGCCATCACCGGCGCCGCACTCGCGCCCGAGCCTGTGGAAGACGTGGAAGCTCGCGGCGACGATAACATCGAAGATTTAATCACCATCACTGTTGATGACAGCGAACTCTGCCCCCGTTATGGCGCCCGGCTCATCGCCGGCGTCACCGTCGCGCCATCACCGCCGTGGCTCAAGGCCCGCATCGTCGCCGCCGGCATGAGGCCGGTCAACAACATCGTCGACATCACCAACTATGTCATGTGGTCGCTGGGCGAGCCGATGCACGCTTTTGATCTGGCGAAGATCGCCGGTCCGAAGCTGACCGCGCGCCGCGCCGGCAAGGGCGAGAAGATTGTCACCATCGACGGCGATACACGCAAGCTGAACAGGAATATGCTCGTCATCGCCGATGCGGAGAAGCCGTCCGCGGTCGCCGGCATCATGGGCGGCGCTGGCAGCGAAGTCTCCGATGAGACAACAGACATCCTGCTGGAGGCCGCCAATTTCAACGGCCCCAATGTGATGAAGACCGAGATGGCGCTGGGCCTGCGCAGCGAGTCGAGTACCCGCTTCGAGAAGGGGCTCGACGCCGAGGTCGTCCCCAAGGCGCTGGCGATGGCATCCCGTATGCTCGTGGAGCTTTGCGGCGGCCGGCTGGTCCCCGGGGAATATGACATCTACGCGGGATCTGGCACGGAGCAGGCCATCCATCTGAGCGAGGAGAAGGTCACCAGCCTGCTCGGTATCGCCGTGCCTGGCACGGAGATCGAAGCCATCCTCGGACGACTCGGTTTCGAGAGCCGTCGCGAGGGCGACGCGCTGCACGTGACTGTTCCCAGTTTCCGCGCCGACGTGGAGCGGGAGGTCGACCTCATCGAGGAGATCGTGCGCGTTTTCGGCTACGACCTGATCCCGCCGACGCTTCCCAGCGACGTGCGGGTGATGGGCGGTCTGTCCGATTACCAGAAGGCCGAACGCGAGATCGCCCTGGCGCTCACGGGAGCCGGCGTCAACGAGGCCATCACCTATACTTTTATCGCGCCCGATTTTGCCGACAGGCTGAGGCTGGCCGCGGACGACCCGCGCCGCCAGCTGGTCAGGTTGTCGAACCCGCTATCCGTCGAACAGTCGGTGATGCGCTCGCTGATGCTGCCCAGCCTGCTGACGACGGTGGCTCTCAACCTTTCCATGAGGAATCCGGACGTCAATATTTTTGAACTAGGCCGCACCTACCACGATGTGAAGGACGAAAAGCTTGCGAAAGAAAACCGCACCGTCGCCGGCTGCCTCTGCGGTTCGCTCCGCGGCGCGTCATGGCTCCACGCAGGCAGAGAAACCGACTTTTTCACCGGCAAAGGTATCGCCGAGGCGATTTTTAAGGCGGTCAAGGGAAGTTTCAGCGTCGAGTCCTGCGACGAGCCGTTCCTGCATCCCGGCAAGTCGGCTTATGTCATCGTCGACGGCAAACGCGCCGGATTCATCGGCGAAGTGCACCCGCTGGTGCTCGAGGCCTTCGACATCGACAAACCGGTGGTCGCCTTCGAGCTCCTCGAAGACGCGCTCATCGCCAGCTCCACCGGCACGGTAATCTTCGAAGATCTTCTGACCTTCCCAGCATCGTTCCAGGATATCGCCGTAGTGGTGGACGAGAAGACCGCCGCCGAAGATGTCATCAGTGTTGTGCGCGAAGCCGGCGCGCCGCTGTTGCGCGACGCCCGTGTATTCGACACCTACACAGGTGACCAGGTGGGTGAGGGGATGAAAAGCATCGCCCTCGGCCTCGAGTTCCGCTCGCCCGAACGGACGCTCACTGATGAAGATGTGGATGGAGCCCGCGGGGCGATCCTGGCGGCGCTGGGGGATAGGTTGGGAGCGATACTGAGGGCTTAAAGAACAGGTATCAGCACTCTGAAATGTGACGACCCGATGGAGGCAAACATGAGCGACGAAACAGCAACGATTGAAGTTACGGCGAGCCACATGCCGGGTTCGGTAGCCCAGGATATGGTGAAACCGACCATCGAGGTCGATGGTGAGCCTCGTGAAGGCAACTGGGGGCTCAACACTCTGGTTGTATCGCCTGGTCAGCACACGCTGAAGATGTACCACAAATGGCTCGTCTTTAAAAAGGCTTACGCAAGCAGCACTACCGTCGATGTGGCCGCAGGCCAGACTGTCAGGCTGGAATGGCATACGGGCGGAGCCGCGTTCAGACCGGCCAAGTGGAAGGTGCTGTGACCTTAAAAAGTCACACCAACTGATCGGTGATTCCAGCTGACGGCAGCTGACTTGAAACAGGTTATAATTAAGTGCTATTATGTGGTCAGAATAAAGACCTGTTAACAATCTGAAGGCGGAACGATGAAATCCGTGCTCGCAAGCTGCTCAGCCAGTATTTCTGAACTCAAAAGAAATCCAAGCGCCCTGATCGAGAAATCAGACGGCGCACCCATCGCTATCCTGAATCACAACAGCCCGACCGCCTATCTGATTCCCGCCGCGACATACGAAATGATAATGGAGAGGCTCGAAGACTATCAGCTGGGCCTTATTGTGCAGGAACGGCAGGATGAAAAGATAGACGCTGTCGAAGTCGACATCGATGAGCTCTAGCTACAGGCTCGCATTCATTCCCGCGGCTCTCAAGGAATGGAAAAAACTTGATCGGCCGGTTCAGCTTCAATTCAAAAAGAAACTGGCAGAACGTCTTGAAAACCCCCATGTCCCGGCCAGTCAGCTTTACGGCTTCCCGAATCATTACAAAATAAAGCTGCGCGCAACAGGCTACCGTCTTGTGTATGAAGTGCAGGACCAGAAGATCTGCGTTCTCGTGATAGCTGTTGGCAAACGGGATAAGCTCGCTGTTTACAAAAAGGCGAGGAAGAGGCAGGAAGGCTGAGCTAAATCTCCTCCATCAGCAAAGCCACCTGCTCAGGCCTCGGCAGCTGTCCCTGTAGTTCATCGGGTAGCGCCGATACCATGCGATAAGCTGCCACGCCGATGGGTTTGCCGGAATCGCGCAGTGCATACTCGACCACCGTCCGGTTCTTCTCCTTGCAGAGGATGATGCCGATGGCCGGGTTTTCGCCGTCCAGCCTGCCCGTATCGTCGAGCACCGCCAGATAGAACTGCATCTTGCCGACGTACTCCGGCAGGAACTTACCCAGCTTCAACTCCACGGCGACCAGGCATTTGAGCGCCCGGTGATAGAGGAGGATGTCGATGAAGAACTCATCGCCTTCGATCTCCAGCCGGTGCTGGCTGCCGACAAAGGCGAAGACTCCACCCATCTGACGCAGGAATTCCTCGATCCTGGAGATGGCCGCCCGTTCGAGCTCCCGCTCCGAAAATTCCTCGCCGAGCTCAAGGAAGTCGAAGGTGTATTCGTCCTTGACGGCCAGTTTGGCCCGGTTGCGGACCTTCGCGGGGAGCGTCTTGTCGAAGTTCACCTGGTTGAGGAGGATTTTCTCGTAAGTCTGGTTGTCGATCTGGTGGATAAGAACGGGTTTGGTCCAGCCGAATTTACGCGTCATGCGGATGTAGAACTCGCGCTGGAGATCGTCTTTGCACTTTTCGAAAATGACATAATTATGTGTCCAACCAATTTCTCGCGCCAATGGCGCGAGTTTTTCATTTTCGGCATAGGCTTCGTAAAATACCCGCATACGCCACAGATTTGACGAGGAGAACCCCATTATACCCGGGAACTCCGCCTGCAAGTCCGCGGCCAACTTTTCCACAACCGCCTTTCCCCATTTCTCCCTGGCCTGCCTCTCCACGATCATCCGCCCGATATCCCAATAAAGCCCGATCAGCTCTCTGTTCACCGCCCGCAAGGCCTCATACTGGGCAGACCGGATACGCTCCTTGATGTCTCCCAGGAGATTGCCGTAGCCATTCACAGCCGTGCCGTCGGGGGTTTTCTCTTTCATGTCTCCTCCTTGTGGTTGCATTGTCGCGGCCTGTCCGGGCAGCAACTCTTCAGAGGAGTGAGAAAACTATGCAGGATGGTGAAACAGTGGGTGTGAGAAATCTAACACAGACGCCGGACGGAATGTATACGAGATGGACGACGGTCGGCATTCAGATATCGCTGAGCCAAGGCAATCTATCTCAGCCACCCTCCCTCTTCACAAGCTCCAGCCTCGCCCGCTCCTCGGAGATCTCGCGCTTGAGCTCCTCTTCGGTTGGCAGGCAGAGCCGGTATTTTGAAGCGAAGACCTGCTCCCGGTCATCAAGCAGCGTGTATCTGACCATAGCCTCGTTTTTGTGGGAACAGAGGATGAGACCGATGGTGGGGTTGTCGCCCTCCGACCGCTCTTCTTTCTCAAAGTAACGCACATAGAAGTCCATCTGCCCGATATCCCGGTGATCGAGTTTCCCGATCTTGAGATCGATGAGGACGAAGCACTTAAGAGCGTGGTTATAGAAGACCAGGTCGATGTAATAGTGGTCCCCTCCTACCGTTATCCGCTTCTGGCGCGCGACGAGCGCAAAGCCCCGGCCGAGCTCAAGCAGGAATGACTGCAACCGGTCGATGAGGTTCTGCTCAAGGTCTTTCTCGTGGAAATCGGGGGATTCGCTCATCCCCAGGAATTCCAGTATGTAAGGGTCCTTGATGAGGTCCTCAGCGCTCGCGACGATCTGGCCCTCTCGGCTGAGCTCCAGCGCTTTCTCTTTGTCTCTGCTCAAGGAGAGACGCTCAAACAGCAGGGAACTGATCTGGCGGTCGAGTTCGCGGGTGCTCCAGCCGTTTTTGCAAGATTCGATCAGGTAGAAACTGCGAGCCTCCTCATTTCTTACTCTCATAAGAAGTCGATAATGAGTCCAACTCAATTCTGAACGCAGTGCGTTCACTTTTGGATATGCAATGTAAAAGTTCCTCATAAACCAAAGATTTCTGGGCGAAAAGCCTTGTCCGTAAACGAAACTTAGCCGTAGAGAGAGGTCCCTGATTATGCCTTTCCCATACGCTGCTTTTTCCCTGCCCTCCTGCTCCTCCTCCACGATAACCCGCCCGATCTCCCAGTAGGCTCGCATCATTGCCTGATTAGTAGCGCGATAGACGGTTTTGCGGGCATCCTCGACGATGTCGGAAATGGCCTGATAGAGTGAATCGACCGTTGTTTCAAGTCCAGAGCCATCTATGGCCGCGCCGTCATCACAGCTGGTGTTCTTTACAGCATCATCGGGGATCTTGTCTTTCATCTCTCCTCCTCCTGGGTTGCTTTGCCGCAGCCCGTCCGGGCAGCGGCTCTTAAGAGGAGTGTGAGAGATGTGCAGGATGGTGCATCATGGTGAAGCAGTGGGTTTCAGGACTCTAATATGCCCGCCGGACGGAATGTATACGGGATGGGCGACAGGGGGAGGCATCAGCCCGCTTTCCGCCTCAGCCTCGCCTCCCTGGCCAGATGCAGGCGGTAACTTGCTTCCAGGTTGAGCCAGAAGCCGGCGTCGATCCCGAAGACTTCCTCAAGCTCAAGGGCCGTGCCCTCGGTGAGCCGCTTCTTGCCGGCGATTATCTCGCTGATCTTTTGCTCCGGCCGTCCCATTCGCTCGGCCAGATATCGCTGAGTCCAACCGCAGCCGGCCAATTCCTTCCTGATGGTCCGGCCAGGCGGCGGAACTATTGCAGGTTTAAGCTTCTTTTCCATGGATCATCCTTATCAATCATTTTCTTTCGAAATATATTTCACCCTAAAGGTGAAGTCAAGAACCAGCCGTTTGCCGGTATGGGGAGTGGGAGGGAGTGTTGGAAACTATACAATGTCAATCATATCTCAACATCGAGAGTTAACCGCAACTTCACACGACTGACCTAAATCTCCTCCATCAGCAGCGCCACCTGCTCAGGCTCTGGCAGCTGGCCCCGCAGTTCGTCGGGCAACGCCGAGACCATGCGGTAGCTGGCTACGCCGATGGGTTTGCCGGAATCGCGTAGAGCGTACTCGACCACCGTCCGGTTTTTCTCCCGGCAGAGGATGATGCCGATGGCCGGGTTCTCGCCGTCCATCCTGACCGTATCGTCGAGCACCGCCAGATAGAACTGCATTTTGCCAACGTACTCCGGCAGGAACTTGCCCGTTTTAAGCTCCAGGGCGACCAGACATTTGAGCGCCCGATGATAGAGGAGGATGTCGATATAAAACTCATCACCGCCGACCTCGAGCCGGTGTTGGCTGCCGGCAAAGGTGAAGACTCCGCCCATCTCGCGCAGGAAGGCCTCTATCCTCGCAATCGCCGCCCGTTCCAGCTCGCGTTCATCGAACTCCTCGCCAAGCTCCAGAAAATCGAAGGTGTATTCGTCCTTGACGGCCAGCTTGGCCCGATTGCGCACTTTCGCGGGGAGCGTCTTGTCAAAGTTCACCTGGTTGAGGAGGGTTTTCTCGTAAGTCTGGTTCTCAATCTGTATTGCGAGGACATTCACCGTCCAGCCCATTTTGCGGGTCATGCGGATGTAGAATTCGCGTTGCAGGTCGTCTT
>JBAZZU010000054.1:0-6877 GCA_041658605.1 Thermoleophilia bacterium | reverse complement strand
ATGGTACCTCATATCCACAAATGTCCTGGTAATAAATATCATCACGCGGCCATGCTGTTCATTGCACTTCTGTTCGCACTGACCCTGCCATCAATGCTGGATCCTGCATCGGCCTTCAGCGAGACCCTCCCATTGAACATAGCATCCGATTTTTACGGCATCAACGCCGAGAGGCCTTACGAGGATGTTTACAACAGCGACGTCCTCACGACTGGTGATGATAGCTGGAACAGCTATTCAGTCGAAGCAACGGTCCGAATACGCGAAACCGCCGCGGCAGCCGCTTCAGCCGGCCTTATCGTCCGCTCAGACGGCACCAGCACGGATTTCTATTACTTTGCGCTCTACCCTAACGAAGACAAGTGGAGACTCTATATACCGGGCGCCCTCGATCCGCTGGAGGGTGATTGTGAAATCGGGCTTAGTCCCCAATCCTATGATCTGAAAGCAACGGTGACGGGTAGCTCGATTATCGTTTACATCAATGGCGCAGAGGTTCGCTCAACCAGCGATACCAGACGTACCTTCGGCAAAGCCGGGCTCCGTATCAAAAGCGCGGACGCCGAGTTCAGCAATGTCAGGGTCAACGACGAATTGCAGGATCTTTCTGGCTGGGGGGCTGCACACACCGTCGCCTGGTCAGGTATCACCGGTAACGCCGCCCGGGGCAATGTCCTCCTGGACAAATCATTGCTCGCCAGCCCCGAACTCTCCCCGGAACTCGACAATCGTTTCAGCATGATGGAGGCGATGGGGGCGAGGTATGTGCGGTTCAAGCTTTCCTGGGCTGATAACCAGCCCCAGAGTACCAATCAGCCTTATTCGTGGCTTTATGCCGACGCCTTCGCCATCGCCGCGCACAGGTATAATCTCGAGATTGTTCCCATCGTCATGTCTACTCCCGGCTGGGCGGTAAAGCCGGAGTATCGCGGCACTCCCTATTATCAGGCATACCCGCCTGTTGATATCAGTGGAAATCTTGATACAACCGGGTTTTCGCAGTTTACTGCCGCTGCCGTGAGCCGCTATAAAAGGGGCGGACAGCTCGGCGCGCTGCTGGGCTGGAGTTCCAGCTTCGAAGGCCAGGCGACGTACTTCGAGATCGGCCCGGAATTCAACATGGGAATCATCTATGAGCTTAAGGGCGGGCAGTGGAAACCGGTCAACGCCGGATGGCTCGGCGAGCTATCCGAGTATGTGGACCTCCTGAAAGCTGGTCACGATGCTGTGAAGAACACTTGCGCCGGCTGCCTTGTCCTCAATGGCGCGGCGGCGGACGATACGATCACCAATTATTTCATTGGTGATGACCCAGGCCGTAATGACGGATATTTGCCGTATCTGGACTCATCACGTCTTCGCAACCCGGACGGCACACTGGCCTGGCGGCAGACGGCATGGCAGGGAATCGACGATCTCTATGATGAGATCGAAAAGCGTCCGGCGCCGGATAACTACCCGGCCAGGTATTTCGATGTACTTAATTTCCATACGTTCATGTGGAAAGGATTTACCGCTGAATGGCCGGATACGGTCGACAGGTATGTCAACTGCTCCTACTACTCCAGCCAGTGCTGGGCCGCCTGGTATGAAAAAAGGCTGGAGGAGGTCGTGCGCGTCATGGGTGAACACAACGATGCCAGGGATATCTGGCTGAGCGAGACCGGCTTCCCCAGCGCCAGGCCGTCCAACGACAACCTGGGTTTTCTCGGGTTCCTGTCCGAATACAGGCAGTCTCAGGCGCTGCAGACGGTCTATTCACAGGCGGCGCGGTTTCCCGCGGTAAAAAAAGTATTCTGGTGGCAGGCATACGACAATGAATATTCCGGCAACCTCGGCCTTCTCAGGCGGGACCTGTCCCCGAAGCCGTCATACGTGAGGTTCGGGCGGATGACGGGGAAAACGCTGAGCTCCAGGTCCACTTTCGCTTTTACCTGGTATGACAATGTAGGCGGAGACAACTGGGTTCTCATGGCCAACCCCTCGTCGACGCCGACAGATGCGTGGTTCGATATGACCGTGGCGGGTATCGAGAGTGACCTCGAGGGCTTCAACAGCGGGCTGGTGACTGCGGGGCAGTCAGTGACCCCCCGTTATCCCGGATTGATCGGCGGACCGGTGGAAGTCGGATGCCAGGCAGAGAACAAGCTCCTGGTAAGTCAGCGAACCTTGTGGCCCGCCGGCGGCAACTCGCTGGAGGAGGTCATAGGCACAGATACCGACAAGCTCTCCGACCATTACTACTGGACCTGGTATGACAACAAAAGCCCCGGCTGGCTTAACTGGGTGATAGTATCCAACCTGGGCGACGCGCCCATCTACTACCGGATAAAGATAGCCGGAACCGGCAAGGCGCAATATCTCATCGAGGGTGACGATATGGGCAGCATCCTCCCCGGTCAGAGCACGAGCACTCGTTTCGACTTGAAGGGCGGTCCGGTGGAAGTGGAGACCTGCGCAAACACATTTACGGATTACATAATGCCATGCGCATCTCCCGCCGACGCCATCGCATCCCAGCGGGTTCTGTCCAACGCAGGCACGGCCAGAGAAGCCTTCAACGAGGTTCCAGGTGTACGGGAGGACGATCTCTCCAACGACTACCTCTGGACCTGGTACGACAATGTATCAGCAGGGGCGTATGACTGGGTGCTTATCGCGAATCCGGATGCCGTTACCACGATCCATTACAGGATCACCGTCAAGGGCGAAGTTCCCACCGAGATGATCGAGGGCGACCCCACCGGTGAAATCCTTCCCGGTACGAATGTGACACCCCGGATAATGAACACCTCCAGCGGCCCGCTGGAGGTCAAGACGTGCAAACAGCCATTCGAAGAGACTGGCGGCACCTGTTCCGACCCTCCGGACGATACGGCTAAGGCAATCGCCTCCCAGCGCACCCTCTGGGGCCCGTCGTTTGAGGAAGTCCCCGGCTATCCACGCTCGGCTCTTGCCAGCGACTACCACTGGACCTGGTACGACCAGTACGACGCCGGCACCTATGACTGGATACACATCATCAACACGAATACCGACCCGGCTGAAACAATAGACTACTCGATCACCGTAGGCGGGGTAGCCCCATCACCAGTCGTTGAAGGCGCCTCTTACGGCACTATCGAACCAGGTGAACTGGTACACCCCCGTTTTCTCAAGCGCGGCGGTCCCGTCGAGGTCAGGACCTGGAGACACGGAGGCGACTGGAATATACCGGCAGACCGGCGCGACGTCATGACCTCTCAGCGCGTACTCTGGCACGGCTATTTCAACGAGGTGCTGGGGACGGCCTCGACATAACGCCGAAGTGCCCGATCCCCTTTAGCTCCGGTCAGCCGTTTTCAATCGAGCCATCCGGAGGCCGTCTTCATCTCAAAGGCATCCCTCTACTTTCGAATCCCTAAAATATGGTTGGCATATTGCAGTCATGGCTTGCTATGCTGAAATATGACCGATCAACTCATGTTTATCGATAAAAAGACTGCCACAACCTCCCTGCAATGAATGGGCTGTGCCGTCAGGGCGGGAACGCGATGAAGAAAAAATTATGATGCATTTGCGAATCAAAAGAAGGTATCCGATCGGCCTGATGGCCGTAATGGCGGCCATTGTTACAGCAGTTCTCTTTCTGCCCGGATTCAGCGACGGAACCACGCCTCCTGAAACCATCGGCGGCTCTTTTGTCAGCGCCGGAGCCGACTTTGAGAGCGGCACTTTGAGTGGCACCGATATAGCTCCGACGCCCGCCGGCGGAGTAATGGCGCTGGCCCTGCAACCATCACAACAGCAGGGAGGATATCTCTCAGAACCCAGAGAGGCCGGCATCGATTTCAATGCCCTCGGCCTGCACTGGAAAGCCGACCTGCCCCAGGGCACGCGCGTCGATGCCGAAGTACGCTTCAGCAGGGATGGCGACAGCTGGGGTGACTGGCTCAAGGTCGATGCCGATGAACAGGATCTACCCGATCATATAGCAGAAACCGCTTCCGCCGGCGAGACCATCGGTCAGCTGGTATTTGCGGATCAGGCGCGATTTTTCCAGTACCGTCTGGACCTGAAGGGCAACGCGGCCGGCGAGACGCCCGGGGTGACCAGGCTCACCGCAAGCTACATAGACTCAAAGGGCTATCACGAGACACCGTTTTCCGTCGCCGGCATCTCACGTGGAGCCGGCGCCCTGCTCAATCCCTCTCCTGCGGATGCGGCGCCGACGGTGATCAGCCGGGCCGCATGGGGGGCCGACGAGTCGAAGATGCAGTGGGACCCGGAGTATTCTCCGGCCAGGAAAATAATCATCCATCACACGGCCGGCAGTAACAGTTATGATCCCGATCCGGCCGCCACGATCCGCGCGATCTATTACTATCATGCCCTCCCTGTGCCTGAGGGCGGTCTTGGCTGGGGCGACATCGGCTATAACTTCCTGATAGATCGCGAAGGCAGGATATACGAGGGTCGTTACGGCGGCGATAACGTCATCGCCGGCCATGCGCTTGGATGGAATACCGGCACCATCGGCATCGCAGCAATGGGAAATAATGAGGAGGCGGATATAACTTCGGCGACGTATAACGCTTTCATCGAGTTGATGGTCTGGAAGTCAAATTCCAGCCTGATCGACCCCCTTGGCAGCGACCTGATGAACGGAACGAATCCGCCGAACTTCCTGGGCCACAGCGATGTCCTTCCAACTTTATGCCCAGGGCAGTTCCTGTATTCGTATCTGCCATATTTCCGCGCTGCCGCAAATGCCCGCTATGGCAAAACGATTACCGCTTTTACTGTTTCCGGACAGACGGGCGTGACCACGATCGATCAAAGCGCCCATACGATCGCCTTGACCGTGCCATATTCAACTGATGTAACCGCCCTCGCGCCTGTGATCACTTTTTCCGGAGCCTCGGTAAGTCCGGCCAGCGGCCTGGCCCAGGACTTCACTGGTTCGCGCATCTATACCGTTACCGCCGAGGACGCTTCTGCCCAGGACTACGCTGTAACAGTTACTGTTGCTGCTCCGAGGCCCGACAAAGCGATCACCGCATTTTCCATCCCCGGCCAGGCGGGTGCGACTACGATCGATGAAAGCGATCACACGATTGCGCTGACCATGTTCAACGGAACCGATGTCACGGCCCTCATGCCTGCGGTCACAACCACGGGCGTCTCGGTAAATCCGGCCAGCGGTCTGGCCCGGGACTTCTCCAGCCCGTACATCTATACAGTCACCGCCGAAGATTCAACAACCCAGGATTACACGGTAACGGTGACCGTTGCTCCTCCCGCCGAAAAATATTACTGGACCTGGTATGACAACTTCAGCTCGATGAACTGGCTGCTTCTGGCCAACCCGTCAGGCAATCTGAATTCAATAATCTATGACTACACGGTATCGAGTAATCCGATGACCAGCTGCGGAGACTCTTCCCCATCGAGCGGAATTATTGCTCCGGGAGCCAGCGCTCCCTCGCGGTGCTACAACGCCTCGGGCGAAATGAACGCCGGCATGGGCATGGTAGGCGGCCCGGTAACTGCGAGTTCGTTGACCGGTGATAAGGCCATCGCTTCCCAGCGCAGCCTCTGGAAGGGCGGAAACTCACTCGAAGAGGTGCTGGGCACCGAGGATACAAAACAGTCGAGCCACTATTACTGGACCTGGTACGACAACAAGAGCCCGGGCTGGCTCAACTGGGTGATGGTATCGAACCCGAGCACAGACCCGATCTATTATCGGATCAAGATAGCGGGCGCAGACCCGGCGCCATACCTGATCGAGGGCGCTGCCTCCGGTGTGATCCCGGCTGGCCAGAACAAGAACGCGCGCTTTAACTTCAAGGGCGGCCCGGTTGAGGTGGAGACCTGGTCTGACAGCGTAGGCGGCAGCACACCAGTTAACGCCATCGCCTCCCAGCGTGTGCTCTCCAACGCGGGCACGGCAAGTGAGGCTTTCAACGAAGTGCCGGGCATACCTCTTGGCGATCTCTCCAACGACTACCTCTGGACCTGGTACGACAACGTCTCCGCCGGAGCCTTCGACTGGATACTGATCGCCAATCCCAACGCTGACCCCATCAATTACGAGATCAGGGTAAAGGGAGCAGTACCGTCACAGATGATCGAGGGCTCGGCCACAGGCAGTATTGCCCCAGGCACAAATGTGACACCACGTATCAAAAACGTATCCAACGGACCCGTAGAAGTAGTGACTTGCGTCGGAGTGATCACCGACGGTGTCTGCGGCGACGGCCCATCCGCAAACAACAAGGCAATCGCCTCCCAGCGCGTCCTCTGGGGCCCATCCTTCGAGGAGGTCCCGGGCTCTCCGAAATCGACGCTTGGCGGCGACTATCACTGGACCTGGTACGACCAGCTCGACGCCGGCACCTACGACTGGATCCATATAATCAATACCACTGGTTCTCAGATCTATTATCAGATCACTGTAGGGGGTGTCGCTCCATCACCGGTGGTCGAAGGAGCCGCATCCGGCACCATCGCGGCCGGTGAGCTTGTCCACCCGCGCTTCGCCAAGCGAGGCGGCCCCGTCGAGGTCAAGTCCTGTTCGGTCGCTTTCGACGGCAGCGGCAACTGCCCTGACGTTACTCCTCCTCCAATCATGACCTCCCAGCGCGTCCTCTGGCACGGTTACTTCAACGAGGTGCTGGGGACGGTACTGGTTACGGTCACCTAAGCAGGCGCTGGTGCAGCGTCGAAGTCGGCATTTCAATCTTCGCAGGCTGGAACCGCGTTGGACCTTCAGAAACTCAACCTCCGCGACCGTGTCCAGGCTGTCGTGCTTGCGTATCAGACGGGGATTTTCGAGGTGGATACGCAGCGGCCAAGCAGTTGCGATGAGAGTCCATGAAGTGCAATCGTCCAG
>JBAZZU010000053.1:0-7281 GCA_041658605.1 Thermoleophilia bacterium | reverse complement strand
GCTGGCCCGCACGTAATATATTCCTTCGAGATAGGTGACGCTGGCGGTCTGTCCCGCCGCAAGGGTGGTCAGCAGCGCGCCGCTCGCCTCCCTGACTTCAAAGCTCGAGTCAGCGGTGACTTCCGTGCCATCGCCTACGACAAACACATGGGCGCCCGTCCACTGGTCCCAGGTGATGTATCCGCCCTGGAAGTTGCTGCGCCTGCCGTTACCCCAGGCGAACTCGTCGCTGACCGGAATACCCAGAGCGGACGCGGAACCGCCGAACTCGATGAACTTCTGGAAGATGGCGCCGTTGACCAGGCACACCCCGGTTGAGGCCGACCAGTAGATATGGCCGCCGCCGAAGTCCCTTTCCCGCGCGCCGGGGACTCCAGGCGCGTCGAGCTCGTCACCGTTAGGCATCCCCAGGAATCCTGCCGGGCCGCCATACTGCAGCCATTTGGCCATGATGGCGCCGTACATCTCATGGGCGCCCGCGGCCGCGGTCCAGTAGATCTTGCCGCGCTGGAAGTCGCTGACGCGCCCGCCCGCAAGGCCCGCAATGCCGTATTCGTCGCTCGTCGGAATGCCAAACCCGCTGGAAGCTCCGATGTCGATATATCTCTGCATGATGGCCCCGTATACAACGGGACAACCCGTCGCAGCCGACCAGTAGATGCGTCCGCCCTTAAAGTCGCTCTCCCTGGCGCCGGCGACTCCCGGTGCATCGATCTCGTCAATCGTCGCCACACCCAGGAATCCCGCAGGACCTCCGAGCGCCAGATATCTTCCCATGATGCCGCCGTTGGTCGTATGGGCGCCGCCCGACTCGCTCCAGCTGATGACCGCTGAGCGCAGGTTCTGGGCGCGGCCGCCGTTGGCTGCATATTCATCCGTCAGGGGCAGGCCATAAGCTGCGGGACCGCCGATGCTGACGTACTTCGTCATGATCGCGCCGCCGATGGCGCGCGGACCCGTCGAGACAGACCAGTAGATCTTGCCGCTGGTGAAATCATGGCCCCGGGCTCCCGCGACACCGGTCACGTCATACTCGTCGGAAGTTGGCAGACCGAACGTCGCCGGTCCTCCCATGACTATAAACTTGGCCATGATGGCACCGTTGATCACATGGGTCCCGCCAGCCACGGACCAGTAGAACCTGCCGCCCTGGTAATCCTGCGCTCTCGCCCCGGTGATTCCTGGAACGGCAACGTCATATTCGTCGCTCGTGGGGAACCTGAAACGGTCCACCCCGCCGCCAGCGAGCATCTTGGCCATGATGGCGCCGTTGGTCATGTGGGCGCCGCTGTTGACGCTCCAGTAGATCCTGCCGCTGGCGAAGTTGCTGGCACGGCCGCCCGCGATACTGTACTCATCGCTGACCGGAAGCCCCAGAGAGCCGGCCTCCCTGCCCAGAGAATCGTACTTGGCCAGGATTGCGCCGCAGACCCAGAACGAACCGCCTGAAGGCGTCCAGATGATCCTGCCGCTCTGGAAGTTCTGATACCTGCCGCCGTCTACTCCGGGTATAGCCTGTTCGGCGCTCACGGCTCCGCCGGGCGCCCCGTTGAGGCTGTCCCACTTGATGCGGATAGCGCCACCGATCGGAATCGGCGAGTAACCGTTATACGCCGCGGTCCTGAAATATGGAAGATACGGATAAAGGTACTGTCCGGGACAGGCCGTGGAATAGACATCACGATGGCCCAGGTAGTTGGGCGAATAGGTCCCGTTCAAGTAGTCGTTGCCGTACGGGTTGATCAGGTTGATGTTCGACTTTGCCGTCATGAGGGCGACGAACGCGTTGTACATCTCAGGGGTGGGGCCCGTCTCTTCATAGTTGCCAAGCGCCGAGATCCCGATCGAGCCCGGGTTCCATGTCAACGCGTGGCCTCCGACGACGCCGTTGCCGCCATAGCGCCCCTCGTAGATCCTGCCCTGCCTGTCAATCAGGAAGTTGTAACCGATATCGCCCCAGCCAAGACTGACAGCGTGATAATAATAGATCGAACGCACCGTGGCCGCCGGGTCCGGATCGTAGTTGCTGGTCACGGTATGGTGGACGATGATTTTTTTGGGCGTCACATAAGTGGGGCCCCAGGTCATATAGGCTTCGTTGGCGCCCCACGCTGCCCTGGAGATGATGCTCGGATCGGCGTTGGCGGGTGCGGGCTCGGCCGCCGCGCTTACACGGCTCCAGATTTTTTCCACCGATACCGGAGATTCGTGATATCCCCTTGCATCTATATAGCTTGCTGTCATGCGCGTAATTGCCGGGGTCTCGCCCGCTGCGTTGGCCGTCAGATTCATCCTGTACTGGAAGTACCGGGCTTCGCCTTCGGCAAAGACAAGCTGGCCGATCGTCTCACCCGATGACTTCGTCTCGCTTACGTGTTCGGGCGCCTCACCAACATCGATGATCACCTTTTGCCAGTCACCCCACTGGTTACCATCCAGACTGAAACGAACCTCGACTGCCACATCTGTTCCCTGTGGTGTGTCCGCCAGCCAGTGCAGTCCCAGGGCGCTGAAGGTGTAGTCCGCCTGGACAGGCTGCGAAGTGTAGGCTCCATGCGCGCTGGCGTTATCCAGGACCAGGCCCTGGCCGATGACGTCACCCATCTCCGCCACGCCGGTCGCCTCATGCTCGCCGGATGAAAACTCAAAGCCGGAAACCACCACATCAGCACCGATCGTCTCCGGTGGAGGATCGTAATTGTGGAACCCCGGATAGAAGAAGAATGTTACCATCAGGACCAGTGCGGCCAGGGAGGCCGCGGTGATCCAGTACTTTATCCTGTGCCGCGTGAACATCTTACCCCTTTAAAGCGTAATGCCTGCCTGTATTGTACCTGAACGAAATTCGAGGGCCACGGAATTCCAACCCAGCCGGACCGGGCCCTGCTTAATCGATGTTCTTCCAATATGACACATATCCTTCGAATTAATGCATCAATATCCATTTTTTACAGAATTATTACAGGCACGCCGGTACGTATGACTGACGTATGGCCCCCTTCGTCTTCCAGGCTCCAGCTTGACTTGCCCTTCCATATCTATAGGATTCACTCCATGAGAATCGGAATCGAAGGCCTGCCTCTCCTGTTCCACCGAACCGGGACTGCCACATATACCCACGAGCTGGTCCAGCATCTGCGCCGGCTTCAAATGGGAGATTCCGTGATCCTCTTCGGGCGGAACCAGCGGGGGGCGGGCGAGTCATACCATGACATCTCCTACGCTGAGCGCGTGGCCAACTTCCTCTATAAAGAGTATCGGCTGCCCGCGGAGCTCGCGGAGCGGGGCATCGACATCTACCACTCGCCGCGCGATATGGGACTGCCCGATCCCGGACGGCTGCCCTGCCCCTGCGTCATGACCCTGCACGACGTCATCCTCGTGCGTCTCGCCGACGATTATTACAGCCCCGCGAGGGCGAAGATGTACGAGCGGCGACTGCTGGCGAAAGTGAATCAGGCGGACCACATAATAACCGTCTCGGGTTTTTCCAAAAAGGACCTCTGTGACTGGAGCGGCATCGACCCCGACAAGGTGAGCGTCGTCCACAACGGCGTCTCGAAACAGTTTTCACCGGTGACCGACCCGGAAATCCTGGATACGGTGCGGCGGCGTTACCGTCTGCCGAAGCGTTTTGTCTTTTGCGTGGGCTCGACCGAACCGCGCAAGAACATCCGCCGGGCAATCGAGGCGTTTGGCCAGCTGAGACGCGTGCGGGCCGACATCCAGATGGTCATTGCGGGAGTCGACTACTGCCGTGTCTCCCCGGGCGAAGCTTTCGAAGGCCTCGATCTGGACGGCGTCGTCCTGACCGGTTTTGTCCAGGATGTCGATCTGCCGGCTATCTATACGATGGCGGACCTGTTCTTTTTTCCTTCCCTCTACGAAGGCTTCGGGTTGCCGCCGCTCGAGGCGATGGCCTGCGGCACGCCGGTCATCACTTCCAGCAAATCATCGATCCCGGAAGTCGTTGGTGACGCCGCCGTGCTTGTGGACCCCCGCAAGACCGGTGAAATGGCCGGCGCCCTCGAGATGGTGCTGTCATCCGACAGCCTGCGGCAGGAACTCACAATCAAGGGATTCGAGCGGGCGTCCGGTTTCAGCTGGGACCGGACCGCGGAGCAGACCAGGGATATCTACGCGCGGGTAATAAACAGACGTTGATAGTTATCATGGCGGATCGGGGTATACCTGGCCTGATCGCCACTTGAATATTCAGACGGCGCCATCAGGAATAGCCAGACGATGACATCGAACTCCGACATAGCGGCGGCACTTGATATGCTGGCCGACCTCATGGAGCTGGACGCGGCTAACAGGTACGCGACCATCGCCGTCCGCAAGGGCGCGCGAAGGGTGGCCGAATCGAACTTCTCAATCGAGGAGACCGCAGCCCGCGGCGAGCTTACCGGGATTCCCGACATCGGTGAGCGCATAGCCGCCAAGATCGGCGAATTCATCGCCACCGGCAGACTGGTGGAGATCGAGGAATACCTGAATACTTACCCCGCCGACCTTGTCGCCATCCAGAAGATCCAGGGCGTCGGGCCGCGGACCGCCCGCAAGGTATGGGAAGAACTGGGCGTGTCGTCGCTGTCAGACCTTGAAGCGGCCGCGCGCGACGGCCGGATCGCCGAACTGCCGGGGATGGGCGCAAAGACGGCGGAGAACATCCTCAAGGGCATCGACTGGCTGCGGGAACGAGGCTCCAGGCTGTTGCTGGGCGACGTCCTCCCGCTCGCTGAAGAGGCGGTCGAGATCCTCAGAAATATACCCGGGGCCCACAATGTCACGTATACAGGGAGTGTCCGGCGCATGAAAGAGACGGTCAAGGACGTGGACATCATAGCCACGGCCACGGAGCCAGAGGCGCTGACCGGCTCTTTCTGCCAGCTTCCCATGGTCGCCGATATCATCGGCAGCGGTCCCACCAAATGTTCCATCCATACCCACACCGGGATCCAGGTAGACCTGCGTGTCGTGCCCGACGAACAGTTCGGCAACCTGCTCCAGCATTTCACGGGCTCAAAGGAACATAACGTGGCCCTGCGCGAGCTCGCGATATCCCTCGGGCTCAAGGTCAGCGAGTACGGGGTTGAGGAGACGGACAGCGGCGTAGTCCACAAGTGCGTCACCGAGGAGGAGGTGTACCGGCTGCTCGGGCTCGATTACATCCCGCCGGAGCTGCGCGAGAACAACGGCGAGATCGAAGCGGCCGCAACCGGCGGTTTGCCGCACCTGATCGAGGATAAGGACTTAAAGGGTGACCTCCATGTCCATTCCAGCTGGAGCGACGGCTCGGCGACAATCATGGAGATGGCGACCCGGGCCCGGCAGCTGGGCCATGGGTACATGGCCGTCTCCGACCATACACAGTCGATGGGGATGGTGCACGGCCTGACGCCGGAAAAACTCGAAGAACAGCTGCTCGAGATCAGGCGCGTAAACGCTGACATGGATGGCTTCCGCGTTTTTGCCAGCGCCGAGGTCGACGTCCGCGCCGACGGGACACTTGACCTGCCGGACGATTCACTGGCACAGCTGGATTTCGTCACCGTATCGATCCATTCGGGCTTCAACCAGGGCCGGGAGCAGATCATGGAGCGCCTGACCGCCGCCATGGAGAACCCTTATGTGCGCGCCATCGGCCATCCGACCGGCCGGCTGATCAACGAGCGCGACCCCTATGATGTCGATATCGGAAGGATCATCGACATCGCCGCGCGGACCGGAACGGCCCTGGAGATCAACTCACACTACCGGCGCCTCGACCTCCCGGACATCCACGCCCGGGC
Source organism: Thermoleophilia bacterium (assembly GCA_041658605.1). Lineage (GTDB taxonomy): Bacteria > Actinomycetota > Thermoleophilia > BMS3ABIN01 > BMS3ABIN01 > JBAZWE01. The sequence continues at coordinate 1,486 of JBAZZU010000053.1, read as the reverse complement.
CGCGCAGACGGCTGGCGTGAAGCTCGTGATCAACAGCGACGCCCACCATCCCGACCAGCTGGGTCTGCTACGCTATGGTGTGGCAAACGCCCGCCGGGGCTGGATCGAGCCCGGCAGCGTACTAAATACAATGAACCTCTCGCGGCTGGAAAAGCTGCTGGAAAAACCGAAAGCCGGAAAAAATAACAGCTGACAGGATCAAAGCTTGATGCCCGTTCCCCTGAAAAGATTTATGCCCTTTTTTACGCTGCTGTTACTCGCGGTCCTGCCGCTGCTTTCCGGCTGCGGCGCCCCCGCGAATGTCAGCTGGGCCACTCCATCCGATGGTGAGTCCGCGCGCACCAGCAGCGGCGACATCCAGACGGCGCTGAACACTTACGCCCGGGCGCTGGTAGATAAAGACCTTGAAAAATTCCTCTCGGTGATCGACGCCGGCAACCCGGCCTGGCTGCAGCAGCAGCAGGATTTGTACTCGCGGCTTGAGGTGGTGCCGTTCTCCGATTACAAAATAGAGGTCAGCAGCCAGAGCGAGACCGCACCTGACACGGCCGTCGCGAAAGTCAGCATCGCCAGCACCCTGCGCGAGAGCTTTACTGAACTTCCGTCCGGCCAGAGGGCCGCTTTTCTGATGGTCAGGAGGGATGACGGCTGGAAGATCTCCGGCGACGCCTCCCTGCAGGCGCTCGGCAGGAACAGAAACGCCGGGTTGGAGGATTTCGGGCCGGTCGCCGTTCTTGCCGGTGACCACGTCATCGTCCTTTATCATCCCTCCGAGGAATCGACGGCCATCGCCGTCAGAGACAAGGCCGAGGCGGCTTTCCCCCAACTGGAAAAAGCGCTGCCGCGCACCGAACTGCCAAAAGTCCCCATCAGGGTCTACGACGACAAACAGCAGATTGACCTCGCTTACCCCGGGCAATGGCAGACCTGGGCTGGAGGCGCGGCCCGCTCCCTGGGCTCCGGCGCCGCACAGGGCGGAGAGATAATAATCAGCTCCGGGATTTACAACAGCTCCGGCGATGACGGTTATAACAGCGATATGCTGGCCCACGAGCTCACCCATGTGGCCCTCTTTCCGCTTCAGGGCGCCCGTACGCCGCCTTTCCTGATCGAGGGTCTGGCCGATTACGTCGCGGGAATGCAGCCTGTGCAGCTTCTCCGGGATAAACTTCGCGCAGGTGGCTCCTTCAGCCCCCGGCTCAGCGACCTCTATGAGCCCGGTGGATTCTCAGCCCTCTTGACCACCGAAGCCGCGACCCTGGCCTACGAAGAGTCGGATACGGCCGTCGCATATCTCGAAGAGCGGTACGGCAACGAGAAAGTGATGTCGCTAATGGCTGAATTCAAGCGCCGGGAAAATGACACCGGCAACCAGGACCGTATCGTGGACGAGGTCTTCCGCTCCGAGCTCGGCATCGGCTGGGGCGATTTTGAGCGTGACTGGAGCCACTACGTCACCGGGAACGGCCAATGATCTACTGTTCAG
>JBAZZU010000052.1:0-7502 GCA_041658605.1 Thermoleophilia bacterium | reverse complement strand
CTTGGTCCCTCCGTGATGAACTGCGAAACCGGGGAGTCCGCGGCGATGCCCGCGGCGACGCCGGCAAGGATACCGATGACCTTATCCAGGTCTTCCCTGTAATCGACAATAACGTCGAGATTGACGCGGCTCCATCCTTTTGTCAGGTTGGCAACCACCCTCATCTCACCATTGGGGATTATATGCAGTATTCCCTCGCCATCACGCACCAGGGTGGTCCTCAGCTTTATGGCTTCGACCATGCCCTTGATCGCTCCGACCTGGATGACGTCGCCAACATAGAACTGCCCCTCGGAGAGCACGAAGAATCCGCCGATCAGGTCCTTCACCAGTGTCTGGGCTCCGAAGCCGACAGCCAGGCCGGCGATGCCGGCTCCAGCCAGCAGCGGCCCGACGTCGTAACCGAGCTCCCGTAAAGTCATCATGGTGACCACGACGACTATCACGGCTATGAACACGCCGCGGATGATACCCGCCAGGGTCTTGGCCCGCATCTCCTGTTCCCGGCTGACAAAGTCGCTGTCGCTTATCTTGCGCCCGGCGACACGAAAGAGTCGCCTCGAAAAGGCGCGTATTATGTAATAAAGGACGAACGCGCCCAGGACCATCGCGACGATCCTCAGGCCGCTGGTCGTTGCCCAGTCGTATAATCTGTCCACTCTTTCCTGATTCAACCCGTATCCTCCAGAATGCTGTATTCGTTTTGCCCGCTGCCCTATCCATCATATGAAAACAGCTGTTTATTCTCAGACTGAATCATACCCTATATGCTGCATTCGCATGGCTCATGTGCTCATAAATCATAAAAAATTCCGGCAATCGCATAAAAAGTTCAAATAAGTGCCTGGCATAGTGCTCGCTGCCGATACTTTATTACACGCGCCGCCGTTTTGAACCTGCCGCGCGGGTGGTATATTAATCGTACATGGCGAAAGAGCGTCTGGAGGTGAATGACTATGCTGGAATTCATTCTCATATTGTTTTTTGTGCTTGTGCTGGCGCCGATCGTCGGGGTACTCACATATTGTGGCATCAAGGGTACGTGCAAACCGGGCGAAGATGAACATGATGGCGCCCAGAATTCGTAGAGTGCGGGCTTACGGCAAAGGGACACAAGCGGGGGAATCTGCTTTAATATGACACATGTTTAATCGAACATTAATTCATGGCGAAAAGGCTGCGGCGAAAACGCAGCCTTTCGCGTTGGCGGGGAGGCTGCCGGCGGGTATCCTCATATCTGCGCTGCTGGTCATTTTTTCGGGCTGCGGGGATTCTCCAGGCACTACCGTTTCCACCACTGCCCCGGCGGCTTCTGTTTCCTCGACCACATTAACCTCCACAAGCGGAGCCCGGGTCATATTTCACGCCGCCGGCGGTGATTCTACCCTCAAGGTCGAAGTCGCCCGTACGGGCGCGCAAAAAGAGAAGGGGTTGATGGGTGTGAGTTCCATGGCAACCGACAGCGGCATGATATTCGTCTGGGACAGCCCCATCACGACACCCTTCTGGATGAAGGACACGCTGATACCGCTGTCCATCGCCTTTATCGCAGGCGACGGGACCATTGTCGATATCCAGGAAATGGAAGCCATGACGCTTGATCCGCACGGACCAGGCAAGGCCTACTATTACGCGGTCGAGGCCAATAAGGGTTATTTTTCACAGCACGGTATCAAGCCCGGGGATAAAGCGGAGATCAAACTTTAAGCAGGGTGGCCATCGGCCGGACGGTCAGCTGAGCGGCGCCGGCTCGATCTGATCCTTGAGGCGGCCCTTCAGTCTCAGGATTGCCTTCGTATGCAGCTGCGAGATGCGGGATTCCGTCACACCGAGGACATCACCGATCTCCCTCAGCGTCAGTCCTTCGTAGTAGTAGAGCGCGATGACGATCTTCTCCCGCTCGGGCAGGTTGGAGATCGCATGCGCGAGCCTCTCCTTCACTTCCGTGATATCGACCACCTTGGCCGGGTCCTTGCTCGACTTGTCCTCGATCGTGTCGATCAGGGCCACGGACTCGGTACCAGTGCTGGAGATCGTCCACAACTCCTCGAGCGCGACCATGGAGCTGCTGCTGATGCGCGTCAGCGCCTCGTGAAACTCCTGCATGGTCAGATTGAGGTCCTTTGCCAGTTCCTCGTCTGTAGGCGCCCGGTGCAGCTTGTTTTCGAGGGAGGCGCTGCTCTTCTCGATCTGCCTCGCCATGCTGCGCACGGAACGCGGGACCCAGTCCAGCGATCGCAGCTCGTCGAGGATGGAGCCCTTGACGCGGGTGATGGCGTAGGTTTCGAACTTGATATTACGGGAGAGGTCGAAGCGTTCGATCGCGCCGATGAGCCCCAGCAGCCCGTAACTGATCAAATCGGATTCGTCCACGTGGGATGGGAAATTGGTCCCCATGCGACCTGCGACATATTTGACGAGCGGAGCGTAGTTGAGGATGAGCCTGTCCCTTGCCTTCGGGTCGGCATCTTCCTTATACCTGCGCCACAACTCCAGTATTTCTTTATCTTCTTCCGGCATTCTCTATTCTGTCTTTAATTTAAACTTACCGGCGCGCCCTGGGATGCGAATTCTCATAAACCCGCCTCAGGTGGGCGCCGCTTACATGCGTATAACGCTGGGTCGTCGAAATCGACGCGTGTCCCAGCAATTCCTGTACCGCCCTTAAGTCCGCGCCCCCTTCCAGCAGGTGGGTCGCGAAGCAATGCCTGAACACGTGTGACGACGTCCTCGTCTTTACCGCTGCCATTCTAACGTATTTGGTGGTTCTGCGCCGTATATCCGACGTGCCAAGCTGATTTCCGCGTGATGACAGAAACAGGGCATCCTCTTCATTGCCGCCCTCTTCCCCTTCGGAAACCAGGTCCGGTCTTCCTTTTTTCAAATATTCCCGGATTGCGTGAATTGCAACCTCCCCAACCGGCAGAATCCGGGTCTTATCACCCTTGCCGGTTACCCTGATCTCTTCCTGTTCAAAGTCAAGATCCGGCAGCCTCACGTTTATGGCTTCTTCACTCCTGAGCCCGCAACTGTACATGAGCTCGAATATGGCACGATCTCGTAGTCCGAGAGGTTTCCTGGTTTCGATCGCTTCCAGAAATGCCTCGACCTCGGAAGGCCTGAGAACCACAGGCAACTTTTTCGGCAGCTTCGGAGAGCTCAGCGAGTCCGCCGGGCTGGTCTCAAGCAGCCCTTCAGACCTGCAGAAACGAAACAGTCCGCGCACCGCCGAAAGCTTGCGGCTGATGCTCGACTTCTCGTACTTCGCGTTCGCCATATGGGCGGCATAACGCCGCAGGAACCGGTAATCGATATCCTTCGGGAACACTCTGCCGTCCCTTGCGACATAGCGCAGGAAATGACGGCAGTCGCGCCTATAGGCGACTACCGTTTTCTGGGAATTGCCGAGCTGATTCAATGAAGCGAGATAACGCTCCAGAATCGCCAGATCGGCATCCCTCGCCTCTCCTGGTTTATATGCGGCTTCCATTTATATCAGATTACTTGAGTTTCTATAATTTCGACGCCGCGGGGGCTTCATCCTTTTTTGTGTTAAATAGCACAACGTTCGAATAACACCGGCCGGCTTCAGCTGCAGCGGCGGAAACCATGCCCCTGCTCGAACTTCAGCAGACCCCTTATCTCCAGTGAAACCAGCGCCGCGGCCGTCGCGGCGCCGTCAAGGCCGGAGTGCGCCGCCAGCTCATCCTGATGCCTGGGTCTTGCGCTGGATGCCTCATAGACGAGCTTCTCGTTCGTGTCGAGATCAGGCGGAGCCACGCGGGCTGATTCATTTTCCGTCGATTCCGGTTCGATGCCATATTCCGCGAGGATATCGCCGGCTCCTGTCACGATCGTGGCGCCGGTGCTGATAAGGCGGTTCGGACCTGCCGAAAGTTCGGAGAAGATGCTCCCGGGCACGGCGAAGACGTCCCTGCCCTGATCTAGCGCAAAATCCGCGGTTATCAGCGCACCGCTTTTTTCCTTCGCCTCGACCACGACCACTCCTCGCGAAAGTCCGGAGATGATGCGGTTGCGGGCCGGAAACCGCCAGGGGCGCGGTTTTGTTCCGGGCGGATATTCGGAGATGACCAGGCCGGAATCGAGTATTGAAACGAAAAGACGCCGGTTGCTGACCGGGTAGACGACATCGGGACCACAGCCGAGAACGGCGATTGTTCCTCCCCGGGATTCGAGGGCGCCGCGATGGGCCGCCGAGTCGATGCCCGAGGCCAGACCGCTGATGATGCAGACACCGTGCCGTGACAGGCCGCCAGCGAGCGCTGTTGCCGCATCGATACCATAGCGGGAAGCCCTGCGGGCGCCGACGATGGCGATTCGCGGCTGCCGCATGAAACCGTCCAGGCGTTCCAGGGTACCTTTGAAGAAGAGCGCCAGGGGCGGGTCGTGAATTTCGGTGAGACGGGATGGATAGCCTTCTTCGCCCAGCGTGACGAGGGTGACATCCGTTCTTCTCAGCTCCTCGAACATCAGCCTGGCTGAGAAGGAGCTTTTGAATGCCCCGATGCGCCAGGTCTCGGCCGCGGGCAGCTTGAGGAGGCCGGCGAGCAGGCGGTCGGGACAGCTCCACAACTGGCGCAGCGTCATCTTCCCCGCAGGCACGCGCAGCGGCCAGCCATACTCGGCCATGAAACAGGTGAGCGCCAGCGCGGCTTCGCGTTCAGATGCCATCCCAGCCCCTCCTGTCCATGCTGCGATAGCTGATTGCCTCGGCGATATGTTGCGGTTCGATACCGGCTGAACCCTCGAGGTCCGCGATCGTCCGCGCTACCTTGAGGATACGATGATGAGCCCTGGCGCTGAGGAACAGCCTGTCGATGGCGCTGTCGAGAAGCCGGGCCCCGGACTCGCTGGTACGGCAGAAGCGCTCCGTCTGGCCGGGACTCATCTGGGCGTTACAGAAAGCATTCGTACCCGCCAGCCTTTCCGACTGTTTTTCGCGTGCGGCGGCGACCCTTGCCGCGACTGAGGCTGATGACTCCCTTTTTCCATCCGACAGGATTTCCTTCTTGGTCAGTCCGGGGACCTCAACGGCGACGTCTATCCTGTCCATCAGGGGTCCGCTGATGCGGGAGCGATAGGCGCCAATCCGCTGCGGGATACAGACACACGGCTCACGCGTATCGCCAAGGTGTCCGCAGGGGCAGGGGTTCATGGCCGCGACCAGCATGAAGCGGGCCGGGTACGTCACGGAGAGGAGCGCCCGGGAGATGCTGACGCGGCCGTCCTCCAGCGGCTGGCGCAACGTCTCGAGCGCCATGCGGGAGAACTCGGGCAGTTCATCGAGGAAGAGCACGCCCAGATGCGAGAGGCTGACCTCCCCCGGCTTGGGCGTGCCTCCTCCGCCGGTCAGGCCGATATGGGAAATCGTGTGGTGCGGCGAGCGGAACGGGCGGCTGGCGATGAGCGAACGGCCGCCGTTGAGCCGTCCGGCGACGCTGTAGATCCTGGTGACCTCGATGGCTTCCGCGATATCGAGCGGCGGCAGAATCGACGGCAGGCGGCGGGCAAGCATCGTCTTGCCCGAGCCCGGCGGCCCCGTCATCAACAGGTTGTGGCCGCCGGCGGCACAGACCTCAAGGGCGCGGCGGGCATGTTCCTGTCCCTTGACGTCGGCGAGGTCGAGATTATCCGCGCGATACACCGAGAGCAAAGCCGGTGCGTCCACACAGGCTGGCGCGATCGCTGCCTCACCTTTGAGGAACTCAACCGCCTGGCTGAGTGATTCGACGCCGATCACCTCGATGCCGTCGATGAGGGCCGCCTCTTCGGCGTTGGCTGCCGGCAGCAGCACACCGCGGCATTTAGCCCGTCTTGCGGCTTCGGCGATGGAGAGCGAACCGTTGATGCGCCTGACGCTGCCGTCGAGGGAGAGTTCACCGGCGGCGCCGTAGACCTCAAGGCTTTCGGACTTCAGCTGCCCCGAGGCTGCCAGCAATGAAAGGGCGATCGGCAGGTCAAACGACGGCCCCTCCTTGCGCACGTCGGCCGGGGCGAGGTTCACGGTGATCCGGCGCAGGGGGAATTCATATTCCGAGTTGACCATGCCGGCGCGAACGCGCTCCCTGGATTCGCGTACAGCCGCGTCCGGCAGTCCGACGATGCTGAAGGCGGGAAGTCCCCGGCTTAAATCAGTCTCGATTTCCACGGGATAGGCGTCCATCCCCAGCACTGCGTAACTGTGTAACCTGGCGAGCATCTGCATCACTCCTTGTTTTGGAGGAACAACGGGATGCTTCCGCAGATGGGATGGTCAGAGTGGGATTGTCAGATTATCAGATGTGCCGGGGTTCAGGCAATCAGGGGCGGTGGTGATTTGCAGTCGAGCCGTTCTGCCAGAAATGAATTACCTGAAAGCGTCTTCGATGTGCAGCAGCTGCGCCGCCGTGTCATCTTCTTCGAGCATTATCGAGACGACATCGAAGCGGAAATCGCAATCGGCCAGCGCCGCATCGCCCTCGTTGGCAGCCAGCCACATCTCGGCCATGCGCCTTATCTGGTTCTGCTTGCGCGGGTTTACCGCCTCGAACGGTTCGCCGAACTGTTTGTCGCGGCGCGCCTTCACTTCCACAAAAGCCACGATGCCGCCACGCCGGACGATTAGGTCTATCTCGCCATAACGGGTGCGGAAATTGTTTGCCAGGATGGAATAGTCATGGTCTTCGAGGTAGCCACGCGCGAGCTCCTCCCCCGCCCTGCCCCGGATGCGGCGGGGGTCTTCCCTGGTCATTGATGCGCCGCGAAGACCCGTCATCAATCTTCAAGCACCGGCAACTCACATCTGAACGAGCGACGGTGGATGGAACAGAAACCGTGTCGCGCGATGGCCTCACGATGCGCCAGCGTCGAATATCCTACATGCTGGTCGAATCCGTACTGCGGATATCGCTGGTGTATCGTGTGCATCAGACGGTCGCGGGTCACCTTGGCGATGATCGACGCCGCCGCGATGCAGGCGCTTTTTGAGTCGCCTTTTTTTACTGGCGTATGGGCGTGGCTGCAACCAGGCAGCGGCAGGTGCCCGTCTACTAGCGCTGTGTCCGGGCAGGGCTCCAGCGTCTCCAGACTCCTGGCCAGGGCCCGCAGGTTCGTTTTGTGGAGACCCTTCTCGTCGATCGTGCGGCTGGTGTAGCTGGTGATGGATATGCGCGCCGCATGTCTGATTATCACCGGATAGAGCTTTTCACGCGCCGCAGGGGAAAGTTTCTTGGAGTCGCCCAGCCTCCTGAACAGAGGTCCGGCTTTTTCGAGATCGAATGTGGAGTAATCGAATACGACTGCCGCGGCCACTATGGGACCGGCCAGGCATCCGCGGCCGACTTCGTCGCAGCCTGCTATCTCCAGGCGCCCGCCGCACGCCTCCAGGTCGAACTTAAAAAGCGCGCTGGTGTTGGCGGTAGCTGAGGAAACCACAGAAGCCTTAGTGGAATGTTCCCATGCGTCCGGGCGGCCAGTAGGTCATGAAAGCCTTGCCAAGGATA
>JBAZZU010000051.1:0-7629 GCA_041658605.1 Thermoleophilia bacterium | reverse complement strand
CGGGCTAAAAAATGAACGAATTTTTTACCCTAGCCACTCCTTCCGCGAAGAGTTTCCTGGACTAGAGCCTGCGGGCAGGTTTCCTGGCTCCTGGATTTGCACTTTGCCGCCGCCTTCCCGGACTTCAGGCCCAGTGGCTGACTCCCGAAGGAGCATTTGCGTCAAAGCTACCAGTTACAGTGGCGGGACCGCGCCGGCTTTTCACCGGCTTCCCTTGGACGCCCCTCTGGGCGACCCACAGGCTGAAGCTTGTATGTGTATGAATTAGGAAGTATACGGCGGAGGTCCGGTTTTTTCAAGAACCGGCCCAGTGCCCTAGACGCTCGCCTCCGGGATGGATTCGTCGAAATCAACGTGCAGCATGCCTTTGCGTATCGCGTAACGCACCAGCTCGGCGCGTTTGTGCAGGTTGAGCTTCTCCATGATGTTGGCCTTGTGGGTCTCGACCGTCTTGACGCTGATGAACAGCGACTCGGCTATCTCCCGGTTCGTGTATCCCTCGGCGACCAGAGTCAGTATCTCCCTTTCACGCTCGGTCAGGGTGTCGTAGCTCAAAGTAGGCTCACGCCCGTTCTTGAGCTTGTCGAGGTAGTCCTCGACGACCATCTTCGCGGCTGACGGGTACAGGAAACAGTCGCCCCGGTTCACGACATGGATGGCGTTGACCAGATCACTGTCCGCGGCCTTTTTCAAAACGTAGCCCGCCGCCCCTGCCTGCAGCACCTGAAAAAGATACTCTTCATTGTCGTGCATGGTCAGGACGAGGACCTTGACGTCCGGATTGCGCTTCTTGATCTGCTTTGTCGCCTCCATGCCGTTCATAACCGGCATGCCGATGTCCATGAGCACGATATCGGGTTTAAGTTCCTGGGTTTTTTGCACAGCCTCGCGTCCGTTGCACGCTTCTCCCACGATATCGATGTCCTTTTGCTCCGACAGCAGTTTCTCCAGCCCCGCGCGCAGAATCGTATGATCGTCAGCCAGCAGTATCCGTATCTTGCTCACCAGATGCCCTCCTCGGTTTTTAGCGGTACTTCGATAAAAATGGTTGAACCCTCACCTGAACGGGATTCAAACTCGAGGGAGCCCCCCACAAGTTCAATCCTTTCCTTCATGCCGTGGAGCCCGAGGCCGCTTCCCTTTTCCTCCGAAAGCATAACGGACTGGGGATCAAAACCCTTGCCGTTGTCCTCGATAACTCCCTGCACGACACTTTCCCTGCGGCGCAGCGTCACACGGCATTTGGTCGCCTCGGAATGCCTGGCGATATTCGTCAGGGCCTCCTGCACGACCCGATAAAGCACCGTCTCCATCTCAGGCGAAAGCCTCTGGATCATCGCCAGGAGCTGGACATCCACAGGGATGCCGGTGTTCTCGGTAAACTCCTTGCCGTAGGAACGCAGCGCCGCCGACAGGCCAAGATCGTCGAGCACGCTGGGCCTCAGCCTGACGGCCATATGGTGCACCTCGTTCAGCGTCTGGTGCGCCAGATGGTTGATGCTGTCCAGCCGCTCCTTGATCTCGGGTATCGAATCCGGCACGAGCTCCTCGACCATTCTGATGCCTATCACCAGGCCCGTCAAGGACTGGCTGGTTTCATCGTGCAGCTCCCGTGCGATGCGTTTGCGTTCATCCTCCTGCGCCTTGATCACCGATGCCGCCGCCCGCTTGCGCTGCAGCTCCAGGGAATTGAGCATCGAATTGAGGCTCTTTGAGAGTTCCTCGATCTGGGGATCGTCGGTCACCTCCGGTACCCGGATGCCGCGATGGCCCGCGCGTATAGCCTTCATCGTCTCGGACACGTCATCAAGCGGCCGGAAAGCAAGCTTGACCATGAGGTAGTTCAAAAGGATGGAAAGGGTCAGGCCGCTGAACATGAACAGTATAAGAAACCCGATCTCGCCCCCCTCGAAGTATTTCTCTTCGAGGTAAAAACCAAAAAAGGCCCCGCTTGCGATCAGAAACGAGTTGGCGATAACCACTTTCTGAAAAAGCGGCCGGCGTTTTACAGTGTCTATATAAGGGGAAATCTCAGCGTAGATACGTCGCCCGAGAGAATCATCAGCTGGCTGTTCCGGGTTGATCTCACCGGCTGCGGCGGTTTCTGCCCCCGGTTCGGCGATGGGCCGGTTCAGGATATCATGATGAGCGGTCAATTCCTGTTCGGTGCTGTCCATTCTTCCCCTGGGCGATTAAAAAGGATGCCCCGTCGGTGGTATAAAGCGGGCATGGGAGACAGGAAATCACCATTCGAAGGTGATACGACGATGCCCCCAGCGCCGTATTCATTATGGTATCAGATGGATTGCTTTGAGGCTACGCCGATCGGACTTCCCCGTCAGTTCTCCGATCGGCCGATAATTCTTCATTACGCGCCCGTCCGGGACACGCTTCACTCAGCGGCACCGGCTTCGCCCGTCCAGCCGGCTTCTAGTCCTGTAATGAAACTTCCTTGTTCTTACTTCCGGCCCTGCCGGGCTGATCCAGCAACCTTGAGCTGTCGACCTGCACCAGGGTTCCCGAGGTCAGATCCGCGAAGGTCGTTCCTTCCAGCTGTCCCGTCATCTGCGTCTGCAGGTCCCTGCAGACGGGCAGGAACCGGCAATCAGCTTCACGGTCACACTGGTTCGGCCCGCGCATGCACTGGACAAGCGTGATCGGACCCTCGATGGCCTCGATCACCTCGCGCAGATTAATCTCCTCAGGAGGTCTGGCCAGCATGACTCCGCCCTGGTTGCCACGCATCGTACGGATCAGGCCGGAACGCGCAAGGGTACGGATTATTGAAGGCAGGTACTTGGCGGGTATGTCCTGTTCGGCGGCTATATCCTTGGTCTGTGCGATTTTACCGTATGGCAAACCGGACAAATGCAGGATGGCGCGAACTCCGTAATCGCTCTGTCTGGTCAGGTGCATGTCAAACCCATGGTCGTTCCTCCATCTGCCCCGGGGAATAGATCAATAACAGACACAAACCAGATCAGGCAAGCGAGCGAAGCCCAAAAAGTACCACATGCCGCCTCCGCGGCTGTGCCCTGCCATCCCACTCCCCAGTGGCTGTTGGTAATACCTCCAACACGTTTTCTAAGTCTATGCGCCACCCGAAAAATTGTCAACATTCTTTTCTGTGGCTTCGCCTTCGACTCCGCCCTCATTTCCATCCGCCAGCGCCGCTTCCATCCCGTCTATTGCCTCGAGGAAAGCCTCGACGGCCGCGGGGTCGAACTGTGCTCCGGAAAATCGTTTGATTTCCTCCACCGCATCCTCACAGGACATGCAGCTGCGATATGGCCTGTCCGCAGTCATCGCCTCATAGGCGTCTGCTACCGCAAGGATACGCGATCCCTGCGGGATCGCGTCGCCCTTCAGGCCGTCCGGATAACCGCTGCCGTCGTAATGCTCATGATGGTGGCGGATCATCATCCGGACCTCATCGTCGAGATGCGCCTGGGCCACGATCCTGTGGCTGGCGCCCGGATGCAGTTTCATCGTTTCCATCTCTTCCAGGGTGAGTTGGCCCTCCTTGGTCAATACCGCGTCAGGCGTGCCGATCTTGCCGATGTCGTGCAGGTAGCCGGCGTCGCGGATTCGATCCAGGAAATCCTTGCTCATCCCCATCTGCGTTGCGATACCTACCGCAAAATACGCAACCCGGTCGGAGTGGCCCCGGGTATAGGTGTCCTTGGCGTCGACCGCCTCGGCCAGCGCCCTGATGGTCGCGAGATATGCCTGGCGAAGGTTGTCGTACAAACGCACGTTCTCCACCACCACGCCCATCTCTTCGCCGATCGAATCGAGCAGTTTCCAGCCGCCCTCGTCGATCTCCTTGTGTTCGGCGCATATGCCGACGATCAAGCCGACGACCTGGCTCGATGACTTCATGGGAAAGACGATCAGGCAGGTGCCGGCGGGAAACATACCCGACAGATCAGGGTCGAAGTCTTCCTTGCCGAGCATGACGCTGTGGCCGGTGTTGACTACCTGCGCGAAGACTCCGTCGCCCCCGGGCGTCCGCGAAATGAAGCGCAGGAATTCCGACGGCACATCCTTCTGGGCCGCGAGACGGAGTCTGAACGTATCCTGGTCCACGATGAAGGCGGCGGATGCGTCCGTCCCGAGAAGCTGCTCAAGTTCGTTCAGGGTTATCTGAAGGACCTCAGGCAGATCCAGGCTTTGCGTGGCGGCGCTCAGCACCGAGTGCAGCGCTCCCAGTTCCTGGGTGCGGCGCTGAAGGTCCCGCGTACGCTCATCGACCATCTGTTCGAGACGCTCGGCGTAGGCGCGGTTCTGGTCCTCAGCCGAAAGCAGGCGGTCGTACTGGTCCATCAGGGTAATGCTCGACTGGCGAAGCTCCTCGATCAGCCGCTCCTTCTCCTCCATGTCGGGAGTGGACATCTCCCTCAGCCTTTCAGCTACCAGTTCAACCTCTTTCCTTCTCTTGATCTTCTCGAGGTTGAAGGTGATCGTCGGCAGAAGGTCGTTCTCATCCAGCGGTTTTATCAGATAGTCGTCTGCACCCCGGCGCAGCGCTTCGACCGCGACTGCCTCTGAACCGTATGCGGTCATCATGATTATTCCCAGGGATGACTTGTGCTTCTTTATCTCGGAGAGGACCTCGAGCCCGCTTATTTTTGGCAGCCTGATATCCAGCAGCACCAGGTCGAAAGGTTTTGACAGAGCCTTGTCGAGCGCCTCCTGACCGTCGACCGCGATGTCCAGCTGGTAGCCCTCCGACTGTATCCGCTTTGTTATCAGCCTCACCGCTTCAGGGTCGTCGTCGACTATGAGCAGGCTTGGCGGCATATCCCCGGCTTTGGGTTTTTCCCGCTGCAGCAGGGAGGCTGCCGCCTCGAGGAGGGCCTCTTCCTGCAGAGGCTTGCGCAGCGCCAGGTCGGCCTTGGCCACATAGGTTTCCGCCCCCGCCTCAAATCCGCGCGCCATGTCCTCATCGGTTACATAGACAGCCGACATCATGATTATGGGAATCGTGTTGGTCTCCGGGTTGGACTTCAGCTGCTCGACCAGCTGGAAACCGTTCATCCTGGGAAGGAGGACGTCGGTGATGATGAGGTCCGGACGCTGGTGGACCGCCTGGTTCACGCCATCGATCCCGTCTTTCGCCTCCAGCGTCGCATAGCCCTGGGCCTGCAGCCTTTTGCGCAGGAGGGTCACGTGGTTCTCGTCATCGTCGACGATAAGTATTTTCTGCCCGCTTCCTCTTGGAAGATCCACTTTTACCTCACTTCTTCTTTTGGTTTCCACAGAGATGCTGCCATAAGGCTCCGTGGAGTTTCATTGAGCTGCTTTTCATGCGGCCGCTTAACGCGGTTTGGCCGCGCCACGGGTGATGAAAGTATCCACCATGCCCGGCAGGGCAGATATGTCTATCGGTTTGCCGATGAATCCGCTGCAACCCGCCGCGAGCGCCTGCATGCGGTCCTGTTCCAGCACACTGGCGGTGAGCGCCACGATCGGGACCCTCGCAAGCGCCGGATCCTCCTTGATGCGCCGTGTAGTCTCCAGCCCGTTGAATTCACCGGGCATCCTGATGTCCATCAGGATGAGATCCGGGATCTCTTCTTCGACGATCTCCAGCGCCTCCTGGCCGATAGCGGCCTCGAGTACGGTGTGCCCCGATATCTCGAGCACTTTCTTGACCAGGCGGCGGACGTCATTGTTGTCGTCCACGATCAGGACCTTATATTTTTCGCCTGCTTCCAAGCTATGCGCCCCCGGGTAAAACTGATTTCAATATTATCTTTGCTTCTGGATGCCCTCATTGTTTCACGTTGCCGGCTGGTTGTCGGGAATGCTGAAAAAGAAAGTGCTGCCCTTGCCGACTTCGCTCTCGAGCCAGATCCTGCCTCCGTGCATTTCCACAAACCTCTTGCTGATTGTAAGCCCAAGGCCCATGCCCGCCGTATCCGCCATGCCGGGCGTCGCCTGATGGAATCTTTCGAATATGACTTCCTGCTGGTCCTGCGGCAGGCCGATGCCGGTGTCGCTCACCGAGAATACTGTCTCACCTGAAGTTTGTTCGAGGGTAACCCTTATTGTTCCTTCCTGTGTGAACTTCAGGGCGTTCCCAACCAGGTTCATCAAAACCTGCCTGACCTTTCCTGAGTCCAAGCTTATCTGGCGGGAGCTGTCGGGCATCTCATAGACGAGTTTCAATGCCCTGTCGTCGGCGATGGAGCGCATGCTCATGACCACGTTCGCGACGATCTGGCCCGGGTCCTCCATCTGCAGCGCAAGGCTCATGCGGCCGGCCTCGATCTTCGCCAGGCTCAGCAGGTCATCGATCAGCCGCAGCAGCTCCTTGCCGTTGACGTGAACGATCTCGAGATCGTTCAGTTGCTCCTCGTTGACCTCGCCGTCAAGTCCGTCGATTATCAGCTTGCTGAAACCGATTATCGAGTTGAGCGGCGTGCGCAGCTCATGGCTCATATTGGCCAGGAACTCCGACTTGAGCCGGTCTATCTCCCGAAGCCGCAGATTGACTTCCTCCAGCTCGCGGCTCTTGCGCCTGCTCTCCTCATACATGCGCGATAAGGCTTCGGTCCGCTCCTTGACGCGCGCCTCGAGCTGCTGGGCTGAATGTGAAAGCTTTTCATACAGGCGGGTATTTTCCACCGCGACCGCCGCCTGGGTAGAGATGATGGAAAGGATCTCGAGGTCTTCTTCGGTGAATTTCCGGCCGCTGCCGGTGTCCATCACGCCAATGGCGCCGACGCTGCGGCCGCCGATACTGAGCGGGACCGATGCCACTGCCGTCATGCCGGCCTCTACGAATTCCGGCTGGCGATCGGGTGAGTCCGGGTAGTCATTGACTATGGCTGGCTCGCCGCTTTTCATAACTCTCGCAGCAAGGCCCATGTCGGCCGACCGGGTGATCAGAGTAAGCTTGTCAGGCAGATTATGCGCATAGGGGAAAGTGATCAGATCCCGCTCGACATCCAGCAGCGCTATCATCGCCGCGTCCGCCTCCACCACCTCAGCCGCGTGGCGCACAACCTGCGACATGACCCGGTCCAGATCGAGTCCTGAGCTGATGCCTACCGCGATCGAGGTCAATTCCTTCTGAACGCGCAGACGGTTTTTTGTCTCATCAAACAGCCTGGCATTCTCAATCGCAACCGCGGCCTGGCCGGCGATCGCTACAGCCATTTCCTCATCATCACTACTGAAGGCATGGCCGTCGCTCTTCCCAAAGAGTCCTATGGCTCCAAGTGACCTGGCCCCGACAAACAATGGTACGGCAAGAATCGTTTTTACCCCTGCCTCGGTAAATAACGGAACCTGGGCGGGATGTGAAGGATAATCGTCAAGGATGATCGGCTTGCCCGTGCTCATGACATGGCCGGCTATGCCCGCGCCCTCGGGAACTTCTACGCTGGCAAGCTCGTCAGGCATGTTGAAATGATATGGATAGGCGATCACGTGCTTCTTCTCATCGAGGATCGCCACGGTACCCCCGTCGGCGCCGGTCAGCTCGACCGCGCTTTTCACGACCCTTCGCAAAATACGTCCGAGGTCCAGACCGGAGGAGATTTCTCTTGCCACGCTTGTCAGCCGTAGAAGCTTTTCACTTATTTCTATTATTTTACTCTGGGCTTTCAGCTGTTCCGT
>JBAZZU010000050.1:0-8287 GCA_041658605.1 Thermoleophilia bacterium | reverse complement strand
CTGATCGCCTCTGAAAAAACCGTGGAGCAGATCCGCAAACAGGTGGGCGCCGATTCGCTGGCATATATTACCCTGGAAGGCCTTCAGCGCGCCGTGGGCATGCCGGCGGACCGTTTCTGCCGCGCCTGCTTTACCGGACGCTACCCCATCGATGTTCCCGATTCGCTCAAGATGAGCAAGCACAGGTTCGAGCAGGTCGAAAAGGAGCCGGTGGCATAGAAGACAAAGGGAAAGTGAAACCGCTCACGTATGCCGGGGCCGGTGTTGATATAGACGCCGGGGCCGAAGTCGTCGAGCGCATCCGGGCAGCGGTCGCATCCACGACGGGCGATGTGAAGATACTCGGCGGCCTGGGTGGATTCGCCGGCATGGTCGAGCTTCCAAAGTTAAATGAGCCGGTGCTTGTTTCCGCGACCGACGGCGTCGGCACCAAGGTGATGATCGCCGAGGCGCTGGGCCTCTATGATACCGTGGGCATCGATCTCGTGGCCATGTCGGTCAACGACCTGCTGGTCACCGGAGCCCGCCCTCTCTTCTTCCTCGATTACCTCGCTGTCGGCAAACTTGAACCGGAAAAGGCGGCCGCGCTGGTGGAGGGAGTAGCCACAGGCTGCCGGCGTGCAGGCTGCGCGCTGCTGGGCGGGGAAACCGCTGAGATGCCGGACCTTTACCAGGGCGGACATTTTGACATGGCGGGATTCGCAGTGGGAGTGGTGGAGAAGAGCGCCATCATCGACGGCAGCCGGGTTGCAGCGGGCGATGTCCTGCTCGCTCTTCCTTCGAGCGGCGTCCACAGCAACGGATTTTCACTCGTACGCATGATACTGGACGTCAACAGTATCTCCTATCAGGATAATATCGAGGCCCTGGGCGCGAGTTCCATCGGCCAGCTCCTGCTGACACCTACGGAGATCTACGCGGAGTCCGTGGCGGCCATCATGAAAGCCGCCGACGTGCGGGCCATGGCTCACATCACCGGCGGCGGGCTTCCCGACAACCTGCCGCGCGTTATCCCCGACGGCCTCTGCGCGCACATAGACCGTTCGAGCTGGCGCGTACCGGCCCTCTTTACCACGCTCCAGGAGCTTGGCAATGTGGCCGACGCGGAGATGTTCAGGACCTTCAATATGGGCATAGGCTTTGTAGCCGTAGTTCCGAAGGGCGACGCGGAAAAAGCGCAGGCTGCCGTGGCGGGCTCGTTTCTCATCGGCGAGATCACCGCTTCAAAAGGCGGAAACAGGGTGGAGCTCGCCTGAATGGGAACCATGGCTGACAAAAAAAACAGCGGGCCGGATGACAACAGGACACAGCCGTTCCGGCTGGGCGTCCTGGTTTCAGGCTCGGGTTCCAACCTGCAGAGCATCATCGACGGCCTGCACAATGGACCTGCTGAAATCGAGATCGCAGTGGTCATCAGCGATAATAAGGAAGCATACGGGCTCAAGCGGGCGGAGCAGGCAGGCATCCCCACGGTCGTCTATCCCATGGATGAATACGATTCACGCGCCGCGCACGACAGTGCGATGGCCACCGAACTGGAGCAGCGTGGCATCGATCTGGTCGTCCTGGCAGGCTATATGCTCATCGTAACAACAGCCCTGATGGACCGCTTCCCATACAGGGTCATCAACCTGCATCCGTCGCTGTTACCCGCATTTCCGGGCGGTACGCCCATCGAGGATACAATCGCCTACGGGGCCAGATTCACCGGGGTGACGGTTCACTATGTGGACGAAGGCACCGACACCGGGCCGATCATTCTTCAAGAAGGCCTCGAAATTAAATATAATGACACGGTCGATAGTCTACGCGGACGGATACATGAAATCGAGCACCGGCTCCTGCTCCGCGCCATCGAGCTGATCGCGACGGGCCGGGTTCGCTTCGATGATGCCAATCCGCGTAATATAATAGCGGGATGAGAAGGTCGGGCCGAGGATGAGCCCGCAGCAGGACAGGGAAATTTTAAGGGAAGGTTATGCCGCTACCGGGGAGGAATCTTGAAAGTCAAAAGAGCGCTCGTCTCAGTCTCAAACAAGATAGGGCTGGATAAATTCGCAAAGTCGCTGACGGATATGGGTGTTGAGATCATATCCACCGGCGGGACCGCCAAGTTTCTGAAAGAGAATGGCATCCCGGTCACAGGCATCAGCGATGTCACCGGATTTCCGGAGATCCTCGACGGCAGGGTGAAAACGCTGCATCCGAACATCCACGCCGGCCTGCTGGCAAACCGCGATATCCATGAACACATGCTCACCTTAAAAGAGCACAATATCAAGCCGATCGACATGGTCGTCGTGAGCCTCTATCCCTTTGAGGAAGTATCAGGACGCCGCGGCGTCTCCGAGGAAGAGGTCATCGAGAATATCGATATCGGCGGGCCGACGATGATCCGCGCCGCCTCCAAGAACTTCAAGAGCGTGGCAGTGGTCACGGACCCGAGGCGTTACGCCGAACTGATCGACGAAATGAAGGAGAACGACAACCAGCTTGGCATCGACACGCTTCGCTCGCTTGCCACGCAGGCGTTTCACACAACGGCGCATTACGATTTCGTCATCGCCAACTGGTTCAGCGAGGGCGAGGCCGACTTCCCGCCCTTCATGCTGCTGGATTTTGAAAAGATACAGGACCTGAAATACGGCGAGAATCCTCACCAGCGGGCCGCCTACTACGCAGAGGTCAACGCGAGGCGCCATCTGCTGAGCCGCGTGACACAGCTGCACGGCATCGAGCTCGGCTTCAACAACATGCTGGACATGAATGCGTCGCGCGAGATCCTGCGCGAGTTTTCGCTGCCGGCTGCGGTTATCGTCAAACATAACAATCCCTGCGGTGTGGCCGTTGCCGAGGATATCGGCGGCGCCTACAGGAAGGCCCTGGCGGCCGACCCCATCAGCGCTTTCGGCTCGGTTGTGGCGCTCAACAGGATCGTCGATGAGGAGTTGGCCGAGACGCTGGCCAAGAAATTCATCGAGGTGCTGGTCGCCCCCGGATACGTTTCCGAGGCGGTCGAGATACTTACCAAGAAGGAAAGGATACGCCTTCTGGTTAACGAAGAGCGCCGCAAGGTAGGACCCGGCGAGCCTGATTACAAACGCGTAATGGGTGGCATCCTGGTACAGGATAAGGATTCCGGCATCGACGAGCGTGAGGGTATGGAGGTCGTCACCAAACGGCATCCGACCGAGCGTGAATGGGGCGACGCGATGTTCGCATGGAGGGTCGCCAAGCACGTGCGCTCCAACGCCATAGTCCTGGCCAGCAACCTGGCGACGCTGGGAATCGGCGCCGGCCAGATGAGCCGCGTCGACTCGATGAACATCGCTCTCGACAAGTCGCAGGGTGAGCTGCAGGGGGCGGCGGTCGGCTCTGACGCCTTCCTCCCGTTCACGGACGCGCTCGACCTGGCGATACCCAGGGGCATCTCGGTAGTCATCCAGCCCGGCGGCTCCAACCGCGATGATGAAGTCATAAAGCTCTGTGACGAGCACGACCTGGCGATGATCTTCACCAAAACGCGGCACTTCCTGCATTAAGCGTATCGGCACCACGGGAGCACCCTGGGGGACACATCACTTATCTTGTAATCAAGTAATGTGTCAACTGATCGTTCCGGAATAGAAAAAGGGGCGGTGTTGACCGCCCCTTTTAAAAGTGCTGGTTTGAACACAGAATTTAAATGCCAGGGGACGTAGGAACGTTAGTGCCGTGGCATTCGGTACAGTTGTTCTGTGCCGGCATCTGGACAGTATTCTTCTTTGCCTGTTCGGGATTGGCCGCAACATAGGTGCCGGCTTTCCACTGGTTCAGCAATTCGACGGTTTTCTTCGCCACATCCGCCGACAGCCTGGCGCAACGGTCTTTCCTCTGGTCGGAGAAGAACTTCACGTTTTCCTTGGCCATCCATTTGCCGACGGAGATGTGGCATAAAGGAGAGTTGCTCACGCTCACGCTTTTTATCTCCTTTTTCGGTGTCGGCGGCGTGTAAATGGGCAGTTCGGTAACCGTGTACCAGTTGAAAAGGTCATTGATCATCTCCTCAGCTGTTTTTCCGCCCACGATCAGACCGATGGTCATGGCGCCGCCGGTAATTGTTCCGCAAGTCGCTCCCCAGCCAACACCGCCGCCATGGCCCCAGACCATGGAGTCAACAGGATAGGAGGCGTATGGCTCACCCATTTTGTCCGCCATTGTCAGGATGACACCGCTTGAAGTCGCATAACAACAAAATTTCTCGAACCAGCTCGTATAGGCCTGATTCTGAACTTCTTTCATAATCGCATCTTCGCTCAGGCTCTCATACGGCCATGGCGCCTTCATCGAAACCTGTTTTGATGTGGATGTGCCGCTGCTGCTTCCTTCTTTTTCATCACCACAACCGAGCGCCAGACCGCCGGCTGTCAGCACAGACAGTCCAGCTGCGCCAATGGCCACCTTTCCTGCCAGCGGAAAAAGCTCCCGCCGGGAAATTTCTTTTGCACAACCGGATTTGTTCGTTGTTTCTGGCTCGTCCATGTCGCCCCTTCCATTCAATGGTTGACCAGTTTTCAAAAAAAGCGTTAGTGCTATTATTGACATACTGTCCCGAATATCCTTCTTTATCCCCAAGGCTCTCACTTTTCAATCCCGGGAGGATTATCCATCAGCTTCATGGGGGATAATCCGTTATCGATCAAGGTTTGCCCGGCAGGGGGGCTGCTGTTACACTATATTGTCCGCGAGGCAGCGGGTGATATCCGTAACGGGTGATATGCGGTTATTGTGGGCCGTTAGCTCAGTTGGTAGAGCATCGGACTTTTAATCCGGGTGTCGCTGGTTCGAGCCCAGCACGGCTCACCATTTTATCTGCCCCCATCGTCTAGTGGCCTAGGACACCGCCCTTTCACGGCGGCGGCGGGGATTCGAATTCCCCTGGGGGTACCAATTTTTTTTCAGATGGATGGCGGATGACATAAAAATGTCATGTTGAGCGGCGACTTGTCATCCTGAGCGGATACTCGTCTTCCAAAGCAGAGACCGGTCATCCTGAGCAGAGGCCAGTCCTCTTGAATGAAGACTAGTCATCCTGAGCGCAGCGAAGGATCTGCTTTTTCCTCCATCTGAACTCTTGGGCGATTAGCTCAGCTGGGAGAGCACCTGCTTTACACGCAGGGGGTCGGCGGTTCGAGCCCGTCATCGCCCACCATTCTGGATAAGTACTAAGCTGATGGTTCGAACCCGGTTTGGTCCACCAGAAACAAAATAGCCAACAGGCCTTTTTTGTTTCAGTAAGGTTGGGTGAGAACCCAGTTTGAAGACGCCTAAGCAAATCATAAGATTAGAAAAATGGTTGACTAGAAAACTAACCAGTAAACCATTTAAGAAAATAAATGCGGCTGAGCCGCTTCGAATCCCAGCCGACCCAGCATGTCTTCTGGCATCTTCTAGTCCCGTTTAGTCCCTTGTAGCGCGGCTTTCGGCCGCCCTGGTTTAGTACCTCCTTTTATATTCTAATCCCAGGAATTTGGTTGGCAAAATGTTGGCAGACATTTAGATCATCTCGGTTCTTCCAAAGTTGTTAGCTGACGTTGTAAGCCTTAATTATTCGATTAGGATTTCTTTGCGTTGAGCGAACGAGGACATGGCCCAAACTGGCCGCGGGCTATTTTGTTAAAGGCGATCTGAATCACCCGGTTTAACGGAGACTTGCTTGTGGTAGGTAAAAAGAAGTGGACGATAAGGGATGCTCCTTATCCATATTGTTATTTGAGGAGACTATATTATTCTTCCGGCCAAATACTAAGTTTATTACATGAATTTTGTAAACCATGAACTATGGGAGGTATATGGAATGAATTTAAAAGACAGTGGTAATAATCTTTGATTATCACCATAAAGTATCCGGTGTGGGGAGGAATCAAGGCTGGGTAGGAAGCAGTCAACAAAGGAGATAAGGGATGAAAAGCCAATTGAAAAAAAGGAGCAGGGTGGTCGCCATCTTGCTGGTAATGATGGTTACGACCACAGGTGTGATGCTTGCGCTTTCCAGTTATGTTCTAGCAAAGAAGCCCGTCCCGGTAGGTCCCGTCCAGTTTCCCGGAAGCAAAATTCAGCAGTTTGCCCAGCCACTACCGACTCTGGATGCAGCCGGTGGAACGATACAAACCATCCTCGACAATGGAACCGAGATTCCAATGAGGATGGTGGAGTTAAAGGCTAGCATGTTGCCACCTTCTTTCGTGCCGGCGAATGGCCTGCCATACGCAGGTACAGCCGTTTTCGGGTATAGGGCCAGCGCAGCGGCTGTTGCTCCGTTAACCGCCGTTGATACCTACGTCAATCCGGTCATAGTAGCCTCAAGGGGAACTCCGACCACGATACGGTACATCAACAACCTGACCACTAATGTCATCAACTGGAGGGCCTGGACCGACGCGAGTCTGCATTCTGCATTCCACCAGGCGGCGGACCAGGAGATGCCCATGTCTGGTGACACAAACCACTACCAGGGACCGGTCCTGGCTGTGCCTCACCTTCATGGTGGTGAGGTCCCGGCGGTTATTGATGGTGGGCCGGAAGCCTGGTTTGCCAGCGACGTACCGGGGCCGGACACGGTAACACCCTACAAGACTCAGGGTCCCGCTTACTATTCCAAAGCCGGGGCGGCTTCCAACGAAGCCATCTACACCTATCCCAACGACCAGGAGGCAGCGCCTCTCTGGTTCCATGACCATCTGCTGGGTGGGACACGCCTCAACGCCACCTTCGCCGGTCTGGCCGGTGGTTACGCTCTTACAGACCCAGGTTTGGTGCTGCCGACCGGGCTGTTGCCGGTCGGTTTGGACACAAATGGCAACGGCGCGATGGATGCCGCAAACGAAGTAGTGGTGCCACTGGTTATCCAGGACCGCATGTTCGATACCAACGGCGAGTTGTTCTTCCCCAATGTTGGGATTAATCCGGAACATCCTTACTGGGTACCGGAATTCGTAGGCGATACCATCGTCGTCAACGGTAAGGCATGGCCGTTTCACAATGTAGATCAGCAGCGCTACCGCTTCTACATTATTAACGGCTCCAACTCACGCCCCTATGATATGTTCCTGCAAAACACGACCACTGGAGTCAAAGGTCCTGGAATGTGGGTCATCTCCACTGATGGCGGTTACCTGGACAACCCGGTTTACATTAACCCGAACGCCACCCAGGCGCAGATAAAGGCTGGTGCACAGAAGAGCCTGATGATGATGCCGGGCGAGCGCTACGAGGTAATCATCGACTTCGCCGGAGTGCCAGCCGGGACGAACCTGGTACTACGCAACACCGCGCCAACAGTCCTGGGCAACCCCAAGGCCAGCCTCGACGGGCGCATTATGCAGTTCAGAGTAACCGGCACTGTACCCGCAGGTGGCGATAACAGCTATAATCCGGCTACTTCCCTCACGCCGTTACGTGCCGGCGCGCCTATCGTCCGCTTACCGGGAACGCCCGGTGGCCCCGCCATTAGCCCTGCGAGCGTGAGCACGACCCGTCTGCTTACCTTGAACGAAGTAATGGGAGCGGGAGGCCCGCTTGAGGCACTGGTCAACAACTCGAAGTGGAGCGGTCTGCGTCCCGATGCGACTCCGATACCTGGGTCAACGCTGGTGAATGGCACCAACCAGGGCGCCTTCAGTTTCATGGGCAACTACCTTACGGAGTTGCCCAACGAGGGCGATACGGAGGTCTGGGAAATCGTCAACTTCACGGCTGACTCCCATCCCATCCACCTTCACGCGGTGCAGTTCCAGCTGATAGACCGTCAGCCGTTCGATGCAAAAGGCTATACGGCAACGTACAACGCCGCTTTCACGAATGACGTCGGCGCCATCGACCCGATGACGGGCCTTCCGTACCCAAACGGCGTGTACATTCCTGGCTACGGTCCTCCTAATGCCTACAATACTCCCAACGCAGCAGGAGCTGTTGGGGGCAATCCTGACGTGACGCCGTTCCTGCTCGGAGCGCCTCTGGCGCCACTGCCTAATGAGGCAGGTTGGAAAGACACGGTCATCATGCGCCCGGGCGAAAGGACACGCATTGCCGTGCGCTGGGCACCGCAGGACACCGCTTCAGGAGTTGCGGGTAGCTTCCCCTTCACTCCCAACATCCTGAACGGGGTCTATGTCTGGCACTGCCACATCACCGACCACGAAGATAACGAGATGATGAGGCCTGACATGATAATGCCGAACATGGCAGAAATAGCCAGGAAGTACCAGCAGGGCATAAATTACTAGGCAACAAGACAAATGAGGACAAA
>JBAZZU010000049.1:0-8329 GCA_041658605.1 Thermoleophilia bacterium | reverse complement strand
TGGTAGCGGTGGCAGGACTCGAACCTGCGACACGCGGATTATGATTCCGCTGCTCTGACCAGCTGAGCTACACCGCCACGTAAAAAAGACATTCTGCTTCTTCTATTGTCATTCTGAGGAGTGAGACGACGAAGAATCCCGATCTTTGATTTACTGGGCGAGATCCCTCGCTTCGCTCGGGATGACAATTCTTTTTTTTATGATGAAAAAATATGGAGCCCGGTTACGGACTTGAACCGTAGACCCCCTCCTTACCATGGAGGTGCTCTACCAACTGAGCTAACCGGGCAAAATGCCAACACTGGATACTGGAAAAAGCAGATCCCTCGCTTCGCTCGGGATGACTGATATACAGCCATTCCGGAATGCGTTTCGCTTCGCTCGGCATGACAGATGTTCCGCTATTCCGGGACGCATGCCGCTTCGCTCGGGATGACAGACGTTCCGCCATGCCTGCATACATTTGCGCTGAAGAACCCGCGCCATCAGCAATCCATATGGTGGAGGAGGCTGGATTTGAACCAGCGTAGGCGTCGCCAACGGATTTACAGTCCGCCCCCTTTAACCACTCGGGCACTCCTCCAGGTAAAACTTGCGCGCTTTTCGTCCAGCTTCCGCGCGTACAGGCGACGCTAAATATTAAGGAATGCAGGACAGTTTTTCAAGCTGCATGCCTGGGGAAAATTATAGCACAGGGCAATTAACGACAGTGCCGTGGTCTATATGGAACGCACGAGCCTCATTACGGCTCACGCAGAATATATACAGGCGGGTTCATACACGCCATCCGTCAGTGCCTTTTATCGTTGCAGGATTTCTTGAACCCCGGTGAAGTTGCTGCTATCGTCGATATAGAACGCGAACGCAAATCCAGGGCCGCCTTTTTGCTATTTCATGCCCGCCAGCAACGACGCGGCGGAACCTGGACGGAGGGTCGGCATGGTGAGGCGTTGCACCATCTGTATTCACGGAGTTGGTTTTTTTGATTGTTATTCTTCTGCTTTGCATGGCAGCCACACTGCTTAACCTGCCTTTTGGTTTCTATCGTGCCAGCGTCAGAAAGTTCTCCTGGCAGTGGTTTCTGGCCATCCATCTGCCCGTGCCGTTCATCTTCATATTGCGTATCACAAGCGGCACGGCATGGACGATAATCCCGGCGCTCGTGGCCTGTGCCGTGGCGGGACAACTGCTTGGCGGTTTTTTGGGAGGCTTCTGGATCCAGCAGCGGACTATCAAAGAAACGGTGAAGGAAAATGAACATTAACATCACAAACAGATTGAGAAAGCTCTTCGGCGGTAAGCCCGTGCCTCTGTGCCCCACTTGCCAGTATGACTGGCGCTCCGCGTGTCACAACCTCGAGAGGCCGCGCGTCACCAAGTGTGACGAGTACAAGAAACGGTATTAGACGCCCGGGCGAAGCTCAGAAAACCCGTACCGGTTTTCAGGGCCTTTGCCTGTGTCCCCAGCCGGGTTTCAGCGGTTTTGAGTGTACGCCAGCAGGTTCAGCGATTCCCATAAGATGAGCCATACCAGCATGATCTCAACCAGAAACCTGGCTTTCAACCGGCCCAGCAGCCGCTCCACCCCGAACATGAGTAAAAAAGCCATGGCGGGCATCAGCGAATAAAGATAGCGTCCCGGCACGCCTCCTATGCCCGAGCCGAAGGGGAGCAGCAGGTTGATGGCAAGGCCCAGGATGAAGGCGAGCGAAACGAACATGACCCGTATCCGCGCGTCCCGGTTCTGATCCTCGCCGTGAGTAAAATAGAACAGGATCCCCACCGCCGCGACCGTCATGATGGAGAATACGGCGAACCAGGCATAAGCCCAGAACGGGAACGGAAAAACAGGCTCGCCGAACCAGTATGTCGGCAGCAGCTCCTCCAGGCGCAGGGTGTCCAGGGAAATAGTCGGTGAGCGGAAGAACGAGGACATGAGAGGCCGCGCGGCACTGGCGCCCGTCGCGTCTCCATAGACGACCAGATTCCGCAGCAGCCAAGGAAACAGGCAAGCCGTCACCGTCCCGTAGATGATCCCCGCGTGCAAAAGCGCCCTGGACCACAGCTCGCGTCTGTAAACCACGAGAAGGCAGAGCGCCAGAAACGCCACCGGCAGGAGAAAAATAGTGGTCATTTTTGACAGCAGACTGGCGCCGATCAATGCCCCGGCCAGGACGCTCCGCTTCCAGACAAGGCCGCGCGCGACGATGCGCAGCAGGAGCAGAAGAGAAGCCGCTGCCAGCGGCACAGCCAGGACGTCGTTGCTGACCTGTGACATGTTCAGCAGGTAGCCCTGCGTAAGCAGAACGGTGACCGGCGCCCCCAGCGTCACGAGACGGCTTCCGGGATATGCCTCGCGGGCGAAGAGCCAGGCGATGGGGACCATGGAAGAAGCCAGCAGCGCCGCCAGTAGTCTCATGGCGTAGAGCTTTGCCAGCGAGTCACCGGGCGTGGCGGCATAGACAGGCGTATTGACAAGATAATACAAAGGTGGCTGCATAGCCTCATAGCTGAAATACCAGAGGTTGCGACGCACCCACGCCTCCCGGTACTCGTCGTCCAGGTTATCCTGCACCCCGATCCAACTGTCCGGGTCATGGCGCGAAGGGGTTGAAATGGTTCCGGCGGGCTTCCAGCCCCACTGATCTTTCCTTAATGAGATATCGACCACCTCGGGAGAGATGAACGTTTTCCCCTCGACCGGAAGCACCCGGTTTTCAACGATGTACTGGACATAATGAAAATGTTGCGCCTCATCCACGCGGCTCCAGACCGGCTGGACGCAGGCGAAAAAGACACAGAGGGCCAGCATCGCCAGCCAGAGAAGGATCACTGTGCGACGGTCGCTGGCCACCAGCATCTTATCCTGCGAATCACACCGCTCATCATTCGCTTCTCCCGCTGCGCCGAGACCGGCTCCCACCGTCATGTTCAGCACCTTCAAGCCACCCACCTGCCGGTGACGAACGCCGCCGTGGAGACCGCCAGCAGCACCAGCGAAATCGCGCATACGGATATCCAGGCCGCTTTTTTCCGCGCCAGCATCGGTATCAGGATAAAAACAGGAAATACGACCAGCAGATAACGGCTCATTGATTTCGTCGTACCCTCCGCGAGAAAGAACAGAAGACTCGTCAGCATATAAATCGTATAGGAAGCGCGCAGCTTTTTTAAGCCAAATATCGTCAGGACCGCCAGCAGGCCCGCGGCCGCCAGTTCGTAGATGACCCACCACTCCGACTTCTCGACCAGAATATCAATATCGCCGGTTATGCTGCCTACGAACAAAGTGAACCCATGCCCCCAGCCGGTCACCTGCGTTTCCGCGAATGCCAGCGGCTCTCCCATGGACAGGTAGAGATAGGACATATAAAGCAGGACGCCTCCGGGTATCAATGCAAGCCATAGCGCCGGAGGCCGTATAGCTTTCCGCAGCGAGTACGAATTCTGCGCAAAATATTCCCACGCGAGCGGGATCACCAGCATCAGGCCGGTGACCCGCGTCATGGATGCGAGCAGCCCCCATAACCCGGCCATCGCCCATCTTCCCCTGCGGGCGTAGTAAAAGGAAGCTACGCTGGTCATCATGAATAGTGACTCGGTATAAAGCGTCGTGAAGAAAATTGAGGTGGGGAAAATCGCCATTAACCAAATGGACCGGCGGGCGATTTCATCACCATAGTCGATTTTGACAAGGCGATAAAGGTAGACCATTCCGCCGAAGAGGAAAGCCGATGAAAGAATCAGCCCGGCCAGCAGGAATCGCTCACCGAAAAGCATCCCGATGACCCGTACTGTTAACGGGTAAAGTGGGAAAAAGGCGACGTTGGACTGCTCGTCGACTATCCAGGGGTAGCCATGTGTGATGATCGACATGTACCAGTTGGCGTCCCACTGGTACCAGATGGAAAGCAGCCACGGCGCCGGCTCGTCGAGAGGCACCGAGATCCCCTCGTGGACAGGGGAAAGCAGAAGATAGCCGAGTGAGGCAAAGAGGAAAACCAGCACGCGGCTCAGCGTAAAGGACTTCAAAACAGACTTGAGCATTAAGTCAACCTCTTTGATGGAACTGAAAGGGGGCGGCCAATGCTATATCAATTTAAAGTCGGCGTCAAAACTCATGAACGGCGCAATTTCCGTCCGCCAGGCCCTTGCCCGGCATTTGCCTTCCCGTACCGCAAACCGCTACGATTCACAGATGCAGCCGCGCGAATACGATATCATGTACAACCTCGAAAGCACCTACTGGTGGCACACCGGCATGATGGCCATCATGGAGCAGATGCTGGCGCCCACACTCGTCTCCGGCGCAAAACTGCTCGACATCGGCTGCGGCACCGGCGCCAAGATGCAGCTCCTCAGCCGCTACGCGGAGGTCTGGGGCATCGACATGCACCCGCGCGCCATCGAGCTTTGCGGAGAACGGGGACTGGAAAACGTGCAGACCGGCGACGCCACGGCGCTTCCATTCGAAGACGGGACTTTCACCCACGCCATATGCTGCGAAGTGCTGCAGAACCTGGAAAACGATATCGCCGGCGTGCGCGAGGCTTATCGGGTGCTGAAACCCGGCGGCTACTATTATGTCTCCGAGCAGGCTTACCCGGTGCTTCGCGGCCAGCACGATATTTCGCAAGGGGCCGTGAGACGCTATACGAGAAAACGCCTGCGGGAAATTATGGGCGACGCGGGATTCAGTATCAAGCGGATGACCAGCGCCAACACGGTGCTGTTCCCCATGTTGGCCGCAGTCAGGCTTGCCAGCAGGGCCCTGCACCCGCCCTCGAAGATCAAACCCGAAGAGTCACATTCGGACCTCAAGCCGCTGCCGGGGCCGGCTAATTATCTGCTCAGGTCCATCCTTGAGGCCGAACGGGCGATGATCAAAAAAACCAGCCTGCCCTACGGACTCACCATCATCACTCTCGCGCAGAAATAACAGGCAGAAAAAAACCGGCCCACGCGGCCGGCATATAAAACATCATCTTTCTTAATCCCTATTTCTCCAGCATCTTCTCCTCGTGGTATTCCTTCTCCGCATTGACGTCCCATACGTCGTGTGATTCTCCGAGAATATTCCGGGCCGCCAGGATTCCCGTTTTCATGGAATGGTCCATGTTGTTGTATTTATATGTGCCGTAACGACCCACTATCTCCAGGTTGGACAGGCCGCTGATGTAATCCCGAATCTTGTTGAGCGGCTCCTCATAACCTAGCTCATACGACGGATATGCCTTGGGTACCCGTACAACGAACGCGTCGATAACCTCATCCTTCTTAAGGAAACCCAACCGCTCGCCAAGGTCGGTCACCGTCAGGTCGATCAAATCCTGGTCGTCCATGCTCCAGATATCGTCGCCCTCGAAGCAGAAGTACTCGGCGACGATTGAGCTCTTGCCCTCGGGCGCCATGTCCGGACTCCAGTTCCTGGGCTCATGGATGCGGCCCAGCTTGAACGATGGGTCATGGATATATATCCAGGTCTGATCCGTGACATGTGGCTTGTCGATCATCAGATTGACCGTAACGAGACCGCGGTAGCGCAGCTTATGAACGGCCTCGACGACATCGGCCGGAGCCTCGGGCCTCATGGCCAGCACCAGTTCTGTAAGCGGCATGCTTGAACACAGGTTCTCGATTTCGAACCTGTATGGGCCCTCATCTGACTCGACATCCACGGAAGTGATCCTGCCATCCACATGGTTCACGGCTGCTACCCTGGAATGCATCCGCACCTCGTTGCCGCGCATGACGACATCCTCGGCCAGGCGCTCGCTGAAGCGCCCGATACCAAGCCGCGGATAAAGAAACTTGTCGATCAGTGTTGCCACCTTGCCGTTTTTCGAAGGTCTGATGGCATCCTTTACCGCAACCCTGAGCGACAGCCCCTTGATGCGCTGCGCCGCCCATTCGGCCTCGATCTTGCTGCAGTCGATGCCCCAGACCTTCTCCGTGTAGTTCTTGAAGAAAAGCTTGTACAGCTCGCGGCCGAACTCATTGCTCACCCAGTCTTCGAGGGAAACGATCTCGGGCTTGCTGAAGATGTTGCGCACCTTGACGTAGCCATAGTCGGCCAGACATTTCGCAGTTGTGCCTATGCCCATTCCGAAGATGGCATTGGCAGGCTTTAAGGGATAATCAAAGTACTTGCCCTGGTAGAATATCTTGCTCGAACGGTTGACCCAGATAGCCTCATCGCCGAGGATGTCCCGGAAGAATTTATCCACTTCCTCGTCCTTGGTAAAAAAACGATGGCCACCTATGTCAAAGCGGAAACCGTCCCGCTCGATGGTGCGGGAGATGCCGCCCACCTGGTCGCTCATCTCCAGGACAACGGTCTTCCTGTCGTTCTCGCTCAGTATGAATGCAGCGCTCAGACCGGCCGGACCGGCTCCGATAACCGCCACATCAGTCTTTTTTACTGTCACCTGTAGATCTCCATCCATTCGGCACCGTATGGCTACCAATGCGTGCGTATATATCAATAATAGTATGGAAGCGCAAGCAATTCACAGCCAGGCTCCAAGCCGGGACACAGTCATCCCGTTTCCGTCAGATCGATTGGAAAATGGAACCGGGAGAGGTGACTCGTTGCTTATGCCAGCATCGATTAATTATAACCCTCCCCGCCAGAAGCGACAAGAAACATGCGAGTGAATTGCGGCAGGCAAACAAAATAGCTGCAAAATGAGGATAAATTCAGGAAAAAAAGAAAAAGATGAGCCCGTAGGTGGGGGGAGGCTAAACTCACAACCTACGGGCTCCCTTTTAGGGCGGAGGCTTTTGCCTCAGTCCAATTAGTGGGTCTTTCAAAGATTTTATCGACCCCCAGAGGCAATCCTTTAGAAACCCGATGAAAATACTTCTAAAACTCTAAAAAATGCAGCTTTTACTGTTCCGTTCGGAGAACCGGTCCAGCCTCCATCACTTTCAAACGGCAAAAAAGATGCTCCTGTCATATTTATATGTGTGAGTAGAAAGGGGCAGGTGACAGCGCTTGTGTGTTAATGTAACGCCAACAGCGGCAAAACAGGGAGGAAAGTGATGGAATCAGATGGCAACTCCGAATCACAGGGACCCCAGGTAAAAGTACAGGTCCCCCCCGACGTTCAGAGAGGTGTTTACGCGAACATGGCGCGCGTAAACCATTCAGAGTTCGAGTTCTCCATAGACTTTGCCAACGCGGACTTCGCCGGACAAGACGCTGCCGGCAACATCCCCGCAGTCGTGGTCTCCAGGATCATGGTCAGCCACGAGTTCATGCCGCACCTGCTGGAAGCGCTGCAGGAGAACTACAGCCGCTTCATGACTCGGCGCGATATCGAGGGACTTCCCGAGACGAAAGAGCAGGATGGCGACGACTCGCTGCCCCTGGACGGCTAGCGGGGAAGGCATCTATTCGATAAAAGAAGAATTTGATATATCATTACCTAACTGAAAACGGCTTGGAGAAATACCTTAATGGCGAGGAATAACCTCAACGAAATGATCGGCAGGCTGCGTTCGTCGCAGTCCATGATAAAAAAGGGAATCAAGCAGCAGCGTCAGGGCCTCTATGAGCAAGCAATCCGCTCCTACGACAGGGCGATGGAGATAGACCGCATTTCCATCAACGTCCTCAAAAACAAGGGTTTTCATCCGCTCAAGCAGGCCAATCCGGAAAAAGCCATCCTCGCTGTCGACAAAGCCAAGAAGATTGAGACGAGCCAGGCGGATACCCTTTTCCGTAAAGGCGAGTGCCTCAATGCGCTCGGCCGTATGGAAGATGCCATCAGGATTTATCAGAAGTCCCTCGAACTCAATTCCTGGAACGCTGAAGTCTGGTTCAGGCAGGGCATGTGTTTCCACTCCCTCGACAGATTCAAGGAAGCGGTATCCGCTTTCGACCGCGCCCTGGAACTGAACCCGAACAACGCCCTGCTCTGGTTCAACAAGGGCGCCACCCTCGACAGCCTCGGCCGTTACTCGGAAGCCATCCAGTGTTATAACGAAGCGCTTGAATTCGACAGCAAGGATTCGGATATCTGGTTCAACAAGGGCATCAGCCTGAGAAGTCTGAACCGCTTCGATGAGGCGATCGATTCTTTTGACCGGGCGCTGAAAATAAACCCGGAGGATCCGGCGGTTCTTTTTAACAAAGGTGTTGCCTATAAGCTATCGGGCCGTCTGGAAGAAGCCGCCGCCAGTTTTGAACAGGTTCTGCAGATCGAGCTCTGGGACCCCGTCGTCTGGTATTTCGACGGCGCGACAACCAGGGCATTGGGACGATTCGAACCCGCGCTTGCCTGCCTTGAAAGGGCTCTCGAGATCGACCCCGGTTATGCGCCCG
>JBAZZU010000048.1:0-8880 GCA_041658605.1 Thermoleophilia bacterium | reverse complement strand
CGTCAGGGCGACTTTGCCGGACGGCAGCCTGCAGGAGAGTCTGCCAATTACGCTAGCCGTGACCGGTGGTGTCATGAATTCCGGGCAGGCGAATTTCTCACAGACGGTTACGCTGCCATATACGGGCAGATAGAAATCATAATCCGGCCATCATAGATCAAGGGGGCAATCGTGGCTGTTAAAACTGCCGCTGAGGTTCTGGAAATAGTAAAGAAGAACAAGATTAAGATTATTTACCTGTGGTTCAGCGACATTCTCGGCAGGCTTAAGAGTCTTAACATCACCGACGAGGAACTCGCGGAATCGCTGAAGAACGGTTCCAGCATCGACGGTTCCTCGATCCAGGGCTTTGCCAGAATCCAGGAAAGCGACATGGTCGTGAAACCGGATCCGGCGACTTTCCAGGTCTTTCCTTGGGGAGCCGAGGACAAGTTATCGGCCCGGATGTTCTGCGACGTGCTAAACAAGGACGGCACGCCATACGAGGGCGACCCCAGATATGTGCTAAAGAGACTCATGAAACAGGCCGCCGATCTAGGCTTTACGGCTTATTTCGGTCCGGAGCTCGAGTACTACTATTTCAAAGATGCCCAATCCACCCAGATCCTGGACAACGGCACTTATTTCGATATGGTTCCGATGGAACTCATATCCAACCTCAGGCAAGAAACGGCGCTCGCGCTACGCAAAATGGGTATCAATGTCAGGTATTCCCACCACGAGGTCGGCCCCAGCCAGCACGAGCTGGACATTAAATACGGCGAGGCTTTGAATATGGCGGACGATGTCATGACGGCGCGGCTTATCGTCAAGGAGATCGCCCTGCACAACGACATCTACGCGACCTTCATGCCCAAACCGATATACGGTCAAGCAGGCAGCGGCATGCACGTTCACCAGTCACTTTTCAAGGGCAAGGAGAACGTATTCTTCGACGGGACCAACGAGCAAAGGTTGTCAAAAACGGCCTATGGCTATATCGCCGGATTGCTCAAACACGCTCCCGAAATCACCCTGGTCCTTTGCCAGTGGGTTAACTCGTATAAGCGGCTGGTTTCCGGTTACGAAGCGCCGGTACATATCTGTTGGGGACAGGTTAACCGATCAGCGTTGGTAAGGGTTCCGGCCATCGATCCGAAGCAAAAAAGTTCGGCCCGGGTGGAAATGCGCAGCCCGGATCCGGCCTGTAATCCGTATCTCGCTTTCGCGGTTATGCTGGCGGCCGGCCTCAAAGGCATCAAAGACGGGTACAAGCTGCCGGAACCGGTCAGCGACAATATCTACGAGATGACCGAGGACGAGCGGGCGAACATAGGCATCGCCGTTTTGCCTGAGGACTTGAACGAAGCCATCAAGGCGATGGAAGCAAGCGAACTCCTCCGGGAAGCCCTGGGCGAAGCGGTCTTCACCTGGTTTATAAGGAATAAAAAGATCGAGTGGGAGGACTTCCGGAACCGCGTCAGCTCTTACGAGATCGAGCGGTATCTGCCGACCCTTTGATTTCCTGTTCGGAATGCGAATTCGCTTGACAAAAGCAAGGCAGGATTCTAATATAGTCGAATAATCTAGAACATTATTATGTTCGAAGTGAGACAACGGCGTCTCCCGGATACGGGAGGCGCTTTTTTATTTTTGCTTATACGGGTATAACAGGAAGAAGTAGCAAAAGGTAAAAAGCCGCAACGAAGCGGCAAATCCAACGGAGGAGAAGATCATGCAGTACGACTATGGGAGGGCGAATGCCACTGGCGCGAATGGCACAAGAAATCGCCTGAAAGACGTAGCGCCGCAGTCCGGAATCTGCGCTGCCTGCCTGGACGGTTGCACGGGCGGATGCGAGGTTTGGACATCCACACTCAGGGGTCGCGAAGTCCTGTACCCCAAACCATTCGGAAAGATCACAGCCGGCGCAACCAAGAAGTATCCGGTCGATTACAGCCACCTCAACATCCAGGGAACGGCCGTAGGCGCGGTCGGGATCGAAGCCGATTCGGACAAGGCTATCTTCCCGGCGGTATCAACGGAAACCTCGGTCGGCAGCGGCAAAAACAAGATCAAGCTGAAGATCCCGGTCTTTACCGGAGCGCTCGGATCGACAGAGATCGCCCGGGTGAACTGGGAGCATATGGCGGTGGGAGCGGCCATCTCGGGTATTATCGCGGTTGTCGGCGAGAACATTTGCGGTATGGACCCGGACGCCGAGTTCGACAAGGGCATGGTAACAAAATCGCCCGAGCTGGAGCGGCGGGTAAAACTATATAACCACTGGTATGAAGGTTACGGCGCGATCCTGCTTCAGATGAACGTAGAGGACACCAGGATAGGCATGGCGGAGTACGCCATCGACAAACTGGGCGCGGAAGCCATCGAGCTTAAGTGGGGCCAGGGCGCCAAGGACATCGGCGGCGAGGTCAAACTCCCGAGCCTGGAAAGGGCTAAGGAATTAAGGCGGCGCGGCTACATCGTTCTGCCGGATCCGGATGTCGAAGCCGTCGTCGAGAGCTATAACGCCGGCGCCATCAAGGAATTCGAGCGCCATTCGCGGCTAGGCATGGTTGACCGAGAAGCCTTCATGAATGAGGTCTCGAGGATTCGGAAACTAGGCGCTAAGTACGTTACCTTGAAGA
Organism: Thermoleophilia bacterium; assembly: GCA_041658605.1. GTDB lineage: Bacteria > Actinomycetota > Thermoleophilia > BMS3ABIN01 > BMS3ABIN01 > JBAZWE01. The sequence continues at coordinate 6,253 of JBAZZU010000048.1, read as the reverse complement.
CCGGCGCCTACAGGCCGGCCGATTTGGCCAGGGCCATCAAATACTCGTCCGACGCCAAGATCGATCTGTTGACCATCGACGGATCGGGCGGCGGCACCGGCATGAGCCCGTGGCGCATGATGAACGAGTGGGGGATTCCGACGCTGTATCTCCAATCGCTGGCCTATGAGATGGTCAAGAAGCTGCCGAAGGGCGCGTATATTCCGGATCTAGCGATCGCCGGCGGTTTCTCTCTGGAGGACCATATCTTCAAAGCCCTCGCTCTCGGCGCGCCGTACTTCAAGGCCGTTTGCATGGGCCGGGCGACGATGATTCCGGCGATGGTCGGTAAGCACATCGAGCAGTGGATAAAGAAAGGCACGCTGCCGAAAGACGCCGCCCACTACGGCGACTCCGTCGAGCAGATCTTTGTCAAAGCGGACGAACTTAAAGAAAAATACGGCAAGGACTACAAGAAGATCCCGGTCGGCGCCATCGGCATGTACTCGTTTGCCGACCGTTTGCAGACCGGTTTGCAGCAACTTATGGCGGGCGCGCGTAAATTCAACCTTGACGCGATGACGCGCGACGACCTGGTTGCGTTGACCAGGGACGCGGCGGACGTTACAGGCATACCCTACGTCATGGATTCCGACGCCGTCATCGTGGACAAGATTCTTAAGTCGTAGGACCAATCAGCAACAGCGAACCAAAAGGCCGCGGGGGCTCGTTTGAGCCTCTGCGGCCTTTTATGGTTATAATCGAAAGCATGGCAGAGAAAAAGAAACTAACGTCCAATCCCAAGAAGCAGACGGCCTCAAAAAAGACCGCGCAGCTCGAAACCCTGCTTGAGATGAGCGCGGCGGTCGTATCCGACCGGTATATCGAAGAGATACTCCAGCTGATGGTGCGAATGACCGCCGACATGATGGGGAGCAAGATATGCTCGATCATGATGCTGGACGAGTCCGGCCAGGAGCTCGAGATCAGGGCGACGCAAGCGCTCAGCCAGGAATATAAGTCGAAACCGCCGCTTAAGGTCGGCCAGAGCATCAGCGGACTGGCCGTAAAAGAGAAGAGACCGATAACCGCGCTCGACGTAAGAAAAGAACCTCTTTATACCTATCCGGAGATCGCCAGGAAAGAAGGCCTTGTTTCGATGGCGTCCATACCGATGATGATCAAGGACAGGGTTATCGGGGTTTTAAACAGTTACACATCCACAGAGCATCAGTTTACGCCGGACGAATTAAAAGTCCTGCAGATTGTCGCCAACCAGGCGGCCATCGCGATAGAAAACACAAAGCTCTTCGACCGCACGATCGAAATGGAAGAGGCGCTCAAAACCAGAAAAGCGGTCGAACGCGCCAAGGGCATCCTCATGAAGGAATATGGGGTCAGCGAGGACGAGGCCTTCAAGATCATGCAGCGCAAGAGCATGAACACCCGTAGTTCGATCCGGGAGATAGCCGAAGCGGTTATCCTGGCCAACGAGATCAAGCCGTAGACCGGTTGACACGAGCCTGAACGGCGGTTATTATATTTATATAGGCGTTCTATGAAGACGCTTTATTGAGACGAAGACGTCTCCTTCTTACAAAGACGGGGGCGTCTTTTTTATTTTCCTTAAAGGCCGCAACGGCGCGGCGCAAAGCGCTCCAAAAGGGTGCGCTTTATTCCTGATCGGTCCGGCTTAAGATCGGACTAGAAGGAGGCAGCATGGTTGCGAAGGACAAGGAATACGTATTAAAGACCGTTAAGGACAAGAACGTCAAGTTCATCAGGCTTTGGTTTACCGACATCCTGGGGCAGTTAAAGAGCTTTGCCATCACTGACAAAGAACTCGGCCTGGCGCTGGAGCAGGGGATGGGTTTCGACGGCTCCAGCATAACCGGCTACCAGGACATCGAGGAAAGCGATATGATCGCCATGCCCGACCACTCGACTTTCCAGATCTTGCCCTGGCGGCCGCAGGAACAGGGCGTCGCCCGCATGATTTGTGACGTTCTAACTCCCCAGCGGGAACCTTACGAGGGCGATCCCCGTTACGTTTTGAAGCGGACGCTTAAAAGGGCTGAAGCGATGGGTTATGACCATTTCTACGTGGGCCCGGAACTGGAATTCTTCTATTTCAAAACGAGCGAGGGCATCGAGGTCCTCGACAAGGGCGGCTATTTCGACTTAACGCCGCTGGACGTGGCCTCGGACCTAAGGCGCGACACCGTTCTGGCGCTGGAGCAGATGGGCATCAACATCGAATACAGCCACCACGAGGTCGGCGATTCCCAGCACGAGATCGACATGCGCTACGATGACGCGATCACCATGGCAGACAACGCCGTCACCTATAGGCTGACGGTTAAGGAGATCGCCAGGAAGGCCGGCGTCTACGCGACTTTTATGCCGAAACCGATATTCGGGCAGAACGGCAGCGGCATGCACACGCACCAATCGCTTTTTATCGGCGACAAGAACTCGTTTTACGACGCCAAGGACGAGAACTTTCTGTCTGATACGGCCAAGCACTTCATCGCCGGTCAGCTGAAGCATGCCCGCGAGATATCGGCCATCTTCGCCCAGTGGGTCAATTCATACAAGCGGCTGGTTCCCGGCTACGAAGCCCCCGTTTACGTAGCTTGGTCGCGCCGTAATCGCAGCGCTTTGATCCGCGTGCCGGAGTATCAGCCGGGCAAGGAAAAGGCGACGCGGGCGGAGTTCCGCAGCCCCGACCCGGCCTGCAATCCGTACTTAACGTTCGCGATCCTCCTGGCCGCCGGCTTGGAAGGCATCGAGAAGAAATATGAGATACCCGACCAGATGGAGAAGAACCTTTACGACTTGTCGGAAAAAGACCGGGACAACTTAGGGATAAAATCACTGCCGGGCAGTCTGGGCGAGGCTATCTTACTGACCGAGCAGAGCGAACTCGCCAGAAAGACGCTGGGCGACCACGTGTTTGACCGTTTCATTGAAATCAAGAAGAAGGAATGGGAAGAGTACCGGATCCAGGTGACCGAGTACGAACTGAACAAGTTCCTACCCATCCTATGAGGCGAGGGGTAAGATAGTTTTGATAAGCTCTTACGCAGCCGGGGAGGCGAACAGTGAGTTATAGATACGAGAAAGACATGAGCGCCTGCGGGTTGACCGGTTTTATCAGCCGGAACCGGCACCGGGTCAACGGTGAGGCGATCATCGCCAGTATCTGTAATATGGACGAGCGCAGCAGCGGGCAGGGCGGGGGCTTTGCGGCCTACGGCATCTACCCGGAGCGCAAGCATCAGTACGCCTTCCACATGCTCTATACGACCAGAGACGCGCTGGACGCGACCGAGCGCTACCTAAAGCGCCACTTCATCATCCGGCTGGAAGAAGAGATTCCCACCAGGCGCAACGCGAAAATCACCGACATCCCCCTGCTCTGGCGTTATTTCCTTAGCGTTGACAAAGAGAAGCTTGCGCTCAATGAGTGTGACGAAGAGGACTACGTGGTTAACGCCGTCATGACGATCAACTCGACCATCAAGGGCGCTTTCGTCATGTCCAGCGGCAAGAACATGGGCGCGTTCAAAGCCGTCGGTTTCCCCGGCGACGTCGGCCGTTTTTACCGGCTGGAAGAGTACAAGGCGTGGACCTGGATCGCCCACGGCCGTTTTCCGACCAATACGCCCGGCTGGTGGGGCGGCGCCCATCCCTTTACCCTCCTCGACTGGTCGATCGTGCACAACGGGGAGATTTCGTCTTACGGGATAAACCGGCGGTACCTGGAAATGTACGGTTATAAATGCACCCTCCAAACGGACACGGAGGTAACCGCCTACCTGTTCGACCTCCTGCTGCGCCGGTACAAAATGCCGGTCGAGCTCGCCACGAAAGCGATGGCCGCTCCTTTCTGGGTGCAAATCGACAATATGCCGGAGGAACAGAAGAAGATTATGACGGCGATCCGCCAGGTTTACGGCAACGCCCTGTTGAACGGTCCCTTCGCGTTCATTCTCGGCCACAAAGACGGAATGATCGGTATCAACGACCGGATAAAGCTACGGCCATTGGTCGCCGCGGAGAAGGGTGACGTTCTTTACATTGCGAATGAAGAGGCGGCTATCAGGGAGATCGTTACGCCTGACCGGGTTTGGATGCCGACGGCCGGCGAACCAGTCATCGCCAACCTGAAACCGGACCGTTCTAAGGCCAAGGAAGAAGAGATATGTATAGAAATCTCGTAAAGGCCGAATTCCAGGTCATAAGGGATAACGAGAAGTGCATCCGTTGCCGGGTCTGCGAGCGGCAATGCTCGTTCGAGGTTCACTCCTATGACGCGGAAGCGGACCATATGCGTGAGGATGAGATGAAATGTGTCGGTTGCCAGCGCTGCGTCGAGTTCTGTCCGACGCGCGCGCTGATTGTCCGGCCGAGCCCTTCGATGGGCCGTCCGCACGCCAACTGGACATACCGGCAAATCAAAGACATCTGCAAGCAGGCCGACACGGGCGGTATGCTTTTGACCGGTTGCGGGGACGAGCTTGGGCAGCGCATTTACTGGGACCACCTTGTTTTAAACGCGAGCCAGGTCACAAATCCGTCGATCGATCCCTTGCGCGAGCCGATGGAGTTGAGAACATATATCGGTCGCAAGCCGGATAAGCTGGAGTTTTCTTATCGCAAAGGTGTTCCGAAGTTGAAGACCAAGATGCCGCCGCAGTTGAAGCTCGATTTGCCGATCATGTTCGGCGCCTTATCCTATGGCGCGATAAGTTATAACGTCTGCGAGTCGCTAGCCCGCGCGGCGACCGATTCGGGGACGATGTGCAACACAGGCGAAGGCGGTTTGCATAAAAACCTCTACAAGTACGGCCCCAACACTATCGTCCAGTGCGCGAGCGGCCGGTTCGGCGTTACGCGCGACTACTTGAATGCCGGCGCCGCCATTGAAATCAAGATCGGCCAGGGCGCCAAACCGGGCATCGGCGGCCACCTTCCGGGTGAGAAAGTGGACGCGGAAATATCCGTGACCAGGATGATACCCGAAGGCACCGACGCGCTCAGCCCCGCGCCGCATCACGATATCTATTCGATCGAGGACTTGAGACAATTGGTCTTCGCTTTGAAAGAGGCGGTTGAGTACTCGAAGCCGGTCGGTGTTAAGATCGCCGCCGTGCACAACGCCGCCGCCATAGCCAGCGGTATCGTCAGGGCGGGCGCCGACTTTGTTACCCTGGACGGCTTAAGGGGCGGCACGGGCGCGGCGCCGACAAGGACCCGTGACAACGTCGGCATGCCGATCGAACTGGCTTTGGCCGCCGTTGATCAAAGGCTGCGCGACGATGGCCTCAGAAATCAGGCGTCATTGCTGGTCGCAGGCGGATTCCGTAATTCGGCCGATATCATTAAGGCCATCGCGTTGGGCGCCGACGCCGTCTACATCGGTACGAGCGCGTTGATCGCGGTCGGCTGTACGGTTTGTCAGAAATGTTATACGGGCAAGTGCCCGTGGGGCATTACGACGCAGGATCCGTATCTTTCAAAACGGGTTAATCCGGACATGGGGGCGCGGCGCTTGAACAACCTCCTGCGCGCCTGGTCTCTGGAAATAAAGGAAATGCTGGGCGGTATGGGCATAAACGCCATCGAGTCGCTGCGCGGCAACCGGCTGCATTTAAGGGCGGTCGGCTTAAGCAGGGAAGAAATGGACATCCTCGGCGTCATGCACGCCGGAGAATAGCAGAGAGCTAAGGGCGAATAGCAGAGAGTAAGAACACGATATAAGAGAATAATAAATATTCTTCGAGTGAGCGACCCCGAGCTTGCTTAATGGGGAGCGAGTCGAGAAGTAACAGGAGAAAGAAACATGGCAGCAAAACAGAAGACCAAGAAACGGAAAATTAGAGCGAACGAGAAGGTCTGCATAGGGTGCAAGCTTTGCGAGATCTATTGCATCGTCGCGCATAGTAAATCGAAGGATATCATCCGCGCTTTTAACGAAGAAACGCCCCGGGCGCTATCCCGGATTCTCGTGGAAGAAAGCCGGCCGCTGACGTTCGCCCTCCAGTGCAGGCATTGCGAGGATCCGGTTTGCGTGACCGCGTGTATCACCGGCGCGATGACCAAAGATCCGAAAACCGGTGCGGTCCTGCACGACAAAGAACGTTGTGTCGGCTGTTGGATGTGCGTCATGGTTTGTCCTTACGGTGGCATCCAGCGTGACGAGAGGATCAAGAAAGCGGCCAGCAAGTGCGACCTTTGCTTAGAACTGGACGAACCGGCTTGCGTTGCG
>JBAZZU010000047.1:0-9928 GCA_041658605.1 Thermoleophilia bacterium | reverse complement strand
AATCGTAGTCGCCGCGGCTGTACATTATATCCACGAGGCGCCGCGTCACAGCCTCCAGCCCGGGTTCGTCACCGATTTTCAGCATAACCATCTTCGCCAGATACTCTTCGGGAGACCCGAGGCCGTAAATACAGGAGACGCTGGCGACAATGACGACGTCGCGCCGTGACAGGAGCGCGCTGGTAGCCGCGTGTCGCAGGCGATCGATCTCATCGTTGATGGATGTGTCCTTCTCTATATATGTATCAGTCGCGGGCAGGTAAGCCTCGGGCTGGTAGTAGTCGTAATAGCTGACGAAATATTCCACGACGTTGTCGGGCAGGTACTCCTTGAACTCGTTACAGAGCTGCGCGGCAAGGGTCTTGTTGTGCGCCATGATCAGCGCCGGCCGGTTGACGGCCTCGATGATGTTGGCCATGGTGAAGGTCTTTCCGGAGCCGGTGACCCCCATGAGCGTCTGGCAGAAATCTCCACGGCGGATGCCCTCGACGAGAGATTCGATCGCCTGGGGCTGGTCGCCCGTAGGGCGGTATGTCGAGTTGATCCTGAAGCCGGTCATGGCAGCTTAACCCCCGATTCCCAGCTCGGCCGCATAGGCGCTTGTATATATTTCGCTTGTCCTGTCTACGTGCGACACATAATCCCTGGTTTCACGCCAGGGGATATCCTGTACTGAATTGAAATCGCGGCCCGAGCTTCTGGCTGTCTTTACCCAGCTGTCGACGTTTTCAGTGCCGCCGTTGTACGCCGCCAGCGCCAGCTCCTCGTTTTCATAACGGTCCAGCAGATAGCGCAGATACCAGCATCCATAGGAGATATTCACCGCGGGGTCTTCGAGGTTTTTCGGGTTGAAATCAGCGTTGCCGTCCTTCGTCGATATCCATGTAGCGGTTGACGGCAGCAGCTGCATCAAACCGATGGCGCCTTCCTTCGAGACGGACTGATCGTTGAAGCTGCTTTCTTCGTAGATGACGGCGGCCACCAGGGCGGGATCGAGTTGGTACCGGGATGCATTCTTTGTGATGATTTCCGCGTGGTCAAGCGGATAGAGCCAGCGCGCGTACCACCCGGGCATCGCCAGATGGACCAGCATAAAAGCTCCCGCCAGCAGACACGCAAGAAACAGGGCCAGAATAATGCGCCTGGCTGATTTCACATTCCCCCCACTGTGGTGAGAGCCGCGACGGTCCTCTCCACGAACTTATCGAGCTCATCCGGTGAACCGGTATTCCAGTATACGAAATCTGAGCGCTTTTCTTTTTCCGCCTCAGAGAGCTGTTGTGAGGCCCGGCGCTCGAAATCGGCCTTGCCCACCTGGCCGGCATGCCTGGCGCCGCGCACTGCGGTAGGGGCTGTCACTAGCACGATCTTATCGAACAGGTCCTCCATCGCCGCCTCGAACACCATGGGAATCTCGACCACGGCCAGCGGCATCGAGGCTACATACGATGATTCCATCCAGTCGCTGATCTCGGCTCGCACAAGAGGAAACAGGATCGCTTCGAGTTTATGCAGCTTTTTTTCATCCGCGAACACGACGTCGGCCAGAGCCAGGCGGCCTGTCTCACCCGAATCGACCTGTCCGAGCTCCAGGCTTTCTGATACACGCTGCCTGACGTCTTCCCTCTGCAGCAAAGCGTGCACGACTTTGTCTGAACTCAATACCGCCGCGCCCCGGGCGCCGAACATAAGCAGCGCCGTGCTCTTCCCGGAGCCGATGCCTCCGGTGAGAGCCACTCGTACTGTTACCTGTCTTATGGTTTGAGCTGACATCCGTCGATCCCCTGTATGGATATTCCCAGCAGTCTAGCGGCTGGATCATATCTGTTCAAATGATTTTTGGGAAAAAAAGCGCCCCGCCGAAGGCGGGGCGCGTAAGTACTCGAGTCTGTAAAAAAGTTACTCGGCTTTTGCGTCCTCGTCCTCAGCCTTTTCACTTTCCGCAGCTTCAGTCTCTGCCTCGGGCTCTTCCTCTACAGTATCATCCAGTTCAGGCTCAGCGGCAAGGTCGGAATCCGCGTCCACAAGCTGGGGTTCATCGGCCAGCTCGATACCGGCGTCAGCCAGTTCGATATCTGCTGATATTTCCTCCTCGGCGGCCGGCTCATAGCCGGGCTTATCCGGGAATATCTCGTCACTCAAGCCAAGGCTTTCGGCCTCGACGAATGTCTCTTCATCGGCCTCGGGTTCCACTGCCGGCGCTTCGTTGGTGACAGCTTCCACATCTTCGCCTTCCTCGACGGCTTCGCCCTCTTCCGTTATCTCCTCATGCAGGCGCTTGATGCTGAGCGAGAGACGGCGGCGCTGCGCGTCGATCTCAATGATCTTGACCTCGACGTCATCACCTACGGCGACCACTTCCTCCGGCTTTTCAACATGATGGTCGGCCAGCTCGGATATATGCACCAGGCCCTCGATGCCCTCGCTGATCTGGACAAAAGCGCCAAAGCTCACGAGCTTGGTGACTTTGCCCGTCATCGTATCGCCGACGTTATGCGCGTCTACAAGGCTGGCCCACGGATCTTCCTGGGTCTGCTTGAGACCGAGGGAAACGCGCTGGCGCTCCTTATTGATGTCGAGTACCTTGACCTTTACCTCCTGGCCGACAGTCAATACCTCCGAAGGATGATTGACATGTCCCCAGGACAGCTCGGATATATGAATTAGTCCGTCGATGCCTTCCAGGTCCACAAAGGCGCCGAAGTCCACGATGTTCGATATGACGCCGATTACCACGTCGCCCGGCTGGAGCTTGCCAAGGATCTGCTCCCTGACTTCCTTGCGCTCTTCCTCGAGCACGGCCCTGCGAGAGAGGACCACGTTGTTGCGGCTGCGGTTGAGCTCGATGACACGGCAGGTCAGCGTACGGCCCATGTATTCATCGAGGTTCTGGATGCGGCGGATGTCCACGAGGGACGCGGGCAGAAAACCACGTACGCCCAGATCGAGTATGAGCCCGCCCTTGACGACTTCAATCACGGTGCCGTCGATAGTGGCGGCCTGCTGTTCGACCTCTTCGATCCTCTTCCATGCCTGCTCGAAGCGGGCGCGTTTCTTGGAGAGTATGAGGCGGCCTTCGGCGTCTTCCTTCTGCATGACGAGAGCGTCGATTTTGTCGCCGACGCTCACTTCGTCTTCGGTGCTTACCGACTTGCGAATCGACAACTCGCTGGCCGGGATGACTCCCTCGGATTTGTACCCGATATCAACCAGGATCTCGTCTTTGTCGATGCGGACAACCTCGCCGCTGACGATATCCCCCTCCTGGAAAATATTGATGGTCATATCGTAGTTGGGCTCTTCTTTCCCATCCACGATCTTGAGCAGTCCCCCACTCCCTTCTACAAGCTGGATCTCTTCTTCTTCGTTGATTTTTTGCATTTAGTTTTTTGATTCCTTTCTAAACAAATTTAGCGCGCGCAGCGACAAGCGCTTTGCGTGCCAGAAATCATTATACAGAAGGGTGAGTAGGTATGGAAGCTGGAAACGCGTTTTTTTGAGAACGCGTCATTTTGCGGTTATACCTGTTTGGACCTTGTCCAGATCATGGACGGGTAATCGAATATGCTACTTGGCCTCGACCCAGGTCTCGCCGATGCCCACATCGACCTCGAGCGGCTGGTCGAGCTGCCATGCGCCAACCATCTCGCGGCGGGCGAGCTCGGCGACGGCGGGCGCTTCCGCCTCGGACGCTTCGAAGACCAGTTCATCATGGACCTGCAGGACGAGATATGCGTCTAGCCTTTCCTTTTTCAGCGCACGATGCGAGTTGACCATGGCGATTTTTATTATATCGGCGGCGCTGCCCTGGATGACGGTATTGACGGCGAGGCGCTCTCCAAGCTTGCGGATGCGGTCGTCGGATGAGCGCAGTTCGGGGATGGCGCGGCGGCGGCCGAGGACGGTCGTCACGAAGCCATCTTCGCGGGCCTGCTCGATCGTGCTCGCGCGGAAAGCCGCGACCTTCGGATAACGCGCCATGTAGGTTTCGATATAGCCGGCGGCTTCTTCCCTTGATATGTCCAGCTGTTCCGCCAGCCCGAAACCACTGATGCCGTACATGATGCCGAAGTTTACCGCCTTGGCGCGGTTGCGCTGTATGCTGGTGACTTCCCCGGCCTTGAGGTTGAAGACCTCGGCGGCCGTGTCGCGGTGAACGTCCTCACCCGAGGCGAAAGCAAGGCGCAGCTTGGGCTCCCCGGAGAGGTGCGCCATGATGCGCAGCTCTACCTGTGAGTAGTCGGCGACCACGAGCATGTGGCCCTCTTCGGCGACAAAACAGTCGCGGATTTTTTCACCCAGCGGCGTGCGGATGGGGATGTTCTGCAGGTTCGGATTGCTGGATGAGATGCGGCCCGTGGCGGTGACCGTCTGGTTGAAAGTCGTATGGATGCGCCAGGTTTCCGGGTCGGCGATACGCGGCAGCGCCAGCAGGTATGTGTTTGACAGCTTGGCCAGCTCGCGGTAGGTCTCGATTTTGGGGATGATCGCGTGCGACCCGCGCAGGCCTTTGAGTACAGACGCATCGGTCGAGAAGCCGGTTTTGGTCTTTTTCCCCGCCGGCAGGTCCAGTTTCTGGAAGAGGATTATGGATAGCTGCTGGGGCGAATCGATGTTGAAGCTCTCGCCGGCAAGCTTGTGGATCTCGTCCTCGAGCTGTTCCAGCTGGTCGCTGGCCTTCGCGGATATCTCGCCCAGCCGGGCCAGGTCGAGCCTGATGCCCACACGCTCCATCTCAGCGAAGATCCTGACGAGTGGCATCTCCCAGTCATGGAACAGTCCCGCAAGACCCTTTCTGCCAAGCGCTTCTTCCTGCTGTTGCGCAAGCAGAAATGCCTGGACAGCCATGGTCGCCAGAGTGCGTCCGTCGGAACTATCGGCTTCCAGGTCCACGCGGATGCCGGCGACCGACGCCAGCTGATCGAGGCTATAGGTGCGGGCAGTGGGCTTCAGCAGGTATGCGGCGACTTCGGTATCATGGCTGCAGTCCAGGTCATTGGGAACCAGCTTTAGGAACTTCTTGTAGTCATGACAGATCAGGAGGATGTTCTTTTTTCGTACTGGCTCGGACTGGCTGGACAGTATTTCGGCCAGCCGGCTGCGTGTCACCACTGCCAGCTGGGCCTCGTCACCGCCGTAATAAAGCGCGACCATCACCTCGCCGCCTTTTTCCTCCCACGCCAGTGCTGCCTCCCTGGCTTTGGAAAGCACATCGGCCAACCGGTCGGGATCGATATTCCTTGCAAAGATCTCCCTGGTGTCTGAGACAGTCCCTTCCACCAGGCCCAGCTCCTCGAGGCGCCTGAGCAGGGTGTTGAATTCAAAACGCTCCATGGTTTCACGCAGGCGCGTGCGGTCCGGCTCCGCATGCTTGCCCATGAAGGGCAGAATCTCAACCGGCACCTCGTCGTCCATGGTGGCCAGCTCTTTTGACATCAGCGCCTGATCGGCGTATTCCTCCAGCAACTGGCGGCGCTTGCCCTTGAAGTCGGCGGTGTGGGCCAGCAGCTCTTCGAGCGTCTGATGTTCGGCGAGCATCAGCGCGGCGGTCTTGTCCCCCACTCCGGGGATACCGGGGATGTTGTCGGAAGTGTCACCCTTCAGGCCGATGAAGTCGGGCACTTTTTCCGGAGGGATGCCGTAACGGTCTTCGACTGCCCCGCTGTCGTAGATCCTGACTTCGGAAACGCCCTTCGTGTTAGTCATCACATAAATCTGGTCGCCGACGAGCTGCAGCGCGTCGCGGTCCGCGGTCACTATCACGGTCTTCTGCCTGTTCTCCCTCGCTTCGCGGGCGAGGGTGGCAAGGACGTCGTCGGCCTCGTAACCTTCCTTCTTCAGGTTCTCGAACCCGAAGGATGAGACGATTTCCTCAAAGTGCTCGAACTGGAGTGAGAGGTTGTCGGGCATCGGTTTGCGCCCCGCCTTGTACTCCTCGAATTTTTCGTGGCGAAAGACTTTTTTACCCGTATCCCAGGCGACCACGACTCCGGCCGGTTTGTAATCCGTGATGATCTTGACGAGCATCGTGGAGAATCCGTAGAGAGCGTTTGTGGGAAAGCCATCAGCCGTGGCGATCGTCTCCGGCAGGGCGTAGAAGGCGCGGTAGGCGAGGCTGTTGCCGTCGATGAGAAAGAGGGCGTTGGTGATGTCGGGAGCCCACGCGCCGGATTTTTCGTCGCTCATGTGCTTCTCGTTTCTGGCAGGTATATGGTGTCCCCTTATTCCGACCTGGGGGAGCGCTTCATCAGCTCCGAGACGGCGACCCGGACATCCTTGCCTTCGTAGACTACCTCACAGACCTGCTCGGTAATCGGCATCTCGACACCGTGGACGCTGGCAAGCTCGAGAACGGAGCGGGCGCTGGTCAGGCCTTCCGCGACCATGCCCATTTCCGCTTCAGCCTGCGCCGGTGACTTGCCGGACGCGATAAGCTCTCCCGCCAGGCGGTTGCGGCTGTGTTTGCTGGTGCAGGTGGCGATGAGGTCTCCCATGCCCGCCAGACCAGAGTAGGTCCTGGGATCGGCACCGGCGGCGGTTCCCAGCCGGGCCATCTCGGCAAGGCCACGGGTGATCAGGCTGGCCTTGGTATTGTCGCCGAAACCCAGGCCGTCGCTCATGCCCGCAGCCAGCGCGATGACGTTCTTGGTCGCCGCGCAGAGCTCGACGCCGATGAGATCGGGATTGACATAAACGCGGAAGTTTTCCGTGGAAATACGTGTCTGCAGCTCCCTGGCGAGATCCTGGTCGTCGGCGGCGATCGTCGACGCGGTTGGAATATCGAGGGCTACCTCTTCGGCGTGATTGGGGCCGGAGAGAACGGCGATGCGTGACGACGCTGGCGATGGCAGTTCCTCTGCCAGCACCTGCGAGAATCGCTTGAGCGTCCCCGGTTCAAGACCCTTAGTAAGGCTTAGAACAGCGGCGTCCGGATTGATTTCCCCAACGACGAGTTGCAGGACTTCGCGATAGGCCCTGCTGGGTATGGCGATGACGACGAGGTCCGCGTCCGCCAGGCTGTTGCTGGTGAACGTGGCCGCGGCAAGCGCAGCCGGCAGCCCGATCTCACGCAGATAGTCGGGGTTTCTGTGGGTCAGGTTTATCGCATCCGCCTGATCCTGCCGGCGGCATACGATACCGGCTTCGATTCCGGCTATGGACAGCAGCCTGGCGAATGCGGTCCCCCAGCTGCCGCCGCCGATGACGGAGGCCTTCATTTGCGGCGCCTTGTGTCTGGATCTGGAAAATTCTTCAATTCAAGCCCCGCTTTTCTCAAACCTTGCGAAAATGTACAGGCCTGGATTCGTACCAAAGTCTAGAAAACAGGTATCACCTGCCCCGGGCTACCTGCGATCCCATGGAAACCTTACAGCGTTCTCCCGGCCCCTGATCAAACGCCTGATATTGGACCTGTGCGCGTAGAATATCACGGCCGTGCCAAACAGGGTGAAGACCGTATAGGGCGTCGGCTGCCCGGTGGCAACTACCATAACACTCAGCGTGAGCGCCGAACAGAGCGAGGCAAAAGACACAAAACGGCCCAGTAGCAGCATCAGCCAGAACATGGCGAAGCCGACCAGGAAAAGGAGTGGCATCAGCGCGACGATGGCGCCGCCGCCGGTAGCGACCCCCTTACCTCCCTTGCCGCGCAGAAATATCGACCAGGTATGACCGACGATGGCAGCCCCGGCGACGATGACCGAGACCAGCGCCGCATGTCCGGGGTAGCTGAAAAGCGTCGCCAGATATGTAGGGATGAAGCCCTTGAGGAAATCACCGGCGAAGACCAGGATGCCGGCCTTGACGCCCAGAACACGGAATACGTTGGTCGTGCCGATGTTGCCGCTTCCATGCCGGCGGACATCCGTGTGGTAGATCCCCCTGCCAATCACAATCGCGAAGGGGATCGAGCCGAGCAGGTACGCACCGATTATCAGCGCTGTCGCGGCCGCGATATTCATGGCTCAGCTCTTCTTGCCCTTGAACTCGATTATCAGCGGACAGCCGTGATAGCCGAAACGCTCGCGCATCTCGTTCTCCAGGTATGTCGCGTAGGGCCTTGTAACCAGCCCCTTGTTGTTTGCCTGGATGACGATCCTCGGCGGCGATACACCCGGCTGGCTTATGTAGTACATCTTCAGCTGGCGGCCGCGTACGATAGGCGGCGAATGCAGCGTCTTTATCTCCTGCAGAAAATTGTTCAGATCACGCGTTGATATGTGAGAGATATAGAGCTCATGCAGATGCCTGATCAGCGGCAGTATATCTTTCACACCGCGGCCGGTCAGCGCCGAGGTGGCGAGGAACGGCGGCTTGATCGTCGTCTTGCGAGCCAGCTTGTATTTGAGGTCGTCAAGATTAATCTGTGAATCGTCCCACTTGTTCAGCAGCAGCGCCGTGGCGCATTTCCGCTTCATGGCCTCGTCGATGATGGTGAGGTCGTAATCCGTAAGCCCCAGGGTGCAGTCGACCACCACGAGGACGACCTGCGCCTTTTCCATCGACGCGAGTGCGCGCACACGGCTGTAGTACTCGACATCCTCCGTGAGCTTTCCCGGCCGCCTGAGTCCGGCCGTATCGATAAGCCGGTAGGTGGCGCCGCCAGCCTCGAAAACGGTGTCGATGCTGTCGCGGGTGGTGCCGGGTTCGGCGGAGACGATGACGCGCTGCTGACCGAGCAGCCGGTTGACCATCGATGACTTGCCGGCGTTGGGGCGCCCGACTATGGCGACGCCGATCTCCTCCCGCGGCTCTGATTCGAGCAGGACGCCGGATTCTTCCAGCTGGGTTACGATCATGTCGAGCAGGTCACCGCTGCCGGTGCCGTGCAGGGCGCTGACCGGCACGGGCTCGCCCATGCCGAGGGCGTGGAATTCATGGATCAGGTCGACGCGGTTGAAATCGTCGATCTTGTTTGCCACCAGAAACGCCGGACGTTTGCTCTTGCGGACTATCTGCGCCAGATCCTCGTCGCCCGGGCCGATGCCGGTCGTTCCATCGACCACCAGCAGTACGAGCTCCGCATCGCCGAGCGCCGCTTCCACCTGGGCGCGGATCTGGCGGGCCATCTCGCGCCGGTCGGCCATATCGACGCCGCCGGTGTCTATGACCGTGAAGGCGCGGCCGGTCCATTCGACCAGGAGCTCCTTGCGGTCGCGGGTGACGCCGGCCTGTTTGTGCACGACAGCCTCACGGCTGCCGGTAAGGCGGTTGAGCAGCGTCGATTTTCCCACGTTGGGATAACCTACTATGGCGACTTTCGGGAGCACGGTCATGGTTGGAAGTTTACCACTGTTGGCGTGGAATTATGCCGGGAGTGGCAAAATCAGTGCGATGTCGATGAATTTTTTGTAAAGCCCGCGTTTCTAACGGGGACAGGCCGTGATGCCGCAATCGAGTATCTCGTCCAGCTCCATCAGGGTGATACCGTCAAGAAAGCGTGGCTCGGCGCCGCCGTCAAGGCAAAAAGAAGGCATGACAAGCAGGTCACCGCGAGTAAGGCCCGCGGCACGGGCGGCCACGATGACGTCGTTGCCGCCAAGAAGACCAGTGACCGTGACATGGGGCCCGAACAGGCGGTTTTCACAGGCGAGCGGTTCGACTTTTCGGTCCATCAGGCGTGAGAGATCCGAACAGACTTCCTTCATCATCCCGGCGGCCAGATTTCCTGAAAGCAGGAAGATCCGGGCGTCCGAAGCGGTTTCGCCGGCCTGGTGCGCGATCAGCTCCTGCGCATCCTCCCGAAAAGCGGCCGCGATGCCAATACCATTCTCGTACTGAGGAAAATCGTCGTAATCGGCGACTGGTGGCAGCGGCTGGCCGGCCCTGAAATAGAACTCGTCCGCGGCGTAGACGAAACCATCGCCGCGCCGCGCACGATATTCCTCCTGCTTCTCGGTGACCAGTTCGACTATTTTTCTGCTGTCGC
>JBAZZU010000046.1:0-10887 GCA_041658605.1 Thermoleophilia bacterium | reverse complement strand
TGGTCGCTGCGCGATGCGCTATGACTTCGTCGATGATCCCGTATGCCTGGGCCTCGGCGGCGGTCATGAAGTAGTCACGGTCAGTGTCGTTGGATACTTTTTCTATCGACTGGCCGGTATGTTCCGAAAGGATTTCGTCGAGACGGCTGCGGAGGGCCAGGGCTTCCTTAGCGTGAATCGCGATGTCCGCCGCGGGACCCTGGAAACCGCCGGATACCTGGTGGATCAGGATCTTGGAGTTGGGCAGCGCGAAACGTTTGCCCTTTTTGCCTCCCGCGAGAATCAAGGCGCCCATGCTCATGGCAATCCCCACGCAACTTGTTGATACATCCGGCTTGATAAACTGCATTGTATCATATATGGCTAAACCGGCATAAACAGAGCCGCCGGGGCTGTTGATATAAAGGTTGATGTCCTTATCGGGGTCGTCGGATTCCAGGTGCAGCAGCTGGGCAACGACGACGTTTGCCACCTCTTCGTTGATGGAGCTGCCAAGGAAGATTATGCGCTCGTTCAGCAGGCGCGAGTAGATGTCGAAGGCACGCTCGCCCCGGCTGGTTTGCTCTATGACCATTGGAATTAGTGGCATTTGATTTCGCACCTCTGATTTATCGTTTTTTTGAAAGTCCGTGCTCACTCTTTTTCCGTTTTTTCTGCCTTTTCCTCTTTTATTTCTTCTTCAGCCGTATCTTCGGCTGCTTTTTCTGCCTTGACCGGAACGGCTACCGCTTTCTCGCAGACCATCTCCCAAGCCTTGCGCCTCAGCAGATCCTCCTTGACGATTCCCAGCCTCTGCGAGTCCTTCATCTTCTGGAGGAACTCTTCCGGATCACGCTCAAGCTCGACGGCGCTCACCCGGATCTCATCCTCTACCTCCTCGTCGCTCACCTCGAACTTCTCAGCCGCGGCGATGGCTTCGAGGACCAGTTCCTGCTTTATGTCCTGTTCGGCCTGCTTGCGAAAATGCTCTTCAAACGTCTTCTTGTCCTGCTCGGTCTGCTTTAAATATTCCTCGAGCCCGAAACCCTGCCTTTGCAGCGACGCCGCGAAATTCATCTCAATATCATGCGCACGCTGCAGGATTGCCGGCTCGGGAACCTCGACTTCCGCGGCCTCGACCACCTTCTCTACCACCTTCTGCCTGAACATGTTCTCAGCCTGGTTTTCGCGGCCCTTGAGTATCCGGGCGCGGATATCCCCTGTCAGCTCGGCGATCGTGTCGAATTCGCTGTTCTCCGATGCGAACTCGTCGTCGGCCTCAGGGAGGATGCGTTCCTTGATCTCCTTGAGCGTCACGTCGAACTCGACTTCCTGGCCCGCCAGCTTCTCCGGTTTGTAAGTCTCCGGGAAGGTCAGCTTAAGCTTTTTCGACTGGCCCTTCTCCATTCCTGCAATCTGTTCCTCGAAGCCGGGGATGAAAGTGTTGCTTCCCAGTTCCAGCATGTAATCCTTGCCGGTGCCGCCCTCAAGCGGCTCGCCGTCAATAGAGCCGGCAAAATCAACGACGACGAAATCACCTTCTGCGGACGGTCTGCCCTCGATCTCCTCGAGTTTCGCGGTGCGCTTGCGCAGGCGATCGATCTCTTCGTCTATCTCCGCGTCCTCGACTGCGGCCTCTTCCTTTTCAGCCTCGATGCCGGCGTACTCGCCAAGTTTCGGCGTCGGCATGACGGCGACAGTCACCTTGAAGCTGAAGGGCTTGTCCTCGTCCTCGAGCGGCGCGACGTCGATCTCCGGCTTGTCGATAGGCTTAATGCCCGAATCGATGATGGCGGCTTCATACCAGCCGGCCATGGATTCTTCCAGGGTCTGTGAATAGATATTCTCTTTGCCGATGCGCGACACCAGGATGTTACGGGGCACTTTGCCCGGGCGAAAACCGGGAAGTTTCATGTCCTTGCCTATTTCCCGGATGGCCTTGTTTACCTGAGCCTTGACCTCCTGCTCCTGCACTTCGATTTCGAGCTCGACCTTGTCGCCTTCAAGCACGTTCACGTTCGTCTTTATATCCGCCATGGAACTCCAGATTTCGTCGATTGGACAGGGAAAAGTTTTTCGAACCCTAGATGTTAGTCAAGATTGGGTCCGATGTCCAAATTTAAGGGTTTTTTGGTGCGGGCGAGAGGATTTGAACCTCCACAGGGATTACCCTACCAGCTCCTAAGGCTGGCGCGTCTGCCATTCCGCCACGCCCGCGGGTACAAATAACTTATCTGTAAAACATCCGGGTAGTTAGAGAGGCTTTAGCCTGGATCGATGGAAATAATTTATCACGCTTTGCCACCTCATACACAGGCAACCTGGACATTTTTGGGTTTTCCGATTGTCCATTCAGGGAATTATGACTAACCGATGCTTATACAGGTATTATTACCACAAAGATTTATTACTTCGTTGATCGGCCCATAAAAGGCGGATTATTTGAGATCATTTTTTTATCTTCTGTACCTCTGGGCCGTAGCCGGCGCGATGTTCATCGGCATCCAGGTCTACCTGTTAGACAGGAAAAACCACGTCAACCGCATCTTCGCCCTGCTCTGTCTTTCCGTAGTATGCTGGGCTTTCGTTACGGCTCAACTTTATTACGCCATCGACCCCGAGAGCGCCCGCTTCTGGTTGTTTTTTGTGGCTTTCTGGCCGCTGCCCTCATCATTACTCCTGCATTTCGCGCTCGCTTTCACGCGATATGACCGGTATCTGGGGAAAGCTGCTCTGGCGGTCCTTGCATATCTTCCCGCAATTGCCCTCATACTCATCATACTGTTTGAAGGCGGCTATCAATTAGACACAGTTTCATACTGGGGCTGGTCTTATGTGGATCCGAGCCAGCTTACAGAGGCACTGGAACCAATCGTCCTGATGGGTATGAATGCCACAGGAATAGTGCTTTGCCTTATCTATTATCTACGTCAGGCGAACGGCGTTAGAAAAAAACAGGCAGTGCTTGTCCTGATCGGACTGTCGATTCCCATGCTCGCCGACGTTATCTCCCATGGATTGTTAAAAACAATGGACATTATGCTTCCTACGCTGTCAATCCTTGGTTTCGTAATAGGCACGGGGGGATTTACAGGATACGCCTCCTGGAAGTATAAGCTGTTCGACATAACTCCCGCCACGGCCGCCGACAATATAATCGCCACGATGCCCGACGCATTACTTCTGGTCGATGCCAGAGGCGACATACTCACCGTTAACGATTCCACCCGGACAATGCTGGAATATCATTCACGCGATCTGATTGGACGGCCTGTGGGTGAGTTATTCATCAACGGTGGAGCTGACGCAGAAACCGGCTTCGCGGGCAAACCCGCAGAGAGCTTCAGGGACAGGGAAGCGCACCTCGTTTCAAGTCAGGGCAAAATAATTCCCGTCTCGGTATCTAAAACGTCCATCAGGGATGCCGCAGGCGCCCTTGCGGGTCAGGTACTTATCGCCCGTGACATAACCCGGCGAAAAAAAGCAGAGAGCGAACTTAATCTGAGGGAGGAAGAGTTCAAGGCGCTTGTTGAACATTCACCCGATACGATAGTCCGCTTTGATGTGGAACGCCGAATAACGTTTGCCAATCATGTATTTCTGACAAAATTCAACATGACAGCCCACAAAGTGCTTGGAAAGTCATGCACCCGGTCTGGCCTGCCCGAAGAAATTTCAGGAAAATGGGATGACGCGCTTCAGGATGTTCTGAAGCAAGGCGAGGAGAGGAATCTCGATTATGAGGTCCGGCTGGCGTCAGGAAACAGAATCTTTGACGCCCGTTTTTCGCCCGAGTTCGGTGAAGGCGAACGCGTAATGTCCGTTCTGATGATATCGAGGGATATCACCGACCGCGTCAATGCGGAATTCAGTTTAAGGGAAGCTGAAGCCATCTACCGGCTCATCTTCAACGAAAGCACGGATATTCTTGTGCATGTTGACCATCAGGCCAGGATAGTGGATGTCAATAATCGCGCTGTCGAAATCACCGGCATGAATAAAGAGGACCTTGTAGGGATAAGATTCGATACCCTGTCGAGCATCTTCACAAAGACGAGCATCACGCGCATGGTCAAGGCTTTCACCGAACAAATATCCGGCATTGAAGTGAAGCCTTACGAGGTTGAATTAATAGCCGGTGACGGTCGCCACATGTTTTTCGAGCTTAGCGCGTCCCCGCTTGTCAGAGATGATGGCTTCATAATGGGTGAGCTCGCTATTCTCCATGACGTCGCCGAAAGGATACTTGCGAAAGAGAAAGCTGCCATTCAAAGTGAAGCTCTGGCAAAACGAGGCGATGAGCTCGCCAAGCTATACGAAATCTCCTCAACCATAAGTACCACGCTTGAGATGAATCAACTGCTGGACAAAACGCTCAAGAAAATAACTTCCCTTAAAATTCTTGAACTCGAGCCTGAGGCCGGCATATTCGTTCTTGAGGGAGACCGGCTGAAACTGGAAGCGTCCACTGTTACCAGCAATGATTTCCTGGAGGTCCACAGAGATCTGAGACTTGGCCAGTGCCTCTGTGGAATCGCCGCCCGGGAAGGAGATATAATTGTTTCCAGGAACTGCTCATACAATGAGCGGCACACGCTTTCCTACGCAGACATGAAAAACCACGGCGATATAATCGTGCCCCTGAAAACGCCCACCGGTATATCCGGCGTCATGTTTCTGCATACGGAACCCAATATGCATATAAGAGAACATGATCTGGATTTATTGCGCACCATCGGCAATCAGCTTGGTATCGCAATCGAAAACGCGTTGCTTTATGAACAAACCAGATCCCTTTCCCTGCACGACCCGCTCACGGGGCTGGCGAATCGCAACCTGATGAACGCGGAGCTCGAAAAATCGATGGCGCGCTGCCGCCGAAGCGGCGAACCCCTCTCCCTGGTAATGCTCGACCTCGATCATTTCAAGATATTCAATGATACCTACGGACATGGAGCAGGCGATGACCTGCTGGTAGAGATTGCCAGAATCCTTGAATATGAGATCAGGGAAGTTGACATGATAGTCCGGTATGGAGGCGAAGAGTTCCTGATAATCATGCCCGACACCTCGACCGATGTCGCGGTCAAGGCGGCCGAAAGGATAAGAAAACTCGTGGAGATACAGAAATTCCCGGTCGGCAAGGAAAAAGAGACGAACCTCACCATCAGCCTTGGAATAGCCACTTCCATGGATGGATCGGAAAGCAAGGACATCCTGATGACGCGTGCGGATACCGCTCTTTACCTGGCCAAGGGGCGGGGGCGGAACCGGGTGGAGAGGTGGGTGGAATTAAATCCGGGGAAAACCTTCTGACTTTTCAGCGAAAGTTAGCCGGAAATACTGACGCCTTGCGAACCGCGATAATTCATCAACTCTGACTCCAGTTCATTCAGAGCGCCGTCGGCCCGGTGGCGGGATAGATGAAAAGACTGCCAGGCTGGATCATCCGTGAATTCATCCGTGTCAGCGGCGAAATGAGCGAGGATTTTTCCCAGGTCATCGTGAAGCTGGTCAGGGTTGTCCTGTGATCGGTAAGCAGTGGCGAGGGCTGGAACAGCGTCGCTGGAAAGCGATTCCAGGTAGCCGACGTCCAGCTCTTTGCCATCGATAGCCCGCTGCACGTTTCGGCTGACGATCAAACCGTCCACGTTGATGACGTTGAGTGTGACGACAAAGCCGATCGTAGCCAGAACCGCGGCCAGGGCAAAGACGCGATGGCGCTGCATGATCTCAAGCAGAATCACCGCGACAAGGAGCAGGCCCAACCAGATCATGAAAACATGCGTGTACGTCCGGAGACGGGAAAAACCATACGCGTCTTCGTAGAGCAGAATACGCTGGAAGGCTGAGACCTGGATAACAAGCACCAGCGCCACCAGCCCCACTCCCAGCCCTGAGAAAATCCTTTTTCGTCTAATGCTCTCGCGCCGCGTGAACAGACTCAGCAGGATCAGTAGAAGCAGGCTGAAGACAGCCACCGCCACCAGCTCGCCAAACCCGCGCCGCGCGTACTCCGAATATGTGTAACCATCAATATCGATGTTCTTTTCCCCGCCGAAGAAATACTGGAACTGGATTCCCACAAAGGCCGCAAAGAGCGCGACGACGCTGCCCATTATTATGACTGCTTCAGTAAAACCCAGAAATGGTGATATGGGCTCTTCTCCCAGAACGTGTTTCTCATCCCTGCTTTTGGCGCCCGCATGTAGATAGATGCCGGCCAGAAAAAGCGCGCTAGCGACAATGATGAAACACCGGAGGATGTACTCGGGAACATTTTCCAGTCTGAACAGGCTGGCTATATCGCCGAGCCGCTGGGAAAAGACGAGATCGGCGGAAGCCAGCAACGCGGTGAGGACTGCCAGGATCGGAAGGGCGAGAAGAATACCGCGCGCGGCCGGCCATAGCCTTCGCATATTCCCGCTCGCATCCTCTTCTGGCGTCTGGCGATATATGGCCAGAAAATTCCTGGCGCCACCGGCCAGGAAGCTGAATGCCAGATCGGAGAACCGGACGATGTAATCCGGAAGGCTGTACCACGGCCAGCGCCCCCCGAGGTATGTCACCGCGAACAGGGCCAGCAGGAAAAAAGTCAGGGAAACGCTCAGGAATACCGTCATCGGCTCCAGTCGAACGAAAACCATCACCGTGAGAAAGGCGACGGGCGGCAGAAGCAGCAGACTGTTGCGTGCGGGGCGCAGATCGCTAAATCTTAACAGTGATATCCCCGCGATCAGACATAAAAAAATAAAAATTGTAAAACTGATGCCCGGCGTCTTCTTCCAGAACAAAAAATCAAACGACAAGCCGAGTATCATAACGGTTGACCACAGATATTTCGGGCTGATAATCAAATGCTCCTCCTGCAAGAGTTCGCCGGACACTTTTGATTATCCTATGAATGCGCACTTTGGTCAAACAGGATATCAGAAAACTATTATTTAGATTAATACGCTGTTTTGCAGGTATTTATTAGTCTACTATATTGACACGTCTACAGTTTCTTCACAGTATTTAACATATCTTCAATTTTTATCGTGGGTACCGACCGCATCCCATTATTTTATCTCTTCACACTCTGCAGATATTGCAGGTTATCCCTTGCATCCTGATAGTCGGGCTTTATCTTCAGGGCAGCCTGATATTCCTGAAGAGCCTGATCGAACCTGTTCTGCGTCAGGTATATGTTTCCCAGGTTATTGTGTGCTTCATAATTACCGGGATCCAGCTCAATCACCTTCTTGAAGGGATAAATCGCCTCCGTGAAACGGTCCTGATACACGTAAATCATGCCCAGTTTATAAAACGCTCCCGCGTCACTGGGATTCGAGTTCACGGCCAGCCTGAGCTCTGTTTCGGCCTTATCCAGCTGCCCTCTTTCCTGGTATATGGCGCCCAGATTGTAATGAGCATTCGCGTGGCCGGGGTTCAGGACGACGGCCTGAAGAAATTCGGTTTCGGCCTTTTCAACCTGGCCGGCGAGCTGGTAGTTGACACCAAGATTATAATAAGCATCTGCGTAATCCGGATTTAAGGCTATAGCCTGCAGAAGTTCGGTTTCGGCTTTATCGAGCTGGCCTTTCTGCTGATATGTGGCGCCCAGATTGTAATGTGACTCAGGATCGTCAGGGTTTATATCAATTGCCAGCCTGAATTCAGCTTCGGCTTTTTCGCTTTGTCCACCAAGCTGGTATTCCCTGCCGAGATTATTGTGGGGCCTCGACTTTCCGGGACTCTTGCTTACAACATCCTCCCAAAGCATGATGGAATTACCCCATACCTTGTTCCGGCTGTAAGCTGAGACCGATAACACCACTACGACGATCAGCGCCAGGGCTATGACAACCCGGCTGATCGAAGGGTATCTCTTCCCCATCACGTAAACGGCCTGGGCAACAAGGGCAACCGTGGCGAAGATCAAACCGATTGAAGGCAGATAGAGCCGGTGCTCAAAAATCACATCGGCGATGGTGATGAAGCTCGATTCGACGGACAGGGTGATGAAAAACCAGAAGATGCCGAAACCCGCGAGCCGCAGCAGCGCGGAATCATTTCTCTTTGAAGAGCGGTAGTAGAGATATGCGCCAGCACCAACGGTCGCAAGGAGGAATAAGAATGAAAACAGAACGGACGGGTTAAAGAAAGAATCGAATACGGGGTAGTCATAGTCAAGGTTCTGATTGACGGGAAAGAACAACAGGCGCAGATATGTGACTATCACCCGGCACTGGGTGAAGAAATAATCGATTGCCGGGGGCGGTTCCGTAAATCCTCTCGCGGAAAGAAGGGGCTCATTTCTGGCGAGAAACATCAGGGGGATAACCAGGATCGATAAGACAAATGGAATCAAGTTGATGACCCGCTTTTTAATATCCCCGCTGAAGAACGAGAACTCCCAGAGGATCATTATGGCCGGTAGCGTAAATGCTATTTCCTTGGTTCCCATGGCAAGCATGGCCGCGACCAGTGAAGAGGAGTAAAAAATAATCCTTTTCCCCTTTGGCCCGATCATCTTTTCCTGCTCGGGATCGATAGCCACGGGGTCGCTGTCTGTCAACCTCCATTTTGCGTACATAATGATGGACAGCAGAAAAAACAGCGTTGCCAGCGACGCGAACCGCTGGACTATATACGTTACCGCCTGTGTCTGAATCGGATGAGCTACAAAAATCAGACCCGAGAAAAGGGCGATCGCTATAGCTTCAGAAATATGGCTGGCCTCTCCGGTCCTTCTTGTCTGGAAGAAAGGAGTTCTGAAAGTAAGCAGGACCAGCCAGAAGACCATGACCGCACTGACCATGTGAACAGCAATATTAAAAAGGTGGTAGCCCGTTACATTGAAACCGCTGATCCGGTAATTGAGCGCAAATGAGAGGTAACCGACCAGTCTGGAGTGGACCGGATCAGCGAACAGGCCTCCGATGCTCCTGATTATGGGATCGTTGACGATGATGGGGACGTCATCAAAGACGAAGGGTCCACGCAAGGAATCCGAATAAACAATCAGGCCAAGCAACGCGATGACTGCCGCACAGATTATTCGAATGTGTGCTTTAACAAAGTCCTGGCAGGGACGTAAATACCGGATTATATCAACGTCCCGATGTTTTACTGGTTTCTTTTTCTTTTTCTTTTTGCCAGCCATCTGCTGATTATACGTTGCCGGCGGAGATTGTGCAGTAATAAAGAGCTGCGAGCATTTTAAGACTGCGCGGTTTTCTGATTGGTGCGCCCGGCAGGACTCGAACCTGCAACCTACGGATTAGAATCTAATTTCTACCGTTTTATCAAGTCATAATACTCCCGATTATCAGGGTTAACGGCTTAAGCCGTTTATATATATTCGCACGTATTTGAATCTGAAAGGTGTCAGGGTAGGTGTCAATCTCAGGAATCTTCCAGTATTCTTCCAAAATAAAAACCGGAATCCATTAAAAAGAAAGGAGCATTCCCAATGTCTCCCTTAGGCCCGGTATCCACTATCCCTGAACTTTCTTCATCTGTTGTCTGTAATCGTCCTCTCAGGGACAAACCCAAATCCGATTCCCATGCTTCGCTTGCGCATCCATATAACATCCGTTCGCAAGCATTTTGAAGTTCGATGCGGGCAATCATAACCAGTACCTTCTAAGCCCGTTTAGCCTCTGCTAATTGGGTTTCCGGGGGGTCTGCAAAAACGGAGCGGCTTTTTGGGCCGCTCCGTTAAAAAAAATCAAATACAATTGCCTCGATTGCTCAAATAGTGAGCAGTCACCTCTTAGCGGTTGCTGCGCCTCCTAAGCATAACGCCGCCGATGCCCGCTGCAGCCAGCCCGGCTACCGGAATGATCATGAACAGACCGGTGCTCGGCAGCGCTACCGGCAAAGCTGCGGCCGGCGCATAGGCCTCAGTCTGCACCGATGCCACGACCGTAAACGTGAAGGGACATTCATAAGTACCTTCGGACGGGATGCTCAGAGTAATCGTGTGGATACCCGGTGCTGCGTCTGCGGGAACCGTGAAGTTGCCGCTGAATGCCCCGGTCGTTCCATCGTTGGGAATGGTTGCGATGGCGGTTCCATCCCACATTACCGTCACATCGCCCCCACTTCCGCCGCCGCTGGCGTTGACGGTACTGCCGGCTGCACCTGATATAGGCGTCACGGTGGCGATGTCGCAGATGCTTTGAGCATTTGCGCTCGCCGCAAAACCAAACATGACAGCCAGCATCATCGTACACATAAGCATAAATTTGGCTTTCATTATCTCTCTCCCGTTTAGATTACGTAACAATTCGATTAATTTAATATGGCGGATTCAACTCCCAAGTGCAACACGAGGTCGTTTCAAGAGGTAAGCTGCGGTAGCATCAGCACTTCTGAACGACCAAGTAAAGGAGCACTATGGGACGTTACGGCGAAATCACCCGCTCCAGCCTGTGTTAGGAAATGAATCGGTGCGTTGCTTTGAGCAAAGAAAAAGGTGGGGCGGGAATGACCCCGGCGCCGCCCTGCTGATTTTGATTTGTTACCTGAGCACCGTCCCCAGCACTCGTTGAAGTAGCCAGGCCAGAGGACTCGCTGGGTGGTCATGACGTCATTGACCGTGGCTGAGGGTGCCGTGCAGCCGAAGTCGGAGTAGGGCCGCACCACCATCAGGCTGTCTATCTTATCTGCAAAATAGGAATCACTTTACCGTAGATGAAGATAATAGCTTTTTCTGCTGTATCAAACGAAAATTCGAGGAATTCATTCTTTACGATGACAGATATACAACCAGAGGATGATTGCAATGAAATAACCTGGTGCGCCCGGCAGGACTCGAACCTGCAACCTACGGATTAGAAGTCCGTTGCTCTATCCGATTGAGCTACGGGCGCTGAAGGAATATTCGCACTATTATAATGCATGCGGCCTGTCTGGGCT
>JBAZZU010000045.1:0-13425 GCA_041658605.1 Thermoleophilia bacterium | reverse complement strand
CCCGCGATGACGACGTTGACCTTGTGCTTCTCGGCCGCCTCCCGGTTCTTCTCGCTTATGTGCATTCCGACCACGGTGCCGACGCCGGCGGCGGCAAGCTTCTCCATCGATTCCTCCGGACCGCCGGTACCGCCTGTCATGTCTATCAGCACGCGTCCCGCGCGGCGTGATTCCTTGCCGGCGACGATCGTGGGGCCGGCGTTGTTCTTTGCGGACTCCCTGTATTCCGGGATCTTCCTTAGATCATCGCGCACTTCGCCCAAGGTCATGCCGTCACCCTTCTTGTCAAAATGCTTCTGCAGGAAACCTGTGACGAGGTTATCGCAGGGGGTATGAACACACATCAGAGGTATATCAAGCAGTTCCGCCGTCTGTACTGGACGCTGGTGGTTCAACGGCAGCATCAGGCGCGAAACTTCGGACTGCCTTCCTTCGATAACAGCCTCACCGACGTTGATCGGGACGCCGGCCTTGTGCCAGATATCCGCCTGAACGCCCATCACGTCCGCGAGGGCCGCAAGCGCTTTGCCTTCCGGGTGATGGCCCATGACCAGGTCGATCTTTCTGCCCTTCTCGCGCAGCCGGTCGGCGAGCAGCAGCTCCTGAGTCTCCATGTCCACACCGACGATCATCGACTTGACCTCGGTTTTCGTATCACCGTAAAGGATTCGCGTATCCGCAAAGGGGTTGGTCAGGCGATCGGTATCGTAATCCTCTTTCTCGTCGGCCTCCAGCTTGTCGAAAGCCTTCTGTTCCTTTTCGAGAAGTTTCTCCACGTCGCGTTTTCCACGCGGGTCAGCCTTGATCCCCATCGTGATCGCCAGCCTGTAAATTTCTTCAAGTTTCAATTGTCCTCCCCTTTTGTCTTCAGTTTCCGGGACAGAAATCTGCTTTCGGCGGCGCAGTAGCGCCACTTATGTTCAGTACCGGCCTTGATGCCGATACGCGAAGTTGCCACGATACCCGGTTTCTGCCAATCGGCGCCCCGGGCTCTCACCTTGAGGCCGCCCCTGTAGACCGGCTGGCCGTAATGCCTCAGGTCGATGCCGAGCGCCTGGGCTATCTTGCCCGGACCGTTCGCCAACTGCACCAGGTTCAGTACGGGATCACGCCGGCGCTTCATCTCATCGATGCCGTCCGTGGGCTCCAGGGCCCGGATCAGCACCGCCGCCGGCTCGCCGTCCTCCTCGCATACTATATTGACAAGGTGGTGCATGCCATAGGTGAAGTATATATATGCCACGCCCGGCGGGCCAAACATGACCCTGTTCCTCTCCGTCTGGCCCCTGAAAGCATGGCAGGCGGGGTCATTACGGTTATAGGCTTCCGTCTCGACGATTATCCCGCCGACGCCGTCGTGTTCGAGTTTGCATCCGATCAGGTCGCGGGCCACGGTCTGGACCCTGCGGGCGTAGAAGGATTTGGGGAGGACCTTTTCCGGCATCGGGCAAACGGCCGGGCAACGGCTAGGCGGTTTCCCCGGGACGCACCTGTTCCCCGAGCGTCTGTTTCAGCCCCTCCAACCGGCGCGATGCGCTCAAAAGCTGCTCGCTGACCCGCCTGGAAGCTGTCCCTCCATATGAGTTCTTGCGCTCGACGGCCGCCTCGACATCGACGACCTTGCTGAAGGAATCGTCAAACTCCTCCGCAAAACCACTGAGCTCGGCAGGCGTCAGATCGGCCAGGGTGCGGCCCTCATCCATGCATTTGCGCACCATCTCGCCCGTTATACGATGGGCGTCGCGGAAAGCCAGCCCCTTGCCCGTCAAGTAATCCGCGACTTCCGTGGCGATGGTAAAGCTCTCCTCAGCGGCCTGGCGCATGCGCTCCGGCTTGAACTTTAATGTCGCAACCATCTCCGTCATGACTGGTACGGTCGCCAGCAGTATGTCGGCGGTCTCGAATATATAGATCTTGTCTTCCTGCATGTCCTTGTTGTAGGCCAGCGGCAAGCCCGTCAGCAGGGTCGTAAGTCCCTGCAGGTTGGCGGACACGCGCGCCGCCTTGGCGCGGATAAGTTCGCAGGCATCGGCATTCTTCTTCTGCGGCATGATGCTGGAACCCGATGTGAACGCGTCCGAGAGTTCGACATAGCCGAACTCGGCGCTCGACCAGAGGATGAGCTCCGCGGCAAAACGTGAAAGATGCATGCTCAGATTCGACGCCGCGCCTAAATAGTCGAGCGCGAAGTCGCGGTTGGAGACATCGTCGAGCGAGTTGGCGCCGGGACAATCGAATCCCAGCTCGGCCGCAGTCTCATCACGGTTGATAGGATAATTGACACCTGCCAGCGCACCCGCCCCCAGCGGCATGACCCGGGCGGCGTCACGCGCCCGCAGGAGGCGCGCATGGTCGCGCGAGAACATCTCGAAATATGCAATAAGGTGATGGGACAGCAGCACGGGTTGCGCCCGCTGCATATGTGTATAGCCGGGCATGATGACATCCTGTGTCGCCTCCGCCTGCTTGAGAAAGATTTCCAGCAGCGAGACCAGGTCGGCAAGATGCTGGCCGATGTGATCCTGCAGGAACAGCGCCAGGTCAGTAGCGACCTGGTCGTTGCGGCTGCGCGCCGTGTGCAGTTTTTTACCGGCATCGCCAATCTGTTCAATGAGCCGCTTCTCGATCGCCGAGTGGATATCCTCGTCTTCGAGCTTGAACTCAAACTCGCCACGGGCTATCTCCACCATGATCTGGCCGAGACCCTTCTCGATCTGGCCGAACTCTTCGGCCGTCAGGACGCCGATGCCGGAAAGCATGCGCGCATGGGCCAGCGAACCCTGGATGTCGTAGGGAGCCAGACGCCAGTCGAAGGTTATCGAGGCGTTGAGCTGCTGGAAGAGCTCATGCGGCGGCTGGTCGAAACGTCCTGACCAGAAGTGTGAGTTGTTGTCTGTTTCGCTCATTTCGCCTCAGTTGTCCTTGTTGTAAGTGATGCCTGTTATGTCGGTGGTGCCCATGGCATGATATTCCCGCCTTCGCTGAATGCGACTTCGTCAAACGCTGCGGCGGAAATATCATGCCCTGGACGTAACGTTTGAGCTTCTCTTCTCTACTTGTTCTTCCTGGCCCAGACTTCCAGCGGCAGGCCCCAGAGTTCGCAGAATCCCTTTGCCGCCTCGTGGCTGAAGGCGTCCTCTCCACCGTAGGTGGCAAGACCGAAATCGTAGAGCGAATTCGGGGACTTGCGGCCGGCTACGATACACGAGCCTTTAAAAAATTTTAAGCGCACCGTGCCGCTGACGCGTTTCTGCGTTTCGGCCATGAAAGCGCGTATGGCGTCCATGAGCGGATCGAACCAGCCGCCGTTGTAGGTCATGTCGGCGAACTTCTGCTCCAGGCCCCGCTTGTAGTGGACCAGCTCACGTGGCAGGGTCATGTCCTCGAGCTCACGATGGGCCATTATAAGCGCCAGCGAACCAGGCACCTCGTAAACCTCACGCGACTTTATGCCCACAAGCCGGTTCTCCATCATGTCGACGCGGCCGAAACCATGGGCGCCAGCAATCTCGTCTATGCTGGAAACCAGGTCGACCAGGGACCGGGCTTTGCCATCGAGGACGATGGGCACACCCGCCTTGAATTCGACCTCTACATACGCCGGTTCGTCCGGCGCGTCCGCGGGCGCGCAGGTCACGGCAAAGGCATCCTCGGGCGGTTCCAGCCAGGGGTCTTCGAGAGGCCCGCATTCTACCGTCCGGCCCCAGAGGTTCTCATCGATGCTGTATGGGCTTTCCTTCTTGAGCGGGATGGGTATGCCCCGCGCTTCGGCGTACTCCATCGACTGTTCGCGGGTCATGCCCCACTCGCGCGCCGGCGCCAGAATCTCCAGCGACGGGTCGAGCGAGCGTATGCCCAGGTCGAAACGGACCTGGTCGTTGCCCTTGGCGGTACAACCATGCGCGACAGCCGTGGCGCCGCTTTTATGCGCCGCCTCGACCAGCACCTTGCAGATCAGCGGCCGCGAAAGGGCGCTCACCAGCGGATATTTTTCCTCGTAAAGGGCGTTGGCCGCCAGCGCCGGGATGATGAAATCATTGGCAAATTCTTCCTTTGCGTCAACGACGACGGCTTCGACGGCGCCGATGTCCAGCGCCTTCTGCTTTAAACCGTCCAGGCCGGAAGCGCGTCCGGCGTCCACGAGCACGGCGACCGTATCGAGGCCGTGTTTCTCTTTCAGCCAGGCGATCATAACCGAGGTGTCGAGACCGCCGGAATATGCAAGAACTACTTTTTTATCCTGAGCACTCATTTATTTCCTCTATTTCAGTTCCGGTTCAATCCGGGTTTCCAAAAATTCTGTCATCCTGCGCGCGCTTGTCGCGTCTGGCATTACCATCAGCACCGTGTCGTCGCCTGCTACCGTTCCCACGACGTCCGATTCCTCAAGCTCGTCGAGCACCCTGCCTATCGTCGGCGCGGTCCCGGGCTCCGCCTTGATAACCACCAGGTTCTGCGCGCTCTGCACCGTCGCCGACGACTCGCGCAATACCCTTAAGAGAACCTCCTGCGGGTCTCTCCTGACCCGCGGCGGCGGCACCACATAGCGTACCCGTCCGTTGCGGTCCGTACCCTTCTGCAGCCCCAGCTCCCTTATGTCGCGGGAAACAGTCGCCTGCGTCACCCTGCATCCGAACCCATTCAGCGCCGCGACCAGCTCTTCCTGCCTGGACAGCGGCTTCTGTTTGACCAGAGTCTCGATCAGCTGCTGGCGCTCACGCTTGCGCATCGTTTCCCATCAGCAGTTTCAGCAGCTCTTTCTGCACGTGCAGGCGGTTCTCTGCCTGCTGAAATACTATGGACCTGGGGCTGTCGATGACATCCGCCGTTATCTCCTCGCCCCGGTGCGCGGGCAGGCAGTGCATGACACGGCAATCCGGAGCCGCGAGGGCCAGGAGGGCCGCGTCGATGCGATACGGCTCCAGCTGCAGGCTCTTCTCCGGGACCCGCTGCTGCCCCATGCTGAACCAGACATCCGTGTAGAGGAAGTCGGCGTCCAGGGCCGCCTCGCCGGGGTCAGAGGTGAACTCGACCTTGCCGCCGTTCTCCTGAGCGATCTGCCTGGATTCCGCTACCGACCAGTCAGGCAGGGTAAGTTCGGAAGGCGTGCAAATGACAACGTGGGCGCCCACCGCCGCGCAGACGTTCGCCAGCGAGGATGCAACGTTATTGCCGTCGCCGAGGAATACCACTTTCACTTTCGTGAGGTCGTCATGAAACTGCGATATCGTCATCAGGTCGGCCAGCGCCTGACATGGGTGGCGGTCGTCGGTGAGCCCGTTGATGACCGGGATATCCGCAACGGCCGCGAACCGTTCAAGATCATTCTGGTTGTAAGTGCGGATGACGACGCCATCCAGATAGCTGGAAAGCACGCGCGCGGTATCCTCGATGGTCTCGCCCCGCCCCAGCTGCATCTCGTTTTCGGAGATGAACATTATGTGGGCGCCGAGTTCGTAGGCTCCGACAGTGAACGACACCCGCGTACGGGTGGAAGGCTTGGCGAATATCATGCCCAGGGTCTTGCCGGCCAGAACGTCTGAACGTTCCCCCATGTTGGCCTTGGCGGCTTCGATCAGGGCGATTATCTCGCCGGGCGTCAAATCCATTACTTTCAGATAATCTTTCATTGAGCCTCTATCAGTCTTTTGATGAAGAAAGTGCGGTCTGCAGAAATTCGACCACGGCTTCGAGCATTCCTTCTTCCACCACCAGCGGCGGCAGGAAGCGGATGGTCCTGTCAGACGTGTTATTAAGGATGATCTTCTGCCCGAGCGCCTGCGTGACGATTTCGGCCGCCAGCGGTTCGGCAAGCTCGATCGCCAGCATCAGGCCCATTCCCCGCACTTCGGTTATCAGGCCGTCATCCTGCAGCTTACCCAGCAGCGAGCGCATGTATTCGCCTTTTGTCTCGACGCTGGCGAGAAAACCTTCGGCGGTCAGTTCACGCATGACCGCGACTCCCGCCGCGCAGGCGACCGGCCCCCCGCCGAAAGTGGAGCCGTGCATGCCGGGGCCAAGCACGTCGGAATACGCAGGTGCGGCGATTGTGGCGCCGATGGGAAGCGCCCCGCCGAGGCTTTTGGCCAGGGTCATTACATCGGGTATTACCCCCGAATGCTCGTACGCAAAAAGTTTTCCCGTGCGGCCAAGGCCGGTCTGGACTTCATCGAAGATGAGCAGGGCATCGTGGCGTGTGGCCAGCTCGCGCGCCGCTTCGAGATAAGTCTGGTCCAGCGGCCAGACGCCGCCCTCGCCCTGCACCACTTCCAGCATGACGGCGCAGACGTCATCGTCCATCTCGCGTTCAAGAGCGCTGATGTCATTGCGCGGCACATACGTGAACCCGGGCAGCAGCGGCTTGAACGGCTCCTGCTTGGCCGGCTGGGCCGTGGCGCTCAAGGTAGCCATCGTCCGCCCGTGAAATCCGTTCTCCAGGGAGATGATGCAGTGCTTGGCCGCGCCGCCGGAATCACTGCCAGCGCCGGAGCCTGGACCGGTATCACCGCTGGGGCCGGTGACTGGGCCAGCCTCCCCCGCCTTGTCGCGACCGTATTTGCGCGCCAGCTTGATAGCGCACTCGTTAGCCTCGGCGCCGCTGTTTGAGAAGAAGACCTTGCCGCCGAGGCTGTTTTCAGAGATAAGCTTCGCCAGTTCGACGCCGGGCTTGGTGTAATAAAGGTTACAGGTATGGATAAGCTCGGCAACCTGCGCCTGGACCGCCTTCACGACGGCAGGATGACAATGGCCGAGGTTACTGATCGAAAGTCCGGAAACGAAGTCAAGATAAGCGTCGCCGGCCTCGTCATAGAGGTAGCAGCCGTTGCCACGAACGAAGACAACCGGCTGGCGTCCATAGGTCGGCATTATGTACTTTTCGTATTGTTGAATTATGTCAGTCATAGCATTACGTCATTCTATTAAGCAGATCCTTCGCTTCGCTCAGGATGACAATAGCCTGTCATTCCGAGGAGCGTAGCCCCCCCAATTGTCATTCCGAGGAGCGTAGCGACGAGGAATCTGCTCTTCCCTGCAACCCACAAAAGCAGATCCTTCGCTGCGCTCAGGATGACAACAGCCTGTCATTCCGAGGAGCGTAGCCCCCCCAATTGTCATTCCGAGGAGCGTAGCGACGAGGAATCTGCTCTTCCCTGCAACCCACAAAAGCAGATCCTTCGCTGCGCTCAGGATGACAACAGCCTGTCATTCCGAGGAGCGTAGCGACGAGGAATCTGCTCTTCCACTCACGCATCAATTTTCGTCCCAATACCAGTCCGCGTGAAAACCTCAAGCAGCACCGCATGCGGCACCCGGCCGTCGATGATATGGGCGCTGTTGACACCGCCGGCCAGCGCCGTGGTAACCGCGCTGAGCTTGGGAATCATGCCCTTCGAGATCGAGCCTCCGGCCAGCTTGGCCTCGATGTCCTTGAGCGTACACTGGGATATCAGCGAACCGGGGTCATCGATGTCCTCGTAGAGCCCCTCCACATCGGTGAGGAAGATCGCCTTTTCGGCCTCCAGGGCTACCGCCAGGAAAGCAGCCACCTCGTCGGCGTTGACGTTATAGCTGGTGCCATCGAGGCCGGCGCCCCCGGCTGAGACAACCGGGATGAAATCGCCGCCCAGGCTTTCCAGCACCTCGGTGTTGATGTCCACGATGCGGCCCACCTGCCCCGTGTCTATCTCAGCGCCGCTGTCATCGAATATTTTTTTCTTCTCGGCCACGATCAGCTGGCCATCGTCGCCGCCGAGCCCGACCGCGGGGACGCCGTGCTGGTTGATGAGCGCGACGACCTCCTTGTTGATCTTGCCGAGGAGCACCATCTTGATGACCTCCATGGCCTCAGGAGTCGTCACCCGCACCCCCTGCACAAACCTGACCTCCATGGAAAGCTTCTCCATGTAGGCGCTGATATCAGGACCGCCGCCATGCACGATGACGGGATTCATCCCCACATACTTGAGCAAGGCGATATCCGTAGCGAACCCTTCCTTAAGCTCATCGCTCTTCATCGCAGCACCGCCATACTTGATGACGACAGTCTTGCCCGAGAACTGCTTTATATAAGGAAGAGCCTCAAGGAGGATCTCTACGCGTTTCTGATGTTGTTCTGTCATTAGTTACCTCCCATATTGTCATTCCGAGGAGCGAAGCGACGAGGAATCTGCTCTCCCCGCAAACCACAAAGCAGATCCTTCGCTGCACTCAGGATGACAATTTACGTCGTATACTCCGCATTCAGCGTCACATAATCATGCGTCAAATCAGAAAAATACATAGTATGACTACCCGCCCCCCGATGCAGATCAACAGTCACCGATATCTCCTGCTCGGCCATTATATTATCAAGCCGCCCAACATCCACAGGTTCAGCACAAACCGCCCCACCCCGCGCCAGACAAACCTCCTCATAATAAACATCCGCCAACAGCGCCGGCTCACCCGCGAGCGCCGCGCCCGCCGAGGCCATGATCCGGCCCCAGTTAGCGTCACGCCCATAAAAAGCCGTCCGCACCAGCGAAGAGTTAGACACCGCCCGCGAGACCAGCGCCGCCTCGTCGTCATCCTTCGCGCCAGTGACGTTCAGCTCGACCACCTTGGTAGCGCCCTCGCCGTCAGCGACCATCTTAAGCGCCAGGCCCTTGCAGACCGCCGCGAGAGCGTCGCCGAAGAGAGCGGCGTCACCGCTGTCCTGCCCCACCGCCACCCCACT
This sequence comes from Thermoleophilia bacterium, assembly GCA_041658605.1. Taxonomy (GTDB): domain Bacteria; phylum Actinomycetota; class Thermoleophilia; order BMS3ABIN01; family BMS3ABIN01; genus JBAZWE01. The sequence continues at coordinate 4,709 of JBAZZU010000045.1, read as the reverse complement.
CTGGCCGCTGGCGAACACCAGAATGCAGTCGTTGGTGCTCATGTCGCCGTCGACGCTCATTGAATTGAAGGAAGCGGCAACCGCCTCCTTTAGAAGGCTCTGCAGAAGACCGGCGGGAACCGCGGCGTCGGTGGTGACAAACGCCAGCAGGGTCGCCATGTTGGGAGCGATCATGCCGGCTCCCTTGGCGCAGGCGCCTACCCGCACCGTGCCGGCGGAGAGCGCCACCTCGATGGCGCCGTCCTTGTCGATCTTGTCAGTGGTGCGGATGGCCTCGGCAAAATCGCCGCCGCCGGAATCAGAGAGCGCCTCGGCTGCGATGCCGATGCCGGACTCGACCGAAACCATGGGCAGAGGCACGCCGATCACTCCGGTGGAAGCCACTGCCATGTTCTGTATATTTATGCCAGACTTGGCCGCAGCCTGCGCCGCCATCGCCCGAGCGTCTTCCAGCCCCTGGGCGCCGGTGCAGGCATTAGCGGAACCGCTGTTTACGACTACGCCCTGGAGGGCGCCGGCGCTGGTTTCGTCACGGCAAAACGTTATGGGAGCGGCGGCGGCAGCGTTTGGTGTGTAGAGAGCCGCGGAGGCGCATGGTTCCTTGCAGACGAGCAGGCCCAGGTCGAGCTTTCCGGATTTTTTGAGTCCGGCGGCGATGCCAGAGGCGCTGAAGCCCTTGGGGGTCGAGACCGAACCGGGGAGTTCGGTTACGTGGGACGGTTTCTGGACGAACTTTGATGTAAATAAATGCATGGTTCCTGTTCCGTTTTGGCTTGATTATGGGGATGCTGGTGTAATTATGCATTCTTGGCTGTATATATCGGCATATTTTAGAATATTTATACATGATTTGTCAAGGTATTATGAAAATTCATGCAGTTTATCAATGAAGTAAATAGACATTCGAAAAAGTAAAAAGCAAATTAGCTACCGGTAAGGTGGACCTTATTGGTAGCTATTCGAACCTGGTAGTTCTGAATCAGCTAGTCGAAATAGCTGAAGAAGGCAATGTCGAAGGCGACTCCGCTGCTCCTCTCGGTTCTTAATCAACGAGCCTCCTTATACTGCTCTGGCCAATAGTGAACGCTCTGTAGGTACTCAGTCGATTCCGCGTCCTCAGTGAACTCGAGTAGACCGCCAACCTTTGAGACGAGCACCTCACGCACTTCGACTGGTCTGGCGAAGAAAAACTCCTTGCGCATATTGGCATGGTTGAGTCGCCGGCCAGCAAAGTGCTTGTGCAGTTCGGCTTCGAGAGTGACAGCGTCTTCAGAAAAGAAGATGCTGTGCACATCGAAACGGAAGGGGACGGATGCGTCACCTAGTTCTCTGACCCGGTCAAGCGGCTCCAGACGACGAGTCAAACCTATCTTCACAATGTCTTGGCCAAAAGCGCCCCGATTCGAGATTACGTATACATAGCCAGCTCTAACGTTGGCAGCACGAAAGTCGTTTTGGACGATAGCCTCATCTACTTCGGCAAGCTTGCGCTCTAGTTCAGCGGCCGACGATCCGCTTGCTCGAAGTGCTTCGATCGCGTTTGATAGATGATCGCGTTCTTTGTTGAGCTTTTCTCGTTCCTGTTCAAGTTCGGCCTCGACTTTTCGCTCCTCACGAAGACGCGCGCGTTCCTCAGTTGCCGCCTCGCGTTCCTCTTTTTTCTTCATAAGGTAGTCAGAAGTCAGTTCGATTTCCTCGATGCGTAATTCGTGAAATGCGTCGCTAATCTGCATTTGCATCAAGGCACCGAGCTTCTTGATCGCCGCTCGCGACGCCTCGACTCTACGCTTAGCGGTAACGATGTTTCCGGCACGCAGCGAACGAATGCTATTGTCCACTTCCGCGTTGTAGGCACGCAACATCAGCTTGGCAAGGTCTTTGGTCATTTTCTGCCCCTTGGCGAGCGAATTATCGAAAGTGAAATTTTTCGACATTTCGATTGCACCGTTTGTCTTGATCAGATTGGCTATGCGCGTACCTAGCTCATCGAGACGATCACGATATGCGGATGCATTTTCAAGGGGGTGGTGGTAGCGGTAGATTCCGATTTCCTGAAGGATGCGCTCGTCATCAAGCACAATGACGTCACTCGCGGCCGAGGCTTCATCAAGCAGAGCCCGCAATGCTTTGTTCTCTGATTCAAGGATGGCAATCCTCTGGCTGACGCTTTCGGGCTGTTCGGTTTGAGCCGTAGCAGCTTCCATCGCCTGCGGTAGGCTCTCGGGTTCTAGATCGCCTGTTCCGGATTGTGTCTCACCGTCAGTCAGATTACTTGGAATCCAGAGCTGCCAGTCCGTAGGTGGATCCGGCCATGAAGGATCTGGTGACCATCCCTTTGGTGGCGTCCAACCATCAGGGGGCTTGGGCCACCCCGGCGGCGGATTGAAGACCAGATGGCGCGCATTCATGACTGGCGGATGCCAGCGGAGTCCGCAGCTACCAGGTCATACGGGCTCTTGGATGCAGCTGCGCCGAGATGTCTGAGAGTTGCATCAGGAACGACGTTCGCTAAATCCAGTGCAAGAAATGAGTCACGCTCTGCTCCGACTGCTAGGAAAAGGATGTATGTTTCCCGACCAGTTGCTGGGTCGATCGTTTCCGTCCCGACCTCTAAGGAAATCGTATTGATTAGTCCACGGCGATCAGCCTCGAATACCTCATGAAGGGACCGAAGTGCTGAATGCATTACAGCGCCGGTGTATCGGTCTTTGCACGCCTTCTTTGACAGCGCACTGGAGGTGATCTCATCAGTAGACTTTGTGTACTTGTATACGTTCGTTGTGGGTACCTTGTCAGGGCTGGGTACCAATATTCGCAAGCGTAGCTCAGCAGTCTTTGCGTCAAACTCAAAGTCATGCTCGACAGGAAACTGAACCGGGTAGACCGATCTTGAGAAGATAAGAGACACATACTCTTCGACGGCATCAACGGTTCCATAGCCGAGATTCGTGTTTAGCTCCTCAATGGCTGAATTTTGCTCTGCAACCACCGCCTCCCTGGCAGCACATTCTTCACGGTAGCGGCTACGCTCTGATTCCAGCTCAGTGACCCGTTTGGCCTCCATGCCGGCGTGCTGCTGCGCAGCAGCCTGGCGAGCAGATTCGGCCTGGCTAACCTTGTAAGGCCATTCCTGTAGTGCATTCTGATATGCCTGAGTGGCTGCAGCCACTGCCGCTTCGTGCTTTTTCTTGCCTAGAAGTCCTGCTAATCCCTTCGGTGGCAGAGGCGAAACAAAGACCGGTTCGGGTGGATCAGGTATAGAACTCGGAGGCGGTATCGGTATCTCGAGGTCTGCCCGATCGAATGGTGGATGTTCCGCTTCGGTGTAGAGCGTCGTCAAATCCAGGTAGTCATCTACTTGAAGGGTAGCCGCAAGCAAGGAATCGATCTCCTCATACATTTCAGCCAGCTCGACATTCAGCTTCTCAACCTCGGCCTCCATCTCGCTGATGCGTGCTTCACGAGTCTCCTTCGCAAGACGCTTTTGCTCGGCCGTGTCTGCGCGAGCTTGACTTGCAGCAGTGCGCTCCCGATCCTTTCGCGCTTTCTCAGCTGCACGGATCGCAGCGCTTTGGGCACGCTCCGCTTCCCGTGCCCACTTCGCTTTATTTCGTGCTGCAACCTCCCCTTGATGCTGCAATTCGGCGAAAAACCCTCGGCGTCGAGCCATGTCTTACTCCTTCCCTATATATACCGTTGGCACAACTGCTGATGAGCGCTTTCTGCCATACCTGCCCAACAACATCTATGCGATCCCAGATAACAATTCATCATTTCTTTTTTATTTGCTTTACCCACCATTCGCCAAGCGCAATTTTTTTTAAGAAGTAATCTGGTTTCGTCAAGCGGCAAGTAGCGCATACGCATTACCTGGATAATGATAATACTGCCAAGTGGCGTCAAAATCTATTAGGTAGGAGCAAACGGCCGGTCCATTATCAGGGCTGACTATACATTTCCATGAGCGATAGTGAGAGCGTCTTCGATTCTCCCACTTGCTGTTGGCACCCGGAACTCCGTCTCCAGCCCTGCTGTCATTTCGTTCGAGAACAGGCTGATCTGGAATGGATCGTTGATATTGCTGGCCAGCGACGATGATTGCCTGGTCATCCTGGAAATCAGCAAGCACTACCAGTAAGGAAGATCCATGGAAAAGAAGCTGAAACCTGCAATAGTACCGCCGCCCGGCCGGACCATAAGGAAGGAGCTGGCCGCCCGCGGTTGGACTCAGCGCTCTCTGGCCGAGCGAATGGGCCGGCCCGAGCAGAAGATCAGCGAGATTATCGCCGGCAAGAAACGGCTCACCGAGGGCACAGCCCTTGAGCTTGAGGAAGTCTTCGGGATCGACGCCGGCTTCTGGCTCAACCTGGAATCAAATTACCGCCTGCATCTGGCCAGGGAGGCGAGGCTGAGGCGGAAAGCGGGCTGATGCCTCCCCCCTGTCGCCCAGCCCGTATACATTCCGTCCGGCGGGTATGTTAGAGTCCTGGCACCCGCTGTTTCACCATGATGCACCATCCTGCATATCTCTCCCACTCCTCTTAAGAGCCGCTGCCCGGACGGGCTGCGGCGGAGCGACCACGAGGAGGAGATATGAAAGACAAGACCCCCGATGATGCTGTAAAGAACACCAGCTGTGATGACGCCGCGGCCGTGGATGGCTCTGGCGATAGCAGCGCAGCCGTGAATGGCTACGGCAATCTCCTGGG
>JBAZZU010000044.1:0-13654 GCA_041658605.1 Thermoleophilia bacterium | reverse complement strand
TTGAGCACATTTTATTATTCCCGGTTTATGCGGAAATCACGCTTTTTTTGCCCAGCTTCTTACCCATCAAGGTAAAGTGAACTGCCTCCAGGAAATTCGTCAGGTATTGAAACAGCGCCCAGCTGCATAACGAATCATATAGTGTCGGTAATGCGCCAGTGCTCCTTGATCCTGTCATCGCCAACCCGGATCTCATCCATGGAAGAGAAGTAGATGCGCTTGCCCGTGGGGCTTATCCCCATGAACTCGCCTTTATGGGTTCCTACCCAGCTGGCGCGGATAAAAACCCTGTCGCCCTCCGCCACCAGATCATCGATAGTGACGCTTATGTCCGGGAAAGCCGCCCTGAACGCCTTTACCAGCTCCCTGACTCCCACGAGCCCCGCGGGCATCTGGTCGCCGAACTCCTCGTGATCCTGGATGTCACGATCAAGGCACTCATCGATGACTTCGAGGTTCCCCCTCGAATAGACTTCCTCAAGGTAACGACGCGCCAGTACTTTGTTGTCTTCGATTGACATCAGCCGCCTCCACTCCTGGGTTTTTTGTTTTTTGATGCGTGGACATGATTCCCACTTGACGGGATAGTGTAACCAGGCGGAGATACGATGCAGGATTTCGGGGATGATTTGCGTGGATCTAACCGATTCCAGCTTATAAGTTGCAAGATTCAGCCGACCGGCTCTTATTGTTTTAATTCCCTTCAAACAGGAGATTGAATGTGGTCGATGAATATGGATCGCAGCTGGTGACATATTCAAAACAGGGTACTGTCCGAACACCGCATCACGGCCGGACCGGGAAAGGAATGAATCTGCCATGAACTGGAGAAAAACGATATCGATCCTGTTGCTTTGCCTGTTACTTGCGGTGCTTATTGGCGGCTGCGCCCAATCGAATCAGCAGACAGGCACTGCGGGCTCGTCCGGGGTTGCAGGCTTCTGGGCCGGGCTATGGCATGGACTGATTCTGCCGATCGCTTTTATCACCTCCCTCTTTGATGACGGCGTGGGCATTTACGAGATCCACAACAACGGTAACTGGTATAACTTCGGGTTCATGCTGGGAACGTGGTTCGTGTTTGGAAGCTTACTGGCTTCGAAAAAGAAGAAGTAATCGACAGGAGCACTTCTTCGGGTGGTCGTTGCGGTCAATCATTCAAACCCGCCTGCGTGAACTGCGTGAATATGCAATGAGACGTTGCGTCAGTTAGATAACAGATATTGCATATGTTTATGTTGCGCGTAAAAGCCGGGCTGATGCCGGCTTTTACGCGTTCTTGCAAACACTACGAGTACTATAGACACCGAATTACAATACCAATATAATGCGCTAACATAGCTAGACTTCCGGTCAACAAACCCACGGTCTGCCGACCAGGCCATTCACCTTGAGGAGATTCCATGTATGCATCGGTGCAGCTGACTCCATGGTTGACAATTATTGGAGGAATTCTTGGCTTTATCCTCCTTCTGTTTGTCATATTCAAATTGATAGGCGTTCGCGTCATTCAGAGCGACCAGGTGGGCATCGTGGAAAAATGGTGGTCAACCAAGGGTTCGCTCGAGGGTCGCATTATTGCGCTCAACGGGGAGGCGGGTTATCAGCCGGAAATACTGCGCGGCGGCATCCATTTCCGAACGCCGATTATGTTCCGCGTCCATAGATACCCCCTCGTGACGATACCCCAGGGCCAGATCGGCTATATATTCGCCAGGGACGGCGAGCCGCTCCCGCCACAGCAAACTCTTGGAAAAGTGATCGAAGGCAATAACTTCCAGGATGTTCCTTTCTATATAAACAATGAGGGTCAAAAAGGGCCTCAGAGAGCAATATTGCGGGAAGGCACCTACGCTTTTAACCTGGCCCAGTTTGTGATCCTGACCGCCAACCAGACTTACTACATGCCGATGGGCAATGAGGAAGAAGACCAGAATATCCTCGGCATGTCGACCTTTCTGTCCAATCTTTATGGCTTTGCTCCCGTTGTGATAAAAGGTGAGAGCGATCAGATGGGCATTGTCACCGTGCACGACGGGCCTTCTCTTTCCCATCAGGATATCATCGCCCCCACGGTCGGTGACAACCCCAAGGATGCGACAACATACCACAACAACTTCCAGGATCCGGAAAAGTTCCTGTCGGCATGCGGCTCGCGCGGCCGTCAGTATCAGGTGCTGACCGATGGCACGTATTTCATCAACCGTCTTTTCGCTACCGTCGACCTGCTTCCCAAGACCGTGATCGAAGTCGGCAACGTCGGCGTCGTGGTTTCGTATATCGGCCCCAAGGGAGCCGACCAGTCAGGCGAAGATTACAAGCACGGAGAATTGGTGGAAAACGGCTACCGGGGTGTCTGGCAGGATCCGCTGATGCCGGGCAAGTATGCCTTCAACATCTACGCCGGCAATATAAGTAAGGTACCGACGACCAATATCATCCTCAAGTGGATCGCGGGCGAAACGGGCGCGCATCAGTATGATGAGAACCTCGCCGAGGTCAACATGATAACCAAGGATGCCTTCGAGCTGCTGCTGCCGCTCTCAGTAGTCATTCACATCAACTACAAAAACGCGCCGCTGGTAATCCAAAGATTTGCCGAGATCAAGAAACTGGTCAACGACACGCTCGATCCGATGGTTTCTGCTTACTTCAAGAACGAAGGGCAGAAGAAGACTTTCATCGAGCTGATCCAGAACCGCATGGAGATACAGGCGCAAGCCACGGCAGACATGCGGGAACGCTTCCAGCATTACAACCTGGAATTAGAAGAGGTCCTTATCGGCACACCGGAATCCGCTGATCCGAACAACGCCAATGTCGAGATGATCCTGGCCCAGCTGAGAAACCGCCAGATCGCCAAAGAGCAGATGACGACCTACGAACAGCAGCAGGCAGCAGCCGCAAAAGAGAAGAATCTCAATGAAGCCATGGCCGCCGCCGAAGCGCAAAAAGCGCTTACCCAGTCACAGATAAATATCCAGGTGAATGAGAACCAGGGCAAGGCTGAGCTGGCCAAGGCCAAGCAGGATGCGGAGAGCATCAAGGCCCTGGCGCGGGCCGAGGGCGAGAAAGCGTCGACAATCGGCGATGGCGAAGCCCACGCGATCCTGGTTAAATCGGAAGCATTCGGCGGGCCTCAGCGGCAACTGACCCTGGAAGTCGCGAAGGTGTTCACGAAAGCCATACAGGAGGGCAGGATACCCCTGGTGCCTGAGACTCTGGTCAACATGGGCGGTGGTGGAGATGGTGACGGTAGTGGCTCCATGGGAAATTCTTTGGGGCTGCTTTCGATGCTGATGAACATGGACAAACTTGGCGTCGATCTTAGCAATCGAATAGAAAAGGGAACTTCTAAGTCAGGCAGCGGCTCCGCTTCTATTAGAAAACCGAATGCCAGGTCCGGAGACGACACTGGCGCCGCGGAAGCCACGCGCTAATCGATTGTTAGACCGATATATCGGTAACTGGTATAACTTCGGGTTTGTTCTGGGAACGTGGTTCGTGTTTGGTAGCATCCTGGCGTCGAACAAGGGACACAAATAAAGCGAATCTGCGGATAGATACATGGGCGGCCCTGCGGGCCGCCCATGATTTTAATGCGATTTTCTTTTTTCTGAATTATTTATCGAATCACCAGCCGGTTTCCCGCCGCGATGTTTCGATACATCGCCAGCGTTGTACCAGGTCCCCGCCAGCTTTACATAGATGTTATTGTCCAGCGCGACGAATTGCAGATCTGACAGGGCGCTATTGACTATGCCCGCACCCAGCACCGACGGCGCGGCGCTGGCGCCGTTTCCAGCGGCTATCTTCTGAACAATCGTATCCATTCCTTTTACCTGCAGGTTTCCAGCAACCTCGGGCCCGTTCTCACCCTTACTGACATCAGCACCGCCTGTTGCCTTAAGATTCAAAGGCAGGATTCCCGCAAGCTTCGGATCCACCACCGACAGGTCGCCGGTTACCTGCAGGGTCAGATCGTAATCAACATGCCGGGAAACTTCTTTGGCTCCGTTGGCCGGCGGCTGAGCTCCGTCATTCGACTGTGCCAGGGCATAACTACCCACACCGGCAACAATGATCAATAGCGCCACCATAAATAATATTGACAGGAGTCTATGCCGATTCCTCATAATCCCTTACCTCCAATGAAAGCCTTGCGGCGGGAGCCGCGCCTTCGAATGCTGCACGATAATACCCAATAATTTTAACACCGGGGGCGCGGGCGTAATATCAAGATTCTGTAAGGATTCTGTAAAGGGGAGCATTCCGGAGTTGGTGTTGGACCACTTACGTGTCACCCTGAGTCAGTACAATAAACAGTTTCAAGGTGGGCGACCACTTCGCGTTATGATATTCCTGGATAGAAACCTGCCTGTGCTGGAGACATGAATATACTGGATTTGATAATTATTGCTTTTCTGCTGTCTGCCGTGGTCAGAGGGATCAGGGCCGGTCTCATGCAGCTCCTGTTGTCGTCCATCGGTTTTGTGGCCGGCCTGTTACTCGGCTCACAGGTGGCCATGTGGATAGCCCCTCATGCCTCAAACCCCCTGGTAAAACTGTTTATCGTACTGAGTGTGGAATTTGGACTGGCCATGCTTCTTGCCTATCTGGGCGAAATAGCCGGCCTGCGTTTAAATACTGTAGCCAGGCGGTTGCACCTGGGCAGACTCAATCAGGCGCTCGGGGCCGGTCTGGCGGTGATCTTTACTCTTATCGTAGTCTGGCTGGGGGCTTCCGCCCTGACCAATGTCCGGAGTTATGATATCGGCGGCGCGGTAAAGCAGTCTCTTATCGTCCGTAAACTGGACGCAATTTTCCCGACCCCACCTGATATCTTCGCGCAGCTGGAAAAGATAATCAGTCCCAACGGCTTTCCGAATGTCTTTCTGGGACTCGAGCCTCAGCACACAACCGTTTCTCCGTCCAACACTGTTAATAATCAGGCAGTGATCAATGATGAGGCCTCGGTGGTTAAAATACAGGGCGAAGGTTGCGGGGGGATGGTTTTTGGATCGGGTTTCGTCGTGGACAATGAGATAGTGGTGACAAACGCTCATGTGGTAGGCGGCATTGCCGCTCCTGAAGTTGTTGACGGAAGCGGAACTTATCAGGCGACGCCGATCTGGTTCGACCCCGATCTCGACGTCGCTGTGCTGCGTGTAGACGGTCTCGCCGATCCGCCGCTGGCGTTAACCGGTCAGGTCCTGCCAAATAATGACGCTGCCGCAGTCCTTGGTTATCCTGGAGGCGGTCCCCTGGTTGCAGGAAGCGGGGTGATCATTGACCATGTGACTGCCACGGGGCGCAACATATATAACCGGGGACTGGTGATCAGGAATATTTATGAAGTCCAGGTCGATGTGGAGCCTGGTAATTCCGGCGGACCGCTGATCGCCGCGGATGGATCCGTAGCCGGAATAATTTTTGCCAGATCCTTAAGCCAGAACAATGTCGGCTATGCATTGATGATTGACGAAGCCAGACCGCTGATCCGGCAAGCAATACAAGACAACACGGCTGTCAGTACGGCAAGTTGCGCTGAAGAATAAGAAAAGCGACAGAGGAATTGTGGTAATCAATTGTTTCCGGGCGGTCTGACATTGGTGGGCCCAGCTGGACTCGAACCAGCGACCGTCCGATTATGAGTCGGATGCTCTAACCAACTGAGCTATGGGCCCGGGTGGAGCGGGAATCAGGCATGGAAATGCCTGATTCGTTCAAATTCTTCATGCGCAAGTATAACAAAGCTTTTAGCCGCCATGCACACAGCAGATCCTTCGCCTGCGGCTCAGGATGACAAAACATGTTGTGTGGATGACAAAACCTGTTGTGCCGGATGACAAAACATGTTGCGTGGATGACAAAACTGGCTCAGGATGACAGAACATGTTATGTGGATGACGATACGTCGCCGGCTGACAGGATTGCATCGCGCTCCCTGCGATAAGTACTTTGTTTCGGCCCCGGAACGATAATAGAGCGCAATCTGACCAAATTTTGATATACTTTCCAGCGTGAATCTTAAAGGACTCATCCTTAGTGGCGGCACTGGAAGCCGCCTGCGGCCGATTACCCACACCAGCGCCAAACAGCTGGTTCCCGTGGCGAACAAGCCTGTTCTTTTTTACGGCATTGAATCGCTCAGGGACGCGGGAATCACCGACATCGGCATAGTCGTCGGCGATACTGCCGCGGAGATCGAGGATGCTGTCGGCAATGGTGAACGCTGGGGCGTGACGATCACCTACATCCCCCAGGAGGCGCCTCTGGGCCTGGCACATGCAGTACTAACCGCAGAGGAGTTCCTGGGTGATTCAAGCTTCGTCATGTACCTGGGCGACAACCTTCTTCGCGATGGCATCAGCGACCTGGTGGATTCATTCGTCAAGAACACTCCCGATGCGCTTATCCTGCTGCAGGAAGTTCCCAATCCGGAAGCTTACGGCGTGGCGGAAGTCGAGGACGGACAGGTTGTCAGGCTCGTAGAGAAACCGGAAAAACCAAAGAGCAACCTGGCGCTGGTGGGAATCTACATGTTCACGCCGGCGATACACAAATGCACGAAAGCGATCAAACCATCACCGCGCGGCGAGCTGGAGATAACAGACGCTATCCAGTGTCTTATCGATCAAGGCAAGCGTGTGGAACCACACGTGGTACAGGGCTGGTGGAAGGACACCGGCAAGCTCGAGGACATGCTGGAGGCTAACCGCCTCATTCTTGATGCCCTTGATGGGGACATCCGCGGCGAGGTGGTAAACTCAAAGATTCATGGCCGCGTGATCATCGAGGAAGGCGCGAAAATCAATAATTGCACCATCAGGGGCCCGGTTATAATCGGAGAGCGGACCGTCGTACACGATTGCTACATCGGTCCCTATACTTCCATATACAGCGACGCGGAGATCCGCAATTCGGAGATCGAGCACTCGATCATACTGGAGCAAAGCAAGGTCCTGGACCTGCGCGGCCGGATGGAAGGCAGCCTCATCGGAAAGAACGTGGAGATCGTCAGGCTGGACACTAAACCGAAAGCCTACCGGTTCATGGTCGGGGACAATTCGTGGATCGGGATAGTTTAAAGAGTATCAAATCACCATGAATGACAGATTACTGTCATCCTGAGCGAAGCGAAGGATCTTTTTAAAACATGGGAGGATGAATGATTGAGGGAGTAAAGACCAAGGACCTTAAGGTCATGCCCGACGAACGCGGCCGTTTGACCGAGATGCTGCGCGCCGACGACGACCTGTTCATCAAGTTTGGGCAGTGTTACATGACCACGACTTATCCAGGCGTGGTAAAAGCCTGGCATTTTCACAAGATACAGACCGACAACTTCGTCGTCATCACCGGCATGTTCAAGGTAGTGCTCTATGACACGCGCGAGGGCTCTGCCACGAAGGGCGAGGTCAACGAGTTTTTCCTGGGTGACTACAACGCCAAACTGCTGCAGATACCACCGGGCGTCTATCACGGCTGGAAATGCATCAGCGAACGTGAAGGAATCGTGGTCAATGTCTCGACCGAGACCTACGACTACAAGAACCCCGACGAGTACCGTCTGCCCTTCGACACCGACGAGATCCCGTACGACTGGGATATCCAGATGGGATGATGTACCTTTGAGAATCCTTGTCATAGGCGCGGCCGGGCAGCTCGGCCATGATCTTCTTAAGACCTTATCGCCAGACCACGAAGTGATCGGTGCGGATATGCCCGGCACGGATGTGGGAGGGGCGATCGACATAACCGATCCCGCCGCGGTCAACTCGCTCATCGTGGATGTGAAGCCTGAGCTTGTTATAAACTCAGCAGCATTCACGAATGTCGACGGCTGCGAGACCAACAAGGATGCGGCATATGCCGTGAACGCCACGGGCGCCGGCAATATCGCCCGGGCCTGTGCGGGACTTGACGCTGAGGATTACGGCTTGTTAGGCAAGGCGCCGGCGTCAATGATCCACATCAGCACGGACTATGTCTTTGACGGAACCAAAGGAGAGGCCTACACCGAAAAAGATCCGGTGGCGCCGCTTGGGGAGTATGGCCGCAGCAAGCTGGCGGGCGAGGAGCAGGTCCTCATGGCGTTGCCGGATCGATGCATGATCGTGCGCACAGCCTGGCTTTTCGGCGACCACGGGGCCAATTTTGTAAAGACCATGCTGAAGCTCGGACGTGAGCGCGACCAGCTGAAAGTCGTGAACGACCAGTATGGCTCACCGACCTACGCGGGGCATCTGGCGATCGCTATCAGGCAACTGGTCGAAACCCGGCTGGACCAGCCCGGCATCTACCATATGACCAACAGCGGCCAGTGCACGTGGTACGATTTCGCCGCCGAGATCTTCAGGCTGGCAGGCGTGGATATCGACCTGCAGCCGACGACGACCGCCGAATTCGGCGCCCCGGCCCCAAGGCCGGCCTTCTCGGTGCTCGCCAATACGCGTGCTCCCGAGATCATCATGCCCGACTGGCACGACGGGCTGGTAGAATGTCTGACGGCGCTGGGCGAGCTGAAGGATGATGATAATTAAGAGAGAAGCAGATCCTTCGCTTCGCTCAGGATGACAGACAAGGTCGGGGTGTCAGGCTAACTCGGGATGGCAGGCTAGCTCAGGATGACAGGCAAGAGTTTGTAAGACAGATAACTTATTGATGGAGGACTTACCTTGAAGATACTTGTAACCGGGGGCGCCGGCTTTATAGGAAGCAATTTCATACGCCTGATTTTCAGCAAGCATCCTGATTACAAGGTGATCAACCTCGATAAGCTGACCTACGCGGGAAACCTCGACAACCTCAAGGATATCGAACCCAACCCCAACTACCGCTTCGTGCAGGGCGACATCTGCGACGAGGACGTGGTCGACAAGGTGATGGACAAGGTCGACGCGGTGGTAAACTTCGCCGCCGAGTCGCATGTAGACCGTTCCATCGGCGGCCCCGGCGACTTCATCCATACGGATGTTTTCGGCACTTATGTGCTGCTGGAGGCCGCCCGCCAGCATGGCGTCGGCCGCTACCTGCAGATAAGCACCGATGAAGTCTATGGAAGCATCAACGAGGGGTCCTTCACTGAGACCGACATACTCGAACCCAGCAGCCCCTACTCGGCCAGCAAGGCCGGGGGCGACATGCAGGTCATGGCCTATCACACGACTTTCGGCCTGCCTACGCTTATCACCCGCAGCTCTAACAACTTCGGCCCCTACCAGTACCCGGAGAAATTAATACCGCTGTTTGCGACCAATGCCATGGAAAACCTCGACCTGCCCCTGTACGGAGCCGGTACCAACGTACGTGACTGGATATACGTGACCGACAATTGCGACGCTATCGACATCGTCCTGCATCAGGGTGAGGTAGGACAGGTCTACAACATCGGCGGCGGCAACGAACGGGACAACATCAATATAACGAAGAAGATCCTGGAGATCCTCGGCAAGCCGGAGTCTCTGGTCAGGCAGGTAGCCGACCGGCTCGGCCACGATCTGCGGTATTCGATCGACTGCAGCAAGGTCCGCGCCCTGGGGTGGAAACCGAAATACGATTTCGATGAAGCCCTGAAGGAGACCGTGGACTGGTACGTCAATAACCGCTGGTGGTGGGAGAAGATAAAGAGCGGCGAGTTTGAGGAATATTACCGGGACATGTACGAGAAGAAGTAGAACTCCACCCGGTATCGCTTACCTTAATCGACGATCAGTACGCCGTCCGGCCCGTACCTGTAGTATATAGCCCCGCCAATAGCCCGGACCTGCTCTTCCTGCGGCCCGATCTCCTTGGACTCCAGCGGATTCAGCCTTCTGGCCTGCTTGATAGTCTCTACCGCCCTGTCAACATTCTTCATGCTCACATAAAGGCGTGACAGGTTCAGGTATATCTTGTAGTTGTTGGGCTCGATCTCGCTGGCCTTGAGAAGCAGCGCCTCGGCTTCGTCTACCTTGCCCTGGCCCTGGACGGCGATCGCCTGCAGAATGATCGGCTCGGTCTCGACCTTCCAGATGTCATAACTCCTGGCTGACTTCGCCGTCTTTTCCATCTCGATATACTTGCCGCCGAGCAGCGTCATGTTACCCTGCTGTGCCAGAACGGCGATCGTCCTGGTCTGCTCGTTGGCACTCTCTATGCGGGTCTCTGAAAAAAGGAAGAGGATAACCAGCACCATGGCGACAAGGCACAAGCCACCGCCGACCCATCTCAGGACCGATGGTCTGCCCAGGATAAAACCCCGTGCGGAATTCTCATTGCTGACCCGTGCTTCACCTTCCACCGCCGCCTCAGCCCGGGACAGCATCCCGTACCGCAGCAGCGCTCCCGCGAACATGGCGAACGACAGAAAGACCACCGGCATCTGCCAGTCCCAGTCAAACTGTGCATGTATTACCAGCGCCAGACAGGCCGCGAAAAAAGCTCCGTAGATCTCACGTTGCCTGGTGTGTCCCAGAAAACGCAGGTCCCTTACGGCTATCACAATGAACAGGGTAAAGAAGGCGACCAGCAGCCCGATGCCGGCGATGCCCAGCTCCGCGAGAGCATCAAAAAATATCGAGTGGCCGTTCTTTACGGGCATGTCATATATCTTGCCGGACGCGTCGGTAAAGCCGGGACGGTTCTGCATCCAGCTGACCGACCAGGTAGCCGCACCGGTGCCGGTAATCGGATGAGCCGAAAAAGTATCGAGGCTGACCTTGTATTCCTGGAATCTTTCGGACTGGAGGCTGAACAGCCTTTCTTCCGCCGTCTGCGCGGCCTCGGTCCTCTTCGCTTCGGAAGTTCCTATCTGCGCGCTGATCTTGGAAATCGGGTTCCCATATTTAGCGATATAAAGTCCGCTCGTGAGGATGACGGCGACAAGCCCTGCCACAGCCAGTCCGCGACCGATCTTTGCGGCTTGTTCGACTGTGATAACGACACGTTTCTCAAGCCTTTGCAGCAAGAACTGCGACGCCAGCACCAGCAGGAGCACCACCAGCATGACAATACCCAGATTGTGCCCCTGGCCTACTCGCTCATCAAGATCAGGAGACAGCTTGAGCATCCCGGGCAGCCACAGATAACAGATACCTATTGTCACCGCGGCCCAGAAAAGCGTGATACAGGTCTGGAGCAGGGAACGCAGACGGTTTACCGAGAGCAGGATATATACGGCGATGACAATCACAAAAAGCGGATAGGATGCGCGGGAAAAAGTGAAGTACATGACGATCAGGAAGAGAAACAGAGCCGAGGCGTACAGGCAGCGGGTCAGCAAATTTGTTGCTTTCTCCGTCAGCACCCTCAGCCCGATCGGGAAAGCCATCACCGCGAACAGGGCCATGGTGTTCCAGTAAGTTATCGGGTTGCTCAGCCTGGCGTCGAAGTCATACGGCTTCTGATCGGGGAAGATCTTTCCCATCAGAGATGAAAGCGCCACAATCGCCACTATCGTCACGAACACGTGTCCCAACAGGGTCAGCCACTCGCGCCGCGCCATATATAGGTAAAAAAGCAGGAAACCCGACAGGTAGAGAATGGCTCGCAGGAACTCGCTGTAGCTTTCGGCGGGGGTGTATGACCAGGTCACGGATAAAAGGATCCAGAGCGAATAAGCGCTGAAAACCCCGACCTCCGCCATTCCCAGGCGGGACATCCTGCCTGGAACCTGCCAGTTGAACAGCAGGCCGAGAACGACCAGATAGAGAACCCAGAGTTCGCCATAGCTGCGCCGGATCGGGAAATAACCCCCGGCGCTGAATCCGTAGAAGATGATCACCAGCAGACCCGCAGCCAGGACCGCTAGCCTCGCCCAGTCGGTGCCCGATAACGCCTCACCGGAGAGCTTCGCGCTCCAGCCGTCGAAATACTTGTCAGCCCTTTTGGAAAAGGTTGGCTTTTTTTGCTTTCGTGCCTCTCCGGGAATCTGCTTGTGGCGTACCTTCTTCTTCGCGGGAGATTTCGCAGGCGACTTTGGCGGCGCGGCTGCGGGCTTGCGTTTCTTCTTCTTCGCCCATAGCACGGAGCCTTCGACCTCCCCCGCGGCCACTGTTGCCAGAAGCGCCGCGTCGGGCGTGGTTACGGGAGATATCGCGTTTAATGCTGACGATTCAGCTTGCCAGAATCTCTTCGTAAATTCTTTCAGTCTGTTCTGCAATCTTGTCCCAATCGTTCGCTTTCCTCACATGCCTGCGGCCGGCATCGGCCTTTTTCCCCAGCTCCTCAAGTCTTTTGAGAGATTGTACCAGCTTCGAGCGCAAATCAGCGACATCTCCAGCCTTGAAGATGGCGCCGAATTCTCCATCCAGCAAAGCTTCACGGTTCGGCCCGATGTCACTGGCCAGCACAGGTATGCCCAGAGACAGCATTTCCAGTAACACAATGGGCAGTCCTTCCAGCATCGACGGCAGTATAAAAAGCGCCGCATGCCCGGACAACTGGTGATGCAGTTCACCCTCTACATTTCCCGTGAAGATGACCCGCCCTTTGCCATCGCCCTGCTGATCGGCTCCAGATATATCCGCTGCCATGCTTTTCAGCCTTTGCACGTAATCGTCAGAATGGCTGGTTCCCCCCGCTATCACGAGCGGCATCTGAATCCCCGACCCCAGGTATGCCTGAATTAGATCATGACAGCCCTTTTCCGGCACGAGGCGTCCCAGAAACAGGAGATATTTGCCTGGTTCAAGACCCAGTTTCCCGATCAGGTCTCTGGCGCGTGGCTTCTCGACCGGCACCACGCCGTTGGGAATATAGACCGTCTCGCGGCCGTACTTTTCCATGAAATATTTTTTCAGCTCCTGGGATACGACGATTGTGCGCTGGGGAAAGTGGGCCGACGCCCATTCTCCTGCCTTCAGCACGGCCCGTGCGCCCCTGCCCCATTTTGCGCGCTGCCAGTCAAGGGCATGTACGGTCGCGACGGTACCGCTACGGCTCAGGCGAGGCATGAAAGAGAACAATGAGGGCCCGATGGCATGAAAGTGGACTATGTCAAAACCCTGGAACATCGCCTCGAATGAACCGGCGGCGGTGTGAGCGAAAGCATCCAGACCCTTGAAATTTGCTGTCGGCGCGGCTTTCAGGGTGACGCCCCTGTAGGGTCCGGTGACCGGCGTGTACCAGCGCCGCACGAATACAGTGACCTCATGGCCGCGTGCGGCAATCCGGGGATAAAGCTCCTCACAATGGCGTTCTATGCCGCCAAACCGGGCCGGTATGCCCTTGGTTCCCAGCACTGCTATCTTCATTGATGACTCATGAAATATCGACTCACGAAATAAACCGAAGGCCGGAGATCAGAGGACCGGCTTTTTCAGCGCGACTTTCGCTTTTCCCGTTGCGACCCAGTTTGCGACTTTGACCGGGTTCCGCTTCATTGAAGAGCGTGCCGTGCAGACCATCCAGCATCCCATGCCGCAGGCATGGACCTGCTTCCTTCCCTCGATTGCCGCCTCTGAGTTCCATATCTCCTCAAATGTCGATTCACGGAGACTTCCCAGCGGCAGGTCCAGCACATTACATGCGTAAACGGTTCCCTCCGGGCTCAGGAAAAAAAAGTCGTCTGCGGCCCGGCAGGAAAGCGGTCGTCCGCCGCCCCGGGCAAAAAGGTACAATCCGCGGTTGAAGTAAGCGCGAGCCCAGCGTTTTGGTTTTGCCGTGGCAA
>JBAZZU010000043.1:0-13866 GCA_041658605.1 Thermoleophilia bacterium | reverse complement strand
TACGGCCTCGGGTCTCCCGAAGAGTATCTGGCGAAGATGGTTATGCTGAAAATCGGTGACGAACCCGGGCTGGAGGCTGTGACGCGGCGCCTCGTGGATATAATGTACAGCCGCGGCGACTACGATTTCACTCGCGGTCAGTTTCGCCTGCGCGGTGATGTCCTGGAAGTGCACGCGGCTTACGAGGACACCGTACTGCGCATCGAGTTCTACGGCGACGTGGTCGAAAGGATCCAGCGTCTGGAGCCGCTCTCCGGTGAGATACTGGAAGAGCTCGACCAGATATCCATCTATCCGGCTACCCACTTTGTCACCTCGCCCGAAACCATAGAAAGCGCGCTGGAAGAAATCCGCACCGAGATGGATATGCGAATCGCGGAGCTGAAGAGCCAGGGCAAGGAAATTGAAGCCCACCGCCTGCTCATGCGTACGCGCTATGACATGGAAATGATGAAGGAAACCGGTTTCTGTTCGGGCATCGAGAACTATTCTCGCATCCTCGACGGCCGCGCTCCCGGGGAGCCTCCCAACACCCTGCTCGAATTCTTTCCCGACGACTTCATCTGTTTTCTTGACGAGTCCCACAACACGGTCCCGCAGATCGGCGGCATGTACAAGGGCGACCGCTCACGCAAGCAGACGCTGATCGATTACGGTTTCCGTCTGCCATCGGCGCTCGACAACCGGCCACTGAAGTTCGAGGAGTTCCTTCAGCGGGTGCCGCAACTGATCTGCGTCAGCGCGACGTCCGGACCATGGGAGCTCGAGCACAGCACGCAGGTAGTGGAGCAGGTTATCCGTCCCACCGGGCTGATCGATCCCGAGGTGGAAGTCCGTCCCACGGAGCATCAGGTGGACGATCTCATGAACGAGGTCCGCAAGCGGGTTGAAGTAAAAGAGCGGGTCCTGGTCACCACGCTGACCAAGAAGATGGCCGAGGACCTGACGGACTATCTGCTGGAACTGGGCTTCAAGGTCCGCTATCTGCATTCGGATATCGACACGCTGGAGAGGATCCAGATCGTGCGCGACCTTCGCCTGGGAGAATTCGACGTACTCGTAGGCGTTAACCTGCTGCGTGAAGGACTCGACCTGCCGGAGGTGACCCTGGTGGTCATCCTCGACGCCGACAAGGAAGGATTCCTGCGCGGGGAGATCGCCCTGATCCAGACGATCGGCCGCGCCGCCCGCAACGTGCGCGGCAAGGTCATTATGTACGCCGACAGGGAGACGAAGGCCATGAAGCGGGCAATCGACGAGACTTACCGCCGCCGAGGTATCCAGGTGGCGTACAATGAAGAACACAGCATCACGCCCCAGTCAATTATCAAAAGCGTCTCCGACATGAGCTCCATGCTGGGCGAGCCCAACATTCCTTATAAGGCCGACCGGGTGCGCTACGCCGCAAAGAAAATGACCAGGCAGGAGATCGACGAAGCAATCGCCCTGCTCGAAGAGGAGATGTTTGCCGCCTCCGAGGAGCTGAAATTCGAGTACGCCGCCAAGTTACGTGACCAGATCAAGGAACTCGCCAGGCAGAGAAGGTAGAAAACAACCGAGAAACTGAAAACAATAGCTTAGCCTGAGATATTTCCTGTCATCACTCTAGTAACTCTGCTGAACATACAGGCTAACATGGTTTTTATCTTCCCAGTTGTCATCGAAAAATAGCTGCTGCGGATATTCATCTGAACCATCGAAGGTCTTGATATTGACCCGTACTTTATTTTCCGGAAGGGCAATATTTAACCAACATCTAATATTATACTCACTAACTTTTTGGTTACGCTCCAGGGAAAAAATAGCGTTGGGAAAATTGTAGACATCGATTTGGCCAGAATCAGGAATTAGGGACGCAGTGTCCGTGATTTTCACTAAGAACAGCTCCGTCATTTTTAGATCAGACATTCGGCTAGTTGCATTAAATGAAGATACAGAAATTATCAAAATAATAAATACCGCGCTTGCGCGGGCGAATAACAGAGGCCTTCTTGCAGTTTTCAATACGTCACTATTTTGTTCATACCTGACCGAGATTAAATCAACCAGAGCGTTTGCGAGAATGATGCAAAAAGGAATACTTGGGAAGTACATGTTATATGTGTTGAAAGCCCTTGTAGAGAGACTAACTCCCAGTGGAATAATCATCCAAATAAGAAGGAAAAGGTAAAGCTTAAGGCGTGATGTTGTTTTAAAATGCTCGATAATAGCTGATTTGAAAGTAATAGCGATATTAATAAGACAAACCAAACTCGCAATCAGGGCTATTAGGAAAATCTGATAAACCATTCCCAACAGAGAAATATCACTGAGCATTCTGAGAATAATCATAACAGTCAGCAGTACAAGCGGTATGAGAGAACTCAATGCGATTAATGAATACTTTCGGTCCAATAATAACTTTGTGATTAAAAATAATGAGAAAAAATACATAATAGAACTGACAAAGCAAAGTAC
Source organism: Thermoleophilia bacterium (assembly GCA_041658605.1). Classification (GTDB taxonomy): domain Bacteria; phylum Actinomycetota; class Thermoleophilia; order BMS3ABIN01; family BMS3ABIN01; genus JBAZWE01. The sequence goes on along the minus strand of JBAZZU010000043.1, from coordinate 11,409 downwards.
AAAGAGGCTGATCCAAATTACCAATGAGTTGGTTTGATTTGATAAGCCATAGGCTGGTCGTAGAAGATTCATAAAGAATGTCTTGGTCATATCTATTGATGAGATTACAGAATTCATTAGATTCTGATTCTCATGCTGATAGCCTCCGATGCCTTGCAGCACTAACAATCTAATCAGAAAAAATATAACTGCAAGTCCGATATAAGGCCAGGAATTTCGTATTGCGAGGATTGCCCGGTTTCGTATATCTTCACCCTTTCCCTGGAAAAGTAAAACATATAGAAACATCAACGGCCAAAGGAAGAAAGCAGTTTCTTTGGAAAAAAGCGCAAATGCGTACGCTACAAGGGAAATAGATAAAATAAATCTTCGGCGTCTATTCAGATATAGAACAAACGTTATGAACGCAAAAAGGAAACATGCAGACATAAGAATGTCACCAGCGCCGGCTGGACCACCGAGGCTTCTTGATACTGAAGGATGGACAAGAAATATGCCGGCGCCCAACCATGCTGCTGCATTAGAATTAAAAAGGATGCGAATCAACCAGAATATCAGCGCTACTACTGTCAAATGTAATAACAGGTCTGTTAGGTGATAGCCATAAGGATTAATATTCCAGATTGCATAATCCAGACTGCGCATGAGGCTGGTGAGAGGTCTATAAAAAATTCCTCCACCGATATAATAATCATGACCAAGCATCGGCTCGGTTAAAATACGTCCCAGATCACCAAAGGATGATATACGGCTGTCATCAATCTGCCAAAGTGTATCTGCACCTGTAAAAAAGCTTGCAAGAAGCCTGGAGTAATAAAGAAAAGAAAAAATTACAGCAACAATTGCGCCAGAAAGAAAAATTGCATTCTTTTTTAAGGTGTCATTCATGTAAGACAAAAAATATTATCACTACTGAATAATGGTGTTTTTAATATAGTAAAAAGGTTAACTGGCAATTCTGATACCACATCAGTCATAGTTATACCCTTGGCTAGTCATAACAAATATGCGCCAATTCATTAACAATACGATTATTCAGTGAATCCTTTATAATCTGACTTAATATGTCAAATCACATAACAATTCGCGGCGCCCGCGAGCACAATCTCAAGAACATCTCCATCACATTACCGCGGCACAAGATGATAGTCATCACCGGCCTTTCGGGCTCCGGCAAGAGCTCACTGGCGTTCGACACCATCTACGCCGAGGGCCAGCGCCGCTACGTCGAATCGCTTTCCGCGTACGCCCGCCAGTTTCTCGGACAGATGCAAAAACCGGATGTCGACAGTATCGAAGGCCTTTCGCCGGCTATCTCGATAGACCAGCGCGCCATCAGCAAGAACCCGCGATCGACCGTAGGCACGGTCACTGAGATCTACGACTACCTGCGCCTTTTATACGCCCGAATCGGCAAGCCGCACTGCCCGAGCTGCGGCAAACTGATCGCCGCCCAGTCGCAGCAGCAGATAGTCGACCAGATACTGGAAATGCCCCAGGAGACACGCTTCATGGTCATCGCCCCCCTCATCAGGGGCCGCAAGGGCGAATACCGCGACCTTCTTGAACAGGTACGCCGCGACGGCTTTACCCGCGCCAGGATAGACGGTGATATCCGCCTTCTTGAAGAGGAGATCACGCTCGACAAAAAACTCCGGCACGACATTGCGATAATCGTCGACCGGCTGATAATAAAGGAAGACATCCGCCACCGGCTCACAGATTCGGTCGAGACCGCGGCGGCCCTGTCGGGTGGCCTGATAGACACAGAGACCGCCGAAGGCAGCACTGTGACTTACTCGGAACAGTTCGCCTGCCCGGACTGCGGCATCAGCCTGGCGGAGCTGGCCCCCCGCATCTTTTCGTTCAACAGCCCCTATGGCGCCTGCGAGAACTGCACGGGCCTCGGCTACCAGGAGGAGATCGACCTCGACCTGCTGATCCCGGATAAATCCCGCTCCCTGCGCGAGGCGAACATCCTTTCCTGGAGCATGGGCTTCAGGCACGTTATCCGCCGCCTCGCCCAATACTATGACATCGATCTCGACACGCCCTTCGAAGATCTGCCCGAGGAAGACCGGCAGTTGATGCTCTACGGAAACAAGGCGGACTGTTTCAAGGACAGGCGCGGCAGCCGCCGCTCGCGTTCCTGGAACCTCGAGGGCATCATCCCCAACCTCGAGCGGCGCAACCTCGAGACCGAGTCAACTCTTGTCCGGGACCGCATCTCGCAGCTGATGGCGATCCACCCCTGTCCGGTCTGCAACGGCGCCCGTCTCAAACCAGGCAGCCTCGCGGTAACAGTTGGCGACAAGAACATACATGAGACTGCCACCATGCCGATCAGGGATACGGAAAAATTTCTCGCAGACCTCAGCCTCTCGGAGACCGAACAGCTGATCGGCAGCCGGGTCATCAAGGAAGTCAGGGAACGCCTGCGTTTTCTCGACAACGTCGGCGTGGGCTACCTGGCTCTTGACCGCATGGCCGGGACCCTCTCAGGCGGAGAAGGCCAGCGCATCCGCCTCGCGACCCAGATCGGTTCCAGCCTGGTAGGCGTCCTCTATATTCTTGATGAACCCAGCATCGGCCTGCATCAGCGGGACAACCGCAAATTAATCGATACCCTGCATCGCCTGCGTGATCTGGGAAACACGGTCATCGTCGTAGAACATGATGAAGAGACCATGCGCTCCGCCGACTATATCGTGGATATGGGCCCGGGTGCGGGAGAATACGGGGGAGAGATCATCGCGGAAGGGTCCGTCGAGCAACTTCTGAAATCCCGCCGCAGCCTTACGGCGGCGTACCTACGGGGTAAGCGAAGCATAGCCGTGCCGGAACGGCGCGGTGCCGACAGGGGCAGCATCGTCATCAGGGGAGCCAGGGAGCATAATCTGAAGGGCATCGATGTAGAAATACCACTGGGCAAGTTCGTTTGCGTTACCGGGGTATCCGGTTCAGGAAAATCCACGCTGATAAATGATGTCCTCTATCGCTCGCTGGCGGGCAGCATACACAGGGCAAAGCAGGGGCCAGGCGTCCACGATCGCATCGATGGAACCGAGCAGATCGACAAGATAATCAATATCGACCAGTCGCCGATCGGACGGACGCCGCGTTCCAACCCCGCCACGTATACGGGCGTTTTCGACCATATACGCAAGTTGTTCGCGGTGACAGCCGAAGCCCGGGTCCGGGGTTACAAGGCGGGACGCTTCAGTTTCAACGTACGCGGCGGCCGCTGCGAAGCATGCCATGGCGACGGCACCATCAAGATAGAGATGCACTTCCTTCCGGACATCTATGTTCCGTGCGAGGTCTGCAAGAGCAAACGCTACAACCGCGAAACTCTCGAGGTGCGCTTCAAGGGCAAGAATATTGCCGAAGTCCTGGACATGAGCGCCGCCGCCGCTCTGGAATTCTTCGATGCAATACCCAGGATAGCGAGGCGCATGCAGACGATGGTCGATGTAGGCCTCGGCTATATCCGCCTCGGTCAGCCGGCGACCACGCTTTCAGGCGGAGAAGCGCAGCGCGTCAAACTCTCCTCTGAGCTCAACAAGGTAGCCACCGGAAGGACGCTCTATATCCTGGACGAGCCGACGACCGGTCTCCACTTCGCCGATATCGAGAAACTCCTCGAGGTGCTGCAGCGGCTGGTCGACGCGGGCAATACCGTGGTGGTTATCGAACACAATCTCGACGTGGTAAAGTGCGCCGATCACATAATCGACCTGGGTCCCGAGGGGGGGGATCTGGGCGGCTATCTGATTGCGTCAGGCACGCCTGAAAGTATCGTCCGCAAGCGCCGCTCACACACGGGCGCGGCCCTCAAGCCCCTTTTAAAAAAGTAACAGGGCATCTTTTCAATCGGTAGTAAATCCGCTCACTTGCAGGGTAAAGACAGCTGACGTCGAATTTTATCCTCATGGTCCGCCGCAGGATTCAGGCTAACGGAGAAAGGCGCCATGTCAAGATCCATCACGCTCTCTTTTATCGTAAATTTTATTGTTGCCTGTATGGGTGCGATCGTGGTGCCCGCATACGCGGCGACCGATGTCGGACTTAATGTGAGCCCGACCCACCTTGCTCCCGTCATCCCGGCCGGCGATACGACACGTGAGACCATAATGCTCAGAAACTCATCCGGAGAGGAGATGATCGTCAGGGGCAGAATCGAAGGCGGCACAAACACCGGCTCCGATAATACGGGAATTCATCTCGATCCCGAGCAGATTACACTGAAACCTGGTCAAACGTCGAACATCACACTTTTGATAGATGTTCCGGCCGGTTCGCAATCCGGCCAGACACGGGACGTGCTGCTTTTCGATATCATCTCACCTTCCGAGCGTGAACTGGCCATCGTAGGGCGAGTGGCTGTGATGCTTGATATCAAGACGATACACCCTGTGGATGAAGTTGATATATCCATCCCTCACATAATCGACTCGACCGAATCCGTCAGCATGAAGTTCCATGGCCGCAATACAGGTAATTTCCCTACCATGCTTCGCGGCACGGTCGCCATTGACGGGCTGCCTGGAAATGAAGTCTTTCTGAGTACGAACAGCGACGAAATCCAGATTGGCCAGAGCGCCGTCACATACGCTGTCTGGGATGACATTCCCTTCATCGGGGCAGGAACAATAACCGCGACTCTCGGTTCCGGAGTCGGCGCCCCAGTGAAAAAGACGTCCTGGTTTGTGGTATTTCCCTGGAAGCTGACAATGATGTTTCTGTTGATTTCATTCACCGGTGTTATCGGCGCCATGCAAACACCGTTTTTAGCTAAAGTTTTTGGGCTCAAATGGCGAAAAGAGGGCAAATTACGGCAATAAATCCGGGACGATTCATATCCGGATCGGATGAGATAAAAGGTTATGACGTATGCGTGAAGTCAAGAATCGTTTGTCCTGGATTGCCAGTTTTTAGTCACCGGGGGAGGCAGGCAAATCACTCTCTATTGATTTGTAGCGGGCGTGACAAACGAAGCGCAAAAAAGCTGGCGAGGAAGAGCCGGCTGCGATTACAGATGCACTCTCCCGATTAAACCCCGGTGACTTGATAACCAGAAAGGCCTTATTGGCTTTTTTAAACCCGGCGAGCGCCAAAGCGGGGCGATCATTAAATCAGTTACCGGGAGCCGGTTTCAGGAATGGATATTACCGGAAAATCGCACAGGAGATTTGGAGAACGAGGAATCAGGCCGCTTCCAATCCTGGCCGCCGCGTTGTTTGCCACCCTTTCACTGACCATATTTATCCTCCATTCGTACGTCGATCAAGCGGGAGCTTACGGAGAAAACACGACTGGCAGCTATTCTTTCAGCAACGGCGATACAATCCAGTTCTGCACAACAAACCAGTGCAGCGGTGGCGGCAACCAGTTCACCAATAGATTCGCGTCCGGGGCAACCGTTTACGTAAAAGTGCACACAACACGCATAAACGCCGGAACCGGCTACCTTTACCTGTACAGAAGTAATGTCAACGGGGTCCCTCCAGCTACCGGCTACTCCGCCCGCAATCTGGTATGGACCCAGGTCGGCTCGGATTATTATTCGTCAGTCACCATCCCGGCGAGCCAGACATACCCTTTTAGAATTTACGGGCAGATCATCAACGGCGGCAACCAGGTCACTTTTGAAGACGAGATCAAGCTGACCACCCAGGCTGCCAGGTTCATGAACTTCTACTGGACCGGCCCGCAGAATTATCCACCAAATTCGGCAGACGAGTCATATGCTTTCAGGTCGGGGGCCACTGTTAATGTAATGGGATTTGGTGCTGCCGCTAACCGCAACGTGACCTATACGACCAACACCCTGAAGAACATCGTGACCGGCGCCGGTACATCGCTGACCATGGCAAACTATGCCCGTGTTTCAACTTATTATCATCGTTATACTCTCACCCTGCCTGCGACCGGCCTTACCGACGGGCAATGGTACTCTATTAATTCTCATCTGATGAGTAGCGCAACAGCGCGCATCTACGACATGTCGCGTATGATCCTCATCGACGATTCGCCGCCCACCGCGTCGATAATTTCTCCCGCGGCGTCTTCATATGTGAAAGGTATAGTCCCGGTAACCGGGACAGCAGACGATACATACAGCTATTACAATTATCTTCTGGAATACGGCGCCGGTGCGTCTCCTTCATCGTGGACAACCATCAACTCCCAGACCAACATGCCGCCCGTGAATCCGGGCACGCTGGGCAACTGGGACACCACAAGCCTAACGGACAACATACTCTATACGCTGCGTCTGACCGTCACCGACCGCGCCGGCAATCCGGGAAACCAGAGCGTTGTGCTGCGCCAGGTCTATGTGAACAACAATCCGCCGGTGATCACTGGAGTGGCGGATTCCCAGACGAACAGCAACAGCACCGCGATCAGCTGGACAACCGATGAAGTGTCGGATACACAGGTGCGTTACGGCACCTCATCCGGAGTCTATACGAACACAACAACACTCAACCCGGCGATGGTTACCTCTCACGCTCAGGCGCTCTCCGGCCTGCAGCCGTCGACAACCTACTACTGCCAGGTACTTTCAACTGACAACAGCAGCAACCAGTCTATATCGTCAGAATACAGTTTCCGGACAGCAAATCTGACAGTTATCCAGCTGTTTCCGGGTATGGGCAAGGATACATATTACGGTACAGGTCAACCCGCATGGAACTGGGGAGCGAATACGACGATGAGCGCAGGAGACATGGCAACACCGGACCTGGGAACAATGCGAAGCGCTGTATATTTCGATCTGTCGGCTATTCCGACGGACGCCAGCGTCGTGAGCGCCAACATGTCTCTCTACCAGATGGGGCAGGGAAGCAATTCAACGACCACGCTGGATCTGCACAATTTCACGTCGCACGACTGGGTTGAAGGCAGTGGCACCGGTTCAGCCACCGGCAACGGCGCCACCTGGAACACATATGATGGCTCTACAAACTGGACGGCACCCGGTGGAGATTATGTTGCCTTTCCCAGCGTAAGCGTGATCGCGCCCGATTCGGTGTCCACCTGGGAAACGTGGAGTATAAACAACCTGGCACAGGTATGGATCAGGACACCATCCAACGGCGGCATACCCAATTACGGGGCCATCATCAAGCAGAACTCGGAAAATCCCGCGGTCAGCGACACCAAGAGCTTTTACTCATCGGACTTTACCGGAGATCCGTCGTTGCGCCCGAAGCTGACGATAGAATGGTTTGGAACCGAGACAACACCTCCCGTGGTTGGCGAAGTACGCGCTGAAAACGTCACACGCACTGCCGCCAGCATCAAATGGTCCACTGATGAACAGGCCGATTCGCAGGTAGAATACGGCACGACAACCAGTTATGGCTCGAGTACCATGCTCGATACGGCCCTTGGCAATCAGCACAGCGTTGCTCTTAACGGACTTACAGAGGACACCGTATATCATTATCGGGTGATTTCAACAGACCCACTCGGCAACCCGACTGTTTCAGGAGATTATGTTTTCCAGACCGCCAGGATTATCACGATTCAGCCTGATTCAGCGGCAGGGAGCGACACCTGGATCTCCAGCTCAGGCATAACCCTCAACTACGGTTCATCAAGCGAAATCAACGCCGGCGAAAATGCGTCCTCCGCGGAGAACCGTAGAAGCCTGCTCAAGTTCAACCTTGCATCTATACCCGTCGGATCGACAATAAACAGCGCGACGATTTCACTGTATCAATACGCGCAGGCGGATATATCAACCCCGGAGCTCGGCGTTTATTATACGACCGGTTCATGGACGGAAGGGACAGGAAACGGAACGGCCAGCGGCGACGGCGCCACATGGACTACGTCCAACGGCGCATCTTCATGGATATCTGCTGGCGGAGATTTCAATGTAACAGCAGCGGACACAACCAACGCACCCTCCACCACGGCCGACTGGGTTGATTTCCTGGTCCCCGGTATTGTTCAGGACTGGGTAAATGGAACAGTTGTCAACAACGGGGCATTGATCAGGAAGACATCAGAGAGCGGAAGCGCGACGGATTACAAAAGTTTCTATTCTTCCGATTACAGCGTCGATCCGGCATTGAGGCCTAAGCTTGCCGTCGAATACGTCCCGGCCCCGGGTACTATCACAATAACGGTAAATGAAACCTATAACCGCGACGGCTCCCCAGGTACAGGGTCTGTAGGCTTCGGAAGCGTCAACCCGGGCACCACTTACTATGTAGGTGATGGAGCATCACCTCAATATGCTTCGAAACTGACCATCAAATCCAACAGCCAGTGGGGCCTTAAAGTAGCTGCTGCGGGCGACCTGGAGCAGACAAACCCGGCAAACTATATATATATATCCAATCTCGCGTGGAAACAGGACACCGATGGTCCGGGCGCATGGCTTCCGATAGTCAAGCCTCCTGACGCCGAAACCGTGATCTCGACGGGACAGGGCGCCACAAACGGAATATCATATTTCTTCGATTATCGCCTTATGCTTCCAGGCTTGGCTGTTTCCGGAAGTTATTCCGTCCCAATCGTCTACACGGCATACGCGGAATAGTAGACAAAAAAAACAGCACCCGAAGGTGCTGCTACGCGGCATGGATCAACTAATCAAGAACTATATAAGTGGTCACTCCCGAATAAATGTCAACTATCTGTATAACCTCATTCGAACCCGAAGCCCCGCCATCGATCGAAACAGATATTGAGTCAATCACCTGCAGGTTTACTTTAAAAGCAGACGAATCAGACGCCAGGGCGGTTTGCCCGAAGATAGATAACACGACACCGCATAGCAGCAAAAACAAAATAAGTATTCTTTTTGACCATGCCGTCATTGCGGGAAATTTGATTGTTTACTCCAGCATCGTTACCTCGTTAACCTTAAAAAAAGCATGGCAATAATATCATTAAAATGGCTATTTGTATATGAGGTGGCGGGCGGGAGGGGACTGCTAAAGTGACTGCAGCATGTCGTCGATGCCGCCTGCTTCAGCCAGCATACCGGCCGTCCGCGCTGCGTTTCTTGCTTCCAGGAGCTCGTGACGAGCTTGCTCGGGATTGCCTTCTTCAATAAAGGCGCGAGCAAGATCAAGCTCGCTGTTTATAAGATCCCTGACGAGCTCCTGAATCTCAGGATCAGCGAGATTGATCACCCTCGAATCCTCGGTGGAGGGAAAGAGCACATTCAGCTCTATCAACCTGTTGGCCGGGCGCTCTACGACATCAGTGGCCGGTACGGGCTCTTCTGGCGCCGGCTCAGGCTCCAGGGTTACATCGGTGTCTTTGCCCCGCAGCCGCTCGAGTTCTGTCTCAAGCTCGCGGCGATTGCCTCTCTTTCTGCGCACCAGGAAAGATATCAGCACAATGAAGATGACGATCGATACCGCCACGACGAGGGCGATCTTCCATGGCAAGGCCCATACGCTATCAGAGACGGTTACCTGCTGACCCTCCGCGCCATACGTGATCTCCGCCCTGATCGTATAGCGGCCAAACAGGTTATGTTCATCCCATTCCACCAGGTTCCGGCGGGACGACTCCGGCAATACAACCCATTCCTTGACGGGAATCTCTGCCATGGTCTGTCCGAGAAAATTTGTGATGATTATCCGGCCTGAAGGCTTCAGATGTACATTGCCCGTATTGTTGAAAACCAGCCCGATCTCCAGAGGCCCATACTCGGTGAAGGACGGCTTTTCAATAGGGCCGATATTGCCTTCCTCCCGGACATCGCCGGAAACAGATATTAGAAAAAGGCATCCGACGCGGCTGGTTATGCTGATGGCGGAGCCATGTTCATCCGTAGTTTCCATTTCAGATGATGAAAACAGGGCGGCGTAATGGCCTCCTGCTTCAGCACTTCTGGGAACAGAAATTTTCGCGCTGAACGTGATTGTCTCTCCCTGGTCCAGGACGATGCTTCTGATTTCCGGCTCGATCCAGTGGCGCGCCCCCCAGTTACTGTCCTCATCCCCCATAAAAAAGGTTGCCTGGGCTGGATCCGATGATCCTTCAAAGTCTTCCACGGAGAATTCTATGGTCTGGGTCTTGCCGGTCCTGTTGGCGACAATGATGTCCTGGGAGGAAGTCTCACCAGGTTTCATTTTAAGATCGTATTTAGTTGGGGAGACGACCAACTGGCCGGTCACCTGGTCCGGGTGCTGTTCGACGGTATAGGCATAGGAGTCCGCAGTGAAAACTGCGCCTGCAACCACAAGCATTATCAGACCGGAGACGAGGAAGGTAATTCTACCAGGCCACGTAATACGAGTCGTTAGTAAAGGCGCAGCCTTTCTGAGAAATGGTGGTACATTTTTTGATAAAGGTGATGAGATAGCGTCCGCCAATTGAAGTTGCTCCGACTTGAGTAGATATCTTCGATTATATTACATTGTTTCCTGCATCAGCAGGCTAAAGGAGGGTGATTAATATCCCACGAAAAAGGCTGAAGCCCTCTCGCGTAGAGGACTTCAGCCAAGTTTTGCGTTTGACGTGTTGCTATGTGGTTTTAGTTACAGTTACAGCGTTGTTGCGGTAACTGTAAGGTTAGCGGAGTAGGCTCCGCTGGCCTGCAGGTGGCTGGCGCCAACCTCGGCCTTGAAGTTTATTATCGTATCTTCACCTGCCGTTTCGTTAGTTGAATTGCGAACCTGAATCGGGATCGCTCCGGTAAAACCCTGGTAGCTGCTTGTGTTATTTACACTGAAACCAAATGCGGACTGGGCTGCGGGTATAGACCAGACGCCCACGCCGCTGTAGTCTGCGAAAGAATCCGTGCCTTTTGTCATGGCCGGAGAGCCAGTGGCAGCTATTTCCAGTTTGTAACCAGCATCATTGTTGGTCGCTACCTGCCAGGTGGCGTTGCTCTCGGATGAGCCACCCGTACCCGCGATGGCAGCCAATGTAACGTCGCCAGGGTTACTGATTGAAATAAAATCGTTCACCTGGACGTTCACTGTTACTGGATCGGAGACTGGCGCAGCCCCGTAAACAGCTGATGCAAGAACAAGTACCAGCACCAGCGTTGTTACGGAAAGAATTGCTACTTTTACAGAGAATCTCATCATGTAACCCCCTTGTCACATTGGCCTTCCAACCCCTGAGGCGGAAGATAGTTGACCTCATCCCTCGTGCCCGTCGCATCTATATAAAAAGCTCAGCTACTTTGAAAAATTCCAAAGCAATTGAGCTTGTACTCGCCGGTTGGGGCAAAAAAATTACCCAGTTCCCAAAACCTAAGAGCTTGCGTTCAAAAGCTTCGGCAGCTGGGCTGTCTTCGTGAGACCCCTGGCTTTGCGCCCCCGTCTCGCGGCGGGTTTGCCATTTCGTATGATTCATTTGAACAATTGTCGACCGCGTCAAACAAAACCTTTAGCGTATTCTTAGTAGTTTTATCGATATGTG
>JBAZZU010000042.1:0-14106 GCA_041658605.1 Thermoleophilia bacterium | reverse complement strand
TTGATATCACCGGCAAAACCGCCGGCCTCTTCCTCTACCAGTTTCTTCAATGTGATATCCAGCGGAGCCTCGTAGAGGCCGGGTTTGCCGACCGCCCCCGTCAGGCTGAAAAGTTTTGTCCCGGGCGCGTGCGGAGCGCCGATCTTCGCAAAAGCGCCGGCGCCGTTGTTGATGATCCAGGGCGTCGTCGCCAGCGTCTCGACGTTCTCCACCAGCGTCGGCATCCCGTGCAGGCCCTGCCCGGCCGCCGGCCATGGGGGCCGCACCTTCGGCATCGGCCGCCTGCCTTCCAGTGTGGCGATCGCCGCCGTCTCTTCGCCGCCGATAAAAGCTCCCGGAACGGCGCTGACCCGGATGGAAAAAGTGAATCCCGTGCCCGGTATCTCGTCGTTCAGAAGGCCGCGGCTCTCCGCCTGGTCAACGGCGTGCAGCGTGCGTTCCAGCGCCAGCGAGTTTTCGGCGTTGATATAGATGATGCCCTGGCTCGCGCCGGTCGCGTAGCCGGCGATGATCATTCCCTCTACGACCGCGTGCGGATTGTTCTCCAGGATCGAACGGTCCTTGAATGAGCCGGGGTCGCCTTCGTCGGCATTGCAGACCACATATTTTTGAGCCGCTTCGGCCTCACGGCAGGTTTTCCATTTGGCGCCGGTCGCGTGACCGCTGCCGCCGCGCCCGCGCAGGCCGCTTACGGCTATCTCCTCCACGATCTCATCAGGGCTCATCTCTGTCAGCGACTTGTTGACGGCCTTGTAACCTCCTGTGCCGCTGTAGGCGTCGATGCTGTCCGGATCGATGACACCGTGATTGGCCAGCAGTATAGACGGGCATCCTCCGACTGTGGCAGAGTGCCCAGGCACTTCGGGTGCGGGCTCGAGCGCAGGCGCTCCCGGCCCCAGCGAGTCATAAAAAGTGGCGACGCTGAATATCTGGCTCAGCCAGACGCCCGTGCGCCCGGCGACCCCGGCGAGAGCAATCGGCGTCAGGCTTCTGGCATCCAAAAACGAGCCGGCAAGGCAGCTGCCGGCGGATTTCACATCATCCGCGCCATCCGCTCCGGGCCACTCTTCGATCCCGACAGCCCGCTCGCCGCGGTTGAAATAGCTGAGCATGGTTCCGGCGCCGGCGTCCAGCCTCCAGACATTCTCGGCCTGTTTGTGTTCGTATGAGACCCTGATGGCCACCGACGGGCAGATCTGCTCGCAAAGCGTGCAGGAGATGCAGCGCGGCGCGACGGCGTTGTCCTTGAGGCGCATGCGTAAGAGTCCGCGCGAGCGCTCCGGCAGCTGCCGGCGCTGTTCGGGGTACTGGACAGTAACCTTCCGGGTAAGAAGATGGCTAATCGTCGCATGCATGCCTTTGATGAGTCCCAGCATCTAGAGTGGTCTCCTCACGATCTGATCCCGCCTTTTCCCGTTCCTGAAATCAGGGAAGTCATCCTTTTCTCAGCCAGGAGCTTCAGGCGCTTGTGCATCAGGACCTTCTTGACCGCGCCCGGGAAGAACAGGATGAACAGGGCGATGCAGGACCAGCTGACTATCGCCGTCGGCAGCAGGAAATTATCCGGCCAGAGCACGATGAAGAGGCCCGTGGCCGCGAGGTTGAAAAGGCTCAGGGGTATCAATATCTTCCAGGCGAATGACATCAGCTGATCGATCTGAAGGCGCGGGAAGGTAGTGAAAAACCAGATGATGACCAGGGCCATGATGAAGCACTTCAACCCAAGCCAGAAGGGGCTGCCGAAGAAGGGTCCACGCCAGCCTCCCAGGAAAAGCGTGGAACCAGCCAGGGCCCAGACCGTGACGTTGCCCCATTCGATCAATGCGGCGAAGAAAGCGAAGCGGAAGCCGCCGTACTCGGTGTTGTAGCCGCTGACAAGTTCCGATTCCGCCTCCGGCAGATCGAAGGGCGTCCGGTTGAGCTCGGCAACACCGGCGATCACATAGATTATGAAACCCAGCGGCTGGACGACAGCGAACCATACCGAATCCTGGGCGGCCACTACCTTGGTAAGGCTGAGGGAACCGGTGAGCAGCGCCACGATGATGATGGTCAGGATAAGCGGTATCTCATAGGAGATCATCTGCGCCGCGGCCCTCAGGCCGCCGACCAGGGAATATTTGTTATTGGAAGCCCAGCCGGCGATGAGGATACCGAGGACGCTGAACGCGCCCACCGCAACCACGTAGATCAGCCCGATGTTCAGGTCGACCATGGTGTAGCCTTCGCTGAACGGGATGACCATCTGCATGAGCATCGGCGTCGTCAGCGCTACAGCCGGAGCCAGCAGGAACAGCAGCCGGTTAGCCTGCGCGGGGGTGATGTCTTCCTTTATCATGAGTTTGAGGCCATCGGCAAATGGCTGAAGAAGCCCCTGCGGGCCGACGCGGTTCGGGCCCAGGCGGTCGCAGATGAAGCCCCAGAGCCGGCGCATCGCGAACGGGAAGACGACGGCGCTGGCGGCGATGACGCCCAGGGCTATAGCGAATCCCGGCAGAAAATTTTTCAGGAAATCAATGATCTCGCTCATCGGTCCACACCCCCCATAAGCAGGTCGAGGCTGCCGGCGATTGCGACCACGTCAGCGATCTTATAGCCGGGAGTCAGCTTGGGAATCATGGAGATAGCCGAGAAAGTGGGATCCCGCAGCTTGAGGCGCCAGGGTCTGAGACCGCCCTTGGAAACCAGGTAAACGCCGAACTCGCCGCGCGGTGATTCGACGGCGCGGTAAAGGTCGCCCGCGGGAGGTCTGAGCATCGGCGGCAGCTTCAGGTTGACGGGTCCGCCACAGAGTGAGTCGAGCGCCTGCTCCACGATCCTCACGGACTGGCGCATCTCCTCGATGCGGCACTTGTAACGGTCGAAACAGTCACCATGCTGCCCCAGCGGCACATCGAAGTCGAATTCCGGATAGACGGAGTAGCCGACCTCACGCCTCAAGTCCCAGTCGACCCCGGAAGCGCGGGCATTGGGGCCGGAGATTCCATAGTCCAGCGCCTCGTAAGGCTTTATGATGCCCATACCCCAGGTGCGGGAGAGAAATATCTCGTTTTCGGTGATCAGCTGTTCGTATTCGTCGATCCTGCCGGGGAACTCCTTGAGGAACTTGCGGCAGCCGGCCTCGAAATCTTCGGGCAGGTCCCAGCGGACGCCGCCGACGCGCATGAAGTTGTACATCATGCGCTGCCCGGTCACCATCTCCAGCAGGTCCATAACGTCTTCGCGGTCGCGGAAGACCCAGAAGAAGGGGGTCACGGCGCCAAGGTTGAGCATGAAGTCGCCGATGGCGACGTGATGGCTGATGATGCGGTTGAGTTCGCCGATGATGACTCGGATATATTCCGCGCGCTTCGGCACCTCGATCTCCATGAGAGCTTCGACGCTGCGAACGTATGACCACTCCATGAAGATGCCGGAAAGGTAATCCAGGCGGCTTATCATCGCCAGGTATTGCAGGTAGGTCCGGTTCTCGGCCAGCTTCTCAAAGCCGCGGTGCAGGTAGCCAAGGACGGGGTCTACGCTGATGAGCATCTCGCCGTCCAGGTGCAGCACCAGCCTGAGCACTCCGTGGGTCGAAGGGTGCTGGGGCCCCATGTTGAGGACCATCTCTTCGAGATGCAGTATCGAGCTGCTCGGGCCCGTGGTTCCTTCGGCCGCGGTCACGAGCGTTCCCTCCTGTCAGGCTCGCCTGGGAGGCGCACGGCTTCATCCATGCCGGTTACCTGCCCGGAACGCCGCCGCTTCCTGTGCGGGCGGGCATCCTTTCTCAAGGGAAAGCTGTCCATGTCCTCACGGGTAAGTATGTGTCTTAAGTCCGGATGGCCCTGGAACTGGATACCGAAGAAATCGTAGGCTTCGCGCTCGTGCCAGTTGGCGCCGCTCCAGATATAGGCCACAGACGGCACTTCTGGCTGTTCGCGATCCAGCTTGACTCGCAGGCGCACCGGCACCGAATGATCCTGTGAGCGCAGCATGTAAAGCGTCTCCATCCACTCTTCGTAGTCGACGCCGATGATCGTGCTTAAATATTTGCAGGAAAGTCTTTTGTCGTCGCGCAGGCGCAGGGCGACTTCGGGAAGGTCTTCCGCCGCGACCTCGATAACCACGTGCCAGTCCGAGATGGTGAGATCGCGCGCGAGTTTACCCAGGAGGTCCCCGGCGTATTTGAGCACTTCCGGCGCGGTCAGCTTCATGGCCTCCGCCGTCAACTTCCGCCGCCCTCGGGTTTCATTTTGACAAAATCGCCGAGGGGGTTGTCGGCCATCCTGCTGAATTTGCCTACCTGTGTGTCTTGCCGGATCTTCTGCTGCAGCTGCTGCATCCCATAGATCAGGGCTTCGGGCCGGGGCGGACAGCCGGGGATATAAACGTCCACCGGTATCAGGAGGTCGACCCCCTGGACAACGTTGTAGGAATCCCAGAACATGCCGCCGCTGCAGGCGCAGGCGCCCATGGCGATGGTCCACCTGGGTTCGGACATCTGATGGTGAAGGTGCGTGATGATCGGCGCCATCTTGTCGGTGATCGTGCCCGATACGATCATGACGTCAGCCTGCCGCGGGGAGGCCCTGAAGACCTCCATGCCGAAACGCGCCATGTCGTGCCGGGGCATCGTGGAAGCCATCATCTCGATGGCGCAGCACGCAAGCCCGTAAGTGAAAGGCCAGAGCGAGTTCGCCCGCGCCCAGTTGAACAGTTTGTCGGAGGTCGTCGTGAGGATGTTGGGATGTTCGAATTTCTCGAGGAATGACATTTCAGACCCATTCCAGGGCGCCCTTGCCCCAGGCGTATATCAGGCCCAGGAGCAGGACGGTAATGAATATCATCATCTCGACGTACCCTGTCATTCCCAGGCCGCGGAAGACCATCGCCCAGGGATAGAGGAATACGGCCTCAACGTCGAAGACGACGAACAGCAGCGCGAAGATGTAATACCTGACGGCAAAGGGGGCGCGGCTGTCGCCGATCGGCGGGATACCGCACTCATAGGGGGTGATCTTCTCCGGGTAGATATGGCGCCGCTGTATGAGCCGGGATACTCCCAGCAGCCCCAGGACGAATACCACGTCCAGAAGCGTCATGAAAGCTATGGAGAGATAGCTATAACTATAATCAGTAGTCAAGCCAGGCTCCGTAAACGGGCGCGTGGCTTTTTCCCGGACAACAGATGGTTCAAGCTTTCCCCTTGAAAGTTCTCCCTGAACGTTGAAAGAAGTCTTTGCACGTCCCGCTGTTTGTCGCAGGCTTTATATGGGCCACGTGCTGTTAAGACTCTTCTGGAATGCAATCCGTCGACCTCGATTTTCGGTGCTTACTATATTGAATAGGAGGCAGAATTACAAACGGGGAAAACCCGGGGATATCGGATCGTAATCCGGACAGGCTCCGAGGTGGAATACAGACCGCTTCGCCCGGCTGAAAATCGGGGAAAAAGGAGGCCCGCTCCACATCAACCGCCGCCCGTGTCCAGGAACTGGACGGTCACCGCCAGCGCGTTTACGAGAAAGTGGCCGGCGATGCCGGGCCAGAGAGATTTTGTCTTGTGCATCAGGTATGCGAAACCGAATCCCAGCATGAAGATGGGGATATAGAGCGTGGGGTCGATATGGGCCAGCGCGAAGATGAAGGACGAGATGATCGCCCCGGGGAAAAAGCCCAGCCGCTGCTCCAGTCCCTGGTGGATGATACCACGAAAAAACAATTCCTCAACAACCGGCGTGAGCACGGCGACCAGTACCATCGTCAGGATGTAACTCGCCAGCGAAAGGCCGAACATGTCGGTCACCGGGATCTGGTCCGGAGTCACATAGTTGCTGTAGATGGCTTCGCCGATGCCGGCCAGTATCCTGACGACGACCGTCAGCCAGATCGCGGTCCAGAGCCGCGTGCGGCGAAAGCCCAGGATGTTCAGGCTCAGATGATATCCGCGGATCTTCATGTATGTGATAGCCACGCCCAGCGTGACCGCCCATTGCACGAACCACGCGGCTGAATTCACGATGGGCGAATTCTCGAACAGGTTCTCCGGGTTCGAGCCGGAGAGGGTGAAATAGACAGCTCCGGCGACGGCGCCGAAAATCGTGAAGATGACCATCCCGAAGATGATCACGAGCCCGACGATGGCAAAGACGTCAGGTACTGACCAGGGGACCCGGGGCATCCCCTGTTCTTCCGCCGGCTCTGGCGCTGCGGTCCCCGGCCCCAAAACCGGACCGCCGGCCGACGAATCCCCGGTTATTGCGACGCCGTCTGTCAGGGGGACTTCATTCAAGGTCCAGCCCCGATTGTTCTCTCAGGCGGACAGGAAGGATCAACCCGCTTTCCCCATGAAAGCCTTGATCAAATCAATGGGTATCGGGAAGATGGTAGTCGAGTTGTGTTCCGAGGCTATTTCAGCAAGGGTCTGCAGATAGCGCAACTGAAGCGCCACGGGTTCAGCGGCGATGACGGTTGCCGCCTGCGCCAGCTTCTCTGAGGCCTGGAACTCGCCCTCGGCGGCGATGATCTTGGCGCGCCGCTCGCGCTCGGCTTCGGCCTGCCGGGCCATGGCCCTTTGCATCGTCTGCGGTATCTCCACGTCCTTTACCTCGACGGTGACCACCTTGATGCCCCAGGGCGCTGTCTGCTCGTCGATGATTATCTGCAGCTGCTGGTTGATCTTGTCGCGCTCGGCCAGCAGGTGGTCAAGGTCCGCCTGCCCCAGGGTGCTGCGCAGTGTGGTCTGGGCGATCTGCGAAGTGGCGACGATATAGTCCTCGACCTCCACGATGGCCTTGTTGGGCTCCATCACGCGGAAGTAGACGACCGCGTTTACCTTGGCGGGCACGTTGTCCCTGGTTATTATCTCCTGCGGTGGCACACTCATGGTGACGATGCGCTGATCCACCCTGATCATGCGGTCCACGAACGGGATCAGCAGGAACAGCCCCGGCCCTTTCTGGCCGATGAGGCGCCCGAGGCGGAAGACCACGCCGCGCTCGTATTCCCGCGTGATGCGGATGGCTGATAGCAGCACGATCAAAACGAACACTCCCAGTATTCCCAGTAGCACGCCGACAACGGCACCCATCTCAAACCTCCCGGCTCGACTTGATAAATAGCATTTCGCTCACCTTGGGGTAACGGCGGACCGGCTAAACCGTCCGCTTGACCTTCAGCATCAGCCCCCGTACATCCGTCACTTCTACTTCTTCCCCTTTTTCGATAGTCATACCCTCTGGCGCCTCGGCGCTCCATATCTCGCCGTGGACAAAAACCTGCCCCAGCGGGTCGAGCCGGCTGCGTGAATACCCGACTTCACCGACCATCGCCTTCTTGCCGGTCTTTTCAGGCAACCGACGCGCCTGAATGACCTTTTTGGCCGCCAGCAGGAAGAAGGCCGAGGTAAGCAAAGCCAGGGCGATATTCAGAGGCCAGGCCACGCGCAGGAACGGGGCGGATGAATCGAAAAGGAAGAACGACCCGATGATCAGACTGACGATGCCGCCGATGCTGAGCGCGCCGTGGCTGGTTATGTACAGGTCCGCGCCCAGCAGCGCCACGCCGAACACGATCAGCACCAGGCCCGCGATATTGACAGGAAGCATATACATGGCATAAAGGGATATCAGCAGCGCGATGATCCCGCTCACGGCGCCGACACCGATGCCCGGGTGGACAAACTCATAAGCCAGCGCCAGCAGTCCGAACAGGAAGAGGACGTAGGCGACGTTGGGGTTGAGGATGATATGGAGAAGGCTCTCCTTGAAACTCATCCCCGCCTCGGTGGCGGCCGCGCCTTCGGTATCGATGGTGATTCCCTTGGCCCTGGTTGTATACCTGTTGACCTGCTGGAGCAGGGAGTCCAGGCTGTCGGCCCTGAATTCGATCACGTTTTTTTCGAGCGCTTCATCAGCACTCAGGGAGACCGACTGCAGCACGGCCAGCTCGGCCCAGTTCGCGTTGCGCCCGTTGGCTTCGGCCAGGGCGCGCATGTACGCTGCGGAATCGTTCGTGATCTTTCTGCCTTCCACGCTCGACGGTTCGGCGCCGATGGCAACAGGATGGGCGGCGCCGAGGTTGGTTCCGGAGGCCATGGCCGCCACATCCGAGGCCATGAGGATATAGGTGCCGGCCGAAGCGGCCCGCGCTCCCGAAGGCGCCACGTAGACTATGACCGGCAGTTTAGAGGCCGCCATCGCCTTGATGATTTGGCGCATGGATTCGTCGAGCCCTCCCGGGGTGTCGACCTGCAGGACTATCGTCGCGCTGCCGTCCTGTTCGGCGTCACCGATACTCCGGGTCACGTAATCTGCGACGAGGGGGTCGATGATGCCCTCGACCGGTATAACCTTCACTCCGGGAGCGGCGCCTTCGGCTTTACCGCCCATGCCGGAAAACGCGCCCGCCGCGAGCAGCGCCAGCAGGAGCACGAGCACGCAGGCGCCCATCGCCAGCCTTCTGCGCCCGTAATCAGGCTTGCGAAAGCGTTCACGCCCCGGCGAGAGCGCCGATACCTTACGGTGCCGGACGCCGTTGCGGCGGCGCTGTCTATTCCTGTTTCTGTTGTCCTGTCTACCCAATCAGGCGTTCCTGAACTTGAACATTCTGATACCGATGGCAAAACAGACTATGCCGTAGAGCAGCAGGCCGGCTGCCTGAGGCAGGATATCACTGAAACCCTTCCCGTCGAGGATGAGCGCGTTGATTCCGCTCAGCGCCCAGGCGTTGATGGTCACGTGCGCCAGCTTCTGCATGAACTCCGGCTCGATGGAAAGTGGCCACCAGCTGCCGCCAAGTCCGGAGCTTAAGATTATTATCATCGTGCCAAGGGAAGTCGCCTGCCGGCGGGTCTTTACGACACTGGCCAGCAGAATGCCGAAAGCGGTGGCGGTGAATGCGGTTATGCCGATCATCAGGCTGAGCCCGGGCAGTGAATTGCCGAGGTTCATGCCGAATGCGAAGTGGCCCACGCTGAAAAGAATGGTCATCTGGATCACGGCCACGACGAACTGGGCGGCCAGTTTTCCGCCCAGTATCGAAGTCCTCGACACCGGCGCCACTATCAGACGCCCCAGGGTCCCCTTGTCTCTTTCCTCCAGCAGGCCCTCGGCGCCCAGCATGACGCCGAACAGCAGGAACATCACCGCGTAGCCGGGCGTCTGGGTGTCGAACATGTTGACTTCCTGCATACCCGTGGCGTTGTTGATCTCCATCGCCACCGGCGGTTCCTTCGCCATCTCCTTCACGGCGGCGGGCGCCGCGTCCACGGCTACGGTGGTGGGCTCGGTGTCCGGCGCGAATTTCAGCACCTCGGCCACCGAAATACGCACCGACATCACCATGCCGCTGAGCCTGCTGGCGGCGCCGCTGATCATGCCCACCATGAACGGCCGGCTGGCGTTGTCGTTAGGGTCGACATAGACCGTCAGGTCTGTATCGGAGCCGGTAAGGATCTGGGAGGAGAAATCCGTCGGGATAATAAGGCCGGTCTTGTAGCCGGTATCGCCGACCTTCAGCGCCATGGTCTCATCCGCGCTCGCCTCGACTACATTAAGCCCCTCGGTCGCTCCCAGCCCGTCCACCAGCTGTTTGCCGATGACCCCTGAATCGAGGTTCGTTACCAGCAGCTGTGATTTTAGCTGCCCGTTGAAAGCGGGTCCGAGCGCCAGCGAGGCGACCAGTATCACGGCCAGCGGAGTTATCAGCAGCAGGATCCAGGCGCCCTTGTCCTTGCTGATGACCAGCAGGTCTTTCCTGGTGATGTCCCACAGGCGTCGCAGCTGTTTCATTCCCGAAGCTCCTTGCCCGTGAGATGGATAAAAAGTTTCTCCAGGTTGGGAGTGTAGATCTCCAGGTGGCTGACCTCACAGCCGGAATCTTCCAGCACCTTCAGGACCGGCGGCAGCGAATGGGCGCTGTTCTTCGATGAGATTGTCAGCTGGTTGTCCTGGTGATTGACGCCGGTGACTCCGTTCTGCTGATGTATTTGCCGCGACAACCCGGCGGGGCAGCCCGGCGGTGATATCTCAAGCTCGATGACGCTGCCCTCTCCCAGCATGCCAAGCAGTTCCTTCAGCGTGCCGCCGGCCACCATCTTCCCTTTGTCCATGATGGCGATGTAATCGCAGAGCAGTTCCACCTCTTCCATATAGTGTGATGTGTAGAGGATGGTTGTTCCGGAATCGCGTATCTTGAAGATGGTCTCGAAGATGTGCTCGCGCGACTGCGGGTCGACGCCTACGGTGGGCTCGTCCAGCAGCAGGAAGCGCGGATGGTGCAGCAGCCCGGCCGCCATGTTGATGCGCCGCTTCATGCCGCCCGAAAACTGTTCGATGCGGCTATCGCGCCGGTCCCAGAGTTCGACCAGCTCCAGCAGCTCGCGACAGCGGTCGTTCAGCTCATCGCCGCCCATGTCATACATCCGCCCGTAGAATCTAAGGTTCTGCATGGCGGTGAGCGTGGGGTAGAGGGCGATGTCCTGCGGCACGACGCCGATTATCTGTTTTACCCTGTGCTCTTCGCGGATGATGCTGAAGCCGTCGATGAGTGCGTCCCCGGATGAGGGCGGCAGATACGTGGAGAGCATCGAGATGGTGGTGGATTTGCCGGCCCCGTTGGGGCCGAGGAAACCGAATATCTGTCCCTCGTCGATGCTGAAGCTCACGCCGTCGACGGCGGTAAGCTCACCATACTTTTTGACGAGGTTGTCGGCGGTAACCAGCGGCAAGCAGTTCTCCTTGATTACAGACTGATGCGGGACTGATGTAACTAAATCACCTTGCACCGCGTTTCGCAAAACCCGGGGATGTGTGACGGTGATGTGACCTGTCAGGTCAGCTCGACGCGCCAGTCGTGCACTGACTGGTTCGGCCGCAGGGGCATGAAGAACTCGCCGGTCTTGGTCTCGCCGCCGTTGACGCCGATCGTTTTGTAATCGTCCTCGGCGTCGCCTCCCCGCTCGTAGGGATAGACGTGGAAATTCACGAACGTGTCGCCGCCGCTGGTGCTCTCGTTCTTCACCTTGTACGAAAACAGTGCGCCGTGCGACGGTGTTTCGACTATCTGCATGCCCGAATCCTCCAGCACGAACTTCGGACCTGATTTCAGGTTCGGGAAAGCGAGCGCCAGAACGGCGATAAAGAGGACGAATGTCGCAATCCGCCAGAAATTAAGACTTTTCCAGAGCATGGTCCGCCTAACTCGTGACTTCTTCAAAATGCGAAAGCAGCTTGAACTCGGCGAAACGGTCGAGTATCTCCTGCATCTCCAGCTCTTTCATGCGGCTTAGGCTGAACGCTTCCACGTTGAAGCTGGCCAGCGTCGAGCCGAAGATGATAGCCTGCCGGATGGCGGCATCGTTGATGTTCTCCTGCGTGGAAAGGTATCCCATGAAGCCGCCCGCGAACGTATCGCCGGCGCCGGTCGGGTCGAAGACGTCCTCCAGCGGATATGCGGGCGCCGAGAAAATAGAGTTTCCATGGAACATGAGCACCCCGTACTCGCCGCGCTTCACCACCAGCGTCGTCGGCCCCCATTCAAGGATCATGCGGGCTGCCTTCACCAGGCTGGGCTCGCGTGCAAGCTCGCGGGTCTCCGCGTCGTTGATGATCAGGATGTCAACCGACTTGAGGGTCTCGCGCAGCTGGTCGTAGGCGTTCTCGATCCAGAAGTTCATCGTGTCGCAGGCGATGATCCGCGGCGAGGTCGCCTGTTTAGCCACCTTGAGCTGCAGCTCCGGCTGGATGTTGGCCAGGAAGACGAAATCGCTGTCCTTGAACGTGTCCGGGATGTTCGGCGCGAAGTTCTCGAAGACGTTGAGCTGCGTATCGAGGGTATGGGCTTCGTTCAGATCGTAGTCGTAGCGGCCCTTCCAGCGGAATGTCGAGCCGTGGCCGCGCTCCAGCCCGCCCAGGTCGATGTTGCGGCTCTTCAGCAGTTCGATATGCTCTTCCGGGAAATCCTCGCCGATGACGCCCACCAGCCTCACGCGGTTAAAGAAGCTTGCCGCGAAGGAAAAATACACAGCCGCACCGCCCAGCGCATCCTCGGCCTGGCCGAACGGGGTCTCGACCGAGTCGAGCGCGATGGAACCTACAACAAGTATTGACAAGATATGCCTCCGTCTACATGGATTGTCTTAAGGAATGACCCTTAAGAGGTAAGCGGTTAAAAAAATAAGTGATGACATTCTAATGAGCGGCAGCTGGTTTGTCACCCGGAATGATATACATGAGACGCGCTTTGATTTCAGCGGCTTTAATAATGTCATCCTGAGAGCTGTGCGTTACCATGAGCGGCATTTGTGGTGCGGGCGGCAGCGTCATGGCTCATTTCAAGGATCAGGATTACTGGTCGGCCGATGGACCGATGCGATAAACCGCGAATCTTTCCAGTGGCGCGTCTGTGATGGAATAAGGGAGCATCCCCCAATAACTGCCATAAAAACCGGCGTTGGACTCGGGACTCATTACTCGTACCGGAAAGCTCCAGTCAGTTTCAGTGCTGTCAAGCAGTTTCATCCGGCTGGTGACAGTTTCTGCAAGCGGCCAGCCGCCGAACTGCGGTTTTACGACCAGGTCGCCTTCGGCGACCTGGTCGTTGGTGGAAGTAAGATAACGGTAACCCTGGGATTCCATATAATGCCGGAATCCCCACTCACCTATGAACCATACGGTGCCACTGGTTTCATAATTCTGATTGAGGTCGAAAGCGAACTCCCTATAGCTCCTCGCAAGCTGGTAATCTGCTACCGAGACGGCGTTGGCTACGACGAGCGTAAGGACCAGACATGTGGTGATAATGGTGCGCGCCGTTTTTTCCGACTTTACGCCGGACTCAGTTTCACGGACGAGGATCAGCACCAGGGGCGCCAGGATCGGCAGCGTGTACTTGGCCGGGGTATGTGGGAGCATGATGATGACTGCAGCGGCCATCATCAGAACCCACGACCCCAGGAAAAGAAAATCTCTGTCGATGGGCATCTTCTTGAGAGCATTCATTGACTGAATAACAATTTCTGAGGAAATCGCGAACAGGGCAAAGCTGCCGGCGCCCATGAAGATGATGAACAGGATTGTCGACATCAGCGTGAATCCGTCGTTGAAATGGCTAAGCCCCAGGATGATCACGAAGGCCATGACCGGGAGCAGGGCCAGATAACGCCGACGCCTCAGGCACAGGAATCCTATTATGAACACTGGAAAGACGGAGGCGCCGCCTAATTGCACCAGTATACCTTCCGCTCGCTTGATAACATTTGTTCCCGCAACGCTCAGGCCACGGACGTGCGATAAGCGCGGTAGTGTGCCATAGATAGTGAAGCTTACCAGCGCAAGAGCGAACAGGGCGAAAAGGGGCGCCGCCGCGGGCAGTGCTGTCTTTAAGTTCAATCGTCCGTTCAACCACGCATAAAGGAGGAAAAGCGGACAGAGAGCAAGCGCCTGATAGCCCGTCATGACGGCGAGCATACTGAAGACTCCCGCCAGCGCCAGCAGGCGCCAGTCGTTGCGGTCGACCCCGTAGATGTACGTCGCGGCCGCGACCAGCCAGAAGGCGAGCATCGGAACATCCGCCATCAGGGTGTGCGACAAAGTCATGATTACCGGTGTTCCCAGCAAAAGCATGGTCGCCAGCAGCGCGTTGCTGGTGAAGCGCCGGGCCAGGAAGAACATCGAGACACCGGTAATCATGGGGAATATGATGAAGGCAAGGTGCAGCGGCGATTCGGAATCGCTCCCGGTCAGGTACATAACACCTGCCAGATAGGTCTGTGTCAAAGGCGGATGCGTGTCACGCCACTGGGCGGTCTCCTCACCGACGAGATTGTAATTGTTGATGTGCTGTTGAAAAGGCGATTCCAGATTCGTCTTCGCGAAATCCCAGAAGATGGCATCATCAATATGCAGCGCCTGGTTGGAGAACGGCAGCGTGATAGCCAATACAAAGGCGAGTATCGCGCCGAGGCTTATGGCAAGGCTCAGGCGGGAGGACTGTTCGCAGGTTATCGAACCGCGGCGAAGCGTAGTCGCGGTATTAATGGCTTCAGGTTTCACGGTGGAAAAACCGCCTCTTAAGACTGGGGGTCGGGATATCGAGTCAGATTTCTCTGTACCAGTTCTGGGCCGA
>JBAZZU010000041.1:0-15138 GCA_041658605.1 Thermoleophilia bacterium | reverse complement strand
GAAAAGTATTCAGCTGATGTGATGGCGCTAAGTCGGCACATGCATAGATCCTTCTGGTTAGAAACGACAGACAATAATATAGCCCAAAAAGGCGCAACCGGCCCAGTTTACTTCATCTCTTTGTACATATGGAGTATAGACCCGTGAGGCGCCCAGTTTTTGGGCCGTATGGATAAATAATATGCGGAGTTGATTGTACAAATGTACAAACATATTTTCAAGCGGGCTGAGAGCTTGGTTAAAGAGCAGATTCTTCGGTGCTTCGCACCTCAGAATGACAATTCTTTTTCGTCATCCAGGCGATTCTTCTTGTCATCCTGAGCGGAGCGAAGGACCTCCTGGGGTTTTTCGGCGCCTTGCGCCTCAGAATTACAATACCGTCGGCCAGACCCTACCGCCGCAGCAGCCGCATGGCCTTCAGGCCGAAGCCCAGTTTCTCCTGGTCCTCGCTGCGGTGGACGTCGAGGCCGGTAAGGTCGTTGATACGGCCCAGCCGGTAGCGTATCGTGTGCCGATGGGTAAACAGCGCTTCGGCCGTGGCCGCGACGCTGCGGTTGTTCGCCAGGTATGACTCCAGGGTGCCGACCAGGTCGGTCTTGTGCTCCTTGTCGTAAGATTCGACTAGGGCGATCGTCTCTTCGTAAAAGTTGCGCACCTCTTCCGGATCCTCTTCCAGCGCTCCCAGCAGCAGCTTGTAGACGCCCATGTCGTCGAACGTGGCGATGGCGCCCTTCTCCCCAAGCCGCTGGCTTACCTGCAGGGCGGACTGCGCCTCGCGATAGGCGCGCCGCGTCTGGGCCGGGTCTTCATGGAACCTGCCCAGGCCAACGGAGACGGAAAGCTCGGGAAGTATTTCCTTACATGTCTGCCTGATCTTTGTCGCCGTTGCGCGCGCGACCGCCAGCAGCTTCTCGCTGCCGCTTGTCAGCGGCGGCAGGAAGGCGATGACGTTATCGCTCTTGGGAGTCAGCAGCGCGTTCTCGTGGTGGGCGCGCACCACCTGCTTGACCCCGCTGAAGAAACGGTTCTTGATCTGCTGTACTTCCTGTTCCTTTAAGTCACGTGCCGCGATGAACTCGCCGAAGTTGTCGATGTCCGCAATCAGCACCAGGCAGCCACGGCTAAGGTCGCCGCTGAGGAAACTCGCGCGCTGCAGCATCGTCGGGCCGGCGTCGAACTCGCCCGACACCAGGTCGTCGACAAAGTCGCCGCGCAGGCGGGTTTCCGCCTCCATGCGTACCAGCTCGCGCCCCATCTCGATTGCGGCCACCGTGGCGGCGCTCTCCAGCGCGACCAGATCGAGGTCGTTCAATGGCGCGTCGGTTTCAAAACTGGATACATAGCCGAGCACGTCACGGCTGACCATGATCGGAACAGTGGCCTTGGCTGGGAATTCTTTTTTTCCGTTCAGCGGTGTTCGCCTGTAACGCTCTCCCCGTGGCGGCGCCTCCGGCCGGCCGGCCTCCTTCTCAGACTTGCGCATGGCCTCGTATTTCTTTACCAGGTCCGCGTCAGTGTCATCGGGGACTGTCTCGGCCAGAAGTTCGAGGAACGAGTCCTCGAGCACGACAGGTTTACCCAGAAGTTGCGAAGTGGTATCGGCGATCGACTGCCAGCTGCCGCCGTCGATGACGACGTCCAGCAGCCGCTGGTGGATATCCTGAGAGCGGCGGAGAAGCGAAACATGTTCGCCGACGATGCGTTCTGATATCTCGGCGATGATATGGGTCCAGCGGACATCAGGCGGCACTTCGACGATGGGAAAATTGTGGCGCTTGCCGAGGGCGATGATCTGCGAGTCTACTTCCGAGATGAAGCGCCCCGGTTTGACCAGCAGCCCGGCGGCGCCGGCCTTGATTATCCTGCGGGTAAATTCGACCTGGGCGTCGGTAGTCGTGTCGACGCCGAAAAAAGTGGAGAGGACCAGTTCGTTTCCCGTCAGCCAGTCGCCGATATCGGGAACCTCGCCGACCGTGACCTGCGAAACCTCACGGCCCAGGCCCTTTTCACCGGCCAGAACCTTGGCTTCACCCAGGATGGGCAGCTTCAGGATGTCTGATACGCTCAGCTCCACCGCTTTGTCCTCCCCTGATCTTTTGACTTTGGTACAAACGCACTATCCATATGATATGCGTTCATACAGGCAAAGTTCTTATCCAATTGTACAATAAAACAAGGATGTTTTTGTACAATATGGACAAAGCGGTGTGCCCCTAATAAACGTCACTCATCATCGAATGGGAAGACCATCTTGATGGTTTTCACCTGTACGATGGTGCAGTCTGTCTCGATCGGGGTGGAATCCTCTGACGCGCGGCTGGTGCATGTCGCCTGCGTCACCGGGATGAATTCAGCTTCCGGAGCATTAAGGATATCCGATACCCGGCCGTTGTAGTAGCCCGGCTTGACGTGCACGTTGCCCTCAATCTCGTACTCGTCGGTGAGGATCCTCGCCCTTACGGGCTGGGTTTTAAAACTGGCTTCCATAGCCATGTGTGTCACCTCCCCCACAAAAAATTGAGCTTAGCCTCGAGTGGTGCCCGTATATCGGGAAGACCAGTAAAAAACTTGAGCGGATCCTGAGGTCATTTGAGGTGTCTGCCTGAGAGACAGCTGGCGGGAAGACCCGGCCGTCAAATGCCATGGAAAACCCCCCATATTCAGCTCAGGGCCAGGATGGCGTGGTTCACGAGCCCGCCCATCAGCACCGCCAGGGCAACCGTGAATATCATGATGTAGATCGAACGGCGCCAGCCGAGTTCGCGGGCGAGGGCCGCGATGGTGGCCGCGCATGGAATATAGATTGCGCACACAAGCGCGAAGATAAACAGCTGGGTATTGGTCATCACCTGGTTGAGGTCGCCATGGGCGTCGGCGGCCACGCCGGATGCTATGGCAATGGTTATCAAAAGCTGCAGCGCCAGCTCCTTGCGGAGTATCCCCATGATGAGTGTGATGCCGGCGACCGCCGGCAGCCCCATCCATCCCTCCACAACTGGTGAAAGCACGTCCGCGACCCGGTAGAGTATTCCCGTCTGCAGCATCGACCCGAGGATGACGCTGCCGGCGAGGAGGATCGGAACAGCCAGGAAGATGAAATCCTTGAAGCGATACCATGTCTTCTTGACGATAGTAGCCAGATGCGGGCGGCGGAAAGGGAACATCTCCATGACCAGGCCGGTTGGATGCCCCGGTATGATCCTGTTGAGCGCGAGGCCGATCAGGACCCAGAGCACCCCGATGATCACGTACAGCAGCAATGCGTACTGCCAGCCTGAATAAAACGCGACGGCGCCGAAGATGATGGCGTTACGGGCGCTACAGGGCACCATCACGATGAGCGTGCCCGCGATAACCTTCTCCCTCATGGTAGTCAGCGTGCGCGTACCCATGATGGCGGGAACGTTGCATCCTGCGCCGGCGACGATGGGGATGGCCGCGCGTCCGTGTATGCCGAATTTGTGCATGACCGAATCGGTGAGGAACGCAACCGAGTTCAGATACCCCATGTCTTCCATGAACGCAAGGAGGATGTAGAAGACGAGGACGTATGGGATACCGACGGTAAGCGCCGCTTCGATGCCCGAGACCGCCCATTCGAGCGACTGGCTGACGACGTTGTCGCCCAGCAGCCCCACGATCGCCGCCTTGGCTGGCGGTGCTATGTATTCTCCCCAGAAACCGCTCATGACATCGGCCAGGGTGCTGCCCACGAAGTAAAGCAGGAGGAAAGTGAACGCCAGCACCATGATGAGGATGGGCACTCCGGTTATGGGGCTGGTGGTGAAGCGCCACATCCGCTCGCCCCAGCCCGGCCTGTCGGCCTCTTCGCGGGTCTCCACCTCATCGACGATGAGGCCCGCCAGAGCGTGCCGTTCGCCAGCGATTCGCGTGTGCGCCGACTGGCCGTGCTCTTTTTCTATCAGCTCCCGCAGCTGTGATGCCAGTTCGAGTACAGGCTCCCAGCCCGGCATAACCGACGTCAGCTCGATGAACTCGGGGTCTTTTTCCAGCAGGAGCAGCGCCAGCGCCCGGTGGGGCAATCCGTAAGGGTCGTCAAGCCCGCCGGCGGCGATCGCCTCGGTCAGTTTCATGATATTGCTCTCAACATCAAGCCCGTATGATATTCCCAGAGGCTTCGGTTTGAGCTGCGTACGCGCGACTTCGGTGGCTGCCATTATCAGCTCGTCGAGGCCTTCTCCCCGGTTGGCGACAGTCGGGATTACCGGCACACCCATTAGCTCTGAAAACCTGTTGATGTTAACATGGCGGCCTTCACGACGGGCAACGTCCAGGACGTTGAGCGCGATGACCAGCGGGTAACCCAGCTCGAGAAACTGTAAAACGATATAGAGGTTTCGCGCCATGTTCGTGGCGTCAACCACCATGACGACGGCATCGGGATTTCCATCGAGGACACCCTGCCGCGCCACCCATTGATCCTCGGAAACAGTTCCCAGGGCATATGTGCCAGGCAGGTCGATAATGCCGATCTTCATGCCATCCAGGGAGGTGGTCGCCATGTTGAGCTCGACGGTTTTCCCCGGATAATTGGCGGTCTCGACGCCCATGCCGGTCAGGCTGTTGAAGATGCTGGACTTGCCGACGTTGGGGTTCCCCGCGAGGACAATCGTATATTCCGTATCGCTATGTAGTTTGTTCAGGGCGCTGTGACAGGATAACTGCATTTGCTTTGACTCCGATTCAGGCTTTAAGTGGGAACAGCGCTATTTTTTTGCCTTGACCATGATTTTTGACGCGACTTCCTGGCCAAGAGCGTACTGGGCACCGCAGACCTGGACGAGCATCGGGCCCTTGAACGGAGCGATTTCCTTGATGGTGATTCTGGCGTCCGGCAGCAGTCCCAGCGTCCCGAGATACTGGAGCAGCTTGGGCTCCTCTTCCGAGACGCGTTCGATTATCGCCTTGTCACCGGCGCAGAGTTCAGATAAAGGCTTGGCCTCTTTCTCACGTTTACGGGCGCGCGGCGTGCCGGGGATCGGGTGCCCGTGAGGGCATGTTTCCGGATGGCCGAGGATCTCGGAGAGTTTTTCCTCCACCTGCGGGCTCATGGCGTGCTCCAGGCGGCAGGCCTCTTCATGGACTGCGTCCCACTCAAGGCCGAGCACGTCGGTCAGGAACCTCTCCCAGAGCCGGTGCCGGCGCACGAGCGACTCGGCAGTCTCCTGGCCCTTCTTCGTCAGCTGGACGCCCTCGCGCCTGCTGGTCTTCACATATCCGTTGTCCGATAGACGCCTGAGCATGTCGGCCACCGTCGGCGGTGAGACGCTCATCCGCTCCGCGAGGCGGGCCGCTATCACCTGGCCATCGAGCGCCATCTTGTAAATGGCTTCGAGATACTCCTCGACGGCCGGTGTCAAAATATCGTTGCCTGTCATTAAACGCCTCCAACTCAATCCATGTAATCAGTAGAACACAGAATGTTAGACGAGTATTATTTTAGCTGGTTGATAAGTCTAATGCAAGTCTTAAGTATTCCTGCTCACCGCCTTCCGGTTGCTATAATTACCCGACACCGGATATTGATCCGGGCAAAACCTGAAATCGGCAAACGGAAACAGGAGTGACTCATCAACAGGCTGCCTGACTACCATATACATACACCCTTCTGCGGCCACGCCGGCGGAACGATGGAAGAGTACGTGCTTGCGGCGAGAAAACTGGGCTTGCCGGAGATGGGATTCGCCGACCATCTGCCGCTTTTCCACCTCGATGATCCGACGCTCGCGATGTCACACGCCGACTTGCCTCTATATATAGAACAGGTACAGGAGCTGCAACGCGCGAACCCCGAATTTCCCGTCAGGCTTGGCATCGAGGCGGACTATATAAGCACGCATGCCGACGAACTGGCGGAAGTCCTGTCGCGATACGACTTCGATTATGTCTACGGCTCGGTGCACTTCATCGGCGGCTGGGGCATCGACCAGTCACGTTTCAAGTTCGAGTTCGAGCGGCGCGACATCAACGATGTCTACGAGATGTACTTCGGGCTGGTGATGGATGCGGCGCGGACGGGACTGTTCGATGTCATGACTCATCTTGATGTGGTCAAGAAATATGGCCACCGGCCCACGTCGGACTTAAAACCTTTATACAGCCGTGTCGCGGAGACGCTTTCAAAAAGCGGGGTGGCGATCGAACTCAATTCGTCGGGTCTGCACAAACCGGTGGAGGAGATATACCCGGGCATGGAGATACTCGAGATCATGCACGAACACGGGGTTCCCATCACGTTCGGCTCCGATTCGCACAAGCCGTCCCACGTAGCCAGGGATTTTGACAGACTTCTTTCCCATGCAAAAGCGGCAGGCTACACGGACTACGTCGGTTTCGCCTCCAGGCAGATGATACCGAGGCCGCTGCCTTGATAAGGGCCGTCCTTCCACTCATATATAACCCCATCGCCGGCGCGGGCGATCGCCGGGCCATGAAGG
The DNA here is from genome assembly GCA_041658605.1 of Thermoleophilia bacterium. Lineage (GTDB taxonomy): Bacteria > Actinomycetota > Thermoleophilia > BMS3ABIN01 > BMS3ABIN01 > JBAZWE01. The sequence goes on along the minus strand of JBAZZU010000041.1, from coordinate 8,680 downwards.
CCGCGCATACGCTGGGGAAGCTCGGCGCGCGGATCGAACTTTTTCCGACAACCGACAGCGGGTCCGCCATCGAGCTGGCGCGGCTGGCCGTATCACGGGGCGTCCCGCGGATCATCGTCGCCGGGGGCGACGGCACCTTAAACGAGGTCATCAACGGTATCGCCGGAACCCGGACCGAACTGGCTGTCATCCCCACCGGCACAGCCAACGTGCTTGCCATCGAGATGGGCATCCCCATGAATGTGGGAAAAGCCTGCGCTCTCGCCATTGAGGGAAAATCCACGGCGGTCGATCTCGGTCTTGCCGGGGATCGTTACTTTGCCCTGATGGCCGGAATCGGGTTTGACGCGATGGTGATCAAGAATATCAACCCGGTTCTTAAGAAAACCATAAGGCACGCGGCTTTTCCGCTTTCCGGACTGGTCACCTTCATGCAGGAAGACCTGCCGCTGCTGAGCGTGAAAACCATGGACCATGAAACCGAGGGATACTTCGTCGTCGTCGCCAATTCGAAATATTACGGCGGCCGCTTCGGCCCGACTCCGGACGCCAGCATGACTGACGGCATGTTCGACATCTGCGTGCTCAAGGAAAAGGGTCTCGCGGAGATGCTTAACTTCTGGATCGGCGCCTTGAGAAAATCACGCATCGACGACTCGGCAGCCGAATATTTCCGCGCGCCGGCAGTAGAGGTAAGCTGTCCCGCCGGTTCACCCGTTCTGGTGCAAACCGACGGCGAGATCATCGGAGAGCTGCCGATGAACCTGATGATCGTGCCACGGGCCCTCAATATCTGTGCCGGAGAAAACGCCTGATGGTAACACCCGCGCGTCTCCCGCTTATCATAAAGTTCCTCGACCGTGAATATTTCCGTCCGCGCTGGGCGCCGCGCTATCCGCCGGTCGAAGAGCTTGTCTTCACGATCCTTTCGCAGAATACCACCGACATCAACGCCGGCCGGGCGCTGGAAGCCCTGAAGAAAAAATATCCCGGCTGGGAAAAGGTGTCACGGGCCCGGGAGGCGGACATCGCCGCCGCCATCCGCTGCGGCGGGCTGGCCGACACCAAGGCCCGCTACATCAGGACGGTGCTGGCGGGGATACTTGCCGAACAGGGAGACCTGACGCTGGATTTCCTGGAGAAGATGGAAAGCAGGGAAGTTATCGAGTACCTGACCGCCTACCCGGGAGTAGGCATAAAGACCGCGTCCTGCGTGCTCATGTTCGCACTGTGCAGGCCGGTGATGCCGGTCGATACCCACGTCTTCAGACTGGGCAAACGTCTGGATTTTCTTCCGGAGGACGCAACCCGCGAGAGCGCCCACGTCATTTTCAACGCCATCGTCCCGCAGGATGACAAATACGCCTTCCATATCAACCTCGTTCTGCACGGGCGCAAGGTATGCAAGGCCGGCAGGCCGCTTTGTGACGAGTGCGTGATCGAGCCGTTCTGCCCGTCGGCCATCGTGGAATAAAGAAGGACCGGCGCCTTCGGCGCCGGTCCTGCCAGTTTTCGTTTTAATTAAAACGTGAGTGAATCAGATCCGAAGACGAGGACCCCTGGTGTCGGTCCTAGTCGTCGTCTCTATCATCATCTCTTTCATCATCCCTGTCATCATCTCTGTCTTTATTGCCTTCTTTGCAGCCATACTGATTGCTGCTGGCTTTATTGTCATCGTCGCAGCGATGGTATTGAGACTTACCCGGTTTGTTTCCCCGGTGATCATCAGAGTTAGAACCCCTGTTGCCGGCAAATGCAACCGTGCTCAACGCGAGTATCAAAACGAGACTCAGCAGCAGACCAATCACAATCCGATATTTCCTGCTCACGCAAACACCCCCTTTCCGCGGTAGTCCATAGATTTCTTTCCTTATACCCAGACAAAAAAACGGACGCGGGAACGCATATACCGCCGCTCCTGCACCCGTTCAAAAGCCTGGACACAAATTATAGCAAATGCGCGATGATTAAATCCACTAAATAGGGTCAGGTATTTCCCTGATATCCTGAGCCGGGCGGGCCGGACCGCTTGATACCGATGACCGCGGATCCGGCAATCATGCCGATCACTGGCCTTCGGCGGCCCGGGTTGCTTTTATAATGCGAATAATGAAAAATATTGCCTCACATACGGCTGGCTGATCAATGTCCACCAGAGGAGATTTCCCCAATTGATGCTGATTCCACATGCTTGCCTCAACGCTGCGGTAGGCCTGCTCTTCAGAAGTCCGGTAAAAGCTCTGGCCACCGGAGTTGCGCTGCATGCCGTTCTGGACCTGGTGCCGCACAAGGACGTCTCGGCGCACAAGGCCGAAGGAGCGCTGGTCTTGATCATGCTGGGAATCGTGGGAAGCAGTTGCGGTTATACATCACCATCTTTTTTATGCGCAGTTGGCGGCGTGCTTCCGGACTTTGAGCATGTCCTGCCCTGGACTGACGCGAAACGAGGCCGGCGGCGGTGGTTCATTTCCCACAACCAGCCTTTCCATTCAATCAGGATCCCCAGCGCGGGAGAGTACCGCGTCAGGCTTTTGACACAGTCGCTAGTATCGATTGCGGCTCTGATGCTCGCGGTATCGATGTGCCGCGGAGAAAAATGACATGTTTGGATCATAGCTAACCAGGAGGAACGAATGGACAGATTAAAGACAACGATTTCGCGCATAACCGCGCTCGATGAAGTATCGATGCGGCAGGCGCGCGAGCGCCAGGACCAGCTCACCAAGCCGCAGGGCAGCCTGGGAGTCCTGGAGGAGCTTTCCATCCAGATGGCCGGCATCCAGGGGCAGCCGCTTCCGTATGTCTCCAAAAAAGTGATCATTGTGATGGCGGGCGACCACGGGGTCGTCGATGAGGGCGTCAGCGCCTTCCCGCAGGAGGTCACTCCGCAGATGGTCGCCAACTTCGTGGCCGGCGGTGCCGGAATCAACGTCCTGGCCCGTCATTCCGGCGCGGAAGTAAGGGTTGTGGACATCGGGGTTGCAGCTCAGGTAGAGGTTGAGGGTATCATCAGCAGAAAAATCCGCCCGGGCACGTCCAACATGGCTGTCGGCCCGGCAATGACGCGGGCTGAGGCCATACAGACCGTCGAAACCGGCATCGAGATTGCTGAGGCGGAGATAGCCGCCGGAGCCAGCCTCCTGGGCACGGGCGACATGGGCATCGGAAACACCACTCCCAGCAGCGCGATCCTGACAGTTTTCTCAGGCGTTTCACTCGATCACAGCGTCGGCCGCGGCACCGGTATCGGCCCGGGAGCCCTGGAGCAGAAAAAAGAGGTCATCCGCCGGGCGATACGCATCAACCAGCCCGACAGCGAAGACGGCCTGGACGTCCTCGCCAAAGTCGGCGGCCTGGAGATCGGTGGACTTGCGGGTGTGATCCTCGCCGCGGCGGCGAACCGCGTGCCGGTGATCATCGACGGGTTCATCTCCAGCGCGGCGGCACTGGTGGCGGCGAGCATCTGCCCCGCAAGCAAGGCTTATATGATCGCTTCGCACGTCAGCGTCGAGCCCGGCCACAAGCTCATGCTTGAAGAGCTGGGGCTCAAGCCCATGCTTTTCATGAACATGCGGCTCGGTGAGGGCACCGGCGCTGCAATGGCGGCCAGTCTTGTCGAAGCCAGCTGCAAGGTGCTTTCTGAGATGGCGACGTTCGCCGAGGCGGGTGTGGCGGAGAAGAACGAGGCTGAAGTAGAACATTAATGTATTCCTGACAGGCGCTACGGGATTCGTCGGCCGCCACGTAGCGGCGCGGCTCCTTGATGACGGCCACAGTGTCAGGTGCCTGGTGCGTGATGAGGAAGGCGCGGATTCAGACCATCTGCGCGGTCTCGGAGCCGAACTTACGGTAGGGAACATCCTTGACGCTGATTCATTCGCGGGCGCGGTTGGGGGATGCGAAGCTTTCGTCCATCTTGTGGGCATCATCTTCGAACGCCGCGATGCTTCCTTTCAGCAGGTCCACGTAATGGGAACAATGAACGCGCTCGCCGCGGCTGCCGTTGCCGGCGCGAAGCGTTTCGTCTTCATGAGCGCCCTCGGAACCGGACCCGAGGCAGAAAGCGCCTACCATAAAAGCAAATGGAAGGCGGAAGAGGCTGTCCGCACCAGCGGCCTTCACTTTACGCTATTCCGTCCCTCGACAATATACGGACCCGGAAGTGAGCTTTTTAAGATGCTGCAGCGCCAGGTGCGATTGATGCCGGTGATTCCCGTGATTGGCAACGGGCGCTACCGGATGCAACCCATATCCGTTTTTGACGTGGCGGCATGTTTCTCGGGATGCCTCGGTAACGATAAGGCGGTTGACAGGACGTATGATCTTGGTGGTCCTGATTCGTATACCTATAACGAGATAATCGATGTCCTTTGCGAAGTTATGGGTAAGAAGCGGCTGAAGTTCCACGCGCCGGTGGCGCTGGTCAAGCCGGTGGCATGGCTCAGCGAACGCCTGATGTCGAAACCTCTGCTGACCCTGGACCAGCTGGCTATGTTGATGAAGGATAATATTTGTGATATAGATGCCATGCGCGGGGAATTAGGCGTCGAGCCGGTGGAATTCAGGAAGGGAATTATCGAGATGATGTCCGGGAGTTTGCGTTGATATATAATAGCCTCCAATGATGGAAACAGTCCTCGTACTCGACTTCGGAGCTCAATACAGCCAGCTTATCGCCCGGCGCGTACGGGAGTGCCGTGTTTACTCCGACATGATCCCCTACGATACGCCGGTTTCAGAGATCGCGGCGCGCAAACCCAGGGGCCTGATCCTTTCCGGCGGCCCCGCCAGTGTTTATGCCGACGACGCCCTTGAACTGGACCCGGCGATATTCGAGCTGGGCATCCCCGTTCTCGGCATCTGCTACGGCATGCAGGTCATGGCTCACAGCCTGGGCGGAGAAGTAACGCGCACCGGCAAGAGCGAGTTCGGCAAGACCGAGCTGACTGTGACTAAAGAAGTAGTACTGTTCGACGACCTGCCAGCAACCCAGACATGCTGGATGAGCCACCGCGACTCGGTGACGACGCCGCCCGACGGCTTCGAGATTACCGGCACCACGGAGAGTTCTCCGGTCGCTGTCATGGAGAACACCGACCGCAGCCTCTTCGGAATCCAGTGCCACCCGGAAGTCGTGCATACGCCCTACGGCACGGACATCCTCAAGAACTTCCTCTTTGAAGCCTGTAAATGCACGCCGAGCTGGACCGTGGTATCGATTATCGAGGATTCGGTGACTGCCATAAACGAGCAGGTCGGTGACGAAAAAGTCATCTGCGGCCTTTCGGGCGGAGTCGATTCCTCTACCGCGGCGCTGCTGGTCTACCGGGCGGTGCGCGACAACCTGACCTGCATCTTCGTCGACCACGGGCTGCTGAGGAAGAACGAAGCCGAACAGGTCATCGACGCCTTCGAGAACCATTTCCACGTTCCCCTCATACATATACAGGCCCAGGAGCGCTTCATCGGCAAGCTCGCGGGTGTGACCGATCCCGAGAAGAAACGTAAGATAATCGGCGAAGAGTTCATCCGCATATTCGAGGAAGAGGCGCGCAAGCTGGAAGGTGCGCGATTCCTGGTTCAGGGCACTTTATACTCGGATGTCATCGAGAGCGGCACCCGCGACGCGGCGAAGATAAAATCGCACCACAATGTCGGCGGGCTGCCCGAAGATATGGACCTCGACCTGGTGGAACCGCTGCGGCATATCTTTAAGGACGAGGTCAGGAACGTGGCGGGAGAACTGGGGCTGCCCGACAACATGGTCTGGCGCCAGCCTTTCCCGGGTCCCGGCCTGGCTATCCGCATCATCGGCGAGGTGACCCGGGAGCGGCTCGATATCCTCCGGGAGGCTGATTTCATCCTGCAGGAAGAGGTCCGGCGCGCCGGGCTTTACCGCGAGCTGTGGCAGTCGTTCTGCGTGCTTCCCGGCATCAGGAGCGTCGGCGTCATGGGCGACGAGCGCACATACGCCTACCCCATCATCATCCGGGCCGTCACCAGTGAAGACGCCATGACGGCGGACTGGGCGCGGCTTCCGTACGACCTGCTGGAGACTATCTCCAACCGCATTATTAACGAAGTCCCGGGCATTAACAGGGTTGCGCTGGATATCTCATCGAAGCCACCCAGCACGATCGAGTGGGAATAAGCAACTTAACCGTTCGCCCCGTTGTAAATCAGCATGTGTCCCCGAATCTGTAGCGAGACCCTTCGCCTGCGGCTCCGGGTGACAAAGGCGTCGCTCAGGACGACGTGGGTGTCATTCTGAGGAGCGTAGCGACGAAGAATCCCGCCAGCATGAACTTCCTCCTCCTATTGACCCGATTATCGTATACGTAGTACCATTAACTATCTCATGTGCCGGGGGGTGCCACTGAGAGATAGAGCGGTTCCACCGGGAATTTGTAGTCTGGTTCATTTACCCCACTGCATGACAATCCAGGTAGGAAATGGCTGATCGTTTGACCTCCCTGCTCTGTGGGGGTGCGGGCTTTAGAGCAGATTCTGACTGGAGGCTTGCGCAGGACTCCCCCACCTATAAGTAACTCTAAATATCGCCAGAGGTTTTTTTAATCACAGTTTTGACAGATTTGAAATCTGAGAACATTTATCTCGCGCACGGAACAATCCCAACATCCGGAGGAAAAAAACAATGAGCAGAAAAAGTCAGTCCCATATCAAGTATATGACGTTTACGCTGGTGCCAGTCATTCTGGTGGCTATGGCGCTGGTGGCGGGAATCTCCAGCAATAACGCCAGCGCCATGGACTCCACCCAGTGGGAAAAGGTACGCGGCTATGTCGACAAGTATCTAAACGACCAGTATAACGCCGCCGATGAAGGCGAGGCTGGCTATCTTGAAGGCAAGGTAGCAATAGAAGACCGGCTGGACAACGGAGGCAACCTGGTAACGCCTGTTCATAACGCCACATATCTCGGCGAAGGCGACGACGCAGCCAACGCGCCGATCCTGGTGGACAACCTGAGGCAGCTGACTACCCTGATACCGGGGACCAGCTACAGGTGCCGCTGGACCGGCAAAGATACTGTAACGACAGACGTTGGTGACTGCCTATTAACCACATCAGTAGCCGATATCAAGGGTCTGGTCGACGCCCACAAGGCGGCCGGCTACAGCACCGACGTCATCGTCTACTGCGGCTCCGGCCACACTGAGGCTCCGACAGCAGGCGCCTTCGGTTATCTGGCCCAGACCGGCGGCCTGGCGAGTGACGCCAGCATCCCCAAGGTCTACGCGATGAAGTGGGGACGCAATGGCTGGACTAACACGTTAGCCACCTCCACGGCAGCAAATACAAGCGCGGGTCCGGAAACGTCTGCTGGAGGATTTGCAGCCCCGACCAACGCGCAGTGCGGCAGCGCGGCGAATGACGTAGAGCTGGTTCGCTGCATGGCGGAGTGGGCACTTCTGTCACCTGGTCAGGGTGGCGGCAACGTCGGTAACGGCGCGGTCACCGCAACTGTTTCTGGCGCACAACAGACAGTGGACGTCAGGACCGGCACGCTGACCAATGGTGTCAGCAGCGTCGGCGGCGCCAACATCCAGGTACCGATCACCAGCGTGTTCGATCTCGGCCAGGCTAACATAAGCCCGACTGCGACGACGATCATCGCCAGTCGTACCCCGATGGTAGGCGGCATCGTCGCCGAGGGTGCCAAGATGCTCGGCTACACCATGGCGAACGGTGCAGGTACCGCCAACAGCTTCATCAGTGGCGGTCTGCCAGCATGGAACGCAGGAATTGCTGGCATACAGGTTGCTGAGGGCTCTACTCTCAGTCTGCTGACTGTTTCCGCAATGACCACTCCCGCCAAGGTCGACACCGTGAATCCGGTTATCAACAACACCACCGGCACGGCCGCGACCGGCCGCAACACCGCTAATGTCATCCGTAACACCAGCGAGCCCGCTACCAGCAAGATAGCGCTCACCGGCAGCGGCGGAGCGCCGGCGGTCAACGTCAACAATACCGTCCTTAACGTCAACAAGACTACGGCGCTCACCGGCCTCGTTCCGGGCACGATATACACCGGCACACTGACCGTCTATGACGCCCAGGCCAACTCGAGCAGCACGGCGATCAGCTTTACGACTGATGCCGACATAACCCTGCCGACCATAACCAACATCCTGCCGAGCGGTTTCATCACGGGCCCGACCGCAGTCATCCGCGCCGATTACAGCGATGATGCCGGCGGAACTGGTGTCGACGTCGCTTCCGTCATGGTCCATCTGGATGTCTCGAACATGCTGATGGATTGCCCGATTACGACTACATCGCACGTGGAATGTAATGCGACCGCTCCGGACCTTGCCACGGGTTCGCATCCAATAGATATATATGTAGCGGACATGGCCGGTAACTTGAGAGTAACTCGCAGCTACCTGTATGTAGACAACGTGGCGCCGACCACATCAAACAACGCTCCCGGCGGCTGGCAGAACGCTAATGTCACCGTCACGCTTACATGCGACGACGGGACTGGCAGCGGCTGCGCCAGCACCAGCTGGTCAGGCGATAACGGTCTCGGCAGCGGTACCGGAACTTCAGTAGTAGTGAGCAACCCAGGCACTACAACGATCTCCTACCATTCCACAGACGTACTCGGAAACCTGGAAACACCGGACAAGACCGCAACGGTCAATATAGACAAG
>JBAZZU010000040.1:0-16801 GCA_041658605.1 Thermoleophilia bacterium | reverse complement strand
ATCAAACCGTTGATGATCGTGATTGGCATCTTGCTCACAGGCGTCGCTCTCTGGCTGGGAATTTCCGGAAGATCTGGAAAACGGACTTCGGTGTAAGCCGGGACCATTCTGCGATATTGCCAAAAAATCGTCAGACTTGATTTGAACCAGAATCGAATAGGTGATCATATTTACGCCCGGAACAAGCTGGAAACAGCGAGCGATACAATCGAATCCCTTCAGGCACAGAATTCAATGGCCTTGATGGGTGAAATTGAATACTGTCTGAAATCAGTGAAGGCCAAAGCTTCCAGGGGTTCGGAAACCGGTGCTGGCCGCTTCCATCCTGACTGTAGTCCCTGGCGCGGCGATGTGGGCGTCTGCCTGAACGGTGGTGTAACCGTGGATGCGATCATGGTCCTCCGGCAGACGCCCGCTTATCGCCCGGACGAGATACTCGCCCCGATTATTCGGCATGAGCACATCTGATCTCACTGACACAACTGTTTCACCGTCCGGCGCTGTTGCTCCGTCTGGCGACCGCAGCTACGGAATACCTTACCCGGGACGACTTCTGACCTGGAATTCACGACTCACGGGAATCGTCACGGGAACCATGTTGCTTGTTGCGGCGGTTGTTGCGGGAATATTTTTTAATATCCCGCGAGTTGAAATCAGCCCCGCTAATAACGCCACAGCCGTAAGATCCGGAGGCATCATCAGAATCGAGGTCCCGCGTTTCTCCTCCATCAGCAAAGTTTCCGTCGCAGTCAACGGAGAACAGCAATGGCTCGAATACAACATTGAAGACAGCACATACAGCCCGCCCATCCAGCCTGCCTCAGGCAGTATGGTGACCGTCGATGTAAAGACGACGTCTGCAATCGGCATCGTGCGTGAGTTCTCGTCCTCATTCACCACGGTCGAGCCGCTGGCCGTGACCTCCGCCCGGGCGGGAGGCAGAGAGATCAGCCCCAACAGCGCCATATCGCCGCAGACTCCCATGAGTTTTTCATTCGACAAACCAGTCGCTGCCGCCTGGATTTCCATAGACGGCGCCGCCTCCATGCCATTAACGCTTGGCGCTGATGGATTGTCCGGCAACCTGGAGCCCAGCTTCGTCCTCAAGCAGGGCGCCGAACATACGCTCGCTGTAATCGCAAGCGGCGCGGACGGCTCCGGCATTGCCGCGGGTGAGAAAAAGACATTCAATGTGATAAAGCCCCTTCTGCTCACAGCGGACGCCAGCGCCCTCTCCACCACAGGATCATCCCAGGTTTTTCTGAAATCGTCTGTTCCCTTTGATGACCCTGACCTGGTAGGCAAATCAATCAGGGTATCAAATCCTGAAAAGTGCGATTTCTCCGTACAACCGACCGGTATCCTCCTCAACATCCATGACCTGGGAGACAGTGAAATCTCAGTCAGCGTATCCAGCGCCTTCGGAAATGACGGCAGCTATCTCGAACTGCCAGCCGAATTTCACTTCAGGGGAACAACAGATGCTTACGCCACGACTGGAACCGGTACCTTCGCCGTGTCGGCCACCTATGGCAGCACAATATCAAAGAAGAACAACCCTGCCTCTGGCGCCGACAGCGGTGCCGCTGAAAGCGATATCCCGCCACCTCCGCCAGGATGGCCCCCTTGCTGCCCCTGGCCTCCGCGTTAGACAACTCGGATGTTTTATGTTTGCCTGAAGTAGCGCCGGTTACAACCCTTTAAACACAGCATCGCAGTTCCGGCTTTCCCCATATCAGCAACGTTTTTATGCTTTCTCAAGCTTCATTTAAGGAACATTTACCGTCTGCCGATAGAGCTATCGAAGGTTGGGCCGGGGCGGAGCAGACTTCTTCGTAGTTCTCCGTTTCCTGCCTGACAATCCTTTTAGGGCGATGACTGAAATAGTCTCGATGGGACGATGAAAACTAACAAATTTGCTTGGTGTATAAGGAACAAGAAAACAGGAAGAGTGACTTCTTCGTACAGAGGATTATCCTGGCACACGGCCAGGTGTTAGACCTTGTTTGCTTTGACGAGGACGAATCCGTCGAAAGTGTGATTGAGGAAATCATGACCGAGCTACAGAGAAAAAAGACAGAGCTTCAAACTTGCCCCCTCTGCAAGTCGAGCCTTGTATATCCGGTAGAGAGGTACCAGCTGAACGACCTGGAATGGAAGGTCCTGATGCTGTGCCCCAACTGCCTGTGCAAGCGTGAGATGGTCGTCGATCGTGAGACGGTACGCGAACTGCTGAAGAACGCGCGTGTCGGTCGTGAGTCCATCATGAAAGAGCTGGACAATATGCAGAAGAAGAACATGGAAGAAGAAGCCGACAAGTTCATCACGGCATTGAACAAGGATCACATCCTGCCAATAGATTTTTAAGGCGGGAAGGTCGTTTTCACGCGGTGCACGATATTCAGGTGGACGCTGAGTTTACAAGCTCCCCAGCCGCTGCCAAAAAAGCCGGACCCTTTCGGGCCCGGCTTTTTACTATCCCTGATATGACCGTGTTTTTTAACGCGATGCGTTTTTCGCGATCTCCTTGAGGAACTGATCGTTGGTCTTGGTATCCCGCAGCTTGGAGATCAATAACTCGATAGCGGCGCCGGAGTCGAGTGCGTGCAGAACATTTCGTATCTTCCAAACCTGGATCGCCTCCTGGTCCTCCATCAGCAGCTCTTCCTTACGGGTGCCTGAGCGTTCGATGTCTATGGCCGGGAAGACTCGTTTGTCAGCCAGCTTGCGGTCGAGGTGCAGCTCCATGTTGCCAGTTCCCTTGAACTCCTCGAAGATGACTTCGTCCATCCGGCTGCCGGTGTCCACCAGGGCGGTCGCCAGGATTGTCAGCGACCCTCCCTCCTCGACATTCCTCGCCGCGCCAAAGAACTTCTTGGGCGGGAACAGCGCCGTGGAGTCTACACCGCCAGAAAGAATACGGCCGCTGGTCGGCGCCGTCAGGTTATAGGCCCGTGCCAGCCTGGTTATGCTGTCCAGCAGCACGACGACGTCGCGGCCTGATTCCACCAGGCGCTTGACGCGGTCGAGTACCAGCTCTGCCACCTGGACGTGATTGTCGGAAGGCTGATCGAATGTCGAGCTGACAACTTCGCCCTTGACTGAGCGCTGCATGTCGGTTACTTCTTCCGGACGCTCGTCCACCAGCAATACGAGCAGGTAGACGTCCGGCGCGTTTTCGGTGATGCTGTTTGCGATCTGCTTGAGAATCGTCGTCTTGCCCGCCTTCGGTGGCGAGACGATCAGCCCACGCTGGCCCTTGCCGATGGGCGCAACCAGGTCGATGACCCGGGTCGAAAGCTCTGTGGGGATTGTCTCGAGCCGTATTCTTTCCGTTGGGAAAAGAGGCGTCAGCTGGTCGAAATGCGGACGTTGGCGCGCCGCTTCGGGATCGAGTCCGTTGACCGCTTCTATCTTGAGAAGGGCGTTATACTTCTCGCTGTCCTTGGGCTCACGTACCTGGCCCGTGACCTCATCTCCACGACGGAGGCTGAAGCGGCGTATCTGTGAGAGCGAGACGTAGATATCGTTGTCGCTCTGCACATAGCCCTTGGTGCGCAAAAAGCCGAAACCGTCAGGCAGAAGGTCGAGAGTGCCGGTGCGGACGTTGACATTTTCCTCCTTGCCAGCGTCGTTGCGCGCGGCCGCCGGCTTGCCGGGAGCTGCTTTTGCCGTATCCTCAATGGCGCTGGCTTCCTTGGCTTTTGCGGACTCTGTTGCAGCTTCCTTCGGCTCCTTCAGCTTCTTCTCTTGTTCTTCCTGATTTTCGACTATTTCCATGATGAGGTCACTTTGATTTGTCCTTCGATAGTAAAATATTGAGGTTTCAGGCTTTGCCCTGGGCCTTTTCCCAGTCATTCTTGAAACTGGCGATGCCTTTATCTGTTAACGGGTGCTTTACCATTTTGCGGAAAACGTCCGGAGGAATAGTGGCGATGTCGCACCCTAAAAGCGCTGCCTGGGTTACGTGCAAGGGGTTTCGGATACTTGCCGCTATTACTTTAGTGGAAAATTCGTTTACCGTAAAGACCTCCACGATCTCCGCCAGAATGGCATTCGAATCATGTCCTATATCATCAAGGCGGCCCACAAAATGACTCACATATGTCGCCCCCGCGCGAGCGGCCAGCAGTGCCTGGTTAGCGGAAAACACCAGCGTCACATTGGTGTTTATCTTGCGCTTTGCCAGCTCTCTGGCTGCGCGAAGACCCTCCGGGAGCATCGGCAGCTTGATCACGACGTTTTTATGGAGGGAGGCCAGACGCTCGGCTTCATTTACCATACCCTCAGCGTCTTCAGACATAACCTCCGCGCTAACCGGTCCGCCTACAAGGTCGCAGATCTCGCAGATAATCTCGTCGTAGTTGCCGCTTTCCCGGGAAAGCAGAGTCGGGTTAGTCGTAGCTCCGGAGAGTATGCCCCAGTGGGCTATCTCCCTGATGTCATCGATGTTGGCGGTGTCTATGTACAGCTCCATCAATTCACCTCTATTTCCAGGTTTGAAGATTTCTGATATTTGTCCACGGTCTCCAGGACGATTCCCATGACCGCTTTGACTGCGTCATCAATATTCTGGTTGTCGATCACCGGCACCTTGTACTGCCTGGCCGCCTGTACCAGATAGTCCTGTACCCGCCTGATCTTGTCCATATTCTTGACGTACTTTTCCAGCGACCTGACTCCACCGGTCTCCTGGTCGCGTACATAAAAGTGGCCCTGGTGGCGCTCGATATCCTCGACTATAAGCACCATCTGGATCACGAGAGCGTCCTTCCAGAGATCCTGCTTGAGAAAGCCGGGCACAAGGTGAGCGCCTTCGACAATCATCGGCGTGCCTTCCGTGATTGCCCGCTCGATGATGGCGTTGACGCCGACACAGACTTTCTCGACCTGCTCTACATAACCGGTGATATCGCGATCGGCACCCTTGACCTCGGCCGCCTTGACCATCTCCCCCGCCTCGAACGACGAATAATGGATCGCGGGCATGAGGTCTGCCGAGAAAAATGCCCGCATGACCTGGCGTATCAGGTCCGACGCAGTCAGGCGCGTGATTCCAAGCCGGTGCGCGATCTGCGTGGCCAGCGTGCTCTTGCCGACCCCGGTGGCCCCGCCGATCAGAATAATGATCGGCTTGTCCAGCTCTCCGAGCAGCCGCCAGCGGCGGTAGCGCTCGGTAAAAGTCTGTCCTTCTTCCTCGCCCAGCACCTGTTGTGCGATATTCTGCAGCCGCGCGAGTGAGATACTCGACTCGCCGCTAGCGATCAGATGCTGCTCGATCTCCTGGGCAATGTGATAGGAGCGTTCCGGCTCCAGTCCTGTCGCCATGAGCGACTGCGCCATAAGGCCCTTGGAATAGGGAGCTCCGTATTCCTTGTCGACGATCTGCAGGTCGTGATGTTCCCTGGATTCATCCATCTGCGCGCTCTGCCTTAAAATCACTGATCGCCTGCCCGGCCATTTCAGCCAGAAGCGACGCCAGCCTTTCTTTTCCATCCACCTCGACGGGCACGTTGTCACAGAAGACCACTTCCATGCCTAGGCGGTCCGCCTCCTCGGTGACCACGTCGATGGCCGCCGCCTTGATCTCGGTGAGAAACATATCCACCGCGCCCGGCTGAATTCCCGCAAGGTCCGCCCTGAGCTTCTTCCTGTCGGCCAGTTCAGTTGAGACGAACTCCACCGAACAACCGTAGGTGCGCGCAATATAATCGGCTATGTGATCCACAACTTCGCCCTGGGCCGTGGTGAAATAGGCGACTCGCCTGCCTTTTATATCACCAGCCGGTTTGGGCCTGAGCACCGTCGGCACCACTTCGATGCCCGGTTTCAGTTCCTTGATCCCGGCGATAATGCTGGCGACCTTTTCCGGGCTTGCCAGCGGTTCCTCGCACATGGTTAAAACAACCAGGTCCGAGATCAACATGCGGTAGGTGCCAAGGTAACCCAGAAGGTAATCGTAAGGCTGATCCGCGCCCGCGACGCATATGGTTCTGTTGACCTCTATCGGGGGAAGCGCTGCTCCGCTTCCCTCAAAAATCAGTAAATCCGCCGGAAGGGACTCGGCGATGCCGGCTCCCTCCACCACGTTGGACACGAACGGCGCGCCGGCCAGACCGCCGCCGCAACGGCGGCATCCAACCGTTGTCACCGAACTCAGGGCGGCGTCCTCGAAATAGTCCGACGCCGCGTGCTTGCCCTGCCTGCTGTAGGAAAGCAGCTCCGCGGCCCCGATAACGCTCTCCCGGCCGGCAATCACTTCGGGATCCGGCGGGCCTCCGCGCCCCATGGCGATTATTACCACCCCGTCAGTGTGGCCGGACTGTAACAGCGACGCTGATATCTCCCTGGAGACATAGCCGCTGATTGCAGTTTTGCCAATCCTCTTTCCCGTTCCTATGATGGAAAGAGAGGGCTTGACGGAAAGCTTATGGAAAGACGGAGGAAGTAGAGTAAAATCTGCGCCCTGGTATTCAGCGCCGGAGGCCAGCGCGAGGCTGGCATACCGGAAACGCTCTTTGTATCCTAGCACCGGCTCATCGCTCAAGTCAACAACCACCTGTGGATGGTGTTCACGGACCGCCAGCGCGAAAGCCTCCTCGGCGTCTTCGTGGAGGAACACCGGTACGCCATACTCGTTCTGCCCGGCGTCACCGACCAGCGTAGTGTCGATCTTCTCCGTCCCTCCGAGGAAGACGGCCGCCAGCAGCTCGAAGCGCGCCGATACTTCCTCAAGGGCTTCGCGCACCACACTGGGATAATGTTCTCCATCGATGAGAGCGATGGCTCGCTTCAACTGGAACCTTCCAGTTCCTGGTGGGTGGATTTCTCAAAAGCGAAGGTGGAAGGATAGAACTTGATGATCTGGTCGGCGTCGTGGAAAGGATATTTACGCCACACCGTGACCTCTTCCTTGCTGATCTCGATTACGTTGTAACATGGGCGGACCTTGCCGCGCAGCCTGAGCGTGCAGACCGTGCCGGCGTTGACCGCGAAGATATTCTCGAGCCTCCAGGCGTGGGGAACATGCTTGTGCCCGGCCAGCACCAGGTTCACGTTGCACTCCTGCAGCACCTCGAGCGTGTCGCCGGCGTCGTAGACCATGTTGCGCTCCCGGCCGGTTCCGGGGACGGGCAGCAGGTGATGATGCAAAAGGAATACCCTGAAATCGGCGGGCGCCGCGAACTGCTCCCTGATCCATTCGTAGCGGTGCCTTCCTATCGTGCCGTAGTCGAGATCCGGCTCCGATGAATCGACGCCGATGATGCTGATGCCGTCGCGGTGGCAGGTAGCCTGCCGCGAGCCGAAAAGCTCCTCGAAATGAATATAGCCCACGTTGCGGGCGTCATGATTTCCCGGAATGACGAGCAGGTTCTCACACTGGATCTTGTCCAGATAGCTCTTCGCCAGCAGATATTCCTGCTTGTAGCCCTGGTTGGTCAGATCGCCCGTAACGACAACCACGTTGGGCTTGAGTTCGTTCAGTTCGATTACGGCACGATCCATGAGGTTGGGAACGAAATACTGTGAGCCGGCGTGCATATCGGAGATATGGGCGATAATAAAAGGTTTTTCCTTGACTTCCGGTTCGACCTTATCCGAAACCGGTAGCGTCGCTTCAGGATTTTTCGGTGGATTCATTAATTGTGCTCCTGGTTCTCTTTGAAGTGTCAGCCTCGTCTTCGGCGCCTTCAGCTAGAATATGAACGGGGATTATTTCTTTTCGTTCCTCTCATGCACAAGTTTCAAACCCTTGAGCGTCAGCAGGAGGTCGACCCGGCTCAACGTTTCCGAGTGGGAAACCACCATTTCCGCAAAACCGCCGGTCGCCAGCGTAGCCACCTGCCCGTCACCGAGCTCCCTTTTCATCCTGTTGACGATGCCGTCGACAAGACCGGCAAATCCATATATCACACCTGAACGCAGCGATGCCGCCGTGGTCTTGCCGATCACTGACTCCGGCTCTCCAAGGTCCACGCGTGAAAGACGCGCCGCCCTGGCCGTAAGGGCCTCCAGAGAAACCTCAAGTCCCGGAGCGATGGCGCCGCCCAGATATTCTCCAGCGGCGGAAATCGCGCAGAAGGTAGTCGCTGTGCCGAAATCCACGACCACGCAGGGTCCGCCGGTCTGCTCCAGCGCCGCCACGGCGTTTACGATCCTGTCGGCTCCTACCTCGTGGGGATTATTTGTGAGTATCGGCAAGCCGGTCTTTATGCCCGGTCCGATCACCAGAGATCTCGTCCCCAGATATCGAACCGCCATCTGTTCATACTGGCCCACCATCGAAGGCACGACCGATGAAACGATCATTTGCCCTACGGAGGCGAGCGAGCGGTCTCTCAGAGATAGCAGGGAGGAAAATAGTGCTGCCAGCTGGTCGGCGGTCGCGTGAGAATCGGTAGCGATCCGCCAATGGTCCTCGAGTGTGTCGCCATCATAAAGACCGACTACAGTATGAGTGTTGCCTACATCAATGGCAAGCAGCAGAGCAGTCATGGGAGGATTCTAACAGAGAGCCGTATCAGCTGCGAACCTGGAACTGGACGCGGAACACGCAATCTCAGTCCTGGGCGGTTACCATACGCTGCGCCAGCTCTTCGAGGCCGTTTGTGCAGTAGTTGAGATCCACCCAGCGGCAACCATCGCAGATGGTGCCAAGCGCTGAGGATTGAACCTTTTTATCTATGATCTGAAGCACCGTGGACCAGGAAAGCTTGTCGCCATCAGCGATCCCTAGTTGATCAAGCACTCGCCCGTCTATTTCATCAACCTTCTGTTCGGGTCGTACGCAGTCTCCATCATCAAGATGGGGACAGGCGACGCAGACGTCGTCTGCGCTTGTGACTATCTGTATTTCCTGGTCTGGTTCAGCCTCTAGACGATCAATAAGACGCGCCATGTTGGCGACAAAGGAAGGAGAATACCCCTGGCCACGAAAGCCCTGGATACAGAGTAGATGATGCGGTCTTAGACTTATACCCCCCACGAGCGCCCCTTGCGTTTCTGCTGTTGGGTTTGAATCAATCCGTTTCCGCTTTACCGGCTGCCCCAATACCCGCCGGAACATTCATTAAACGAGGGAACTGTGTCATAAGGCTCATGCACAGCATTGTCCCAACTATAACCTTAAGTATGTCTCCTGGCAAGAAGGGATAGAGACCTTTCACCATGGCAAGCGGTACATTCAGACCGGCCACATGAGCAAGCCAGGGGACCCCGAATAAATATATAACGGCAGCACCCGCAGTCATGCTTAGCGAAAAACGCAAAACATCCGGCGCCCTGACCAGCCGCTCTACCAGAAAACCGGTAAGGAATGAAGCGACTACAAAGCCTGCGATGTATCCCCCGGTCGGGCCCGCCAGCGCGCCCGGACCTGCCTTGATCGAACCCGCAAACACTGGAATTCCTATTACGCCCATAAGGATGTAGACGATCTGGCTGAGCGGTCCCAGCCATTTTCCCAGCATGGCGCCGGAAAGAATCGCGAACATGTTGGAAAGTACTATTGGTACCAGGTCTCCCGGAAGAGGCACTGAAATGAGGGCCCCGATGGATGTCAGGGCGGCAAAGAAAGCAACCGAGATCAGGTCGCGTAATTCAAACTTCTGCATTAACAGTCTCCTTGAGAATGTATAGATTGATTATTCGCTAATCGAATCTATACATCGGGAGGGGCAATGTCAACCTTGCGGAAAAATTTCGTTCACAAAGGCTTTATGACCTATCTTTTCGTTATCGTGGCCTCACCGCTGAAGAGAGACTGCACTTTGCCGGCATGATCCCTTACCAGCAGGCGTCCCTCGAAGTCGATGCCGTCGGCGGTGCCGCTGATGACGCCGTCCGGCGTTTTGACCTCGATCTGCCGGCCCTGCAGCAGGTCATGTTTCCTGAATGACCGCCGGATGGCGACAAGCCCGGAAGCCGACTGCGCCTTATTGTAGATCTTCTCCAGATGCGTCAAAAGGGCCACCGCCAGCTCCCTGCGTGATATCTCCCGCCCCAGCTCGTCGGCCAGTGAAGTGGCCCGACCCTCAAGTTCCGTTCCCGCGAAACTGTTATTGACATTGATACCGACGCTGTCGATAACCCACTTCACCCTGTCGATTTCAGCGGCCATCTCGACCAGTACCCCCGCCAGCTTCCTGCCGGAGAGGTATATGTCATTCGGCCATTTAAGGGCTACTCTCGCCGATGTTGTCTCCTCCACGGCCCGCTTGACCGCAAGCGCCGTCGCGAGACTTAGGAGTGGCGTACGGGTCGGTGGCAGTGAGGGATAAAGGATCACCGACATCGCTATCGTTTTGCCCGGGGGTGAATGCCAGCCGCGTCCGAGACGGCCCCGCCCGTCGGTCTGGCTCTCGGCGAATACAACAGTCCCCTCCGGCGCACCCTCGCCCACGAGCTTTCGGGCGGCGTCGGACGTCGATGGGGTCTCTTCCAGATGGACTATGTGCCCGCCGAGGATGCTTGTCTTGAGCAATGGTGCCAGTTCCGCCGGCAGAAGCTTGTCCGGCCGGCCAGCCAGCCGGTAACCATGCCGTGGCGATGCATTTATGATGTAGCCGCGACCTCTGAGTTTTACTATGTGTTTCCATACCGCGGAGCGCGAGATGCTGAGTTTTTCACTGATGGCCTCGCCTGAAGAGTATCCGTCTTCCGTAAGCTCCGAGAGTATCTTTGTCTCGACATTCACACCGTGATCTCCAGGGAAAAATCCATCGCCGGAGCCGACATGGTGAGGGCGCCTGTTGATATTATCTGCACGCCTGCTTCGGCGTAATCGCGAACGTTGTCCAGGTTGACGCCGCCCGAGACCTCGATGATCACGCGGCCCGCCGCCAGCTCAACGCAGGAACGCACCTCTTCGGGGCTCATGTTGTCCAGGAGCACCCTGTCAGCGGCGGACCCCAATACCTCTTCGAGCTGCTCGATGGTGTCGACTTCCACCTCGATGGTCATGTCGTCGCCATGCGCACGCCGGACGCTTTCGAGCGCGGCGGCCACGCTTCCCGCCGCGGCGATATGATTGTCCTTGATAAGGATCGCGTCATACAGGCCCATCCGGTGGGTTTCTCCTCCCCCGTCGGCGACCGCCTGCTTCTCCAGCAGCCTCATGCCGGGGCTGGTCTTGCGGGTGGCCGCGATGCGCGCCCCGCCGCCCTCGACAGCCGCGATAAAACGCGCGGTATATGTGGCGATGCCCGAAAGGTGCGAGATAAAATTTATGATGGTGCGTTCAGCGGCCAGGATGGAGCGCATCCCGCCCTCGAGCCTTGCGATCTGGGCGCCAGCCGGAACAGACTGGGAATCCTCCACCAGGGGCAGCCATATCATGTCCGGATCGATCTGGCGACAGCATTCCGCGCCCGCCGCCATGCCTGATATCACACAGGGTTCCCTGACGATGATGACCGCCGCGCCGCGGGATTCTTCCGGTATGACCGCCTTGGAGGTTATGTCTCCCCTGTCGCCCAGGTCCTCGGAGATGGCGAGGCCGGCTATATGCTCCAGCGCCGCGTTGTATTGTCCCCGCCCCGGCTCCGTCATGACTTGCTGCACCCCGCGTTCTCCTCGCCGTTTTTCAGGCGGAAGTTTATGTGATGTTTCCAGTCGGCGTCGTCCACCATGGGGAAGTCACTCCGCAGGTGTGATCCCCTGCTCTCCTGCCTGAGCAGCGCGCCCTTTACGATATGGATGGCTACGGTGAGCAGGTTGTACAGCTCGTATTCGTCAGGATCCGCCCTGGGAGCCTTGAGGGAGTTGAGCAGTCCGCAAAGGGTTTCCAGCGCGGTCATCAGATCTTCCTCGTTGCGGACGGTGCCGACGTTGGCGTTCATTGTTCTTTGCAGCAGGCGCCGGCCCTCGGCGATCTCCTCCGGCAGGTTGCCCTTGCGGGCGGGACCCGGAAGATCGATTGTGAGTCGCCTTACCAGCTCTTCCTTGGAGGTGATGTAACGGTCGAGATCCCGCACGATGCGGTCGCTGAACACCAGCCCTTCCAGCAGTGAGTTGCTCGCCAGCCGGTTGGCCCCGTGCACACCCGTATTGGCAACCTCACCGCTCGCGTAGAGGCCCGGCAGGGTCGTGCGTCCCCAGATGTCGGTGACTACGCCTCCGACCATGTAGTGGCTGACCGGCGCTACCGGGATACGGTCGCTGCAGAGGTCATATCCCTTCTCCCGCAGCGTCTCGTAGACGGTAGGGAACCTCTCACGCAACATGCCGCAGTCGAGATGGGTGGCATCGAGGAAAAGGAATTCCTGGCCGGCTTCCTGCATCTGCCGCACCATCTCCTTGACGACTACGTCGCGCGGGCCCAGCTCTGCCTGGGGGTGCACGCCGACCATGAAGCGCTCACCGGCATGGTTGAGCAGGTACGCGCCCTCGCCGCGCAGCGCCTCCGTTATGAGAAAGATCGGAGACTCGTCCGAATAGAGCCCCGTGGGATGGAACTGGACGAACTCCATGTCGCCTATGCTTGCCCCGGCGCGGTAGGCCATGGCCATGCCGTCGCCTGTGGCGACTTTGGGATTTGTGGTCAGCGAATATGCCTGCCCACAGCCGCCGGTTGCCAGTACCGTGGCCGTGGCGAAGTTCATCGTAAAAGCGCCGGTCCGCAGGTTCAGGGAAACGGCGCCGATACAACGGCCGCCGTTGGTCAGCAGGTCGACGACGAACTCGTTCTCCAGTACCTGCACGCGGCTGCCGGTCTGCATGGCCTGCGCAAGGGCGCTGGCTACTTCGCTGCCGGTGGCGTCACCACCAGCGTGGGCGATGCGCGGAACCGAATGGGCGCCTTCACTGGCAAGGACAAGGTCGCCGCCGGCGCGGTCGAACTTCGGGCATATCTCCATGAGCTCGCGCACCCGGGCCGGACCTTCATGGACGAGGATGTCCACCGCCTCTTCCCGGCAAAGCCCGGCGCCCGCGCGCATCGTATCATCGAAATGAAGGGCGGGGGAATCCTGTTCGCTTAAGGCTGCGGCGATACCGCCCTGGGCGAGAAAAGTCGTTGTGTCCCTGAGGATGCTCTTGCTTATCAGCGCCACTTTCCAGCGGCGCGCCGCGCCGACCGCGGCTGTGAGCCCACCGATGCCGCTGCCGATCACGATGACGTCATAGAAACGTCTACCCGGCTTCTCGTCCGTGGCCGCCAGGAGGTACGGACGGGTCATGACGCAGACTCCATTACGTGTAGGAGACCATGGCTTCGACCGCGGCGAGGGCCCGTTTCCGGACATCCTCGTCCATGCGGATCTCGTACCTCTCCTCACGGAGAGTATCGAGCGCCTTCCTGAGAGTGGTCAGTTTCATGTTCGGACAGATAGCTTTTTTCGTGGGCGAGATGAAATCCTTGTCCGGGTTCTCCTGCTTGAGGCGGTGGATGAGGCCCATCTCAGTGGCGATGATAAAAGTCTTCGCTTCAGATGCCTTTGCGTAGCGGATCATGCCCGACGTGCTCTGCAGCGTGTCCGCCATATCCTGAACCTCCGGCAGGCACTCAGGGTGCGCGATCACGAGGGCGCCGGGATGCTCCTCCCTGGACCTGGCGATGTCCGCCGTGGTGATGTATTCGTGCGTGGGGCAGTAACCTTCCCACTTGATCAGCCTGCGCCCGGTTTTTTTCTCGACGTACAGGGCGAGGTTGCGATCGGGGATGAAGATTATCTCCCGGTCAGCGGGGATGTTGGCGACTACCGTGGCGGCGTTGGCGCTGGTGCAGCAGATATCGGTCTCGGCCTTGACCGCCGCCGATGTGTTTACGTAAGCGACTACCAGAGCGTCCGGATGTTCCAGCTTAAGCGCGACCAGCTCTTCGGCGGTGATCATGTCCGCCATGGGACAGCCGGCATTAATGTCGGCCAGCAACACCTTCTTTCCGGGCGAGAGGATATGGGCCGTCTCGGCCATGAAATGCACACCGCAAAAGAGGATGATCTGAGCTTCGGTACCCGCCGCCGTACGCGAAAGCTCGAGCGAATCGCCCGTAAAATGAGCGGCGTCCTGTACCTCGGCGCGCTGGTAATTGTGGGCGATGATGAGGGCGTTCTTCTCCCTCGCCAGCTCCCTGATCTCCTCCTGCATGGGGCCATAATCAACCACTGCTCTTCATCCTCCAGTCAACAGATCAGGCGCCGGTCCCTGAAACAGCGCTCCCGTCTTTTCGATGCCGTGTTCATCCTCCAGCGCCGCCAGCCCCTGCTCGACGGTGCGGCCGTCAGGAAGCTCGACTTCCGGAGCTATCTCAGCCAGGGGCACCATCACAAAGGCGCGCTCCAGCATGTGCGGATGCGGCAGTATCAGTTCCCCTTCCGCTATTTGTACTTGCTCAAACAAAAGAATGTCAAGGTCGATCGTGCGCGGGCCCATGGGTTCGCGGTCATCCCGGCCTCCGAGTTCCTCTTCCGCCTGGCGGCAGATATCGAGCAGATCGTGGGGCGAAAGCGTCGTCTCAAGGCCGACGGCGATATTGAGAAAGTCAGGCTGTGCGACACCTCCCACCGGTTCGGTCAGGTAGATCGAGGATATGCTGACAACTTCGATCTGCTCCTCGGAATCCAGCCGCTTGACGGCCCAGGACAGGTTAGCGCGGCATTCGCCGCGGTTGCATCCGAGTGAGAGCCAGGCCATGGACATGAAAGCCGCCTAGCTCCCTGGCCGCTTGCGTCTTAGCATGACCGCCACATTATCGAGCGCGTGCGGCAGCGGCGGCGCGGTCTTGGCGACCCGTATCCTGACGCTCTCAACAAAAGGATTGCGTTCGAGTATGTCATCCGCCACGACCGACACCAGCCGCTCCAGCAACTGGTAAGTATTCTCCGTTGTCATCGCGACAACCCGGTCGATGATCGGTGCATAGTCGGCCGTGCCGGTGATGTCGTCGCTCTCGCAGGCGGGACATTGTATGAGCTTCAGCCTGATGTCAAAACGGAATATCTGTCCGTGCTCGCGCTCGCCCGGCAGGAGCCCGTGATGGGCAAAGACCTCGAGGCCGTTGACTTCGATGAAGATTCTGTTTTTTTCGTCCGCGTTCATGACATCGCCTTATTATCCCGGCCGCTTTTCCGGTTCCGCTTCCACCGCCGCGGTTACCTTTATCGCCTGGCAGTTCTCGGCCACGTCGTGCACCCTGAAGAGGCGCGCCCCTTTTTGATATGCCAGCACACTTGTAGCAATGCTGCCGGCCATCCTGTCGCCGCTGCCGCCGTCCTCCATTATCATGCCGATGAAGCTCTTGCGTGAAGCGCCTATCATCAGAGGCCGCTTCAGGGACCTGAAGCTTTCAAAATTCCTGATGATGGACAGATTGTGCTCAAGCTTCTTGCCGAAGCCGATACCAGGGTCGAGTATGATGTTCTCGCGCCTGACGCCGCGCTCCACAGCCCATTCTATCCTTTCATGGAAGAACTGGATAATCTCAGCGATGACATCGTTGTAACGCGGGTCTTTCTGCATGCTGGCGGGACCGCCCTGCATGTGCATGAGGCAAACGGGGCAGCTGTGCGCGGCGGCGACTTCGACCATTCTTTCATCGCCGCGCAGCGCGGTTATATCGTTGATCATGGCCGCGCCGGCTTTCAGCGCCGCGTCGGCGACTTCTGATTTACTTGTGTCTACAGATACCGGTACGCCGGGATCCAGGGCGATTGCTTCGATGACCGGGATAACGCGGCGCAGCTCCTCGTCCAGCGCTACTTCTTCCGCCCCGGGGCGGGTCGACTCGCCGCCGACATCGATTATCCCCGCGCCGGCGGCCGCCATCTCCCTGGCGCGCGCGATCGCCGCGCCGGCGTCCAGGTATATACCGCCGTCATGGAAGGAATCAGGAGTCACGTTGAGGATTCCCATGACGAGCCATGGGTCGATACCCTGCTGGTTCTGAAGAAGAAGTGGGAGGCCGGCGGCCACGGACGGCCCTAGCTCTTGTTATCGGCGTTGATCAACCCGAGAGCTTCGGCTCTGGTAGCCGCGTTCGTGCGGAAGATGCCACGCACGGCTGATGTCACCGTCCGGGCAGGGGTGCGGATGCCGCGCATGGACATGCAGAGGTGGTCTGCCTGCACCAGTACCAGCACGCCACGAGGGCTCAGCGCGTCTTCCATGGAATCGGCGATAAGCGAAGTCATGCGCTCCTGCAGCTGGGGACGGCGGGCGACGACCTGCACGAGCCTTGTGAGCTTGGACAACCCCGTGATGCGTCCGCCCTTGCTGGGAATATAGGCCACATGCGCCTTGCCGAAGAACGGCAGCAGGTGATGTTCGCACATCGAATAGAATTCTATGCCCTTGAGGAGCACCATTTCCTGATGGCGGTCCGCAGGCATGGTGGTGATGACCGAAGCGGGCTCAACCGAAAGCCCGGAGAAGATATCCTCGTACATGGCGGCAACGCGTTCCGGGGTCTTGAGCAGCCCTTCGCGGCCGGCGTCGTCCCCGATGCCTTCAAGGATCAGGCGTACTCCCTGGCTGATCTTTTCCAGATCCATGGGAATGGATCAGCTGGAAAATCCGCCGGGCGCTTCGTCGGTATCGATGGTTTTCGTATAAGAGGGCGCCTCCAGCGGCGGTTCCTTGGGGAGAGCGCCGTCGGATTTCTCCGTCTTTTTGGAAGGCTCCTTGACACCGCGCGCCGATATGGGGCCTTCTTCCTTGGCCGCCGCGGCCAGCGCATCCTTCTCGCGGAAGACTTCTTCCTCCGGCACACCTTCCGCCAGCTGGTCGAACTCCTCCTTCTCGAGGGTCTCCCGGTCGACCAGGATCAGGGTGATCAGGTCGAGCTTGTCCCGGTTTTCCATCA
>JBAZZU010000039.1:0-17672 GCA_041658605.1 Thermoleophilia bacterium | reverse complement strand
GCCCTCGTATTCTCGCTATAAGCTTCCGTCATTGTCCCGCTTCCCTGTTTTTCTATAGAATATCAGCATGTTCGATGATATCCCCTTAAGCAGGATACAGATCGTGGCGCTGGTGATCGGCTTCTCGCTTGCCGCTGTCATTTTTCAGCTGATCCGGAAGAAGAAGCTCAAGGAGCAGTATTCGCTGCTCTGGTTCCTGACGGTCGCGGTGATCCTGCTGCTCGCCGTCTGGGAAGGTCTGCTGAGCACAGTTTCTTCGGCCATCGGCATCTCCCTGCCTTCCAACGCCCTTTTTCTGCTGGCCCTGCTCTTTCTTTTTGGCATGGCGCTGCATTTTTCGATGCTTGTATCGAGGCTTACCGACCAGAGCAAGATACTGGCGCAGAAGCTGGCGCTGCTGGACCGCGACTTAAGGAAAGAGCGCGAGGACAGGCTGCGGCGTGAGGGAGATGAAGGCATCCCCGATGAGCCTTCCTGAAGCGGAAAAGCGCGGCGGGATCAGGGCGCTGTTTCGCTCGAAGCTGCTGAGGGCGGCGGTCAGCATCATCATCCTGGGGTTGCTGCTGTGGAAGCTGGACCTCCAGAAAGTCGTGCAGATACTGCGCGACGTCGATCCGGGGCTGCTGTTGCTGGGAACAGCCCTGCTGCTCGTTGCCAACATGGTCAGCATCTTCAAGTGGCGGCTAATCCTCAGGGCCCGCGAGGTGTCCGCGTCTTTCTTCTACCTGACTTCGCTTTTCTACATCGGACTATTTTTCAACAACTTCCTGCTCAGCAGCATGGGCGGCGACGTGGTCAAGGCGTTCAAGCTCTCGCGCCAAACGGGACGCGGAGTTGAGGCTACCGGCTCCGTAGTGGTCGACCGGGCCAGTTCCGCGTTCGCGCTGCTGGCGATGGCGCTCATCGCGGCCGGCTTTGAGCTCCGGCTCCTCGAACCCTGGATGTCGGCGCTGGTCGTCGTCATGTTCGTGGCAGCTGTGCTCCTGATCGGCCTAATCGTCAGCGAGCGGGCGGCGCGGACGCTGTCGGGCCTGCCGCTGCTGAGGCGCGACCCGATGGGGATGAGGCGGCACGCGCGCAGCCTCTGGCTCTCGCTGCACAGCTACAATCAGCACCGGGGAACGATGGCGTGGGTGATGGCGATCTCGCTCGCATACCAGTGCCTGACGGTGGTTACCATCTATGTACTGGCGCTGTCGCTGGGAATCGAAGTGCCGGTAATATATTATTTTTTATTCATTCCCATTGTCCTGGCCGTCAGCATGCTGCCGGTTTCGCTGAACGGCCTGGGCGTGAGAGAGGTTGCCTGGGTGGCGCTTTTCAGCCTGGTCAACGTCGCCGAAGCGGAGGCCCTGTCGATGGCTTTGCTGAGCTTCATCGTCATAACCGTGGTCAGCCTGGCTGGCGGCGTCTTTTACCTGTTCGATCATTCAGTGCCGGTACCGGAAAGCGGCGAGGCTCATGGAAATTCCTAGGATCCTGATAATCATACCCGCGCACAACGAGGCCGCGAGCCTCGCAGGCGTCATCGCCGATGTACGCTCGCACGGGTATGCGGATATCGTCGTCGTTGACGACGGCTCCAGCGACAACACGGGCGGCATCGCCCTTGGCGAGGGAGTCGAGCTGCTGACCCTGCCCTTCAACCTCGGCATCGGCGCCACCATGCAGGCGGGCTTCGGATTCGCGCGGCGGGAGGGCTACGATATCGCCGTTCAGGTGGATGGAGACGGGCAGCACGACGCGGGCTGGCTGGAAAAACTGCTGCAGCCCGTGATCGCAGGGGAGAGTGACATCGCGGTCGGCTCCCGTTACCTGGTCGACAGCGGCTATGACGGCTCATCCGGCCGCCGCGCCGGGACCGCCCTTTTTTCAAAGATACTCTCGCTGATACTGAGACAGAAGATCACGGACGCCACTTCCGGCTTTCGGGCCATAAACAGGAAGCTCATCGAGCAGTTCGCCGACGATTACCCGCGCGACTACCCGGAAGTCGAGGCCCTGCTGCTTGTGCACATGGCGCGCTGCCGCATCATGGAGATTCCCGTTCAGATGAGGCCGCGCTCGGGCGGCAGGTCTTCGATAAACTTCTTCCGCTCCGTCTACTACATGGTAAAGGTGCTGCTGGCCCTGGCGGTCGTCGCCTCGCGCCGGCATGCCCCCCGGGTCCAGTAGAGACTTGTCTACTCCCCCCACCAGCCGGAGACGGCCGCTTTGAACGTAACCTCAAAAGACCAGAAGGATTTCTACGACGAGGAATTCAAGACGCTGGCTTCGCCCGCCATGGAGGAGAGCATCAGGGGTTTCTACTTCGAGGAGATAGTCTCGATTCTGGGTGACCGCTTTCGTCCTGGCGGACGCGTGCTGGAAGTCGGCTGCGGCAACGGCATGCTGATGAAGAAGATGTGGGAGCGCTATCCCGAAAGCAGCTTCGAGGGTTTTGACATCAGCGAGAAGAATGTGGAGATGGCCCGCAAGCTCGGACTGGACGTCAGCGTCGGCGACGCCGACAACATGTCGCTTGAGGGCGGTTACGACCTGGTCTACGGCTCCGCGGTGCTGCACCACCTGCAGGACATCGGCTCTTTTTTCGAACAGGTCGCGTCCATGCTGAACGACGGTGGCGTCATGCTCTTCGGTCCCGAGCCGGTCTCCTACCAGTTCATCTATATCATCTGGCATAAACTCAGGAGGATCTGGGAAATAGAGAAGGGCATGATGAACATCACGGAAAAGAAGATGCGGCTGCTGCTGGCCGGTAGCTTTGAGAACGTGAGGATATCCAGACACGGCAACGCCTTTGTCTATTCGGTCCGGCCCGTGGGCAGGACCTGGAACGCGCTGCGGCTCTCGAAGCTGCCGTCGCTCAACGACATCTACATCTACGCGGAGAAGCGGGCGCGTTGACGGACGGGGACATTAAAAACAGCGGTGAAATTTCTGGCGGGGATGGCGGCGGCGTGCAGCCGGGCGATCAGGGCGGCGCCGGTGAATCGCTGAAAGCTGCGAGCGGACCTCGCGTCGCGGTCATCGTCCCCAATTTTAACGGCAGCAGCTACCTCGGCGAATGCCTGCCCTCCCTGCTTGACCAGAGCTACACGAATTACAGTGTGACTGTTGTCGACAACGCCTCCAGTGACGACTCGGTCGATGTCATGCGGCGCGACTTCCCGCAGGTGGAACTGCTGGCAAACAGCGTCAATTCAGGTTTTGCCGGCGGCTGCAACACCGGCTTAAAGCACGCGCTTGCGGGCGAAGCCGAGTACTTCGTGCTGGTAAACAGCGATACTATCGCCGACCGCGACTGGCTGGCCGAGCTGGTCGAGGTGGCGCAGAGCGATCCGCGCATAGGCGTCTGCCAGTCGATGATCTACCTGGCGGACCGGCCGGCGATGATCAACAGTGCCGGCAACGAGGCGCACTACCTGGCCTTTGGTTACTGCGGGCATTACCTGGAG
This sequence comes from Thermoleophilia bacterium, assembly GCA_041658605.1. GTDB lineage: Bacteria > Actinomycetota > Thermoleophilia > BMS3ABIN01 > BMS3ABIN01 > JBAZWE01. The sequence goes on along the minus strand of JBAZZU010000039.1, from coordinate 14,214 downwards.
GAAGACCACGGGCAGTTCACGGCGGCGGTGGACGTCCCCTTCGCCAGTGGCACTTCACTGCTGGTCAAGCGCGCGGTCATCGACGAGATCGGACTCATGGACGAGGACCTCTTCCTGTACCAGGAAGACCTGGACTTAAGCTGGCGAGCGCGACTGGCTGGCTGGCGTGTCGTCCTGGCCCCAGCGTCGAAGATCTACCACAAATATTCTTTCAGCCGCAACCAGATGAAGTTCTATTACCTGGAACGCAACCGGTTGCTGCTTTTACTGCAGAACTACAGCCCCCGCAGTCTCGCGGTGCTGGCCCCGGCCTTTCTGGGCGCGGAGGTCGCCATGATCGGCTACTCACTCACCGGCGGCTGGTTTAAACAGAAGATGCGCGGCTACGCCTGGATCGCCGGCCACATGGGCATGGTGCGCGACAAGCGCCGCCGCGTCCAGGGACAGAGGCACGTGAGCGACGCCGAGCTCACATCGTTCTGGACCGATAAAATGGGTTTCGCCGACCTGCAGGACTCGCCGCTGACAAAGATCGCGAACCCGGTCTCGGCGGCTTACTGGAAAATAGCGAGGAAACTTCTATGAGCGGCGCGGGAAACCCTGCTCAAAAAGTCAGATGCATAATGGTCAACTACCGCTCCCCCTGGGACATGCTCGCGCGCTGTCTCGATTCACTCACTGAGACCGGCGGCAACAAATGCGCCGTGACCCTGGTCGACAACGCCTCGGGCGACGGCATGATCAGCCGGGTGAGGGCGGCATACCCCGACGTGCGCATAATCGAGATGCCGGGCAACGCCGGTTTTGCGCACGCGGTCAACCGCGGGATCGACGACACGTCGGAGCCGTATGTGCTGCTGCTGAACACCGACGCCGTTCTGACTCCGGGTGCGCTCGTGGTGATGCAGTCCGCACTCGAAGCGGCGGGAGCCGACTGTGCCGGCATCGCGCCGAAGATGATGTCGAGTGCGCACGAAGGCGTGATCGACGCCGTCGGCACGGTCATGCCCACCAGCGGCGCCAGTTTCAACCGCGGCATCGGCCAGTGCGACCTGGGCCAGTACGACCAGCGCGACGAGGTTTTCGGAACCTGCTTCGGCGCCTCGCTGCTGCAGCGCCGGCTTTTCGACAAAAGAGAGGTCGGGCCGCTTTACGAAGGCTACTTCCTCTACTTCGAGGATTCCGACTGGTGCCTGCGGGCGCGCAGCCAGGGCTACCGTTTCCTCGTCGAGCCGGACGCCGTCGTCCTCCACATGCATTCCGGTGTGACCCGCAACGAGACGCTGGCTTTCAAATACCGCCTGATTGAACTCAATACGCTGAAGGTCGTGGTCCGGAATTTTGAGAGCCCCCGGCAGGTTGCCGGCATCGTCTGCGCGCGCGGCGTGCGGCTGCTGGCGCGGACATTCATACGCAGGAAGTTCATAAGGGCCAACCTCTCGACGCTGGCTTCTTTCCTGGTGGGGCTTCCCGAGCTTCTGCGCGAGAGGAAGGAACTTGGGCGCAATCGCATCGCCTCCGACCGGAAAGTGTTCGAGCTGGCGAAGGGCGAGGCGGCATACTTCGACACGGTCGAATACAGGCCCGACCGCTGCCTCGATTCGCTGATTGACACATACCTGCGTCTTATCAAAAGCGGCGGCGACCCGGTTCACGGACACGTACTGGCGGTCCTTTATAACATCCGGCAACAGTCGATGGCGGGAAAGAATATTGTCATCAGCGAAGAAACGCGGGCGCTGCTTGACGAACAGCCCGGTTGTGTTAAATCCATGCTGGGGATGTTGTTAGCAGGATGACGCCGTCGGCCGGCTCGGCCACGGTTACTTAAGGGCGCGGCCTCGCCGCAAGCACGTACTGATAGGCGTCGGCATCTTCACGGGAGAGCACGTACCTGGCCAGCGGTAGCGGCAGGTGGTCCAGTTTCTCGAAGAACTCGCTCTGCTGGAGCGGCAGGTGCACAGGCTCCAGGCTCATGACTTCATAACCCGCCCCATCTATCATCTCAAGCAGGCTCTGCCTCGTATAGAAACGGCGGTGGGTCCTGTCCAGTATTCCCTCACTGCGGTATTCGAACTCACCAGCCATGAGGCTCAGCACCAGCCCCGCGTAAGCGATGTTGGGAACCGACATGACCACGACGCCGCCCGGCTTGAGCAGGCCTTTAAGCTGCTCCAGCACGTCTTCCGGCTGGGCCAGGTGTTCCAGCACGTCGGCGCAGACGACCGCGTCATAGGCGCCCGGGGAAAAATGATCCGCCAGCCGTATCTCGTCCAGGTCGGCCACAAGCAGATTACGGCACCAGGGTTCCGCCTCCCGGGCCATTGCGGCATCGATTTCCACGCCGTCGACCTGGCAGCCAGCCACCTGAGACAGGTAACGGCTGAAGTAGCCGGTGGCCACCCCCAGCTCCAGCACCTCGCTGCCCTTCATTATCAGCCGGGCGATGAGCGCGAGGGAATCACCGGAGTTGGTGATGTCGATTTCTTCCGGACGGTCGTAGATATGTGGGCTCATTCGATGCGGTCCTTCCTGACAGGTTCCTCTTCCTTGCCGCGCCGCAACAGCATGCGCACCCTGCCCGCCAGATGCGTCCTGTATGCGGGATGCCTGGCCGCCTTGCTCATGTGGGACCTGACGAACCGCACCGCCCTGAAGGGGATGCTGATGATGCGGTACACCCTGAAGAACCGCGACCCGTGGATTGCCCGCAGCTCCGCCTCCTGCATCCGCAGCCGCCTGTCCTGGTCGGCCAGCCGGCGCTCGTCCTCTTTCAGCCTGATGATCTTTTCCGACATCCTGTCCCTGAGACCGGCGGCCGTCACGCCGGGTTCATCCAGCATGCCCGCCACATCGATTATGTCCAGCAGCTCAGCTCCACTCAGGACGCTGGCGGGCAGATGGCCGCTCAACTCGAACGTCTCCCGGCCGCCGGAGAGATATCTGTCCGGCAGGGTCAGCCCCCCGGCTTTTTGACGACCCGTAGAAGCGGCTCCGTTTTTCGCTTTCGCTGGAAAGCCACGCAGGTATTCTTCAAGATATTTTTTCGAGTCCATGCCGGTCACCAGATCAGTCCTCCGCCAGCGATATAAAAAGTTCGTTCCAGACGCCGGGCCCGCTGGCGCAGTCGAGCAGGTGCGTGTTCGGGTAACCCTCCAGCGCCTCGGGAAAGACGCCGAAGTCGGGAGCTACGACCGGCAGCCCGGTTCGCTGAGCTGCGCCCAGTGAGCAGGAATGCACCTGCGGCCAGCGCGCCGGGAAGAAGATGATGTCAGCACGCTCCAGCTCGATCAGCCGCGCCAGGTCATCCTCCGCGTAGGGGCCCAGGTATTTCAGGGGCAGACCCAGCTCAGGGCCGGCGCCTGTCGGCTGCCTCCCAATCACGCTGAAATGAAGAGGCAGGTTTTTCCGCACAGCGTCGGCGGCACAGGCCTCCAGCAGCTCCGCGCCGCTCACGAGCAATGATTCTCCCAGCGCCAGCACTTTGATGATTTTCTTCTTTGTATCCGGATCGGCGTCGCCATCGGGCTCCGCTTCTGGAAAAGGCAGGTAAACGTAACCGGCTTCGGGAAAAAATTCTTTCATCGTCACAAGGGCGTCATGCGAGGGAACGAGCACGCGCTCAGCACCTGAGAGCAGCCCCTCGAAACTCGCGCGGCGCGCCACCATCTCACCCTCGAAACACGGATCACCGGCGAGACAGGGGTAACAGTCCCTTAGTTCCGGCTTCCCGCAGAAATCGCTGTTCTGGTTCACCATGTCAAAGCGGGGACAGAGCGCGTAATAGTCGTAAACCGTGTAGTCATAAGGAACACCAAGATCCCGCACCAGGTCGGACGCCACCTTGCCGAAACCATGCAGGTGGTGGATATGCAGGCGTGAGACGCCCAGGCTACGGAGGAAATCGAGCAGATCACCATACGCCCCTGGCAGCGGGAAGCGGGCCCTGAACTCCTCTCCCGTCCGCGTCCATTCGATGCTGAGCGCGCTTTCGCCCCCGCCGAAACCGTCGCCGGCCTCGGACCTCATCGTCAGCACGTCATAGCGGGGCTCCAGCAGATGCGCGAGCTCCGCCGCGTGTTTCTCGACGACGCCGCCCAGCTTGTGGCTTAAAAATAGTATCCGGTCGCGGCTGGAGTGCGCCAGTCGTTCGAGATCAATCCGGCGGCGGAGGGGGCGCTCCGGGTCCGCCAGCCTGTGCTCGGCTGACATCTCATTGAAGCCGGGATGCCGATGGCCCATCTGGCACGAAGCCTCTGCGGCGAGCTCCCTGTCGGCCGGCTGAAAAAATTTTCCCGCGTGGAATACAAACACATCGCCGCAGAGCAGCCTCCTGAACCCCTTGAGCATGGCGCGAAGCGAGAGGTCGTTCTCGTGGTTGTAACCGTCGCCGAAGTGGAGCGAGTCCATGTATCCCGCCTCGTCGAGACAGCGTCGGGTAATGTAGTTGCAGAATCCGACCGCCGAGGGCAGGTCGATACATCTGCCGCGGTTAAGGGCCTTGAAATATTTGTCCAGGGAGGCGGTTGTCTCGCCTTCCGGCATGTGGTTGTCGCGCATCGTCCTGGGATAGCTCAGGTACAAGCCGCTGTTTGAGAAGGGGGTGACGATGCCCACATCCGGCTCGCTGGCGGCGCAGCGGCGCAGGCGGTCGAGCCAGTCGCCGTTGACTTCGGTATCGCTTTCTAGCAGGACGACATCGCGGCCGGGATGAAGCATCATGCCAAGATTGGCAGCGTCGGCAAAACCCGTGGCCGTGCCCGTGTCCATCATCGTGACGCGGCCGTCCTTGTCAAGCGGACGCAGGTAATCGACGATCTCCGGGGCGGCGCTGTCGTCTATTATGACAACGACTTCAAAGGGGACGGACTGTTTCTGTGACAACACGCTCTCGATACAGCGCGTAACCGCCGCCAGGCCATCGAAAACGGGAATGACGACATCGACGCGCGCCGATATACGTTCCTCACCCCTGCTCGCGGTCGCCGCCCAGCGGGCCGTCTCCTCATCCCCGGGCCTGTATTCGGCTTTCCCTTCGCCTGCCCGGGCGGCCACGACCACGAAGCTGTCCGCGTTGGCATCGGACAGCGATACAAGATAATTCGCGAGCGAGTGCCGCACCGGGTCCGGCTGCGCGGAGGCGGCGTCCCTGCCCGCCGCGAGCCTGCCGGGATCCTGGGGCCGGCGCACTGCTTCGACCCACCCGGCCCGATAACCGGACTCCTCGAGCAGACCGATGATGCCCTGCCGCGTATAAAAACGCCGCTGTTGCCCTTCACCCTGTCCCTCATCACCCAAATCCGGATCGCCGTCGAGCAGGCCCATCACATTTGACGCGCTGGCTGCGTTTGGCACCGACACGATGAGCCGGCCTTCGGAGCGCAAAATATCCTTAAGCTGAGCCAGGAGAATTCCGGGATCATCAATAAGCTCGAACAGGCCCTCGCAGACGATAGCGTCGTATGTGGACATAGATGCACCGGGATTGAGCTGACCATTCTCGAGCTCCGCCGGACTCAGCCTGAGCACATCGCTGCCCTTCCTGATCTGGCTGTCGATCAACGTCCGGATGTCATTGCTCATGTCTTTGCTCATGTCACTGCCCGGGCACGTTTTTTGTCGTGGTTATTCTTAGCCTGTCGTGCCTGCCTCCCGGAAATTCTATACCAAAAAGCATGTGATTCATCCCCCGGAGCCGTTATCGCGGCCGGCGACAGTCGCATCGCCGCCGCGAGTCCTGGACGAGCCCTGATGGCTCCCGCCGACGGTCGGCACCGCATCGGCGGAAGAACCGCCCGCGATGTACCAGAGCAACCATCCGAATGCGGCGGACGCGGCCAGGAACACAACTACGAAAAACTCCGCCCGGTTGAGCGGGAATGGACGGAAGGGCTTTATCCTCTCCAGCGTCTGCATCGCGCCCGCCTCGTGAAACAGCGCAAAACTCAGGTCGGCGTCCTCCGGCTTCCCGTCCTGGAAGACCGCGCCGCCTTCATAAACGTCCTTGTCGCTGGCGCGCAGTTTCAGGGCGTTGCCCTCCGGCGCCGAGCTGGTGATCCTCATCGCGTAGGTTTTCCCGCCCGAGTCTGCGACGGGCTCGAATTCGAAACGGTGCATCCAGAACACGGCGACGTCACGGCTGGAAACGCGCGCCTCACGGAGCCTGTCGCCGAGCACCGGCGTGCCGTCGGCATTGCTTCCCGCGATCTCCCAGAGTTCGAACACCAGATCCTGCTCTCCGACCGCTTCGCCGACGTCGAAGCGCAGGTCCACACGCGAGAGCCCGTCTTCGGGCGCGATGAAAGTCTGTACGAGTTCATGGCCTTCACCCACCGGCTCCAGCGAATTATTGCAGTCAAACTGGAAACGGTCCATCAGCGGGAAACCCGATCCCAGGAGCCAGACCGCGGCCGCGCCGGCGACCAGCAGCGCCGCCAGAAGGCCGAGCCAGGTGTTCCTGTGTGTTCTCATGCGACGCCCGCCATCTAACTCACCCTCGGCAGGTACTCGACCATGAGAGCCCAGGCGCTCAACACTGCGACCGCGGATACGACCACTGCAGTGGCGCGTCCGCGCCAGGAGGGTGGCATCCATCCCGTCAGGCCGACGATGACCAGCGTCCAGAAGGGGAAGATAGCCGGGAAGAGATAACGACCCTGGGCGCCGCCATAGTTCAGTTCGAACTGGGAAGCCGCCAGGTAGAAAGCGACGAAGAGTCCGGCGAAAAGGGTGACGACCCACGGCGCTATCGCCTCAAGCCGCCGGCGCCACAGACCCAGGAGCAGCGCGGCAAGCAGGCCGAGGCCGGCAAGTTCGGTCAGCCGGCGGAACCAGAGCAGCACGTTATCGTAAAGGGGGACGGTCAGCCAGGAGAAGTGGCCCAGAAAGCTCCCCAGCATCTCGGCGCGGAAGCGCGTGGCAAACCACAGATCCCACCAGTTATCAACATTGTAGCGAACCACCCTGCCGGGCGGGTTCAGGTACCCCAGCTCCACGAAATTCCTGATGAAAAACCATCCCCACATGAGCGCCGAGAGCCCCGCGATCAGCGCGGCCGCCTTGACGATCGCAAGCCGCAAGTCCCGGCGGACGACGAAAAGCACGGCAAAAACCGCCAGGCCCGCGGGGTAGGCGATGATAAAAGATGTCTTGGTCAGCATCCCGAGGCCGACGATGACCCCGAGGAACATCGCCCGCCTGAGGCTGGGGTCCTTCATGGCGAACACGCAGAGCTGGTAAAGAAAGAGTGTGAAGAGAAAGATCAACAGCATCTCGTTCATGGCGCCAGCGCCGACAAAAGCCAGCTGCGGATGCAGCGCCATAAGTAGCGGGATCCCCGCCTGGAAATATGACGCCCTCGGGAAGAGCAGCACCGCGAATCGGTATGACACGCCGATGAGCGCCACGAAAAACGCTATGCCCACGAGGCGCACGAAATAAAGCTGGCTCTCGATGGCGCTGCCGGCAGTCAGCTCGTAGGCGGGAAACATCAGGCTGTAGTAAAGCGGCGGATGGCCCGCGGCCGAATTCTGCTCGACTGTCTGCAGATCCAGCGACGTGCTCATATATCCGAAGACACCCATGTAATTCGTACGGTTCTTGGACTCGAACATGTCCGGATAGTAATAGGCGCGCGTCACAAGCGGCATCGTCTGCTCGCGGTCCAGGTACTGCAGATAGCCGAAATGTGCCGGCTCGTCAGGGGCGCGCCATGGTGGTGTGGCTGCCACCCAGAGCAGCGATATGCAGCCCGCCAGCACCATGAGGACGATCATCACGCGGTTGTCCCGCAGCCAGCGGCTCAGAAAATTGCCGCGCTGTTCGCGCGACCCACGGTTATCTCTGGCCTGAGACTCAGGCATCGTCACGCTCCAGGCTCCAGATCTTCATCTTTCCGGACTCCTGCGGCCCGCCGCCTGTTTGAATTCGAGGCTGAAATCAAACCGCTCACGCGAAAAGTTAGGGTTATAGTAGGGATCGTTCTCAATCAATATGCCCCACCGTTTCAGCATGTACTTTCCCTCAGGGTCTTTCTTCTTGCCGCGGCTCACTGACTCATGGTGGTAAAGGACCGCGTATGGCGTATAGACGACCAGGTAGCCCTTCTCCCGCATGCGCAGGCAGAGGTCGACATCGTTGAAGGCGATGGGACAGTTGGCCTCGTCGAAACCGCCAAGTTCCTCGAAGACCGGCTGGCGGACCATCATGCAGGCGCCGGTCACGGCGCTGCAGTCACGGATGACATCCGTCAGGCCGAAATACGGCTCGCAGCCTGGCGGGAAATTATAAAAAGCATGGTTGGCGATGCCTCCCAAGCCGAGGATGATGCCGGCGTGCTGGATGGCGTTGTCACGGTAGAGGAGCTTGGCGCCGACAGCGCCCACGTCCGGACGCTGCGCGAACTCGAGCATCGGCACCAGCCATTCACCCGACATGACTTCCGTATCGTTATTGAGGAAAAGCAGAAAATCTCCGCGCGCTTCGCGCGCGGCCGCGTTGTTGATGGCAGCGAAATTAAACGGCGCCGCGTAGGAGATCACCCGGCAGCGTTCCCTGCCCTCAAGGCTTTGCAGGTAGGCCTTCGTCTCCGGCTCGCGGCTCATATTGTCCACAACCAGGATCTCGTAATTCGGGTAGTCGGCTCCGGCGATAACGCTCTCGACGCATGCTTTCAGCAGTGCGACTTTGTCCTTCGTCGGGATGATGATGCTGACCAGCGGCTCGCCGGAGATCGGCGCCCTTACCCGGAAGGTCCCCGGCCGCAGACCCTTCTCTACTGTCGCGCCGGGATTCCTGCGCCTCGCGGCCTCCTCGATCGCCATCAGTGACGGCCTGTCGGAGTCCTTGACGTCGTATCGTTCGGCGGTGGAACCCGGTATCTTCCTCCAGTGGTAGAGGATCTTCGGGATGTGGAAGATATTGCCGGTCTCCTCGATGAGACGCAGCACCAGGTCGTAGTCCTGGCTGCCCTCGAAACCCGTGCGGAAACCCCCGATGCGCTCGACGATCTCCCGCCGGTAGACCCCGAAATGGCAGGTGTACATGTGACAGAAAAACTGGTCGGGGTTCCAGTCCGGCTTGAAGAAGGGCTCCAGACGCCCGCCCACCATGTCGAGCTTGTCCTCGTCAGAATAGACCATATCGGCCTCGCGGTGCTCGCCCAGCAGTTTTGCGACCTCGTAGAGCGCGTCGGGAGTCAGCTCGTCATCGTTGTCGAGCAGGCCGACGAACTCACCGCCCGCCAGCGCCAGGGCGGCGTTGCTGGCGCCGGAGATGCCCTGGTTCTCCTCCAGGAACGTCACCTTGATGCGCGGGTCCAGCGCCGCGTAGTACTCCAGCGTCTCCCTGACGTGCGGCTTGGTCGAGGCGTCGTCGGCGAGGCAGAGCTCCCATTCGGGATAGACCTGCGCCCGCACCGATTCGATAGCTTTATCCAGCCAGATTTTGTCCACGTTGTAAACCGGGGTGAGGATGCTGATCACGGGCCTGAACTTCAACGCGGCGGCCTCGGCGCGCAGCCGCTCAATATCTTCATCAGTCAGCGTGTTGTGCTTGAGCCAGCGGTCGAACTGGTACTGAAGCGGATCGCGGTTACGCATCAGGGTGACCCTCAACAGCGCCGATGGTCCCTCGCCAAAGAGGATCTTAAGCGCGGTCTTCGACTTCTGGATGACGCCCAGGATGAATCCCTTGATCAGGTGATAGATGCGTATCACCGGCGGCGAAGTTTCCTTTTTACCCTGCGTGCCGATCCCTTGAGGCTTTCCTTATACGCAGAGAGAGACTTCCACTCGATGGGTGTTATCCCATCGAGCTCGCCAAGGCGCCGCTCGCATGCCTTGAGCTGGTTGTGCATCTTCCCCATGCCCAGCGGGTGTACCAGCGGCCCGTGGTGCTGTTTATCTGTAGAGAATTCATTCAGCCGCTCACGCAGACCGGCGACCGCATGGTCCCAGGTATAACCTGCCGCCAGCGCCTTCAGATTCTGAAGGCATCTGCCCCTTAAGCCTTCGTCGTCGAGCAGACGCTCGATGGCGCCGGCGTAAGCCTCATTGTCGCCGCAGGGGACGACAAGCCCCAGCTCGCGGTCCCGCACGAGCTCGCTCAGAAAATCGCCTTCGGTGCTGACGACCGGCAACGATGCCCAGATGCAGTCCAGTATGCGCGTGCGGAAGGAAAAACGCGTCTCGACATGAGGGATATTGGCGCTGGAACCCAGGTCTGATTCCAGCAGATAGTTGACCCGGTCCTCGTATCGCACCCACTGGTCGTTGAAGATCACGTTCCTGTCAAGCAATCCCAGCTCGCGGCTCAGAGCCTGGGCCTCATCATAGATGCGCATCCTCGGGACTCCCGGGTCGGGGTGGCGGGTTCCCAGAAAGAAAAGTTTTATCTCGGCGCGGCGCTCCGCCAGCCGCCCCATGGCGCGGATCGGCGTCAGCGGATCGAGCCAGTTATAGATGCCGCCGCCCCAGAGCAGCACCCTGTCGTCCTTGCCGATCGCGGGATGCACTCCCTTGAGCGCCTGCCCGGTGGCCGTGGGAGCCTCTTCGGAAAGACCGAAGGGAAGCAGGCCGATGAGCTTATGAAGGGATCCATCCTCGTTGAAAATCTCCGGCATGATGCGCCCGGCCGCCGAGAGCAGCCCCAGCCAGAAATCGCGCTGCCGCTCCGACGCGCAGACGAAATAGTCGCCGACGGTCAGCTGCTCCATGAGCGCCAGCAGGATATTCCCCTGGATGGCGTCCTGCTCATCGATGCTCTTGTGCCCGTACTGCGCCAGCGCTTCAAGCGTCATCGGCACATAGAGGTCGACGATCAGGAAGCGGCCCCTGCGCGTCAGTTCCGGAAAGTTGTTGAAGATGAACCCCTGCGCAAACAGCGCGCCGCAATCGGCCGCGAGCCCCGCGATGGTCTTTTCATCGTAGGTGACCAGCTCAAAACCGTCGGGCACGAGGTCCGATTCCTCCGGCGTGAAGAGCTTCACTTTAAAATCACCCGAGAGCGCCTTCGCAACCTCCCAGCAACGGATGCCCGGTCCTGCCATCGACCTTGCGATCCGCTGGTGGCTTATGATCCCCAGGGTGAGGTTATCGCCCGCCATCTATTCCTCCCCGGACTGCCAGCCCCGCCAGGTATGAGAGAGATGGCAGAGGCCGATTTCGATCTTCGGGCCGTTCAGCACCTTGAAGCGGTACTTGCGGTCATGGTGGTCGTAAGTCTCGGTCTGCTCGAGATTGTGAAACGCCACGGAGATCTGGTAGTCCCCGGGCAAAAGGCTCAAATCGTCGATCTCGAACCAGACCTCGCCTTCCCCCTTGAATTTATCCGGTGTCCGGTCCATCTCGGAAGTGTTGCAGCCATAACAGAGCACGCCGTCGCTGCGATAGATCGCCAGGCCGATGACCGGCTCCTCGATCTCCTCCCGGCTGCGGTAGGCCACTCTCACGCGAAAACTGTCGCCGGTATCGAAGATATGTTTGTTCTCCTCGGCCTCACCGAACAGGCCGACTTCGATGACCTCGCCGCGCCTGGTCCCCCAGCGCTGCTGATCTTCATGCGTGCCCTCGTCGGCGGAAAGGCGCTTCTCGTCGCCCTCGTTGACCGCCCAGAGATAGTAATCGGTCACCTTGTCGACGCCGCCCTGCGCCCGCAACGCACCGCGGTCCAGCCATACGGCCTGGTCGCAGAGGCTGCGAACGGCGTCGAGGCTGTGAGAGACAAAAACAATCGTCTTGCCGTCGCTCTTGAACTGGTCGATGCGCTCCAGGCACTTGCGCTGGAACGATTCGTCGCCGACGGCGAAGACCTCGTCGATGAGGATGATGTCGGGGTCGACGCTGACGGCCACCGAAAAAGCCAGCCGCATGTACATGCCCGATGAATAAGTCTTTGCGGGGGCGTCGATGAACTCCTCCATCTCCGCGAAAGCCACGATCTCGTCGAAGCGCTCCTCGACCGTCCGGCGCGACAGCCCCATGATGGCGCCGTCGAGGAAGACGTTCTCCCGGCCGCTGAAATCGGGATGGAAGCCGGCGCCGAGCTCCAGCAGCGCCGATACGCGGCCGTTCACCTTCACCTCGCCGCTGGTGGGCCGCGAGGTTCCGGCTATAAGCTTCAGCAGCGTGCTCTTGCCGGAGCCGTTCCTGCCAATGACGCCCATGGTCTTGCCAGGGTGGATGTCAAAGGTCACGTGGTCCAGGGCGTTGATGGTCTCCTGGTAGATGCGCTGCCGGAGAAAGGCCTCCTTGAGGGTCCTGCCCTTCTCGTGGCGCACCCGGTACTGCTTGACCACGTCCAGCACCTCGACGACCGGGCTGCTGGCGACCTTCACTGCGGCACTCTGCTGGAACTGTCCTTCGGCGCCCAAACTATACCTCTTCCTCAAAGCGGAATTTAAAATGGTTGAACATGGAAAAACTGGCCACGAAGAGCACAACCGCGACAATAGCTGAGTAACCGAACCAGGGCCAGTCGGGTGGCTGGTGGTCGAGTATTATCTGCTGGTATGCCGTTATTATGCCCGTCATGGGATTCAGATGCATCAGGGTGGTAGCCCAGGGATATTTGTCCGCCGTCCTGTCGGCCACCTGGCTCATGGGGTAGAGGACCGGTGTCACGTACATCCAGGCCATTACCAATATGCCAAGGATATGCTGAACATCCCTGAAGAAAACGTTGGCGCAGCCGAACAGGTACGCGAGCCCGGCCGCGAAGACCAGCTGGACGAGGAACACCAGCGGCAGCAGCAGCAGGTACCCGCTGAGGCCGATGCCGAACACCAGGATAACTACGGCCAGGACGATCATCCCCAGCAGCAGGCTGATGAACTGGGAGATCACGGTCGTCGCCGGCAGTATCTGGAGCGGGAAGTAGATCTTCTTCACCAGGTTGGCGTTGCCCACGATCGATACCGACCCCCCGATGATCGAGTTGGCCAGAAAGTTCCATGGCAGCAGCCCCGTGAACAGAAATACGGCGTACGGATATGCGCCCTCGAGCTTCACCTTGACGATTATCCCGAACAGCAGCCAGAAGACGAGCAGCTGTAAAACGGGTATCGCGAAGTTCCAGGCAAAACCGAGGACCGACCCCTTGTAACGGGAGCGGATATCCTTGGATACCAGGGTACGCAGTAGCTCACGGTATTCTGCAAGCTGTTTTAAGTCGGAATACATAAGTGGTTTTTCGCCGCCGCCCACGGAAATGGTCCATGCCAGCAGGTCGGATGGAATTTTATCATAAGCGGGAAGAATACGGCGAAATCAGATAATTGCCTGCAAATAGGGCTGCTGGACTACAGTCTGATTTCAGCGGCTCCTGGAGGAGCTTTTTCAGATCCGCATGATGGCCACGCGGATGTTCTTGTTGGTGTCCATGGCCTGGACGACCGTGCCCGTATAGTAATAAGTGAGGATCTGCTGATAAGTATTGCCGCGGCTGGCGCGCGCCAGGGCGCCCGTGCCGCTGATGCCCACGCCGTGCCCGTTGAGCGACATGCCGTTGCAGTCGGGGTCGGGAACGCTCGCGAGCCATGGCCAGCTTGTCGTCCCCCATGCCTCCTGCGCCGAGCGCGTGCGCCCATCGCTGTTGGAGAAATAAGTCGCCAGCGCCAGGCCGCCGTTATACGTGACCACCTGTCCCGTGGTCGAGCTGATGGCTGTCACCTGGTCCGGGAAACGCGCCTCGAGGCCATAGCCCTTGTACTGCTGGTCGTCCCCGTTGCCGTTGCGGCTGTTCTTCAGATGGAAGACATCGGGACCGCTGCCGTAGTTCTTGCCGCCGGCGTTGACGTGCCAGAGGGCGTAATCGCGCGCCGCCACAGTCATCGTCTTGAGATACTCGGCCGGCGATCCGCTGCTGGTCTCGGCGATGCCGCGCAGGTAGTGTTCAAGCGGCAGCTCGTTGATAACCCAGACGGCATTTGATACCGGCGAATAACGGACCTCGATCGTGCCGCGGAAGCGGTTGTCATCAAGGGATGGATTCCAGGCCGGCCGGTCGTGATATGAGTTGACCTGCATGATCCCGGTGCCGTTCGCCGCCGTCAACCTGATCTGCGACGAACCGGCGTGGCTGTACCCGGCGCTGGCCCGCACGTAATATATTCCTTCGAGATAGGTGACGCTGGCGGTCTGTCCCGCCGCAAGGGTGGTCAGCAGCGCGCCGCTCGCCTCCCTGACTTCAAAGCTCGAGTCAGCGGTGACTTCCGTG
>JBAZZU010000038.1:0-18391 GCA_041658605.1 Thermoleophilia bacterium | reverse complement strand
TGCCGCGCAATCCTATATTACAGCCAAGCTTCTGCTCCAGGGCCTTCAGGGTCGCGTCGTGCTCGCCGGTCAGCTCGACGACTGTCTCATTGTCCAGTTCGATGCTCGTCTTCATCAATATCTCTCTGCTGGCGGCATCTTTCTAGCCACCCAGACGGTTTTTCACGATTGCGCTGACTACACGGCCATCGGCCCTGCCGCCCGCCTTTGCCATGACGTGTGACATGACCCTGCCTGTATCCCCGGGGCCTTCCGCGCCCACGGCGGCTATCGCTTCATCGACCACGGCCTTCAGCTCTTCATCCTCCATCGCTCGCGGCAGATAGGTATCGATTATCCGGGCCTCCGCCTCTTCCTTCAGGGCGCTTTCCTCGCGGCCTCCACCACGAAATGCTTCCGCTGCCTGGAGCCTGCGTTTCTTCTCGGTCGCAAGAACCTTGAATTCATCCGACTCTCCATATCCACTCCCGGCTTCTTTCTCTCCCATCTGAAGCCGGCTTAGAATCATCCTGAGAGCCGAAGTGAGCACCTTGTCCCGCGCCTTCATCGCGGCGATCATGTCCTTCTGAACCTTTTCAGTAATGCTCATAGCTGCTCCCCGATATCGAATCCGGCACTTTTTCCCGCCAGCAGGTGCCAGTGCAGGTGGAATATCACCTGGCCGCCGCCGCTGCCAACATTGTTGATGACGCGGTAACCGCTTTCCTTAACACCCAGCTTCTCCGCGACCCTTACCATGAACTCAAGCATCGACTTGCTGAACCGGGTGTCCGTAGCCGCGATGTCGTTCAGCCAGTGGATATGCCTTCTCGGAATCACGAGCACGTGAACCGGCGCCTTCGGGTAAATGTCCCTGATGGCGATGAATCCTTCTTCCTCGAGTACGAAATCCGCCTGTGCCTCGCCATTTATTATCCTGCAAAAAAGGCAGTTGTCAATCTCCTTATCGCCCACGTTCATATGTTCATCCCCCGAGTACCTTTCCCCAGATCCCTTCAGTCTTAACAAGTTCTCCGCAAACCTTCACCATGTCACCCGGCTTACCGCCTTCCGCGACATACCTGGTGTAGTCAGAGCTGTAGCCGGCGTGTACGCCCGGCCGCCGCGCTGACTCCAACAGGATTTCGTCCACACGCCCCAGTTTCCTCTGCCTGTGTTCGTCCTGGAGCCGGTCGGAAAGCTCCCTTAGTTTGCCGGCGCGCCGCCGCTTCTCTTGCGCCGGCACAGGATCGCCGAGCTCTTCCGCCTTCGTTCCAGGCCGCGGCGAGTATGAGAATACATGCACTTTTGAAAAACCCATATTTTTTATAAAATCTACCGTGTTCTCAAACGCCTGTTCATCTTCCGCCGGAAATCCCGTTATTACATCCGTCGTCAGGTTGATGCCGGGTACAGCATTCCTGGCGCGTTCCACCACAGCTGCGAACGAGGATGTGTCATAACGACGGCCCATGGCCTTGAGAACACCGTCATCACCGCTCTGGAGCGGAAGATGCAGGTGCCTTCCGATCACCTCGCGACGGGACATGACCTCAAGCAGTGAATCCGACACATGAATAGCTTCAACCGAACTCAGCCTCAGCCGGTTCAGCCCCTCAAGCACCGACAGTTCGTCCATCAGCGCCGCCAGGTCAAAATCGCCATCCCTGTAGCCGCCGGTGTTGATACCAGTGACGACTAGCTCCGAATAACCCGAAGCAACAGCTTTTCTCGCGCTGTCAATCACAACGCCCGACCTGATGCTGCGCGGCCTTCCGCGCACCTGGGGCAGGACGCAATAGGAGCACATATTGGCGCAACCGTCCTGGACCTTCAGGAAGAACCTTGTGCGATCGCCGGATATCGTTTCATTGTCCGTAGTTTCAGGGCCGTGCAGCAAGCCGTCGGCCTGCTCCCGGTCGACGGCGGCTGCCCGGGTTTCTCCGCCTGGCTTTGGAATCAACGCCGCCCCGCTACCAGTGCCAGGCTGCAGCACTTCGACATTCTTCCCCATGCCTGCGAAATCATCAGGATGCAGACGCGCCGCGCAACCGGCGACGAAAACCTTTCCGTCGGGGCCGACGCGCCTCAGCGCACGGCGCACTTCCTTGCGCGACTGCTTTTCCCCTTCCGCGGTGACACAGCATGTGCCGACCAGCGCCGCCGGGACATCAACCAGCTGCGCAAGCTCACGCGACAAGGACTGCATATCGGCGTAGTTGACCTTACAGCCGAGAGTATGTATCAATATCTTCTCCATCCTCAACCCAGCGCTCCGAGTTTATGCAATGCCAGGGCGGAGGCCGCCAGGGAAGCCGTCTCCGCTCGCAGGACCTGCCTGCCAAGGCTTACAAAAACCGCTCCCGAACCAGAAAAACCATCGAGTTCAGCATCACTGAAACCCGCTTCGGGACCGATCACCAGCGTCACCGGCTTTTCGCCGCCTTCGAGCGCCTGGCCCAAAGGCTCACCAGCCACTTCGGTCGAGAGTACATAAAACCGGCCCGGCTCCTCATCCATCCAGCCGCTCAGTGTTCGAGGTTGCTCAACGGACATCACCCGTTCGCGCTTCGACTGCGAGGCGGCGGACCTGGCGATCCGGCGCCACCGCTGGAGCTTTCCCTCCCCCGCGGACGGGCGCGCGGCCGACTTGTCGCCGAAGACGGGAACCAGGCGGTCGACGCCCAGCTCACTCAGTTTCTCAACGATCATGTCCATTTTTCTGCCCGACGGCAGTACCTGTACGACTGTAAGAGCTGTTTTCACATCAGAACTTTTTGGAACGATCTCACTTTCGGCGATAGCCTCGACGACCTGCCCGGCCACGGTGACTTTCGCCAGGAATACGGCTCCTTCCGGATCGGCGAGTTCAATGGCGTCGCCCGGCCTGATCCGCAGGACCTTGCTGGCATGGAATGAGTCATCCGGCTCAAGACAGATCGATGAGCCGCTGGTCAATGATTGGGATACAAAGAAACGATGGATGTGCTTCATGGATTACTCCCTGCCGAAGGCGCACCTGTTCATGCCGCTTGAGACGCCGGCGCGCTGCCCCGCCCTGTAGGTCAGCGGAAAGCGGCCCGGATCTTTTTCAATAGACCTTCGTGCCCGGAATAATTCCTGGCGCTGGTTGATTCGTCGAACTGGCGCAGAAGATCTTTCTGCTCGGCGCTCAGATTACGCGGGACCATTATGTCCATAACTATCTTGAGATCTCCCTGGCCGCGCTTTTGCAGGAAAGGCATGCCCCTGCCGCGCAGCACCTGGACCTCGTTGAACTGGGTGCCGGGTTTAATCTCGATCTCTTCTTCACCTTCAAGAGTAGGAACGGTAACCGTAGCCCCGATGGCCGCGTCCACGACTGTCAGGGGCAGGCTGAAGATCAGGTCGCTGCCGTCACGCACGAGCGTCTCATGTGGCTTGACGCTGACCTGGATATAAAGATCGCCGGCCGCGCCTCCGCCCTCGGAGACACTGCCCCGCCCAGGCATGCGCATGTTTTGTCCGTCAGCTATACCAGCCGGTATTTCAACCTCGAGGCTCTGTGTCTTTACGGCCACGCCCCGCCCGCCGCATGCCGGACACGGTTCGCTTACAGTGCTTCCCGCTCCGCCGCATTCACGGCAGGGGCCGTTACGTACAAACTGTCCAAAAGCGGTCGACGCCACGTTGCGCACCTGGCCGTGACCATTGCAGGCGGTACACGTGCTCCTGCTGGCGCCCGGAGCCGCGCCTGTTCCATCACAGCTTTCACACCTGTCGATGGCGTCGAACGAGACATCCTTTTTTATTCCGGTCGCGGCCTCATTGAGATTTATCTCAACGGCCACGGCGGCATCGCCCCCCCTGCCCGGACCCCGCCGGCCGCCGAAAAGGTCTTCGCCGAAGAAGCTGTCTCCGAAAAAGGAGCGGACGATGTCCTCGAATGAGAATTGGGAAAAGTCATGAAAACCGCCGCCTTTCAGGCCATCGTGACCATAGCGGTCATAAGTGGCCCTGGACTCCGGATTGCTCAGGACTTCATAAGCCTCGGCGGCCTCCTTGAACTTCACCTCGGCCTCCGGGTCGCTCGTATTGACGTCGGGGTGGAGTTCCCGGGCCTGTATCCTGAAAGCCTTCTTGATCGTTTTCTCGTCCGCGCTGCGGTTGATTCCCAGAACTTCGTAATAGTCACGTTTCAATTGTAGATTTCCTCGACTAGTCTGCTCAATGAACGGGCGGTTCCCGCCACGTTCCCGATCACCATATGATAGTCCATACGCGTAGGACCAAGCACCCCGACCGTACCCAGGTTCCTGTGCGCCAGCCCGTAGTTGGCGGCCACCAGGCTGCACCCGCTCATCGCGGCCGATGGTATCTCCCTGCCGATGCGCAGGTAAACATTATGCTCCGAAAGAGCGGATTTCAGCATGTCCATGATCTCATCCTGCCTGTCCAGCATCTCCATGAGCCTGCCGACCGAGTCACCGCCGCCAACTTCCAGCCGCGAGAAAAATCTGGATGTGCCCTCGATATAAAGGCCGCCGCCGCCGTCAGGCGATTCGGTAAAGACTTTCGAGACGGCCTCCACAAAAGAACGCTCCACAGATGTCAGACCTGATTCGGCAAGCTTGAGCATCAGCCGCCTGCTCCCCAGATCCAGCCCGCAGACCGCCTCGTTCAGGTAACCCCGGGCCCAGCTCACAAGGCCGGGATCGACCGGAGCGTCGAAAACCGCAAGTCTTTTTGCAATGCCACCGGAAGCCGTGATCACGACGATCACGACGATATCAGGGTGCAGCTGCAGGACCTCTACATGCTTGATGGCGGAGTTATCCTGCGAAGGCGCGGAGATCAACGCCAGCAGTCCCGTCGCCCTCGCCAGCAGGCTCGCGGCGTGGCTGAGAGCCTCTTCTATCTCGACATCAGGCACGCGGGCGTCATCCGCCAGGGTAATCTCAGTTGTACGGCGCTCGCGGAAAGAGTTATCGACGAAAAACCGGTAGCCCCTGTCGGTCGGCACCCTGCCCGCCGATGTGTGCGGATGGTCCAGATACCCAAGCGCCTCCAGGCGGGCAAGCTCGCTCCGCACCGTCGACGGCGCCAGGGAAAAATCGCCCTGCTGGCAGATATACCTCGAACCAACCGGTTTACCGGTTGCGACATGGTATTCGATAACAGCAGTCAGTATTTCAGCAAGTCTCGGAGTCAGGTCATCCATATCATTATCATTTCGCAGGAAGGGGTCCTCTCTAATCCCGTAAAAGGCGCGCGCATATTTCGTTTGCCACAAAGCGGCCCGCGCGCGTCAGATATATTCTATCACCTTCATTGACGAGGTATCCACGCTCCTTAAGCAGTCTTTCCTCGCCTGGATCTATCAGGCCTTCGACCTCATCACGCTTAAGGCCCGAGTCCATCCGTAGCCCGAGTGCCAGTTTCTCCGTCATTTTTTCCTTTTCACCCAGGTGCTCCAGCATCCGCGACTCATCCGGCCTGCCCCTGTCGCGGATGTAAAGATCGATGTCCTCCACGTTGCGCCAGCGCTCGAAACTCCTCGTGCTCCAGGCTCCGGCGCCAATTCCCAGATAGTCTTCCCCCTGCCAGTATGAGAGGTTATGACGGCACTGCCTCCCGGGAATCGCATAATTGCTGGTTTCATACCAGCAATACCCGGCTGCCTCAAGCGCTGTAGTCACGCTTTCGTAAAAATCCGGGCCGTTCTCACGCGCGCGGCTGAGTTCCTTTCCCCATTTAAGCGCATAAGCGCCGCCGTCCGCGGCTGAGAGCTCGTACCACGAGATATGCTCGGGTCTTAAAGACAACGCCTGCCTGATATCGTCCTCAAGCTCCCCCGCCTCCTGTCCCGGAATCGCGAAAATGAGATCGATGCCCACGTTTTCAAAACCGGCGCCGCGAAGCGATTCCATCGCCCTGAAAATCACGCCGGTCCCGCCGGCCCTTCCAAGGTTCTGCCTCAACCGGGTATCAAAACTCTGCACGCCGAGAGAGACACGGTTCACTCCTGAATGCCTGAGCCTGTCAGCCAGCTCCCGGTTCAGCGTTGAAGGATTCGCCTCGATCGTCACCTCTGCCCCCGGACCCAGGCTGACCGCGAGCGCCGCCATGATCTTCTCGATAAGCGTGGCTCCGATAAGCGTCGGCGTCCCCCCGCCGAGATATACGGTATCGAGGCTCGCCGGCCCCAGATCCAGACCCGCAAGCTCGGCCAGCAATGCGTCGACATACGCCGCCGCGCGGCCAATGCCATCCGCCGTGGAATAGAAATCGCAATAATCGCAGCGGACGGCGCAAAAAGGGATGTGGATGTAGAGATGTGAGGGCTGCATATCGGACGATGCCATGCTGGTCTGGAATTTCCTACATATGTTATTATTGCACTTGGCTTGGCAATAAACGAAGCCTGTCTCATACCCTTGATATATGACCTCAAATAAAGACTCAGACGTAGTCGCCGCCCTGGCCGGTCTCGGCCGGGAGATTTCCACGGGCAGTCTGGCATCAAGGGACTTCGACGTTCACGGAGTCAAAACCAGGCTTGTGACAAACTCCGAAGAAGTGGTGCTGGCGATGGAGAATTTTTTCCGCGCCTTCAAGGGTTCGGCGGATGACGAGCCGGACATCGCCGTCAGCCTGTTCGTGGTGGAATCGCTGGATGAGCGCATGGCGCCCATACAGCATGATGCGACGATGCTCTACGACTGGGGGATGGTGAAGATCTATCATTCCGGTCAGCTGCGTTTTCAGAAAGTCGATGCGCGGGCCAGGATAGCGGCCGACGTCGAACAGCGGATCTCGGTGGGCTTCGCCGAAAAAGACCTGTTACAGTCAGACTGGCTGATCACCAATCTGTTTTTTTATCCCCTATGGGCACAGTTGCTGAAAGAGTGCGGCCTGTTTCCGATTCACGCTGCCGGCCTGGTTAAGAATGGACGGGCGTCGCTGCTCCTCGGACGCAGCGGCAGCGGCAAATCAACGCTCTCCCTGCACCTCGTGCGCAGCGGTTTCGGTATCCTCAGCGACGATACCATCTTCCTGAAAGAGAAGGACGGAATCGTCGAAGCATTCTCGTTTCCAGAGGAAATTAACGTCACCGAGCAGACAATAAAGTTAATTCCGGAGCTTTCGCGGGTACAAAAGTTCACTGTGAACGATTTACGCAACAAGTCATCTTTTTCGATCGAGGAGATATATCCGGAATGTGTCGTTGATTCCGCGATACCGGCGGTCATGGTTTTCCCGCAAATTGCCGAGTCTGAGACGACCCTGGCAGAGCCGATTTCGAGGACCGAGGCCCTGGCACTGTCGATGCGGTACGGATTTTTTTTCCTCGACCCCTCGACTACGGGCCGGCAGTTTGAGATATTATCAATACTGGCAAAACAGACAAACAGCTATCGCATGTATTCGGGCAGGGATCAGAAGGAATTGGAGCGGGTCGTGACAGGCCTGCTGGAGAACGAAGAAATCAATAACCAGACATCCGGCGAGAGGAAGGAATGATTTCGAAAGAACAATACCTGATAAAGGACCACGAAGTGCTTTTTACTTCGATGGGAGAAGACGCCGTCCTGCTCCACGTGCAGCGGGGTGATTATTACAGCCTCAACAAGGTCGGGGCGCGTCTGTGGGTACTGACGGATGGTTGCAAGACCATCTCCGACCTCGCCGGACTGATTACCCAGGAGTTTGATATCTCGATGGAGCAGGCCGAAGTGGATATCATCGAGCTGGCGCAACAGCTGGAAAAAGAGGGCCTGGTTAAAGCCGTTGAAAATCCTGAGAACACTCAAGCGCCTTAAGGATCCGCGCGACCTCTGGCTGTTTCTCCGGATTCTGACAATGCTGCTCCTGCTGCCCGGGAAGATTCGCAGACTGAGCCTGCCCGACCTCCTGAATCAGATCGACCCGGGAATATCCAGCGTCACCCGCGATGATGTGCTGCTGGAAAAAACCGCCGGCTTCACGGATTCCCTGCTTAAGTACCGCGTCTTTCAGCACTACGGTATCTGTCTTTTGCGGTCGCTGATCCTGTTTAAGTTCCTGCGCCTTCAAGGCTGGCCGGTCGAGATACACTTCGGAGTCCGCAAGACAGGCGAAGGTGAGGCAGATATCACCGGCCACAGCTGGCTGGTACTGGAAGACCAGCCCTTCCTTGAACCTGAGAGCCAGAAACACGCATTCGCCACAACCTATTCATACACGGCATGACCGCGAAGGGATTATTCCAGAACCGGGTTGTTGCGACTGCGCTGGTTGCTGTCTCCGGCTTTGCCGGCGGTGCGGTTCTTGTGCCATCCATACTGGAATCAACCGGCACACGAAGCCTGGGTGCCTTTCTTCCTGCCGGCCTGTACGGCTGTCTGGCGTATGTCCTCTTCTGGCTGGCCTCCTGCGTCTTCCTCTCGATGCATTACAGGGAGGAATACAAAATCGTGATTCAACGTTCCGGCACGATATTTGCCGCAAGCCTTCTGCCCCTGATCTCCTATTTCCCTTATTTCCTGTATCGCTCCAATTTAAGCGGGGACTCCATAACCCTTCCGCCGCTTGGAACACGCCCGTCGGCGATCCTTCTGATTATCTGGTCCATGCTTCTGCTCGTGCTGCTGCTCCGCATGATCCTTGGGCCTCAGCAGAGCAGACTGCTCTCGCGCCTGACCCGCAAGCCTGGATGGACCCTGGCGATCATCATGGCCGCATGGCTCGTCATATTCTTCACCCTTGACGTAATCAAGCTGCGCTATATGCAGGTCAACGAAATCAACAGCGCCGTTTACCGCGAGGCGATGGTCAATACATTCGATGAGCGCGGCTTTATGTGGAGCAACCTTCTCTACAGCAACGGCTCTTCATTATTCGGTGTCCACATAAACCCGATCTTCCAGGTCATCCTCCCGATCTTCCTTATCTGGCCTGATTATCGATGGCTGCTTTTTATCAGCGATGTCATCCTGGTATTGAGTGCCTGGCCTGCGTACCTGATCGCACGGCGCCGCTTCTCCCCGGCGCTCAGCCTGCTGCTGGCGGCAATGGTGCTCTTCAACCCGATCATGACCGCCCAGCCGGGTTTTTCAGATTTCTCAGAGGTCCGCTTCATCCCGCTGCTTTTCCTCACCGCTTTCTACCTTTTTGAAATAAAACGTTTCTGGCTGTTTGCGGCGGCCTCTCTTCTACTGATGATGGTCAGGGAAGACATGGGACTGCTAGCGGCCATGTTCGGCATCTTCGCCCTGACGCAGCGCCGCTCCCTGAAATGGATAATCGGTCCACTGGCCTGGGGGCTCGGTTGGTTCGTATTAATGGGAGCCTTTGTCCTGCCGCGCCTGGGCCCCAGCAATGTCGCCATCAGGGCGACTATGAGATATGGGAACCTGGGCTCCAGCGGCAGCGAGATCGTCCGGACGATTCTCTTCAGGCCATGGGTGGCGCTGCGTGCCATGGTCTCGACACCATCGCACATCGGGGTCCTCTACGGAGTCGTGCTGATCTCTGGGACAGGCACTGCGTTCCTGACATGGGCTGCTGTCTTTACCCTTCCCGTACTCGCCGAACTCCAGCTTCAGGAAACGACGACCTTCGTGAATTTCATGGCTGTTCCCCTCGTGCCCACGATGGCAGTAGCCCTTTTTGCAGGCCTCAGCAAAATCGACCGTATCGGCCAGCATCGCTATGGCAGGGCCGCTGGCAGAACGGCATCGATCGCTGGAGTGTTCTTCGTCTTCCTCGCCTGTTCGGCGTTTCACACCTGGTTTAATCCAGATCTTTACAAGCCCCGTTATAACTACGACGCCGCCCTGGAGGCATTCAACAGAGTTCCGGAAGACGCGACGCTGATGATGCCCGAGTTCATGCTCGCCTATGGCCGACCCGATCAGGCGGTGCGCGGTTTTCCACAGGTAAAATACCAAAAAGATCTTGAAGGTCGATTCGTTCTGACTGAAGACTATATTATCCTCGACCGGCACAGACCTTCCCGGCTCGCAGGTTATAACAATTACTACAATAGCATCGACGAAGTCGCCGCAATTGTTTCAGCGTCACCCGATTTCGAGAAGGTCCTTGATCGGGATGATATTGAGCTCTTCATTAGAAAGTAAAACAACTAGACGGCAAAGTACCACGCATCATGAAAAATCGGAAAGAAGACTACTCGGTCTGAAAATGGCTTCGTTTCTGAAGCCATTACTTCCGCGCTTTTTAAGTTCCATAACAGACATCGTTTATGTCAATCACTGCCATACAAATCTTCTTTAGTGCTCAACGCCTCTCAAGAGATTCCAGATAGGAATCAAAACGGTCTACGAAATTGCTCCAGTCATAGATCTGAATATGTGACGCAGCGGCTTCACCCAGCCTGCGCGTAAGCTCAGGGTCGCCGGCCAAGCGGGCCATTGCTTCGACGAATGCATCAGGGTCGGGATCGACGAGATAGCCTGTGACCCCGTCAATGACACTTTCCTTCGGACCACCCTGGTTAACCGCGATAACCGGTTTGCCGAATCCCATCGCTTCGAGCACGGTCATGCCCCAATCCTCGTTGAGGCTGGGGAACAGCAGACAATAACTCGACCGGTAAGTTTCAAAAAGCTCCTCCTCCGTCGGGTCACGCCTGAAAATTACATCACCTGAATCGCCCGCGATTTGGGTGAGCATCTTGAGATATTCCTCACTTTGAAGCTCAACCTGGCCGCTTACGATAAGCCTAAAATCGTCGAACTCCGGGTAGCGCCGCTTGAACTCGCGAAATGACTCGACTGCCAGCTCTATGTTCTTCCACCACTTGATGCGGCCCACGACAACAAAATAGTTCTGATATTCCCAGGTCGGGCGGATTTGTTCCACATCCAGCCCCGGGCTCAAGACTTCGACTTTTTCAGCTGGCGCCAGCCGGGCCTTCAGGATACGGTTGCGCACCTCTTCGCTGTTGCAAAAAACATATCGATACTTCTTCCAGGCAATGCGGTCAAAGAAGCTGAAGACCTTTGAGAAAACAAAAAACGGCACTTTCATTCGAGGGTTCTCGTTCAGGTATTTTCGGTGGACGAACGGATCATGGATGACCTTCAGTGGTGTGTGGCAATAACAGACAACCGGGACGCTGCTATTACGGAACGTGATGAAATCGCCAAGGCCCTCGGATGAGACCACAAGCGCGTCATAGCCATCGAGGTCGATTTTCTGCCTGATAATCGTAAGCGCCGCACTGCTGACCGCCGAATAACCACGGCTTACCGGGACTTTTGATAGCTCGACGATATCCAGCTCTCCAAAATCGGGAAAAGTCTGCTCCGGATAATAATGGCTTGTGAAGATGGTCCAGTCATGCCGGCTGCGCCGCGCCAGCTCCAGCATCATCCGCTCAACGCCTGAGCGCAGGTATACCCAGGGATAATAGATAGCGATCTTCATTTAACCGATCGTCCGCGCCCATGCGAAAAGCGGCGCTTGAGCTTATCAAGGCCTTCGCGCTTTCCGACGATAGCGGCCAGCATCCACCCGATCGCCTGAACCACATATCCCGTTGAGAGAACGATACGGAAAACGGTGGTCGCGGACCTGGAATGATACCTGGCATAGAAATCTGCAAGTGCGGCTGCGTGAGAACCGACTGCCGCACCCTCCTGAAGCTTCATGCTCTGCCCCCCGAAATGAATCACGTCCACCTGTGGATTATTTACGACCTTCCAGCCTTTCTTTTTCATCCTGTAACACCAGTCGATATCTTCGCAATACATAAAAATCCCGGTATCAAACATACCCGTCTCCACGACAGCCTCGCGGCGCACCAGCAGGGCGCAACCGCTCAACCAGTCGAACTCCCGTATCGTCCTGTCATCGTTGAATTCATAGAGCCCGAGAGACCTTCCAGCCGGGTGCCTCAAATTGCGCGGCAGAAATAACTGGCCGGCCATACGCGAAATCGTCGGATAAAAACCCTTCGAATGAACCTGGAGCGTACCGTCGCTGTTCACCACACGAGGGCCGCAGACACCGACATCCGGATGGGTGTCCATGTAATCCACAAGAGACGAAAGCGCGCCCTCCAGTAGCTCCGCATCATTGTTCAGCAGAAACAGATACCTGCCTTCAGCTTTCTCCATACCCTGATTGGATGCCCTGGCAAACCCGACATTTTCCCTATTGATGATCCTTGATACTTCGAAGAATTCCTGCTCAAGCATGCTGATACTACCATCATCGGACGCATTGTCCACGACGATCGTCTCCACGGCCAGATTACCACTTTGGAGAAGGATGCTCTTCAGACAGCGACGCAAATAGTCCCGCAAGTTCCAGTTTACGACGATAACGGATACGTCTGGAGCATGCTGGTCTTCATCTTCCTTGTTCTGTGAACTCTTTTTATTCAACACGTCCCAATGGTAACAGCAGGCCGTAATGCCGTCCAGAAACAGCTTGCTGTTTTTAAATATTCAGATTCAGCTGCTATACTAAATCGATTGCCTGCCAGAATTATTTCCACAGGATATTCAACACCTCACTGACGGTTTAATAACTTTTATCATGAAAGGGAAATTCAAGGATGTCAGCAAATCAATTGTCGCCGCCCGGTGAAAAAGGGGCCTCAAATCCTTACCTTTTCGGTTTGCTCGTCTTTTTCACATTGTTGTTTACCGCAATTGCAGGCTACTGGTCAATACTCAATAACACCCTGCTCGGTGATGACTTTTCCGAGTTGAACCGTTTATATCAATTGCCGGTCTCAGAACTCTGGCGCCTGTTCGAGGTCTGCGTGCCAACATTTGTCAGACCCGTCCCCTTCTTCCTGTACTGGTTTCACTACCGTTTCTTCGGCCTTGATGGCTGGCCATCACATCTTATCAATGTGGTTTTTCACGCGGGCAGCGCGTTCTTCCTGTATTGGCTCCTTACTCGCCTTTCAATTTCGAGGCTGGCTTCCTTCATGGCCGCGTTATTGTTTGTGCTCTCACCTCTTGCGCCTGAAGCTGTAACCTGGTCTGATGGCCGCTTCGATGTAACGGTCCTCTTCTTCATGATGCTGACCCTTTGCCTCTACACTTTGACCTTTCAGAAAAAGAGCCGGCTTGCCTATAGCGCTGCGCTGCTTGCCGCCGCAGCAGCTTTTCTGAGCAAAGAGTCGGCAATCATACTACTTGTCCTTGTACCGGCTCTCGACCTTATGTTTGTGGAATTTCCACCTGGTGTGACACCCATTGAAAACGAAGAAAATTTCGGAATAAAAAGAAGAGTTGCCAGAAGCCTTGTCAGGGTATCACCATTCTTTTTACTTATTGGCTTCCTTTTCGTCCTGCGTATTATCATCCTCGGAGGAATGGGAGGATATAAGGAAGTGCAACGGTTCGGTTTTCCCAAACTTGGCGCCCCGGTTCACACGATCATCGCTATGATGGCACCACTCGACCAACTCCTGACATCGCGCAACACCATCTACGTGATGGCAGTAATCGTCGGTATCTTTTACCTGATCGGTCTGGTTCTGGTCGTGACAAGGTGGAAACAGGCTTCGGGTCAGGCGAAGCGTATCATCCTGCTCATGATCCTCCTTTTTATCACTTCAATCATGCCAACATATTCATCTTTTTTCATAGATGGCATGGGTTCCTACTTTGTCAACAGCCGCTTCTTCTACGTTCCGAATCTGGCATTCATAACTCTGCTTGTGATCGCACTCTTCGAATTCGGCCGGCAGACGAGGAACTGGCGCATCATCGTCACCGTGGCCCTGGCGCTTCTGGTACCGGTATATTTCTGGGGCCTGAATAACAACAACCGTATTTGGGAAAAAGCCGCCGTAATCAGTTACAACATAACAACTGACTTGCCGCGCCAAGTACCTGACCCGCCCCAGGACGCAATCTTCTACTTTCAGAACGCGCCCGATGGCCAGGGCGCTCACTGGTTCGCCAACGGCTTGCCGGGAACTGTAAACATGGTCTATACCAGGCAGGATATCAAAACTTTTTATCTTAATCCGGAACCGAAGTATCGCATTTCATCCAGAACAGCCGTTTACGGCAATCCGCCCACCGATGGTTACATCTTTTCATATGACCGGGATACTGGACACATGATACTCGTGCAAGAACCTGCCTCACCATAGAACCAGCGCTCTGAATAAATGCTCTTCAGCGCGCCGTTGAAGCGACTACCCGGGCATATATTTCTTCCAACCGCATTGATCATCCGCGCCACCTCAGGCCGTTATTCCCACAACCACCCGGTTGGGCGTTTGCCTTATCCCTTTGCATATGGCTACAATTCTCCTAATGCAACCACGTGAATATGACATCATGTTTAATCTGGAAAGTACGTACTGGTGGCACACAGGTATGAGATCCATCATGGAGCAACTGCTGGCGCCCACTCTCACCAGGGAATCAAAGCTGCTCGATATCGGTTGCGGAACAGGCGCCAAGATGCAGTTGCTGGCAGAATACTGTGAAGTCTGGGGTATCGACATACATCCGCGCGCAATCGAGCTGTGCAGCAAGCGCGGACTTGTAAACGTCCAGACGG
Source organism: Thermoleophilia bacterium (assembly GCA_041658605.1). GTDB lineage: Bacteria > Actinomycetota > Thermoleophilia > BMS3ABIN01 > BMS3ABIN01 > JBAZWE01. Next base: position 3,889 of record JBAZZU010000038.1, on the reverse strand, counting down.
GTGATGCCACTGCTCTGCCTTTCGAGAATGAGTCCTTCACCCATGCTATCTGCTGCGACGTCCAGTCAACCCTTGAAGATGATACCGCCTCCTTGCGTGAGGCATTCCGCATTCTCAAACCCGGTGGCTATTATTATGTTTCCGATCAGGCATATCCGGTTCTGCGTGGCCAGCATGACGTCTCCCAGGGGTCCTTAAGACGATACACGCGAAAACAACTTAGGGAGATGCTGGGAAATGCCGGATTCACCATTGAGAGGATGACGAGCGCCAACACAGTTCTTTTCCCACTTTTGGCTGCGGTCAGACTGGCGAGCAGGGCACTACACCCGCCATCAATGATAAGGCCTGAGGAGTCACACTCTGACTTGATGCCAGTGGCAAGTCCGGTCAACTATACCCTGCGTTCCATCCTCGAAGCCGAACGGGCGATGATCGGTAAGGTTAATCTGCCCTTCGGCCTCACTATAATTACCCTCGCCCGAAAACCTGAATCGGCCTAAACGGTTCTCAACCGGGTTGCTCTTCTAGTCCTGACTTAAGATATCTGCGAAAACAGGTCAACTCCAACTCAAACTTTGAGCAAGACAGAACGAGAGTATAATTCTTCCATCCTGTCGATCATCTGCGTTACGGTAAACTGTTGCTTCCACAAGCTCCTGGCAGCGGCCCCCATCCTCTCTCTCTCGTCGTCATCGTCCAGCAGCCGTCCAATCGCTAATGCCAGGGCATTGCTGTCGCCCACCGGAACCAGTAGACCGGTCTCTCCCTCAATTACGATCTCTGGGATTCCGCCAGTATCGCTGGCGACCATCGCCGTGCCGGTCATCGCTGCTTCCAGAAGCGTAAGCGGCAAACCCTCTGATAAAGACGGAAGAACCAACAGATCCGCAGCGGCGATGATATCAATAGCGTCGCTCCTCCTGCCGGCAAGGACGAAGCGTCCTGCCAGCGAGCCACTCGCTACCCGCAACTGCAGCTCATCCACCATCGGACCATCCCCCACAGCTACGAATCTCGTATCAGGCATACCCGCAGCAACCCTTTCGGCCGCGTCGATAAGAAATCCGACTCCCTTGTGATAAGCGATCCTCCCGACATAAGCAACCAGTCGATCACCGTCTTTGCATCCGAACTCTCGACGCACGGCCTCAACGACCTGCGGCTCAACGCATCGCTCTTCGATACCGTTCCTAACCACATGCACTTTGTCCGGAGCGATCTTTAATACATCAACTAAATCCCTGCGAGTAGCCTGGCAGACAGCAATCATAATGGTCGATCTTCGCGCCGTCAGCTTGTCGATGCCGCCATACTGGAGCTTCTTCAGCATACTTGCTGCGCGACTGAATTCACCCCGGTTTCCGGAGACAAACTGGGAGAAAGAGCCATGTACGCTCGAGACCACGGCGGGTCCTTTTTGAAATAGCTGCGCCAGGTCGACGAAGAAATGCGCCCGCGGCCCATGGGTGTGGACGATGTCAGGATTGATGCCGTGGATGGTTTTCCGCACCAGGTCTGCCGACTTTAATAGTGTCAAGGGATTTCGGCTCGCCCTCCGCCCGAGAATTGGCATGGAAGTGACCTTTATGCCCGCCCTGGCAAACTCATCCAGTAGCGGTCCCTCGTCCATGCTAAGCAGTGCGACATCGTGTCCACGCCCTATTAGCCCCTTCGAGAGCGTAAGCACATGAAAGGGCATACCACCATATCGAGTATTTGCGGCAACCTGCAGTATCTTCATCGTTTTTTATTCAAGTATTTTTTCCCATGCTGTAATGTTATTAGGGAAACCAGCTTTTCGTCATTCTGTAATATAATATACAGCGCGCCAGTACTTGCGGGTAATTTTTTCGATTGAGCATGGACAGGAATTTTATGGAACATCGGGAAGCATCAATCCACTCGACACATAACGCCGACACACCGCATGCAGACACACGCCCTGTTCTGGAGACCTGCAAGGGAAATCTCGCGGTGTTTCTCTCATTTCTTCTCATCGCAACCCTTGCATACTGGTCCATCCTTAACAATACCCTTATAGGAGACGATTATTTTTACACAGTAAAGGCTGGTGAATTACCATTATCCGGGGTATGGCATCTCTTTAGCAATCACCCAAGCTTCGTCAGGCCCCTCCCTTCCCTGACCCTCTGGCTTCAATACAAATTATTCGCGGTTGAAGGGACCTACTCGCACCTGATCAATATCGCCTTCCACGCTGGCAATGCCTACCTGTTGTTCTGGCTTCTGAAAAAACTGAGAATATCGGCGCATGCGTCCCTGGTCGGCAGTTTTATGTTTCTCATAACACCGGTTGCCGTAGAACCCGTTACCTGGGCTTCCGGCAGGTTCGACCTGATGTCCACATTCTTTATCCTTCTGGCGACAGGCCTTTATCTGATCTCAGTGCGGAATAAAAGCATCGCTGTCTATGCAGGTGCCATCGCTGCCGCTTTTGCTGCAATGCTCAGCAAGGAATCGGCCATGATCCTGGTGATTTTATTTCCTGCGATAGAGCTGCTCTATAATATTCTGCGCGAGGAAAATGGGTCGAAAAAGATCCCCCGGAAAAAACGCTTGGCCGAAAGCACCATCCGTCTGCTTGTCTTCTATGGATTATTCGCGGGATACATCGCCATGCGATTCGCCATACTTGGTCGTCTTGGCGGCTACAAGGACGTGCCATTCGTCGCGGTGCCTGACTTATTGACCTCTGCTAAAACGTTCTGGACTTTCCTGTCACCAGTCAATTCTCAGTTTGCGTCAAGGGCACTCCTGCTCGGAATCGGCGGTTTCTTCCTCCTGCTTTTGATTGTCTCACAGGGTCTTGTCCTCTTCAGATGGAAAAGCGCGACTAGCTCCATACACAAGGCATGGATCTTTCTGGTGATCTTCTTGTTTTCAACCATGGTTCCCGTCAACATACAGTTATTCAGATACGGAATTGGACATGACCTTAAGGACAGCCGTGAGCTCTATATCATAACGATGCTCGCGCTCTCGCTGATGATGGTCGGGCTGCTGGAATTCGGCTGGAAAAAGAGGGAATGGAGTATCTACGCGTCCGTCGCCATCCTGCTCCTTGCAATTCCCTGGCTCTGGGGACTTTCAAAAAACAATATCCCGTGGGAAAGGTCGGCGGTTATCAGCAACGCCATAATCGAGGATACTCTTGTTATGCTCCCGGATCCTCCCCTGGAATCCAGGATTTACTATTACGGAGTCCCGGAATGGGATGGTGCTTATATATTCATCAACGCACTGAGACACGCAGTTGCGGAAAGGTACGGACGTAAGGACCTTCAGATCAAGCAGATCACGTCGGACGAAAAAGACTTCGATTTAAATAAAACGGAAGACGGTTACCTGTTCGTATACGACCCGGCACAGCAGAAACTTATCCTGATTCATGGGCCTGAAGATAAATAATGAAAAAATTATTAAGTGGGATTGACAGATATAAAAGCAGCCTCATGCTTGGTACTGCTTTGCTTTCAATTGCGCTGATTGAGTACTGGTCAATTATCAGCAACGCTTTAATCGGTGATGATTATGGCATAAGAGATAAAGTGAGCCATATTCAATTTATGGAGCTTTGGCAACTCTTCAGCGTGTTGCAAAGTTACATGAGGCCTCTACCATTACTATATTGGTGGACTCAATATCAGTTTTTTGGTGAAAGTGGCTGGCAATTACATTTGTTTAATATTGTTTTTCATGCCGGCAATGCGTTTCTTCTTTTCTGTCTGTTAAAAAAATTAAGATTCTCTGGAATATCGTCGGCTTTTGCGTCCATACTATTCGTATCGATGCCGATAGCTCCCGAAGTTGTTGCCTGGCCAGCAGCAAGTTATGATCTTTTTGCTCTCTTTTTCATGCAATTAAC
>JBAZZU010000037.1:0-19102 GCA_041658605.1 Thermoleophilia bacterium | reverse complement strand
TGTCGCAGACCTTTTCATGTACACCTGTCTGATCGGAAAATAATTCCACTGATCTGACAATCATGTTCCGGGATGACGTATTCATTCCTGTAAATAATCTGCATGCCGGATTCCTCAATAGTAAAGATGGGAAGCCATCGGACAGATGGAGTAACTGCTTAAGATTTAAAGTTCGATTCCTGCGCCTTTCCACTAATATATTTGCCTTCAATTAAAGGATGTTGCATTTGAATGCCTGAACTCAAAAATATAGCCTTCACAGTCGTCATCGACTGAATCCACCCCTTCTAAATTAATAGATGATTTCGTGCAGTGTATAACGCCTTCAGCAAGGTCGCGATTGAGGTTGAAGGATTGGCCGCATGTATTCAGCGCGATGGTCACGACCGCAGCCACTCCCAGACCGCGACCGAATCATCCGTGTGGAAGAACCTCGCCGCGCGCGCGTAAAACGGCGCGCAGAAGTCAGCCATCCAATTCTCCCAGCGTTTGTCTCCCACGATCGCCATCTTTTCTATCTTTTTGTGGAACTCCCGCCCGAACCGAAGGTCATCCTTCCAGGCTCCAGGAGCTTCGGACTTGTACTCACTCATATCCATGAGGACCCGTACCGTGCCCTCCCGGCTGATCAGCTCTTCAAACTTCGGCACCAGCTCGCCGTAATCGACCGGTCTTATGGTTCCGATGGCCTTGAAACCGATGATGTTGCCGCTGCTTCTTTCATGAGCTTAAGCATGCGCGCCCGCCTTATCCAGAATGGTTACGCTTCAGCTGCTGATGCAGGAATCTACCCGGCGACATGAAATCAGAAACTTGCGCATATAGCCTCTTCACTGAACCGTAAGTTTTATAGCGCCGCGGCGTCTAACAGTTAAACTGCCACCTATTAAGGAGAAAGTGATGACCGCAAAAAACAAAAAGATACTGATCGGGATTGTTTCAGCTGCTGTTATTCTTGTTGTAGCTCTGCTCGCCTTCATTATTGGCCGCATTACATCGAGCGATAATGCCGTTACTGGCGCAACCACACCCGGCATGACTGTAACTACTTCCAGGACAGTGACCGCGGCAAGGAATTCCACCACGGTGGCAAACGCCGAAGAGGATACAAACCCGGCCTCCCAGCAACCTGCCCATGGCCCGTATTTCACTATTGGCACCGCTACGGCCTATGTCGAAGCGCAAGGTAATGGAATGGCGGCCATCGATCCTGGTACCACCTGGCAGCCTGGCTCGACTCTGCACGTCATCCACGCGACACCGGTCGGAAGCGCAAGCTACGGCGGTGATTTTTACTACTTCTTCGTAGACGGTTACCTTGTGGGAGAACACGTTTTCACAAGCGCGCAAACAGCCCAGACAGTGAACGGTACGACCTTCGCTGTTACATTCAACGTATATCTTCCAACCGACCCGCACTGTTGTCCGACCGGCGGCACTTCCACGGTCCAGTTCCACTGGGACGGCAGCGCGCTGGTGAGCTCTGGTTCGATGGCGGGCGCGACGATGTAGAAACACGCTCGTAAAAAGTCGTATCAGCATGTCTTTTTTTCACACACGATTGGGACACAAGAAAGCCCCCTTGATCGGGGGCTTTCTTAAAACATTGATATGTGATTGTGATGAGCATAATTATTTATGGTCAAGCCTCTGCTCCTATTCATATGCCTCGGCGGAATTGACCTGCAGTATGCCCTTGTGTATCGCGTAACGCACCAGTTCGGCGCGCTTGTGCAGATTCAGCTTCTCCATGATGTTTGCCTTGTGGGTCTCCACGGTTTTGACACTGATATACAGAGGCTCAGCGATCTCGCGGCAGGTATAGCCTTCGGCCACCAGCTTGAGGATCTCGCGTTCGCGATCGGTCAGCGAGCTGGCGTTCGCCGCAGGCTCCCTTTCCTGACGCTGCTTCAGCATTGAATTATCAACCATCATCTTGGTGATCGGGGGATAAAGGAAATAGTCGCCCCTTGCCACCACCTGGATGGCGTTTATCAGATCACTGTCAGCGGCCTCCTTCAGCAGATAACCGGTGGCTCCAGCCTGGAATGACTGGAACAGGTACTCTTCGTTGTTGTGCACTGTCAGTACCAGGACCTTTACATCATCGTCCCACTGTTTTATCTGCTTTGTCGCCTCGATGCCGTTCATAACCGGCATACCGATATCCATGAGCACCATATCCGGTTGCAGTTCCTGAGCCTTCTGGACGGCATCGAATCCATTCTCCACTTCTCCGACAACCTCGATCTCATCCGACTCCTCCAGCAGCCGGACAAGACCCGATCGCAGTAACGCATGGTCGTCGGCTATGAGTATCCTTATCTTTCTCACCGGATTTCCTCCTTGGAATCAATGGAGACTTCCAGCTCGATGGTTTTCCCCTCATCGGCCCGGTGACCAGGCTGCTTCTGACCGCCAGCCCGTCTGCCCGTCAATGAGGGGCCGGGGTTTGCCAGGCCAGGACCGCCAGACTGCGGGCCTTGTCCTGTCCCTGGCTCGCCCCCGCACCTTTCAACCGCCAGCTCAAACAATGTGCCGCTCGTGTTTTTCTTTAGTCCAGACACGACAGCCTGCTCAGGAGGAGCTGCCCTTTACGCACTTTCCACCCTTCCAGATGACGTAGGATGAAATGCCCGTGGCTGCTGTCAGCAGTGCGAAAACCAGCGTATCCGCTATGGGTGAGAAGATGAAACCTACTATCGTGAGCATCAGCAGGACGACCAGTACTATTCCTGAGAAGATCGACGCTATGCCGAATGTCGTCTTCTCGACCGCGGAGAGCCGCGCCGCCGCCTTGGCCTCTTCCTCCCTGGCCTGCGCCTCGTCCTTGGCAATGGCTCCTCTTGCCGTCTGTCTTGTTCTTTCCCCGAATGCAATCCTGTCTGCGGTTGTCAGTTCATTTTCCATTTTAATCCTCCCTTTTCTCGTTTGACTGCTTTACTGGCTTTTTGCCAGCCTATTGCTCCTGTTCGAGCCCCTTCACGCCGACATGGCATCTGGCGCACTGGGTATCAGAAGAAAATGCGACTTTGTCCCTGGATGAGTGACACATGCCGCAGTACTTTCCGTCAGCCAGCCCCTTCATGTTGAAGTCAGGCTTGCCCTCGACGTTCTTCGCCTTCATCTGGAAGATGCCGTCATGGCAGGTGGTGCACTTATATCCGGCGTCAACCGCGTGCGCCTTGTGGCTGAAGATGACGGACTTTACGGACTCGGTGTAGTAGATGTCCGCCGGGACGCTGCTTTGCGCGCCGCCTGTCCTGATGCTTATATCTTCAGCGGGACCCTGGTAGACGCTTTGAGCGCCATCCGCCGCGCTTATGTCTTCCGCGAAACCCGGGCTCCGGTATACGACGAACCCAACGGCCATGGAGACCAGCAGTACCGGCAGAATTATGAGTCTGTTTTTCATAATTTCACCCTAGCCTTTCGTGTAGAAGACATTGGGCTTCACACCCGTTTCGGGACGTTGGACCCATACGGCTTTTTCTACGTTGTGGACCCGCTGGTACACTTCACTCTGCGGATCCGCCAGGTCACCGAAGATCCGGACCTTTGCGGGACAGGCCGCCGCGCAGGCGGTGAGTGTCTCGCCCTGGCTTAAGCGCGTGTCAAAGCAGAAGTTGCATTTATCGACGGACTTGGTCTCTTCGTTGTAGTACCTGCCGTTGAACGGACATGCCGACATGCAGGTCTTGCAGCCGATGCATTTCTCCTTATCAACCATCACGATGCCGTTCTCTTTGTTCTTGTATGTTGCTTTTGTTGGACAGGCCCTGACGCAGGCCGGGTTGTTGCAGTGGTTACAGAGCACCGGTATGAACTCCCGTGTCCGATTGCTGCTCTCCGGGTGCTCCTGCTCCAGGATCCTCGTGCGGTAGCCGTACTCTGGAACGTGGTTCGTTTTGGCGCACGCTTCCACGCAACGCTCACAGTCGATGCAGTTGTCCTGCCTGATGATCATGCTGTAGTGAGGCTTGTATGGGTACTGGTCAGCGAACTCCTGGCGTGAGGCGAAGACCCTGTCAACGACGGAGACTGCCGAAAGGAGCGTCCCGCCGGCGAAAACTCCGGTGATCGCGAGCCCCAGTTTCAGGAAAGTCCTCCGCTCCATCTCGGTCGCGCCCCTGCTCTCGTCCTGCTCGGGCTTTTCAGGTGCCTTTGGTGTCCTGGAGGATGGATCCATCAGTGCTCGCCTCCTTCGTGTTCTTCAATAACATGTCCGCCGAACGCCTTCTCACCTATCAGGAAGGCCAGGCCCACCATGGCAATACCGGCGAGGACGATGAGTATCTCGTACATGCTGGGGGTGTAACTGAGCAGGCCCGGGTATTCATTCACGCTGAGTTCATGCTGAAGAGGCACTACCTGGCCCACGACTACAAGGTCGTACCTCATGAAGAAGATGCCGAACATCATCATTGCCGAAGCCAGCGCCATCAGCGAAAGGTTAGTGCCTTTTGATTTGAGATAAAGCAGGAGCGGTATGACCATGCCTACCGCGATCTCAAGCACCCAGAAGTTGAATGCGTACGGCCCGGTCAAAAGCGATTCGAGCGCCATTATCTTGGACTCGCCGCCGGCGAAACCTATGATGAACTTCCATGTGGTGAAGAAGAGGATGACCGCGATAAGGAGGATTCCGACCTTGGTCGTTACCTCTAGCGCCCGCGCCGTCTCGGGTTCGATCTTCTTGCCGTTGACCTTATACGCGAGCCAGGTGAAGAGCATGATCGCGGCCGTACCGGACATCATGGCCGATGTGATGAAATATATGGGCATGAAGGGCCCGTACCAGAATTCGCGCCCATCTAGCATGCCGAAAACCGCGCCGAGGTTACTGTGCGCCGCGACGCCGGCTATCACTCCGAGAAAACCTGTTATGGTCGCAATGCCATACCTGCCCTTGACCAGCAGCAGGAATTCGACCGCCATGAATACCATGTAGGCACCGTACAGGGTTCCCATCCACCAGATGTTCGATGTGAGGTTTGGTGAGATCACGTTGTAGATGGCCATGCGGAACGGGTTCTCAATCTCGAAAAAAATAACGAAAAATCCGGCGACGATCGTCGCCACCGCAAGAAACACTGAGCGCTTGGCGATCGGCATCAGTGCCTGGACACCGAATACGTGCCCGATAGAAGAGACCAGGCACAGCCCGGTCGAGGTGACCACGAAAAACACATAGGTTGATATGAGAATGCCCCATGGTATCTCGCGGGACGCGCCGTAGGCTTCAAGTGAGCCGACCATCTTGGCGTGGATTCCCGCCGCGGTGCCAGCGACAACAAGAATCGACAGAAAGAAGATCGTCAATCCGTAAGCCCTCTTCCTGATCGCCTGAAGCACCCCCCACCGGGCGGTCAGAAACGGCGCTTCTGCTGTTTCCGTGGAAACACTGTCCGACATGATGCCTCCCTCCTTTAGTAGAACTTTCTGCCCTGCGGTTGATATTTTGCATACCGCTGACTTGTTAATGATAGTTCTACCCGAGGAGCCCTCCGGATAGAATCGGGAGAAACTACCATAGGACTGGGGTTTTGTCCCTAGCGTCAATGGGGGTTTTCCTTACGCCGCTCAGGAAATACCCTAAGGGGTACTCGGGTATTTTCCCTACTTAGTCCTGAATTTAGTAATTAGTCTCTACGTTACATAAGACTGTTAAGGCGCAGGTTGCTCATTTGTGGTATATCTAATATCCCTGCAATTGGCCATATTATTAATGGCTGTCATCACAACCGCGATTGCTTTCGAATCACGCTCGTTTCAGTAATAAACATAGTTAATTCAGTCAACTAAACTATAGCCTTGGTCTTGGTCTAGTTTTAAACAGGCTGTATTGATGTAATAAATATAGTTTATGCGGTCAACTTGGATACAATTTTTGACGGTCATATTTTATGGTTAACAAATTACAGAATATTGTTAAGTAATCTGTCTGCACGGTTATTCATCGCGACCGGTATTTGTTTGACAAACATTGCTTCCTGAAGAAGAATGATTTTCATATTGTGAGGGTGGTTTCATATGGAAGCAGGGGAGCGGCTCGAACGTACATCGAAATGATTGGATGCGGGATTGATGAAGCCGGCTATTACTGAATGTCATGCCTGCCTGGGCTGAAGCCGGGTTCTGGGGGCTCGTGGCAGGCTCAGCGCTGCTGTTCGGAGCGCTCTCCGGCTGGTTTGTCGACCTTCCGAAGCGCACGATTGCAGGCATCATGGCGTTTGGCGCCGGAGTCCTCATCTCGGCGCTGTCTATCGACCTGATGAGTGACGCCTTCGAGCTTGGTGGTTTTGATTCTTCGGCAATCGGCTTTCTCGGTGGCGCGGGGCTTTTTACCGCTGCAACCTGGTGGCCGGACCACAGGGGCGCCAGAGGGCGGAAGCACCATGGCAAGAATCAGGTCCGCCAGCCGAGTGAGGATGATTTCAGCGGTAGTGGCAGGGCCATCGCCATTGGCGCACTCATCGATGGCATCCCGGAATCAATAGCCATCGGCGTAAGCATGATCGCCGGAGGAACGGTAAGCGTCGTGACTGTGGTGGCGATCTTCCTCTCGAATTTTCCCGAGGGCCTTTCAAGCTCCGCCGGTATGAAGAAAGCGCGGCGTTCAGCCTTTTATGTCTTTTCTCTGTGGACCGGCGTCGCGGTGATCTCCAGCGCCGCCGCCCTGTCCGGCTACGCAGTCTTCAGCCACTTCTCCGCCGACGTCAATGCAGTCTCACTGGCGGTAGCCGCAGGCGCTATCCTGGCGATGATCGCCGACACGATGATCCCGGTGGCATTCCACGAAGATCATGAATTCGCGGGCTTTATCACGGCTGTCGGTTTCCTGCTGGCCTTCGTGGTCAGCAAGATCGGCGGATTGACCTGAGCCGACAGAGTCTATGTTGACACGGGGGCGCCTCGCTGGTTCAGTTCAGGCAGGGTGTCCCTTAATCATGGCCCAATGGTTTTTGTCTCGGCTTCATCCATTGTTTCCGATGTGCTCGTGGAGATGCGGGTAGTGACGCCGCTCTTGATATTCTTCAGGAAGATATCGGATTTCCTGTTCGTGTCATCCAATATCAGGTTCACGGCATCGGAGGCAAAAGCCACAAAAAGCCCATCGGCTGAGATGGCGGCAAGCTCACTCTTGCCGTTGGACTGCGCCCCAGCCGTGCTCGTCGATATCCTGGAGATGACGCCGGTCTTTATGTCCTTGATAAAAATATCAGTCTTGCCGGAAGTTGTATTGGTATCTCCCGGCACGAGGTCCGGTGCGTCGGAGCTGAAAGAAATCTGGCTGCCGTCTGCCGACAGGGAAACTGATTTATAACTGTCCTCAGCCCCCTGTGCGCCGGCAGTGTTGGTGGAAACGAGGATGATCGCACCGGTCTGTGTATCCTTCAGGAATATGTCACGTTTGCCGTTTTCGTCTCCGGCAACAAGGTTGGTCGCGACTGAATCAAAGGCAACGTGTCGCCCGTCGGCGGAGATGGCCAATGAGCCTTGTCCGCTCGTATCATCCGCCTGGCCCCCGGACGCGTCAGTCGAGATTCTCATAAGCGCGCCCGTCTGCATATCCTTGAGGAAGACATCGGTCCTGTCGTTCGAATCGTCGGCAACCAGATTTGTGGCGTCAGACATGAAAGCGACAAAACGGCCGTCGGCACTGATAGAGGGGTTGTCGCTGTATTTGTCACCACGCTCGCCGGCTGCTCCGATTGACGCCAGCGTGACTGCTCCTGTCCGCGTGTCCTTGACGAAAATATCGGACACTCCGTTGGCGTCTCCCGGGACCATGTTCGAAGCGCCGGAGTTGAATGCGACGAAACGGCCGTCGGAGGAGATAGACGGGTGCTTGCTCTCACGATCGCCCTGCGCGCCGGCGGCGTCGGTGGATATCCTTCTGGTCTCGCCCGTCTGCGTATCCTTGATGAACACGTCAGGACAATTGATACTCGTGCCGCTGGCCGCCGCGCAAACGCTGTTGGTATCGCCCGGCACAAGGTTGGACGCCAGCGACTCGAATGCCACGAAACGGCCATCCGCGGAGATGGCCGGGTAGTCGCTGTCCTTATTGCTGGATACGCTGTTCGAGTCGGTGGATACCCGCGTTGTCACGCCTGATGCGGTGTCCTTTACGAAGATATTGTGGGCACCGTTAGTGGGGCTTATCACAAGGTTTGTGGCATCTGACATAAAGGCCACAAAGTGGCCGTCGGCGGAGATGGAGGGCTGGCTGCTGTTGGCATCCGACTGCATTTCCGGCGGGACCGCAGTTATCAATCTTTTTTCCGTGGTTGTTTCGAGGCTAAGCCCGCCGCATCCGGAAAGCGGTAACATAATAAGAACGATATAAGGCAGAATCGCGACGAGTGCCGGGGATTTGCCGCTGAATGAAAAAAACCTCATATCCGTCAAGGCCGCTGAGCCGTGTTCACTGACCCAGTATCCAGGAGAAGCTTCTTTCTCCGATACCGCCGACGCCGCGGATCTTCAGCGTGATGCTTTTTGGCATTGGTTTCAGTGAATCGAATTTGAGCACGCCCTGACGATGGAGACCTCCCGGTCCGTCTCCCTCCCAGGCCGTCGGCCCGGTTTCCGTGCCATCCGTGCCGACGATAACCGCGGCCTGCAGCATGTCCTCGCCAAGGTCGCCGTTGCCGGCATCCATCGTGATGTTGAAACTCCAGGTCGAAGCATCCTCGCCCAGATTGCCGGGAGTTGCGGTGACCGTGATATCGCCGGCGGTGCTCGTCTGGGAAATGTAGCCGGAGCCCGTCCCGGTATTCTCCTGCTCCTTTGATTCATCCCCGCAGGAGATGAGTACCAGCGACATGGCAATGAGCCCGATTGCAAACAAAAAAGTGAGCGCGTTAATAAAACCGTTTTTTCTGTGCATTTCCAATCCTGACCTTGGTTGAATCCTGCCGGCGGCGCTACCCAAACCCTGAATAAAATATCAGAAACGGCACCGGTGGTCGACCCGGGACCAGATATTGTGCTGCCTCACTGACACACACATGTATTCTCGGAAACAGCTTCGATGCGTGAAATTCCCTCAAAACGTCCTGAAAGCTCCAGGGCAAAGGCTTGCCGGCGGCGGCCTCATCGCCAGAAACGAGGCAAAAAAGCCTTGTTTATCATAAAACCCTTATTTCTTTCCACAGTTGCTAGTGATAAACTGAATCTTGCAAAAGCCACTTCGCGGGGGTGCGAAATGACAGGCAGCGTCAAGGGGGGACGGCGACCAGTCGTCTATTGGGCGATCTGTCCCGAATGCTTAACCTATATCTGGGTCGACGGGTCCGCGGTCGCGGACGAAGTCACGGCTACCTGCCCTTATTGTGACAAACCTATCTCACTTCTGGGTGGCAGCGAGCTCGTGGAAAGCTGCAGGCAGCTGCAGGGTTTACTGGAAGACATCGAACGCCAGATTTCCCTGATTCCGGCCGCAATTGACGTTCATCGGTTTCTCGCCGAACAGGTCGACTATATCGCGGGAGCCTTCAACGACAGGCTGGATGATATCCAGGAGGAAAAGGACCTCAATCTCGAGCCGGCGGCAGAGAAGACCAGGCAGGCGAGTTAATCAGGGGCGCCCGGTGTATAATCTGTGGCAATGGAACCAAGCCAGGCCACAGAATCCCCGCATAGTCTGTCTTTTGAAGATGTCCTGGCACTTCTTGGCTCCAGCATTGCCAATGGATTAAGTCCTGACGAGGCTGCCGGCAGGCTGGCGCGCTCCGGTCCCAACCAGCTTCCTTCCCCACCCCTTGCCAGCCGTTTAAGACTCCTTCTCGACCAGTTCCGCAGCGTGCTGATCATCGTCCTGCTGGCCGCCGCCGCTCTCAACTTCGCCATCTGGTTCCTCGACGATGATGGCAGGCTTCCCTATGACACCATCGTTATCATGGCCATCGTCCTTGCCAACGCCGGCCTGGGATTCTTCCAGGAACACAAGGCCGAGAGAAGCCTGGAAAAGCTAAGCGAACTCAGCAGCCCCGTGGCGACGGTTATTCGCGGCGGCATACGCAGGCGCGTACCGGCCGGACAGCTGGTCGTGGGCGATATCATGGTGCTCATCAGGGGCGACAGGGTACCTGCCGACGGTCGCCTGTGCGAGGTGAATTCGCTGGAGATCAACGAAAGCTCCCTGACCGGCGAAAGCGCCAGCGTCCATAAATCGGTCATGCCAATTGATATCGATACTCCGATGGCCGACCGCGTCGCAATGGTCTACGCGGTAACTACGGTTTCCGGCGGCCGCGCGCTCGCGGTCATCACCGCTACCGCGAGTGACACTGAAGTAGGCAGGATCGCGACCCTGATTCAGTCCACCCCCAACCGCGATACCCCCCTGAAGAATAACCTGGACCAGCTGGCGAAACGCCTGGCGGTCATCATTCTCCTTGTTTCCTGCGTAGTATCGGCGGCCGGCCTGTTCGTCGTCGGCAGCATCGACTGGAAGAATATCCTTAACCTTCTGCTTTTCAGCGTCGCGCTGGCGGTTGCCGCCATTCCGGAAGGGCTGCCCGCGGTCGTGACCGGCTCGCTGGCGCTCGGCACGCAGAGGATGGCGAAGCGCAAGGCCGTCATACGCAAACTGCCGGCGGTAGAAACCCTCGGCAGCACTACCGCCATCTGTTCGGACAAAACCGGGACGCTGACCGTCGGTGAGATGACCGTCCGCGAGATAGTGGTATCTACGGAAACGATCACCCTGGGAGGCGCCGGTTACAGGCCGGAGGGAGAAATCGAGGGTTCGCCCGAAGCCCTCGACGCTGCCATTGTCATGGCGATGAGCGCGGTGCTTTGTAATGACGCGACCATACATGAGACTGATAAAGGACGCTGGGCGGCGATTGGGACTCCCACCGAAGCCGCGCTGATGACGATGGCGGCCAAGCTCGGGCTCGATGCTTCGTTCTTAAGAGGCCAGAACCGCCGTCTTGCGGAAGAGCCATTCTCCTCCGAGAGCAAGAAGATGTCCGTCATCGTCAGCTCCGGTGGCGGTGGCGGTGTAATGCATTCCAAGGGAGCGCCCGAGCGGATAATCCCCCTGTGCACAAGCATGCTGGAGGGTGGGCGGTTCGTGCCCCTGACCGACGAAGACCGGCGGCGGCTGATCGATACCGCCGAAGACATGGCCGGCAGGGCCTTGAGACCACTGGCTGTCGCATCAAAACAGCTTGATTCAGGAAACGGCTCCGATGTGGCTTCCGCGGAACACGATCTCGCCTTTCTCGGACTCGCCGGGATCTACGACCCGCCGCGGCCGGAAGCACGGACAGCGATAGATGAATGCCGCCATGCCGGTATCCGGGTATTCATGGTAACCGGGGATCATCTGGCGACCGCCGAAGCGATCGCGTCCGAGCTCGGTATCGGACAAGGATCGATGACCGGACCCGATATCGACAGGGTCGACGATGACGAACTCGAGCGGCTGGTGGACAGCAAACACGTTTTTGCGCGCGTGTCGCCCGGCCACAAGGTGAGAATCGTCACGGCGCTTCAGAATAATGGGCATACCGTGGCGGTCACGGGGGACGGCGTCAACGACGCGCCTGCACTGAAACGTGCTGATATCGGGATCGCGATGGGGCTTTCCGGCACCGATGTCGCCCGTGAGGCCGCCGACATGGTGCTTCTGGACGACAACTTCGCTACTATCGTCGCCGCCATCGAGGAGGGCCGCGCTATTTTCACGAACATACGGAAATTCCTCGGCTTCCTGCTTTCCGCGAATTCGGGTCTGGTACTGACCCTTTTCCTCGGAGTCATGTTCGCGTCCCCGCTCGGCCTGCTTGAAGGCGGCCAGCTGATCCTGCCGCTGCTGGCGGTACAGATACTCTGGATAAACCTCGTGACCAACGGCCCACCCGCACTGGCGCTCGGTGTCGACCCCAGAGAGCCGGAAGCCATGCGGGCCGCGCCGCGGCCCGGAAGCGAATCGGTAGTCAATCGCGAAGTCCTAGGCTTGACGGTCTTTGTGGGGCTGGTGTCGGGCATCGGTGGGCTGCTGGTCCTCAACGCGTACTTCCCCGGCGGTTTTCTTACGATCAGGGACAATGTGGACATCGAGTATGCCCGGACGATGACGTTTGTCGTTCTGACCCTGTTCCAGCTTTTTAACAGCCTGAACTTCCGAAGTCTGAGTCAAAGCGTCCTGAACAGCAGGATATTCTCCAACCCCTGGCTGCTGGCCGCCCTTGCCCTGTCCACCCTGATGATGATAGCCGTGGTGCACCTGCCTTTTCTGCAGGTCGCCTTCCATACCCGAAAGCTCCTGATCTCGGACTGGCTGATCGCGACAGCAGTCGCCAGCTCGGTGCTCTGGGCGATTGAGCTGTACAAGGTTGCCGTCCGGCGCGGCAGGTAAGCTGTCACACCAGGCCGGCCGCCGTGCCGGGCCACCGGGGAACACCCCAATTGTGCTTGCTGTAATATAACCACATGATCCGCCTTACGCCTGAAACAAATCCACAAGTCGTCGCCGTCAGCCATCAGGCCCGGCGCGATGGTGTGCTGGAAGATATCCCGCGATCCGTTGCCGCCAGCGTACGGAGCGCGCTAGCGGACTCCGGCATCGAACGGCTCTACAGCCATCAGGCCAGGGCTTTCGAGATGGTCGGAGCGGGTGAGAATGTGGTCATTACCACGGCCAGCGCCAGCGGCAAGTCCCTATGCTTCAACCTGCCCGTACTTGACGGCCTGGCAAAAAACAAAAAAGCCAGGGCGCTGTACCTCTATCCCACCAAAGCGCTGACCCAGGACCAGATACGCAAGGTGCAGCGGCTCGGACTGCCGTTCATCCGCCCGGGCGTATACGACGGCGACACGCCCTCCGACCACAGGCCGCAGATAAAGCAGCGCGCGAACATACTTTTCACCAATCCCGACATGCTGCACATGGGCATACTGCCACACCGGGATGCCTGGGAGGATTTCTTCTTCAACCTCAAGTTTGTGGTCATCGATGAGGCTCACAGCTACCGGGGCGTCTTCGGTTCCCACGTATCCAATGTCATCCGGCGCCTCAGAAGAGTATGTGACCTCTATGGCAGCAAACCGCAGTTTATTCTGACGACTGCGACCATCGCCAACCCCGTCGAGCTGGCGGCTTCGCTGACCGGCCTCGACTGCAGGCTGGTGGCCCGCGACGGTTCGCCTCGCGGCGAACGGCAGATCGTCTTCTGGAACCCGCCGCTGATAGACGAAGCGCTCGGGATCCGCAGGAGCATGCTGGCCGAAGCCGCCGGCCTGTTTGCGGACCTGTTGAGCCGCGGCGTCAAGACGATCGTGTTCACACGAACGCGCAAGGGCACGGAGCTGGTGTACAAGTACGCGGCGCAGCGGCTGGAGGAGATCGCGCCCGGGCTGGAAAAAAAGATCTCTCCCTATCGTGGAGGATACACACCGGGGCAGCGGCGTGAGATCGAGGAGGGCCTTTTTGAGGGACGGCTGCTCGGTGTCGTCTCCACCAACGCCCTGGAGCTCGGCATCGACGTCGGGGGCATCGACGCGGTGCTGTCCGCCGCCTTCCCCGGAACCGTGGCAAGCCTCTGGCAGCAGTGGGGCCGGGCCGGACGCGGAGCCCAGCCGAGCCTGGCAGTTTTCATGGCGGGACAGGATGCGCTTGACCAGTTCTTCGCGCTCCACCCGGAGGAGCTGCTCGAACGCGATGTCGAGTCTGCCATCCTTGATTTTCAGAACGAACAGATCTTTACCGGGCACCTGGGAGCGGCGGCCTTTGAGTCTCCACTCGACCAGGCTGACGAGCTCTTCTTCGGAAAAAAATTGTCGTCCGTGGCAACCGCGATGGAAGCCAAAGGTGATTTAAGGAGACAAAAAGGACGCTACATATGGGCACGGCGGGAATTTCCCGCGGCGTCGATCCACCTGCGCTCATCTTCGTCCGACTCATTTTCCATCGTGGTCGAAGAGACCGGCGCGGTTCTCGGTGAAGTGGAGGCGGAACGCGCTTTTGTCTTCGTGCACCCCGGGGCTATTTACATGCACCTGGGCGAGACCTACCAGGTGCGCCATCTCGATATCGACGGCAGGGTCGCGGTGGTCAGACCCATCCTGGCCGATTACTACACCCAGCCCAAGAAGGAGACCACGGTTGAGATCTCCGACAGGGAGCTCTTGAGAACCGCGAATGGCCTGCAGCTTTCATTCGGCCGGCTGCTCGTGACGGAACACGTTGTCGCGTACCAGAAAAAACAGTTGTCCGACAACCAGGTGCTCGAGATCGTCGACCTGCAGCTGCCCGCCCAGACCTTCCAGACAGAGGGACTGTGGTTCCCGCTTGAGGAGAAACTGTTTCAGAATATCGAGCCGCCCGACATCCTGGGAGCCCTGCATGCCACCGAGCACGGCCTGATCGCCCTGCTCCCTCTCTTCGCGATGTGCGACCGCTGGGACATCGGCGGCCTCTCGACCGAGCTCCACTGGCAAACCGGCGCGCCGGCGATCTTTCTCTACGACGGACACCCCGGCGGAATCGGCATAACGCGCAAGGGTTTCCACGATTTTGAAAGCCTCGTCGCCAGTACACACAAGCTGATCTCCTCATGCCGCTGCGAAGCCGGCTGCCCCTCATGCGTCCAGTCTCCCAAATGCGGAAACCTCAACGAGCCGCTGGACAAGTGGGGGGCCATCAGAATCCTGGGAGAGATGCTGAACGCGAAACCCCTTTTTTGAGTCCTTTTGGAAAAGACGGATGAGATGTTTCAGCTGCAACGGTTGTCGAAGACCTAAGTGAAAGCTGGAATATCTCGTCCGTCCCAAAAGGACTCGAAAAAGCGCCCCGAATTCTGACAATTCAAGTCAGGATTATGTCACAGAAAAAGGTATTGTCAAAAATAAAATTTCATGATAGACTTCCCATCCTCAGCATATGGGGCGGGCAAATTCCGTATTCAGCTGAGATTTTAAAAAGGTAGGAGGGAGGAGTGGGGATGAAAAAACAGGCAACCGGCACGTCCTATGAGAAGCCAGTGCTCACAAGGCACGAGAAGTTAAAGGACATCACATTTGAATGCCCGCAATGGCAGTGCAGCGTAGTGGTTCCGCCACCACCGGCGCCGTAGCAGGCTTCAGAAAACTTAAAGAAATGGACGGCTCCGGCCGTCTTTTTCTTTTCCCAAAAGGATTAGCGAACCAGGCGCGAATATCCCATCCCCCAACGGGAAACCGCCTATAGGCTGCAAACCCACCTCAAGCCTGCGCCCGCACCTCTTCCAGTATCTCCCTGCCCCCCGCCTCATACATCCTCATAGCCAGCTTCACTCCCAGCTCTCCGGCTTCCTCCACGGGACCCTCAATCTCATCCCGGATCGACTTCGTGCCGTCGAGCGAACCCAGGTACGCCTTCATGAAAAGCCTGTTGCCCAGGACAGTCGCGTGCGCGCCGATGGGCACCTGACAGCCGCCTTCCAGCTGTTTCATCAGGGCCCTTTCGGCCGTGACCGCCGTGGCCGAAGCGCCGTCGTTGACGCAGGTGAGCAGATTCCTGACAACCGGGTCTTCTTCCCGAGACTCAATGGCGATCACGCCCTGCCCGACCGCGGGGATCATCTCATCGACCTCGAAGAAGAACGAAGCCTCTCCCAGCCGCTCGAGCCGCTTGATGCCCGCCGCGGCAAGGATGGTCCCATCAAGCTTCAGTTCCCCGATCTTCCTGATACGCGTATCAACATTGCCCCTGATGTCAACTGTGACAAGATCAGGGCGCAGCGACATCAGCTGCGAGCGGCGCCTGAGGCTGCTGGTTCCGATGGTGCCACCCCGGGCGATATCCTCCAGGCCGCGCGAACCTGTCCCCGGTTTTCCGATAAACGCGTCCCTTGCGTCCTCCCTCGCGCCAAACGCGGCTATCGTCAGGCCGGCGGGAAGTTCCGTGGGCATATCCTTGCAGCTGTGCACCGCGATATCGATTTCACCGGACAACAGTTCGTTCTCGATCTCCTTGACGAAAAGCCCCTTGTCTCCGACCTTGGCCAGGGGCGTGTCGAGGATCTTGTCCCCGGTGGTCATGATGGTCTTGATTTTTACGGAGAGGTCGACGTTTTTCGACTGCAGGATCCAGGCGACGTGATGCGCCTGGTACATCGCCAGTTCGCTACCCCTAGTCCCCAGGACTATGGAGCTATTTTTCTTTACGTTCACTCTTTATGACCTCTTTCACGTTATGCGCACTCTTTTTTGTTCCGTTGAGCTTGAAAAGCCGGCGTATTGATTCGACATACAGATAACCGCCGCGTTCGCTGGCGGCGCGCTTGAGCTCCACCGTCGGCCCATGCAACATCTTGTTTACGATACCCGAGGCCATGGATTCGATCCGGTTGATATCTTTCTCGCTGAGCTCGGTATCAAATTTTGTAAGGATCCTGGAGAGCTCGCCTTCCTTGATCTCCTCAGCCTTCTCCCGCAGCGCCGTTATCGTGGGCACCACATCCAGGCTGGATAGCCAGCGCATGTAATCATCGACCTCTTCGGCGATGATTTTTTCCGCTTTCCTGGCTTCCTTGTCACGGCCGGCGGCGTTGGCATCCGCCACTTCGTTCAGGTCATCTATGTCGTAAAGGAACGCATTATAAACATCGTTGACCCCGGGATCTATGTCGCGGGGTACAGCGATATCGATAAAAAAGATGGGACGATTATGCCGGCGGCGCATGGCCCGCTCGACTTCTCCCTTGCGCAACACGTAATGGGGAGCTCCGGTGGAGCTGATGACGATATCCGCCATCGGCAGATAATCGGTCAGCTCGTCAAAAGCCACCGCCGAACCGTTGAACTTCTCGGCCATCTCTTCCGCCTTGCTGAATGTGCGGTTGGAGACGACGAAGCTGTTTATGCCGTGGGAGACGAGGTGGGTGGCGGTAAGCTCGCCCATCTTGCCGGCGCCGAGCATGAGCACTGTCCGGCCTTCCAGATCTTCAAAGACTTTTTTTACCATATCCACCGCGACTGACGCGACTGACACGGGGTTCTCGCCGATCTTCGTATCCGTACGCACGCGCTTGCCGACCTCCAGCGAGTGGCGGAAGAGCCGGTTCAACAGGACGCTCGTGCTTTCACGCCCGTGCGCGCTGTGATAAGCCTCCTTGATCTGGCCAAGTATCTGCGCCTCGCCCACAACCAGGGAATCCAGGCTGCTGGCTACCTTGTAAAGATGTCCCACCGCGTTCTCCGCCTCGTGGAAGTACGCGCAGTCCTCGAGGTCCCTGCGCTCCACCCCGGCCACCTCGGCCAGGAATCCCAGGATCTCACGCCGGCCTATATCAGGACGGCTCGCCACGACATATATCTCGGTCCGGTTGCATGTGGAAACAGGGACGACTTCGGAGATAAAGGAGTCATCGAGCATACGGCCGGTCAGGGAACCGCATTTCTCGTCGTTTAACGCGACCTTCTCGCGCAGTTCAACGGGGGCTGTCTTATGATTTATGCCAAGTACCGCGAGATGCATTTATCGATCTCCACCCGGGCCGCCTGCGGCCCTCCAGCCTGAAGAAGCGGGACCAGATCCAGAGCTGCGAGATCCGTCAGGCATTGCTTTTTCCGCTCTTCATCCTTGACGCGGGAAATCACATCTGCGCGCGCCTTCCCCAGCAGCTCGAGTGCCGGCTCCCATTCCCGTGGGAACTCCTCTTCGAGCTGCTCGCGCAAACGTTTTGCCAGGGCCGGAAGTTGGCCTCCGGTCGATATGGTGATCATCAGTTCTCCCCGGCGAACGCTGGAGGGAACATAAAAATTGCACTGCTCAGGCTTGTCGACGACGTTCAACATCAGGCCGCCGCTGCGGGCTTCCTCTTCCACCGCACGGTTGGTCTCGTCGTCGTCGGTAGCCGCTATTACCAGGAAAGAGCCGTCGAGATCGCCCCGGGCATAGGGGCGGTCGATGTGCTCTATTCCTCCATCCATGGTTTCAAACTCGGCGTCAAGCGCTGGCGAAACCACCTTGACGATGGCGCCGCACTCCAATAGCGCCGCCGCCTTTCGGGCCGCGACCCGGCCGCCGCCGATGATGACACATCTGCGGCCTGATATCCTGAGGTTGGCTGGATAAAGGGCCATGATTTACCCGGTTGCGTAGCTGTGCAGTCCCGAGAAGAAGAAATTAACGCCAAGATAGGTGATCAGCACCACTATCAGGCCGACGACCGCCAACAGCGCGGAATGCTTGCCGCGCCAGCCCATCGTAAGCCGCGTGTGCAGATAGCCTCCATAGAAAAGCCAGGTGATGAACGACCAGGTCTCCTTGGGATCCCATCCCCACCAGCGGCCCCAGGCCTGATCGGCCCAAATGGCGCCTGTGACTATGCCGATCGTCAGCAGGGGGAATCCAAAAGCGACGCCGCGGTAACTGACTTCATCCAGCACGTCGAGCGAAGGCAGGATGTTGGAAAAAGAACGCTTGGAAGCGCCTTTACCGGAGATATACCCAAGGACAAGAAAAATGATCAGGCCGAGGACGCCGCCGCCGAAGATCCTGAAGTAATCGCTGAAGGCGTAGTCATTGCCTGCCGTCCGCGTGATTGGATCCTGAACCAGGACAGGCTCTGCCAGCATGGAGCCTATCCATAGACCCAGCACCATGCCAAGCGCGGCGAAAAGCAGCGTGAACGCGGTCACGACACCCTTGTAGTTCTTCTTGAGCAGATTCTCCTGAATGATATAGAGAAAGCCCGCGCCGAACGCCAGGGCGAACAGGCCGTAGGACAGCATGGCTATCGTCACATGAATCCACAGCCAGATGCTCTGCAGCGCCGGGGCCAGCGGGATATCGGGCCCCTGATAAAACACGCCCGCGACGCTGGTTATAAGGAACGCTGTCGGAACAACAAGCGCGCCGGCTGCCCGGATTGGGTAAAAACGCTGCGCGATGAGGAAGAACAGGACGATACCCCAGCCGAACATCGACAGCGACTCATATGTATTCGACATGGGCGCGTGACCCGAGGTGCCCCAGCGCAACGCCAGCGCGACCGTATGGGCGACAAGCCCCATCGTCAGAAGGATGGTGCCAAGCTGGGCCACCTTCTCATTTTTTGAAATCAGGTACCAGATGAATATGCCGCTGCAGACCATA
>JBAZZU010000036.1:0-20049 GCA_041658605.1 Thermoleophilia bacterium | reverse complement strand
GTTGTGCCCGTCGATTGCGTTTGCGCGGGTGTGGACTGATCCACCGCCGGGGAAGTGTTTTCATTGCCATTGTCTCTACAACCTGAGAATAAAAACAGCGCCGCCAAAATCGAGATCACAACCAATAATATTGTGAGCTTTCTAATCTAGCCTTTTCCTGTCTAGTTCTCTTTTGTTTCCCCTGGCAAAGCTCTTACAGTCCGTACATGACCGTGAGGCCGTTGATATCCGGCAGCTCTAGCGAGCGCTTCGACAGCTCACCGTACGATGAATAGCCGAACATCGTCACAGACGAGCAGGAGGTGCTGTATATATCATTCAAGCCAACGCTATGGCCCAGCTCGTGCGCGGCTATGTTCTCCAGATCCATGACGAAAGCATCGATAGAAGCGTCTCCCCAGGTATAGCGGGTGTTGAACTCCATATCGAACTCGACCATTTGCCGGGTTCGCGGTATGTACCACATCGATGTTACGGCAATCACATTATTGTCGGGGTAATCACCGAAAACGATCGAGTTGCGATAGTCCTGTACACCGTATTGAGCGGCGCTGTCCACCGTGTAACTGTTATTGAAAAGCTCCGGGGAAGTGGCGGAGTCCCATGTCTCGGCGGCTGTCATAATTGTGGAGGTAACGAAAGATTCGGACAAGCCCTGCGGGTTGGCCGGATTTATGATGTAGCTCACCGGCAGGGTTTTCCACTTGTAACCCAAAAGTGAGTAACAGGAGCCGTCTCCCTTTGGCGGTTTGCCAGCTCCGGGCGGCTTCGCGTAGTGGATGAAGTCTACCCTTTCGAGTTGCCAGCCATCACCGATCGCCGGAGATTTTTCAGGCGCGGGCGCCTGAGCGGCGTGGTCATTTATGGGAATGATCATGGAAGCAACGGCCGCTTGGCCGAAGATCAGCATCGCTGCCAGTGAAATAAATATCCATTTAAGCCCTTTTTTCATTAGGAAGCCTCCTCTGCGTTATGAGAAAATTTTATTGACGTTTATCTTACTCCTATTACATCTGTTTTTATACAGCAGTTGGTCTGCTCGCCATCCTGGAGCAGGGCGATATAGTTCGGGCATTATGCGCACCACGGCCATCCAGTGCGTCGAACGTCGGGCGCTGATGCCTTGATGAGCGCTCGCAACTCTTCCAGCACCTTCTGAGTCTCGGGGGGCATCCCGCTATGTACTCGCCGATGGAGTTGGTCGTCGACCTGTACGCCATCTTGTGAACCTGCCTGTCGATTGTGTCCCGGTAACCGCACGGCGTCCGTAGGCACCCTCGTTCCTCTACTTCCCACAGCAGACGGTTCTAAGCGCCAGCCTTGCGGGCTGACGGACTCCAGACAGGTAGTTTTTACAGCCGTCAAATTTACAGGAATTATTATCTGTGGAAAAGTTGTCGAAATGCATGAAAGTTCGATTCCCTCCGGCTGTCGAGTTTCAGGGCAGTAAAAAATGCCTTAAGAAAGGCATTTTTCATGGTTTGATAATGGTGGAGACGGTGCAACGGTATTCGAACTCTGAGCTGAAAACCTTGGTCCTCCTCGAAGGTACAAAAAGGATTCTGTCTTCTTAAAGATCAGTCCGAAGCACCGTGTTCTCTAACTGCCTCTCTCAGCGTATCCACGGACGGAACGTTCGCGAGCCTGCCCGACTCGTCCCTGAATAGCCTTCATGAAAAACCGGTTCCAGCCGATGGCTGAAGTTCTTTCCCATCGATCAGAATCGACGGAGAGCCACTGAGCCCGAGATCCGCTGCTTTTTGATCATCGATCCGCTGAATACTGATGTCAGCACTGACGTTTTCAGCTTCCAGTGCGCGGTCAATATTTGCCCTTAATTCCTCTTCCGAAGCGCAAGCCGAGGATAGGTAACAGGTGACATTCACAATCTCGTCCTATCATTAGTTGGCGTGTGTGTGCCTGTATATTTTTCAGGCCGGGCTGAGCGCAACAGCTTAAAGCAGAAGTATCTTCAGTAAAGGAAAGCGCCGCGAGTTCCCCGGCGTTGTGATAAGGATTGCCCACATTGTAGAGTATGCAAACGCATGAAAGCGTAATTGCCCGATGAGCTGTTTTATACAAACAGGACAAAAAACGTGTCACGACCCTGAGGGCCATGAAATGCCCTGCGCCCAAAGCGGACAGGACGCAGAATCAGAAAGTGGAGCTCCCTGGCCGTCGCCCCGATTTGAGACCGGCGATGAAGTCGCTGTCGATCTCCTGACCGGGCTGACCTGGCCACTTGACGCGAATATGGCCGGGCTCCCACTTGACTGGCGCGCTGCCCTTGACTTCGTCGACCAGTTAAACCGCGAACAGGCCCACGGCTTCAGCGATTGGCGGATGCCCACCCGGCGGGAGCTCAGGAGCCTCATCAGCCATCAGACCAGAAACCCCGCCCTCCCGGAAGACTGCCCTTTCACAAACGTATTTCCCGGCTGGTACTGGACCTCAACGACAACCGCCATCAATCCGGATTTTGCCTGGTATGTGCACATGGGTGGAGGGCGTAGCTTCTATGGAGTAAAAAGCCAGTTTTATCTTCTCTGGCCGGTAAGAGGCGAAGGGAACGAGGCGGTTCAATGTAAATGGCCCAAGCCGCGTTTTGAATTGGAGGTTGATGGGCTCTCGGTAAAAGACCGCTTGACCGGCCTGTGCTGGCGTAGGGCCGCCAATCTGACCGGGGAGCCCGTTATCTGGGCTGATGCGCTTGAGGCCATTAAGAAACTGAACGAGGGAGCGGCGGCCGGCCGCCGGTGGCGTCTCCCCAATATCAACGAGCTGGAATCGCTGGCCGATCTGAACCGGCATGACCCCGCCCTGCCTCCTGACCATCCGTTCGAAAATTGCCAGGAGGTCTACTGGTCCTCAACCTCCAGCATGTTTGAGCCGGACTGGGCCTGGGCTTTTTATGCATTTAAGGGAGCCATGGGCGTAGGACGTAAAGGCTACGCCCGTTTCCACGTGTGGGCGGTGAGTCGGTAACAGATATGCGGCAACTCTGGGTGTGGATGGTGTTGGAGGCGGTGCAACGCTATTCGAATTCTGCTGCTAATCTTTGAGACGGTTGGAAAGAGCCGTAAACAGGAGATAGCCGATAATGCCGGCTCCGGTTAGCAATGTCCCTACGATTAGCCACGGAACAGGGTTAAAGCCGCCACAAGAGAATGATGGATCGCCTGGTTTGAATATTACAGGTTCTGCCGGGCAGGGTTCATAATCTTTGTTGAGGAATGCAACCAAGAGACACAAAAGACCAATGCCAATAAGGGCGCCTGGGGGCGCCTCAGGCCAAAAGTGGGCAAAGACGACAACGGCGAGAAAGAAGACCAGAGCAAATGGGGCAACGAGAATACCGATTGAGGCCGCGGTAAGGATTGTAAAAGCGAGGCCTCCATAGGCGAGGATCCAGAGTAATAAGGAGAACAAACCGGGCCGTCGCCATATTTTCCTGTTTTTCAATTTTATTCCGGATCAGGCAAAATTTGGGTTGCTGTGGATTTATTCTTCATGGTAGAGACTGGATGTCCCTTTTTCCGCCTTGCGCTCCCGCTTATTTGCGACGCGTTTCCAGTCGCGCAAATGCTTCCACCATTGAGGCGCGGGTGTCAGCTGTCCTTTTCGCTTGTGGGCCATTGTTTTTGTCCCCGGTAACTTTCGCCATATTTGTCTTTACGAGTGCGCCAATATTTGTCAGGCTTGCAAAGCCCACAGCTCGAATAATAGCGTCTGTGTTTTCTCTTATGATTCGCCATTATCAGTCGCTAAGATCCTTCTTTAGGATTCTTGCTTTGCTTCGCTTTGCGTCTACGGGCATCTAGCGTTGATGGACGGAGTAATCTCTCGCCACGCATGACGTAAAGGATAAGGATCTTTGTACCCTCTTCCCGGTAAAAGATCCGGCACGGCGGTTCAACGATCTGTCGGTAGCGCCACCCTTTAAGCTCTCGTGGTTTTGAACCGCTTCTGGGATGATCGGCCAGTTGTTCCACATGGCGAAAAACGTTCTGGACCATTTTCCTGGCGGCTTCCGGATTATCCAATGCAACGTAATCCGCAATAGCATCCAAATCGGTGATCGCGGGCTCAGTCCAGATTATTTCAGCCATCGTGCCATGCGCTTTTTGGCCTGCGCATGAGAGAGTGTACGACCTTCCTCAATAGCCTTCTCCCCACGGGCAATTCCTTCCAACAGGCTCATCCGTCGCTGCAAGGCTTCGTAGGTTTCGACATCGACCAGATAGGCGCTCGGTATGCCGTGTTGGGTTATGAGGATTGGCTCCTTGCTATCTTCAATCTCTGAGAGGAGCTTGGTGGCTTGGCGCTTGAGTGATGTAACAAGTTCGGTTCGCATAAAGTGATACTAAAGTATCACTGTTAATTTTGCAAGTGGCAAGATTCCGAAAGCAGCGAAAGTTCGATTCCCGCCGGCTGTTTACGATATCGGACAACAAAAAATGCCTTAAACAAGGCATTTTCAGAGGACGAAATAATGGTGGAGGCGGTGCAACGCTATTCGAACTCTGAGCTGAATATTTTGAGCAGGTTGGAAAGAGCGGTGCAGCAGGCTTCCTTCTGTCGCCAGCGCTAAGCGGCACGTGTCTTTTTGCGCGTCCGACGACCAGTTGGAGTGGATCTGGACGCTTTGTTAGCGTTTGCGCTTAAAGCGCTCAGCACTGCCTTTGGTTCTTTGGCAACAACATTGAGCAAAACCAGTGCTGGACCATGAGGCGTACGATCACCGCGCTCCCAATGCCGCAAAGTACTAACACTTATTCCAAATGCGGATGCAAATTCACTTTGAGACATACCAATATCCAAGCGAATATTCTTCACATCGAGAGGGGTGAACTCATGTACGATTGCTTTTGATTTGTTGCCTTTGGCATGCTCTATGGCTTCATCAAGCCCTTTTTTAATGCTTTTATATGCGTTACTCATTTTTTCCTCCGTAGCTCTTTATTAATATTGCCGTCAATTTCGCCAAATCATTTCGCTCCGCCTTGGTTAAATTCGCTTTCTCGCCTTTCCCAAATACGGTGAGTAAAAACAACGGCAGCGATTCATTATGAAAATAATAAATGACTCGAACTCCTCCACTTTTGCCTTTACCTTGAGCTGACCATCGTAACTTCCTGATACCGCCTGTTCCTTGCATAATATCGCCCGCTGCTGGATGGGCAGCTAAGTAACTGATAACACTGAAATTCTTAGCTGCTGTCAGCAGCTTAGAAGATTTTCGTTGAAATTCAGGGAGTTCAACCACAGTTTGCATGAACTGAACTATAATCCAATGGATTATAGTTTGTCAAGGTAGCAGGAATTCTTATCTGCGTCTTTGGAAAATCGTCGAGAGGCACAAAAGTTCGATTCCCGCCGCCTCTTTACGATATCGGATAACAAAAAATGCCTTAAGCAAGGCATTTTCAGAGGTGCGAAAAATGGTGGAGGCGGTGCAACGGTATTCGAACTTGGAGCTGAATATCTTGTATCGTTTAAAGCGTGAAATTAACGGGTTTCTGCTTAAAAAGATGTAATGTTTTTTGCGTTTGAGCTGCGGTATACCAGATCAATGAACGATTCTGCCTCTCGGCGCTGGCTTGAAGCGCTTGTTCGACGCACCCAATGAGTAAACAAACCTAGTACCGTGGAGCCAGCCATTCTAACTATCATCATATGCGGCGCTTGGGCCGTCGGCTCCATGCGGCTGTCAGTCAGAGTCCCGACGAGCTATTGGCTGCTCTTTGCGCCGAGCTGCTCGAACAGGCTTTCGGTATCGACGATTTCCCACAACTCTTTGATTCTGCCATCGCTGACGTGGGCGAAAAGGGCTTGGTCTACCCTGAAACTTCGGCCCTCAGCCGAAATGCTCCCATAGGTTCCATTCATCGTGCCCGTTACCACACACCTGGCTGCCACGACCGGGCCATCCGCTATGACTTCTACGAACTCGTGGTGAATATCAGGCATGGCTGCCCTGGCTCTACGCCAGGAATCTTTTTCGTTCTCGAGACCGATGGTCGAGAGGCCTGCTGGCGCATGGACGACTACGTCGTCATGTAAATACTGACTAAATGAATCGAACTCTCCTGCATCGCCGGCACCAAACAAGCGAGGCAGCAGATCTCTGGGCTCAAGCATGTGTATTCTCCTACTTGATGATAGCAGTGATTTTGGATACCCGATTCTACGTTTCGTTTATCAAAGAAGATTATACCTGTGCATGTAACAACCTAAACGCCGGCAGGTTTTGCAGAATAAACTCCCGGCTCATCCTACGATTTTCGTATTTTAACAGCTAGTGTAAATTTGCAGGAATAAGATCTATGTTGGAAAAGTCGCCGTGATGCACGAAGGTTCAATTCCCGCCGGCTGTCGGGTTTTCGGGCAATGAGAAATGCCTTGAACAAGGCATTTTCGGAGGTGAGATTATTGGTGGAGGCGGTGCAACGCTATTCGAACTCTGAGGTAAATATTTTGAGCCGGTTGGAGAGAGCAGTTAAGCGGGTTTCTTAATAAATGCACACCAATGCTTTTGGGATGGGCTGTTTGCTCGATCTCATTGTTAGGCGTCACGACGAATCCTTCTGGGCTCCCGTCTTGTGACCATCCGCTCCATCTCCACGGTGACGCACCCATCTTTCGGGGGCCACTGACAATAAGCTGGACATGGGAGAACTCGATAGGCTATGCGCGAAATCGGTGAACACCTCGTTGCGCAATTCGTGAACTAGCTGGTTGACGATCAGGCTGACCATCACAGTGCCGACTACGAAGTGTACGGCGTTCACGTGGAGGGCATGGACACCGGGTTCTAGCGGTTTGAGGGGATCGACTCCAAACGCACGACGCATGCTTGATCGAAGACTACCGCGAAGTCCATCGAGGCCGAGGGCAGCCAAGAGGGTACTGCGCTCCTCAGTTCGCAGGCATGATGAAAGATCGTCAACCGATTCGTACGCCCAGCGGATCGTGGTCAACATCGTGGATGTGCCGATTAGTGGTGAGAGATATGCAACGGGAGGCTGAACTTCGTATTCGCAAAGGACGGCGGATGCCGTCTCTAGGGCGACGGAGTCTATGTCTGCGCCTGCGGCGCTCGCGAAGGTGGCAGACACATGCGCGACATGGTCGGGCGAGACCATCGCGAGCGTCGCTACGAACTCCAGGAGCACTTGCTGGATTACAGTCAATCGCATGTAGAGCTCGCGTACGTTGCGCATATTCTCGTCGACTGCCAGCAACCTTCGCAGCATCTTGTGCCTACGTTCAGCGTCTCCTCTTAAAGCCTCCAGGGATGAAGCCTCTATCCGGTTTGCCAACGGTACGCGTAGGCGCTGGGTCCGACCGGACGAACGGTCGGTTTCTGTAGCGATCGCATCAGAGTGGACGAAGAAGAGATCGCCAGTTGCACGGTCGTAGACGATGAAGTAGCCGCCGAGCACGTGGGCGCGAAGGAGGTCAACGGCATCACGCGTAACCGTATTGGCTACACCATAATCCGCGCTACGCTTGAGCGCGCGAACGCCCTTGACCTGCACTGGGATGTCAATGGGTAGCACTGTCTTCGACTGATCCCGCAGGCTAACAAATCCGTCTATTCCGTAGTCACTGCCGGATCTTGTTGGGTTCCATACCCAACCAGCGCCCAGGACAACTCGCTCGAACGCATTGACGGCTATGTCACCCAGAGCGTGACTATCCGGTCGCTGCGGAGTCACTTCGCTACCCCCTTTTCGTCGAGCCCACAATGTTTTCTATCCATATAACAGTCCCGGCGAACACGCTCACGGGTTCATCGCGTCAGCATACATTCTCATTAGACATGCGAACCAATTCTATGAAATCGCTCTCCGTGAGAATCCTGATCGGGCTTCCTTTCTCAATTAAATCTTTTGCTTTTCTTTGTTTTGAGCTTTCTTCATGACCCGCTAGCTTCGTAATATCCTGATCGCCCACTACCAACATTGTCGTCTTATTAGTAACTCCCGAAGCCACTCGACATCCAATGCTAGCAGCTAAATCGGCAGCTTCACGGCGTGGTATTACGAGAGCCCCAGTAAATACAAGCACTTCACCATAAAGAGCACCCTCGGCATTTCCTTCCCGACTATTTGGGACACCAGAACTAACCGCTGTGAGATCAATTGGCTGCGGTACGCGTTTGAGCCAGCCTTCGAGTCCCAGTCCGGTTTCATTGATTGCTGCTAATACGATATGCGCTGCTGCTTTTGCGTCCTCTAAAGCGTCGTGGTGATTGAAATCATAACCGAGCATTTCGCAAACGTTGTGTAAGCCATAGCCTGAGTAAGCGCACTCTTTCCACGCCCGTCGCGCAATTCTGGCCGAATCAAGCCATATGCTTGCAGGCGGCGTAATGCCGTACCGGGTTGCTGCTCGATAAAGAGCAACACGATCAAATTGCGTATGGCAGACAACCACAGTCCCTTCGAGATATGAACGCAGGGTTTCCGCTAATTCCGGGAACTTCGGGGCACCTCTGACAACCGATTCGTCAATCCCGTGGATTGAAACGTTGATACCATTGAAATAGCCCTCTGGATTAACGTAGGATTTCCATTCGTCTGACAACACGCCATTTTCATATTTAACAAGACCGATCTGGCAAATCGACGACATATCGGGATTTGCCGTCTCTACATCGATGGCAACAAAGTTCACTTTCTGGCCTACCCTCCGGCCTTGCTAAAAAGCAGACTTAACCGTGCCTCACCCAACATCCGGCACCAGCTCGCCACTCTGAACGGAGTCCAGAGTGGCCAACCGTTGTTGCAACTCCACTTCGCTGAGCAATCCCGCGCGATACCGCTCTCTTAGGAAGTCAGACGCTGGAGTAGAACCTTTCGCTTTGTTGCAGTTGTGGCAAGAAGCAACGATATTGCTGTAAGAGTTGTCAATGTGATCAGCTTGGGGTACCAGATGGTCTAGCTCACAGGTCTCAATTGCGAGGGCGCGCAGACAATAGAAACATGCATCATTTTCGCGTGATAGCAATGCTCCGACATACCGGCGGTCAGAGAAATCTAGCGTGGAAATATCCACAATTGGAGCTTCTACTGATGGACGAACAAGGCCCTGAATCTCCGAGGGCAACAAAACACGAATCAAGTGACCATGCCTTGACCGATCCTCAATCTTCAAGCATCCCTTTGCATCTAGTGAACGAAATACTTCGCGTACCTTGAAGTCACTAAGTGGCAGATCCCTCGAAAGTGGAGCTACCGCAAAATGTGCAGAGGAAAGACCTTTGAGCCGCGTGTGACGGAGAAGATAGTAGTAGACGACCCGCTCCCAAGCATCAAGGCCGAGTTGCGGTGCGAGGAGATCCTCGATGTCAATGTAGACCTCTTCCCATGTAGTTTCCACACACTCTCCTGACCCCTAGCTAGTCAAATCTAATTCCGAATAATCCACCATCTTCACTAGCATCTTTTAAGTTTCACATTATAAATATAGTCCTGCCGGTCGAGCCCTAATTCCTTTTCTTTAAGCTGTGAAATCCGAGGCTGCTAAATATGCTT
The DNA here is from genome assembly GCA_041658605.1 of Thermoleophilia bacterium. Classification (GTDB taxonomy): domain Bacteria; phylum Actinomycetota; class Thermoleophilia; order BMS3ABIN01; family BMS3ABIN01; genus JBAZWE01. The sequence continues at coordinate 10,507 of JBAZZU010000036.1, read as the reverse complement.
CACCTGTTTGAGAGGCATGCCGACGCACTCGCTCAACTACGTCTCGCATCCCCAAAATTCCACTCAGTACCAAATATATGTGTGAATGATCTAGAAGTAAAATTGGCGTACGATCACCTGATGCTTCCTGTATAGCCACAGATGAGTAACCAGAAATAGATACCATCACACCCATTGTGTTGTCAGCCTTTGTGATCACTTTCTTAAAGAACGTGTCGATATCCGTTGCCGTTGCCTGATCCGTGGTAAATTTTAACTCTACTAGATACGTGGTTTCTGAAAGCGTCAAAGAACCGTCGATCTGCCTTCCTCCATGATTGTAAGGCTTCCGGTTCGTAATCTCTGAGAAATCGAGCAAAGAATAAAACCAGTCTTGGAATTCATAGCCTGCCTTCTGTTTGCCTAGATTCTTTCCAAGCTCATTTAGGTCGCTGTTTAATTTCTGAATGCTTTGCTGAGAGCGGGAAATATCCTCTTGCCTCTTGCGAAATAACGCTCGTGCTGCTTTCTTAGCTTCTTCTGATTCAATATCTTCTTCTTGTTTTTGATGATAGATCTTAAGCCGTGAGACTGCATCATGAGCATTCTTAATTTTTTCATTTGAGTCTTCCCAATTCTCAAGATCAGGAAATGATCGCTGTTCCATGAGGTACTTAGCCATAGTTATAAATGCTCGCTGCCCTTTATCGGTCTTGATTAACTGCGGGAAAAGTCGATCGAGAAGGTCGCGCTTTGATTCCTCTGGCAACCATGCAGTCAAGAACTTCTCTGAAATGTTGCAATGCCTCAAAAATGAAGAAAGGGCCCTTTTTCGCCAAAACGATTTAAGGCAAGCATCATAAACAAGGTCTACATAGTGTGGTGTAAGTCGCGTCTTCATTGATTAAATTTTGTCATCTTCACTATGAAAATAACCGACCGTGCCTTTTTTTAACATATCAGGACCATGCGCTCTTATTCGAAAATATCAATCAATTTAGAGGTAATTGTATCTTCCTTGTCGAATAGTACAATTCGAAAATAGAGGATATTTGACATGTTTGTATAATAATGAATATATAGGTTTTATCTAATAGTAGCAAAAGCTTTAAAAACTTTTTCTCTCATTTATCTGCCGCGTTGATATAGATATTTCTGAATTGATTTGAAAAGTTTTAAGAGGTAATACGACACTGCTCTACAACAATATAATCAAACAAACTTGTGATTAATTACCTGCGAGGGAAGTGGTTTATTTGGTCATATTCTTATTAAGCGTGCTGGCTGTTTTTGCCGTTGGCATAATTTTTATTCTTCTTTATCTCCTACTAACATGGCTGTCAAATGCAGCTAACAAGAAGTGGCCTCGGTTTCCAAAATGGTTTCTGCCTGCGTCGGGGTTTTTTATCGTTGCCGCCTCACTGACCTTGCTGCCCGTGTCAAATTTGCAGTGGGGTCAGACAGAAGTATTGAACGTTGAACAAACCAGAGACATCAGAATGGGACTCAGTATAGCTATATTTGTTTATGCCTTATTGGAAGTACCATACTTCTTCCATCATTTTAAACAATCATTTTCAAATGACTTTCTTAGAAAAGTCGCATTAAATGCTGCAGCTATAAGGGACGAAAAAGTTGCGAGCGAACTAATTGAAATGAAAAAAGAAGCAATTCAAGAAATCGGTGAGTGTGTTGAGGACTGCATTATATCGCAGGTTTATGATAAGGAGCATTTAAAAGCTCATGGAGAAAAAAGGTTGGCAAAGTATAATTACCACATAATTAAAGCCAGGACCGACATTGATTTTACAGAGAAAGATCCACTTTATAAGTATATTGCAGATGATTTGGAAAGCCTTTTCGCGAAAACATACTACAAGAAGATGATTTATTACAATGAGTTCTGGAAGTCTTCGCTAGGAGAAATACTCAACGAAAGAATAATAGACCTTAAGAGTAACCAGGGCAGCGAGGAAAGAATAAACCGTCTATCAGAGATAGTGGACAAACAAGGCGATTATCCCTGTATAGAAAGAACTAGCACGATGACGTTTGTATACTCTTCATTGACCGAGACTGATTTCAAATACACTGCAGATCGATTCCTACATTATTTCAAAGACGTCAACTTACCTCTCGAAGAATATTATGTTCTTGATTCGTTGAAAGAAACGTTTAAAGAAAACGAGACAACGGATGCCATTATACCGGCGGTTGCCCTTGAAAACGACACGGATGTACATGTCTATTTCGAGCGGCCGACAGTTGACATAACGCCTAATGATGATTATTCAATTGTGATTAACGAGAGATCGATTTTGCCAATTGATGACACTTTTAATTGGCGGATAAAGGAAGAACTTTACCTAAAAGGCAAATTGGAGGTAATCGGAGTACTAAAGGATTATGAGGAAAATGAGCGACCGCACATCGAGATTTTTTGCCCACAACAAAAACAAAAACTAAAAGATGCCGAAAATTACGGAAAAACAGGGAGAAAGCGCGAATATTCCGGCTTAATGCTCCCTGGCGATGGCTTTGTTGTTAGTTGGCCTTTCTGAAAATTCAGAAAGGCCTTAACTATCCGCTTCCAGATTCTGTGTTTGAATCGCTCATCCTGACCGCCTCTCTCTCCCCCTATTAATTAAACACTGCTCTTTATGTTCCTCTTTTCGGCACAAAAAAAACCTACATTAGTGCAGAAACGCACTAACTGTCGCAGGCCATTATTTTTCGAAAAGGGCATTTATTATATCACGCCGCAAAACGGCAGTCGAGCATTAAATTGCTCTAGAGGAAGTATATCAGATTCTCTGCTTAGCGTGTCAATAGTTATTTTGTGTTCATTCTGGTCCGACTGCGATTCAGTTCGGGTAACAAGCGTTTGGTGGAGGCGGCGGGAATCGAACCCGCGTCCGAAGCCATCCAAAAGGGAGTATCTACAAGCTTAGCCTGTGCTTTTAGGTCTCACGTCCCGGCTCCGCGCAGGCAGGATCCGGTCCGCCAGCCTCTCTAAGGTTTCCCAACCGCGGCGAGAGACAACCGCGGCGGTTGAGTCCACTGGCTGACGCCGTTACCCCGATCGTGGACTTATCGGGAACGACGAGCCGCAATTAAGCGGCTAACGCGAGATTATCGTCTGCGTTTAGGTTATTTTTCCGGTAGTTTAACGAGCCCACCGGAAGCTCGGCTTGCTGCTCCCATCCAGATTGACCCCGTCGAAACCAGGTCGCCCCCACGTAAGGTGGGTATTTCAAATCGTGATGGATAATATGGATCTCGCGTCCACTATTAGTATACCCGCATCGGCGGACGGATGTGGCCATCCGGCATGATATGCCCGGGCACTTGCCGACCTCAGGCGTCGCCTTTCTGCCTCTCCCTGAACCCCCGCTCGATCTCACGCTTCGCGTCCTTGTCCGCCAGCGAGCGGCGCTTGTCGTGCAGCTTCTTGCCCTTGGCCAGCCCGAACTCGAGCTTGACCCGGCTGTTACGAAAATACAGCTTCGTGGGGATGAGGGTCAGTCCTTTCTCCTGGGTCTTGCCGATCAGCGTGCGGATCTCGCGCTTGTGCAGCAGCAGCTTGCGGGTGCGGTCAGGATCCACGTTTTGGATATTCCCCTGTGCATAGGGACTGATATGCAGGCCGACGATGAATGCTTCCTCGTCGTTGATGGTGCAATAGCTGTCCTTGAGGTTGGCGAGGCCGGCGCGGAGCGACTTCACCTCAGTGCCCCTCAATTCCAGACCAGCCTCGAAAGTCTCCTCGATGAAGTATTCGTGGTAGGCCTTGCGGTTGGAGGCAATGGGTTTTGTGCCCTTTAATGACATGTGATGATTATATACGGGAAAGGGCTTATCGTGCCGGCTCGAGCTCCACTTTCCCCCGCTGTTTGTCGATACGGACCACTCGTATGTTCATGCGGTCTCCCAGACGGTAAGGCCGGCCGGAGCGGCGTCCCACCAGGGCGCCGCCTTTGTCGCTCAAAAGATAGAAGTCGCCGCGCAGGCTTCGTGCGGGTACGTAACCCTCGTAGCACTCCTCGAAGCGCACGAACAGGCCCGAGGGGATCACGCTGACGACCTCGCCCTCGAACACCTTGTCCCATCCCTCCTGGTAGAGCATCCGGTCAAGCAGGAACGCCAGGACAATGTCGTCGGCGGTGCGCTCCACCAGCTGAGCGCGGCGTTCGTTCTCGGAGCTGGTCAGCGCCACTTCGGCCAGTTTCAGGCGGCTTGGGCTGTGATCATCCAGATGCAGCTCGCGCAGCAGCGCCCGATGTACGATCAGGTCGGGATAGCGGCGGATCGGCGAGGTGAAATGCAGATAGGCATCGGACGCGAGGCCGAAATGTCCGAGGTTGTCCTCCTGGTAGCGCGCCTGCTTGAGCGAGCGCAGGACAATCTCGCCGAAGACAGAACGGTCGCGCTGCTGTTCGCTCAGCACACGCGGCAGCGACCGCAACAGGTCGCGTATGGCGCGGCCGGCCTTTTCCGGAGTTCCGTGTGCCAGGGAAAAAGACGGGGTCGGTATGCCCAGGTCCTCCAGTAGTTCAAAGAGCGACTCGACGGCGTCCGCGTCCGGTTTTTCGTGCACGCGGTAGATACAATTGCCCTTGCGCCGCTCCAGGAAACGCGCCACCGCCTCGTTGGCGGCGATCATGAACTCCTCGATCAGCGCGTGCGATTCCGACTGCGGACGCGGGCGCACTCCAACGACGCCGCCGTCTTCGGCCAGCCGGAACTCGGGTTCGAAAGTCTGTATGTTCAGGGCGCCGCGTTCGTGACGCGCGTCGCGTAACCGGCCCGCAAGCTCGCGGCAGCGGACGAGCAGCGCCTCCAGGGCGGCGGCATCGCTGCCGCTCAAACCCGGCTCCAGCAACTCGCCGACCTCACTCAGGCCCGCCGAGCCCTCGAAATAATCGTCGACCTCGTTGTATGTCAGGCGCCGGCAGCTGCGGATCGTGCTGCGATAGAAGCGGACCTTTTCGGGGGTCAGTCCTCCCGGTTCAGGATCAGTCTTCGGGGGATTCGACTCCGCCGGCCCCTGTCCACGCACCCGGGAGTTCAGTAAGGTGTCCCACTTATAGACCATCTCGACCGTCACACATTTTCGGTCCTCGCCTGGACGCAGGCTGCAGGCATCGCTCGATAGCACCGGCGGCAGCATCGGCTCGACGGCCACAGGCATATATACACTGCAGGCCTTCTTTTCCGCATCGCGATCGACTGCCGAACCCGCCGGCACGAAATAGCTCACGTCGGCGATATGCACATAAAGCGTGATCTCGCCATCCCCGGGCCCATCGACCAATGAGATCGCGTCGTCAAAATCCCTGGCCTCGTCGGGATCGATCGTGAATGATACCAGGCCGGTCAGGTCGTGCCTGTCCCTGTCCGTCTCCAGGGCCAGTGTCGCCTGGGCTTCCGCCTCTTCAAGCGCCCCCGGCGAAAATCCCCGCGGTACCTGGTAATAAGCGAGGATCGCTTCCATGAGCGCCTTGAGCGAGCCCGCCTTGCCCAGCCGCCTGATTACCTCACCACGCCCGCGGCCGTCCGGCCTCAAGACCGCCAGCTCACCCGGCCGGGTTCCATTTAACGCCTTGTGGCCAACGAAGATTTCTTTCTGATCGCCGAACAGGGGGTCAGCGCGATAGATCTTGCCGCTCTTGGTGATAATGGCGACCATGGGCGTGCCGGGCCTGATCTCCCGGGGCCTTTTTTCGGAAATACGCGCCATCATGAAAACAGCTTCAGACTGGAGGGAACCCGCGAACCATTGTTACCCGCCCGGCACAAAGCTGCCGCTTGCACCCGGCCGGAAATGGGGATGGTGTGCCTTTGCACGACCTGCAGACAAACGGAAATCAGTTTTTTACCCCCGTGCCCGACGTCAGGATGCCAGTTCGAAGAGCGCTCGCTCGATGACCTCATCCGCAGGCGTCGCCGGGTCATCCACGGCCGGGATGTCGGGCTCGATGCCGATCTTGTTGATATCGATGCCCCTGGGAGTGTAATAGCTGCCCGAAGTGAACTTGATGGCGCCGCCGTTGCTCAGCGGGTTGATATTCTGGACGACACCCTTGCCGAACGTCTTCTCGCCGATGAGCTTTCCGCGGGCGTCGTCCTTGATGGCGCCCGCCACTATCTCGGAAGCGCTGGCCGTATAGCCGTTGACGAGCACAACCAGCGGTATCGTCTCATTGGCGTCGCCGCGCGCGTCGTAGACCTCGCTTTTTCCGTCGCGGCTCACAACCGAGACGATGGAACCATCCTCTATGAATATGCTCCCCACGTTCACGGCCTCATCCAGTAACCCGCCGCCGTTATTCCTCAGATCCAGTATTATCGCCTGTGCGCCATCCTTCGTCAGCCGCTCGACAGCGCCCTGCACCTTGGGACCGGCGTCGAGGGAAAACTGGTCGAGTAGTACATAGCCGATCTTCTTGCCGTTCCGGTCCAGCATCTTTTCACTGATTATCGGTATCTCGATCGCCTTACGAATCAGTTCGAAGTCGATATCCTCCTCGCCGCGCTTTACATGCAGCACGACTTTTGTTCCCTCTTTGCCCCTCATGAAGGCGACGGCTTCCTCTTCTGTCTTACCCTCAATGACCTGACCATCAACAGCGGTGATAACATCGCCAGGTTTTATCCCCGCGCCCCGGGCAGGCGAACCCTCGATGGTGTCAACGATGGTCAGTTTGCCGTCTTTTGTCTCCAGCAACACGCCGACACCCACGAATGAGCCGTTGGTGTGTTCCATGAAATAGCGGAAGTCTTCAGGGGAAAAGTAGGCTGTATACGGGTCTTCAAGGCTGTTGATCATACCCTCCATGGCGCTGTTCTCCATTCTGGAGGAGTCAACCGGCTTGTAGAAATTATCCTGCAGGATACCCTCGACCTCCCTCTGGAGCTGGAGGATGTTGTCTCCGGGGAAAAAAGCGTTGCGCACGCTCTCGGGGAGCGCATAGAAAACGAGCGACAGCCGGTAATAATGGCCGCCGAAGTACAACCCGAGCAGAAAGGCTACAGATACTGTGAGAGTGATGAAGAATATTTTAAAGACGCGTGGCATCTGGCAGGCTTATCGAGCTTTCGTATGTCTTGACAGCCCCGGTTTTTCATGTATTTAATTATTCGTTACCGTCTGGAAGTATAGCAATTTTACAGGAGGTGGGGGCGTATTCCGGACGGTTTCGCGGGGAGGACGGCCCTACAGTCGATGTGGAAACCGCGTGTTTTTCCACAGTCCCACCTTAAATCAACGAGCGATAATTTGTTGTTATAATGCTCGGATTAATTCTGGCGGCCCGCCGGTAAACTGGGAAATGGACCTGGCATTCACTGTCGTGTCCTGAAGCTATATGAATTTGAACTATTCACGAAGCCTGGAGGAGGAACTATGGCAGAAGCCACTAGCAGTTCGAGAAACAAGATCTATGCTTTGGGGGTTGTGGGTTTCCTGGCAATTATTTCCATTCTTTACTATCTGTCCGCCCCTGTTTATCTCTACATCGTCGCCTATACATGGTTTGGCTTTATCTATGGCGCGCTTCAGCAATACGGCCGATTCTGCTTCGCGTCGGCCTGGCGCGATCTGATCATGGTCAGGGTGCCGCGTATGTTCGTCGGCATCATGATGGGCCTGATGACGCTGAGCATCATTTCCGCGGCGCTTATGATCAAGTACCCATCCTTTTACCACCCGTCACCGATCGGCCCGCACGAGCTTGTCGGCGGCCTTATCTTCGGTCTGGGCATGGTATTCGCGGGAGGTTGTGCAACCGGTTCGCTATACAAGAGCGGCGAGGGAAACATGATCTCGCTGACCGTACTGCTCACCCTCTCTTTCACCCAGGCTATTTTTGTGGCGTTCCCGTTTTTTGATGAAATGATGGACGGCCTGCATCTTACCGGGCCTAACTCCGTCGGCGCCCTCACTCCGGATACCTGGCACTGGCCCCAGTACCTCATGGCCAACAAGATCTTCAATATCCCCCAGGGCGAGCACCCCACGTTCATCCAGAACCTGATTGGAAATTCGCTGATCAATACCATCCTGATCGCGATGGTTCTCCTGGTCTGCGTGTATCTGATCTACGTGCGGAAGAACTTCCTCAAGCGGCGCGTCGTCAGTCTGACAAAATCGGCCGATGGCGGCGAGGTCAAAATGGGAATCGGCGATGACCTGGCCGGTTTCTGGTCCATGATTTCCTCATCCAAACGGACGACCATCGCGGCAGTCCTGCTCGCCGTCGTTGCCGCCATCCAGGTTTTCACGATGAGCTGGATGCGCGACGATTACAACTTCGGCGACGATCTGGGCGGCGGTAACTTCGGCCTTGTTTTTGCACAAAACGCTGATGGTTCGAGGCGTGTAATGTTCAGCGAGGCAGAAAACAAGACGCTGACCCCGGCGCAGAAGCAGGAAAAGATCGACAGCACACTGAAGAAGTGGCCCGCCGCGGATCCCGCCGAAGCCACACAGATCAAGTACAACGGCAAACTGGAAGCCCTCCCGGGAACAGGCGGTAACATGTTCGATCCGGGTTACTGGTATATCACTACCCAGGAAGCCATGTTCGCCGGCTGGGTCATCGATAAAGTGATACCGGAGAGCATCACCGGCAACCTGAGGGCTCCGCATTACAACACAGATGCGATGTATCCGGATAATGTCCGCGAAGTGCTGCCGCCGGACCAGGAAGTGAACGGCAACCGCTACTTCGGTGGCGCGGGCGTCGGGGGCGGTAACGCGCTTCCCAAGCCATGGCTCAGCCCGGCGCTGCTCCTGTCGATCGGCCTGATCCTCGGCGCCTCGTTCCTGTCTCTCTGGAACAAGGAGTTCAAGTGGAAATTCCCAACCAAGGAGCTGGCGGTCTACGCGGTAGGTGGCGGTATCCTGATGGGTATCGGTTCCCGTATCGCGCTTGGCTGTAACATCGGCGCCTTCTATACCCGTGCTTCCTTCGGCAGCTGGGGCGGTTGGCTGTTCTTCTTCGGCATGGGCATCGGCGCGTTCGTATCCGCCAAGGCAGTCAACTACATCGCCAACAAGAAGATGGCGAAGCAGATGGAAGACATGGACTTCGATATAGAGCTCTAACAGGGCTATACTGAAAAGTGCATAAAATGCAGTTCGCAAGTCAGGAGGTGATTAGCACATGAAATTCAATAAAAAGGATGACGGTAGTTACGAGCTGGACGTAACCGGCTATGTGTGCCCCCATCCGCAGCTTTATACCTTGAAGTGTATGGATAAGCTGCAGGACGGCATGATCATGGAGGTCCTTATCGACAACCCCTCTTCGATTGAGTCGGTTACCCAGGCATGCAACGGTAAGGGCTATACAATTCTGGGTACAAATCAGCCCAAGGCTGGAGTCACGGCTATGAAGATCCAGAAGTAGCGATCTTTTATTGCAAGTCAGAAAAGCACGGAAATGGACGATGTCCATTTCCGTGCTTTTTGCTTTTCCATAGACTCCGGCCCTCTGGAACGGACAAGAACAGGCGCCTTCGGCATCTTTTTCCATTGGTTCTTGAGTTACACCCCCTGCAATAATATAATCACGCCCCAGACTCCCCAAAGATTCAGGGTGGGCTTTTTTATCACCAATCAACGGAGGTGCGGAAACATGGAGGTTGGATCATGAGCAAACTAGGCATTCTTCTCAACTCTGACAAGTACCGCGATGACGTCATCGGCGTCATCAAGGCGGCGAAGGCGGCCGGACATGACGTAACCGTCTTCATGATGGACGATGGTACCTTGCTGGCGTCCGATCTAAGCGCGGAGTGCAGCGGCGACGCGACGCTCGCCTACTGCGACCACAGCGCCGAGCCGCGGGGCGTCAAGGACGTCGAAGGCGCCACGGCCGGCAGTCAGTATCAGAACGCAGTGATGGTGCACGAATCAGACAAGGTGGTGGTCTTCTAATGAGCGACTCCAAGAAAATAGCCGTGATCGTCAGCGACCGCCAGGACGAAGGGCTGCGCATGGCCCTCGGCCTTACCCTCGAGGGCGACGAGATCTCCGTATTCAACCTGGGCTCTCCGATCGAAATGAACGACGGCAATGAAATGAATGTTGATGCCCTGGGCGAGTTCGACTGCCTGCTGTATTCCGTGAACGAGAAGGATGCGGCTTTCACGCAGATCAACATGCAGGACATGCCGGCCAAACTGCTTGAATTCAACGACGTTCTCTCTTACTAGGATCCGGAGGAGCTTATGAAGGTATTACACATCATCAAGGAGCGCACACCGGCGGGCTTCGTGGACACCATCGTCCAGGGCCAGTCTGACGACAGCGGAAACGATGTCACAGTAGTGAACCTCTACGAGGAAAAGGACTACGCGAAGGTCGTCGACCTGATCTTCTCCACCGACAGGGTGTTCACCTGGTAGAAGCGGCGCGACTGCGGAAACGCATCCGGGCAATAAAAAAAGGCCCTCCGCAAGGAGGGCCTTTGTCTTTGCCTTTTTCAGGCTCTATTCGATAGGCCGCACGTTCGTGGCCTGC
>JBAZZU010000035.1:0-20267 GCA_041658605.1 Thermoleophilia bacterium | reverse complement strand
CCGGGATCGTCGCCTTCATCGCAATCCATCTCTTTTACCAGACGCTCTTTCTTCCGGTCGATCTCGATCTGCTGAGGCCCGCTGTCCAGATAGAACTGGTAGTCAATGACATCGTGAAGAGCGTGGCCGTCGAGCGACAGCACGATGTCGCCGGCGGCGATTCCCGCATACGCCGCGGGGCTGTCCGAGACCACGGATTCGACGCGGCCGCCGATTACTCTGTCATTGTTTTCGTTTTTATCAATCATGATGGATTAACCGCGCCGCCCTCGTAACGCGTGTGCCGCAGCCGGCGCCGGCTGACAAACAGATCATACAGGACCATAGACCAGGTTGAAGCTGATCAGGCGCCGGGATAGGCGCCCGGGATGGCATATTCGGTTCCGCAGGCATCCTTCGAGGTCACAAAGGTTATGGACCTGAAGGAGGCGACGCTTGACGGCACGACATATTTTATCGTCAGGGACAGGCAGCCTGAAGTACCGCCGGGTATGTCTCCAAGCGACATCGGCATCACTGACGCCGGAAAGACGCTGCCCGTATTTATGCTGCCGACGACCTTGATGTCATAGGCCCCGGTGCCGCCTGTATCACACATCGCATAGCTCACCGAAAGCTCGCGGGCCAGATAATCCGGATAGCTGCCCCAGAAAGACCGCGGCGTTCCAAGGGTGATCTGGGGAGCGCCGCAAATGATGGTAAACGAACCACTTATCGTACCTGAATTACCAGCGTTGTCGGCCACCGAACCGCCGATCGCGTGCGTACCCGCCTGAAGGTTGCTAGCCGGACAGCTCACATACGTCCCGGTGATGGCACAGCCGGCAAGTCCGGCGCCATCGAGCGTGACCTGAACTGATGATGTATTGATGCCACTGCCGGTGTCAGCGTAATAGGCGCTCACAACCGCCGAGTTTGAGTAGATGTTACCGGATGGGCTGACACCTGTTATAACGGGCGCCGCAAAATCGGGGGCCATTCCAAGCGCCAGTTTACCGCTGCCGTATACGTTATCCTTGCCCGACGCTCCCAGGTCGGTGACCCTTGATTCGAGGAAACCCTGCACCTGCGCCGGCGTATATGCGAAATTTGCGCCTTTGACAAGCGCACCTGCCCCGGCCACGTGGGGAGCCGCTGCCGACGTTCCCCAGAAACCAGCCGGCCCATATGTAAAGGTGGAGACCCGGTCAGGCGCGACGATATCGGGTTTCACACGGCCGTCGATGGTCGGTCCGCGCGAGCTGAAAGCTTCGATGCTGGAGTTGTTTACCGGTACCGCTCCAACGATCATCGCATCCGCGGAGTCAGCGGGCTGGCCGCCGAGGCTGCCTGCGGCCACCTGGTGCTGGACTGTCTTTGGATATGTATAGAGCTGGAAAACTGCGTCGCCCGCGGCGCTGTAATTCTTGATGACGATCCAGTAGTTACCGCTACGACCTGACGGGACCGTGTAATGTATTTCCTCTACTGGAGGCTGTGTGCCTGACTGCCAGCTATCGGATGCGGCCACTGTCGTGTTCGGCTGCCCCTCCCAGACAAGATACATGTCGTAATCCTGATCGGTAGCCGGCCAGCGGTTCCACGCGAGGTAGATGTCCAGCTGCTCGCCCGACTGGGCCGAGACCGTGTTGTGTTCGTCGGCGCCGGAAAACTCGTTCCATGTGTCGTTGTCGCTGTCGGTGAACGGGCCGCTCCAGTGAGACTGGGCCGCGTTGCCGGCGGCGTTCGACCAGAAGATGCCGGCATTCCTGGCCTGCAGAACCATGTCGTCAACCTGGCCCTGGCCGTCGCCGCGGAAGGAGCCGAAAAAGCCCCAGGATGCGGAGACGACTGTTACTCCCTGCGTGGCCAGGTAATCGACGGCGTTGCCCAGTTCGACGTCAGTGCTGAAATTGACCAGGTACAGCTGGGCCCCGGGCGCGACGTCATGTACGATCTCGGCGCACGCAGTGCCATGGACTTCTCCGCCACCGGTGATGTCGGCGTCCGAGCGGAATGATCTCGTGATCACATTCGCGGGAAGGTCTCCGGAAGAGATAGCCTGCTGATAGCTGGCGAATCCGGGGTCGAGGATGGCTATCTTGACACCGGCGCCGCTGTATCCCGAAGCCTGCCAGCTCGTGGCGCCGATGTCGGCTGAGCCTTCCCCGATAGTGGCAAAAGCCGTCGGGCGGGAGGGTTCCCTTATGTATTTTACGGTAGAGTCCGCGGACAGGCCGGCGAGGCCTTCTACTGGAACGGATGCCTGGATGAGATCGCCATGCGAAGTCTGAATCCGGCCGCCAGCTGCAGTGACCGCGGCCGTTGCGTCGGAGCCAGGTGCGGCTTCCACTACTATCGTGACGCCACCGTCTTTAATCTCAAGATCGTGCCGGGAAGCAAACTCCGCTGCCGCGGCCGCACCCAGTGCTTCCTGAACCGCAGCCAGTTCATTGATGGAGGACTGCACCTTGGGATTTGTCTTTCCGCCGGTGGATGCGTCGGCGATGTCGTGTGACTGGGACTGGCCGTTTTCCGGCTCCGCGGGCGACTCGTTTATGTCGGCGTCGGAAACGCCGGCGGCAGGCCCGCGTTCAGCAGCCGCTTCGGTCGAAACCATAGTGGAACTGCCGACTTCGTTCCCGCGCCCATTAAAAACAATAAAAATCCCCGCCACGGCCAGCGCGAGCAGCGCCAGTACCAGAATAACAACCACTAAAAGACTTCTCGTTCTCATACTCTAAGTTTACCTCGGATCTTGTCTTTTTACCCTTCCCAGCGCAAATCCTACTTAAATAATTACATTTTCTGAATAAATAAATTGTAACAGCGCAGCATACGCTTGCATAGACGTCATCAATCGGCGTTTAGTCGACCAAATGCAGGTAATACTAAATAGACAGAGTCCTATCGTTAAACTGGAGAATCGAAATGAAGATTTCAACCGGCAGGGAAATAATCATCGTCCGGCCACCAGATAGCATTTTCCAGGCTGATGGCAGGGTCGAGAACGGCACATTTCACGGGCACTGGCATTTTTCCTTCGACAATTACTACGACCGCGAATACACACATTTCGGCACGCTGCGGGTCTTCAACGATGACACCCTGTCGCCGGGAGCGACATGGCCGCTGCATCCGCACCGGAACATCGAGGTCGTGACATACTGCGCGGGAGGCGTTTTTCGCCACGAGGATGAGAACGGACGCGGTGACATCCTGCGAAAGGGCTGGGTGCAGCACACGACGGTCGGCCGGGGGATGTGGCATTCGGAGATAAACGACCGGGCTGACGAGCCCATGAGGTTCATCCAGATGTGGTTCCTGCCGGCGATATCCGACCTGGAACCAGCCCTTCAGCACAAACATGTAGATAAGGAAGAGCGGCTGAACCGCCTGATGGCACTGGTCTCGAACGACGACCCCGAAGCGTTGCCGATCGCATCCGACGCTCGGGTCTTTTCCAGCAGCCTGGAATCAGGCAATAAACTTGTTTACGGACTCGAGGCCGGCAGGGGTGCATATCTGTATGTGGTCGAAGGCGGACCGCTGAGGCTGAACGGGCACGAGATTCCGGCTCTGGGCTCGGCGAAGATCATCGGAAGCAAGGAAGTGGACATCGTGGCTGAAGAAGATGTGGAGCTGCTGCTCGTCGAGGTTCCGCTTGCGGTCAACAACCGGATGTCATGAATGTGCGATAAATAACAATCCCGCATCCTGACGCCCTGCTGTTACGGGTTTACCGCGATTTGCGTCAGTGCTTTTTGACCCACTCGCCCGCCGCCTCCATCTGCTCTGAAGGTGTCGACGCGCCTGCTGTGATGGCAACCGTCCGGGCGCCCTCGAACCATTCCGGTTTCAGCTCGGCGATATCCTCGATGTGATATGTCCGCTCCTGGACCTCGCGGCATAACTGCGCCAGCCTGGTAGTGTTGGCACTGTTGCGGCCGCCGATGACTATGACCGCGTCGGCCTTACAGGCCAGATCGAGCGCCTCCTCCTGGCATTTCTGGGTGGCGTTGCACATGGTGTTATGGATGAGCAGCTCCCGGCAGGCGGGCGCGAGTAGCGAAGCCAGCGCCGAGAGGTTTGCGCTTGCCTGGGTGGTCTGCACGACTACTCCGACTTTTTTCCCTTTTACCAGATCCATGTCAAGCTCTTCGATCTTCTCGACCACGATGGCCCTTTTGCCAGCGTGAGCGGCAAGCGCGACAACTTCAGGATGCTCATGCTCGCCGAGGATTATTGGCAGGTAGCCTTCCTCCTTCAGCGCCGCGGCCTTTTCCTGGGCGACCTTCACATACGGGCAGGTGGCATCGACGATTTTCAGGCCGCGGGATGATGCTTCCGCGATCACCTGGGGCGTAACTCCGTGAGTCCTGAGAATTATGATGCCTCGCTCCACACCCGCGAGGTCATCGACCGGAGACACACCGGCATCGGCAAGCTCGCGCACTACACCCGGGTTGTGGATGATGGGACCGAGTGTATGGATCGGCTCATCTGAACCCTCGGCGGCCTCGTTGGCTATCTTCAGGGCGCGCTCGACGCCGTAACAATATCCGCCGCGTTTTGAGATTAGGATCTTCAAATAATCACTTCGATTCGCTCAGGAAGACTTCGCGTCGATAATATCCGAAACCCTGTCGACGACCTTGTCGATCCCGAGATCGGTCGTATCGAGGTTCACCGCATCGTCAGCGGCCTTGAGCGGTGAGACCTTGCGGCTGGAATCGTACTCGTCACGGGCCGAGATATCCTGTTCCATCTTCTCCTGCGGGACATCTATACCCTTCGCCTCCAGCTCCAGCCTGCGCCTGCGGGCCCGCTCGGAATTGGAAGCCGTCAGGAATATCTTGACTTCGGCGTTCGGGCACACGACGGTACCGATGTCCCTGCCGTCGACGACCACATCTCCGACAGCCGTCATAGCACGCTGCATCTCAACCATCGCCTCCCTCACGGAAGCGTGCGCCGAGACTTCCGAAACAGCGGCCGTGACCCCGGGGCTGCGTATCTCTTCGGTCACCTCGCGGCAGCCGGCAAAAACGCGCGGTAAGCCGTCCGGCCCCGGCTGGAAACTCATTTCGATATTGTTCGACAACTGCCCCAGCTCGTCAGCCGCGCCGGGATCCATTCCCTGCTCAAGCGCCAGCAGCGTAACCGTGCGATACATGGCTCCGGTGTCGAGATACGTCCATCCGCGGCGCGCCGCGATCATACGCGCGATCGTGCTCTTGCCGGCTCCCGCCGGCCCGTCGATGGCTACGATCATGTTCTTCTTCCCCTGCAATCTTTCAATGTCGCGGACACAGTTTCAGTCATTGGACGCTTCCTCCAAGGGATTCCATGACCTCAAGAAAATTCGGGAAGGAGACCTCGACGCAGTCAAAACCGGCCACTTCCACCCCGTCGCGCGAAGCCGCGCCGGCGATCGCGCCCAGCATGGCCATGCGATGATCACCACGGCTTTCAAATCTTCCCCCCGTCACGCCACCGCCCTGAACCGAAAAACCGTCATCACGGACCTCGATATCAACGCCTCCCGCCGTCATGCTGGCAACCAGACCGTCGATGCGGTCCGACTCCTTTACCTTGAGCTCGGCCGCGCCGCGCACGACCGTTCCACCCTGCGCGAATGCGCCCAGCAACGCCACGAGCGGCAGTTCGTCGATGGCGCGCCCGGATATATCAGCGTCGACCTCGATGCCTTTCAGGGCGGCTGACCGCACGACCAGGTCGGCGACAGGCTCTCCACCGGCAAACCGCTGATTCTCTATTTTGATATCCGCTCCCATCTGTAACATGATATCCAGCAGCCCCGTCCGGGTCGGATTGACGCCCACACCCGTCAGCGTTACTTCTGAGCCGGGAATGACTGTTGCCGCTACCAGGAAAAAAGCGGCCGATGAGAAATCTCCCGGTATGTCGACTTCGCCCAACTCGAGGTCCGTGGCTGGAAAAATCCTTGTGAGAGTGCCCTCTTTCTCGATCCGCGCGCCTGAGTGAGCCAGCATTATCTCGGTGTGGTCGCGGCAGACGGCGGGCTCGACGACCTCGACCGGTCCATCCGCATACAGGCCTGCCAGCAAGACGGCCGACTTCACCTGCGCGCTGGCCACGGGCATCTCATAGTGGTAGCCGTGCACACAGCCGCCTTCGACCGTGAGCGGCGCGAAACGCCCTTCGCGGGCCTCAATCGCGACGCCCATCTCCAGCAGTGGCATCACGATCCGGTCCATTGGTCGACGGCGGATACTCTCGTCGCCGTCCAGCGTGAACGTGCCGACCTGCCCGGAGAAGATCCCGGGAAGAAGACGGATAGACGTCCCGGAATTGCCGATATCGATGACTCCGGCGGGAGGCTTAAGACCGCGAAGCCCGGCGCCGTGGACGACCAGACCGCTGCCCGCGCCGCCTTCTTCGACCCTTACACCACAGGCCTGGATAGCGCGCAAAGTAGACATGGTGTCCGCCGCGCGCAGAAAATCGCGTATCTTGACCGGGGAACCGCAGATGGCGGCGATCATCGCCGCCCGGTGAGAGATGGACTTGTCGGCTGGAACCGCGAGGCTGCCGCGCAGGCCGCCGGTCGCGGGCATGAACTTCACGATACCATCCTTCTCAGGCGTGCCCGCCAACTAACCCGCCCCGGCGCCGGAGAACGGTACTGCGACGGCGTCGTAACCCAGCCCTTTCAAAATCCCGACAGCCTGATCTCCTGTTTCGCCGCCCGAGACGACCAGCGACAAAACGCCCCCCTGCTCGACGCTGATCCTGTGGAACGCCAGGTCCACGATATTGATCCCGGCGTTACCCAGCGCCACGGTCACCTGGCTGAAAACGCCCGGCTTGTCAAAGACAGGGACCTTAACCACGAAAAGTTCGGTGGGAGCAAGCCGCTCGGCCTCGAGCATCCGGTTACGGTTGCCGGCGGCAGCCTCTATCATTTCCCTGAGGAATCTTTCATCGCCCGATCTTACCGCCTCCAGGATCAGCTTCATGCTGGTAATGTGCTCCTTGAGCGCCTCTCCCAACCAATGCCTGTTCTCCATGAAAATGTCGGTCCAGACGCGCGGGTTGCTGCCCGCCACCCTGGTCAGGTCGTTAAAGCTCGGCCCGGCGGACAGAAGCGCCTCGCGTCCGTCCAGGTTCACGCCGCCCACCTGGTTGACAGCCGAATTTGAAAGGACGTGCGGCAGGTGGCTGACGAGCGCCATGATGCGGTCATGGGCGTCAGGGTCGATGGCAGTGGGTTTAGCGCCGATTCCGGCTATGAAGCCATGAAGCTTTTCATAATTTGACGGCTCGACTCCCTTGCCGGATGTCAAGAACCAGGTGGCGTTATCAAAAAGGTCTTCGCGGGAATTGCCGACGCCGGCGGTCTCCGAACCGCAAACGGGATGCCCTCCGATGAAACGCTTCTCCTCCGACGGTGACAGCGAGGACATCAGGCTCGATTTGGTGCTTCCCATGTCAGTGGCTATACAGCCCGGGCCGGAAGCGGCCATCGCGCGCCGGGAAATCTCGAGAATCATTCGCACCGGGGTCGCCACGAAACAGATGTCCGCGCCCGCGGCGGCCTCTTCGACACTGCCGGCCTTGTCGGTGATGGCGCCCAGGTCGAGGGCCTGCTGCAGGGAGCGTTCGGTGCGGCTGAACCCGATGACGCGCCTAACGCCAAGACGTTCCTGCGCGGCCAGGCCCAGGGAGCCTCCCATGAGGCCGACCCCGATAATTGCGATTGATGTTTCGGAGAAATCAGGCATGGCTGAACCTGGCGGCTGCCTTCCCTTCTTCCCTTAGGAAATCTGTTTGCCCGTCATCTCCACGTAGCGGCGAACCTCGGCCGCATAGGCCATGAACTCATCCGAAGGCAGCGACTGCGAACCGTCACAGAGTGCTTCCTCAGGCGCAGGATGCATCTCCACGATCAGCCCGTCGGCGCCCACGGCAACCGAGGCCAGTGAAAGCGGCAGGACCAGTTCACGCTTGCCGGCGGAATGACTGGGATCGACAATGATCGGCAGGTGACTCTGCTTCTTGATGATGGGGATGGCCGAGATGTCGAGCGTGAAGCGGGTCGCGGTCTCAAACGTGCGGATACCGCGCTCGCAGAGGATGACGTCGGAGTTGCCTTCTTTTAAAACATATTCCGCCGCCATGAGCAGCTCTTCGATCGTGGCGCTCATGCCGCGCTTGAGCAGCACCGGCCGCTCTACCTTGCCTACCTCGGAAAGCAGCTGGAAGTTCTGCATGTTGCGGGTGCCGATCTGGATGACGTCGGCGTACTTCAGCACTACCTCAACATCGCGCGGGTCCATCAGCTCGGTCACAATGGGAAGCCCGGTCTCCTCGCGGGCGGCGGCCATGATCTTCAGCCCTTCCTCACCCATTCCCTGAAAACTGTAAGGCGAAGTCCTGGGTTTGAAAGCGCCGCCGCGGAGCATTGTAGCGCCGGCATCCCTTGCCTGTCTTGCCGCGGTCATGTACTGGTCTTCGCTCTCCACCGAGCACGGCCCGGCGATCAACGCGAAGTTATTGCCGCCCAGCGCGCGGTCGCGAACCTGTACGACTGTGTCCTCAGGATGTGCCTGGCGGCTGGCCAGTTTGTAAGGCTTGAGAATCGGCATGACCTTGTCGACACCGGCCATGGCATCCAGCGGCAGGGCGGAAATCTGCTCCCGGTCTCCGATGGCTCCGATGATCGTCACTATCTCACCTTTGGAGACATGCGCTTTGGCGCCGACACTCTCCAGCCTGCTTACAACATGCTGGATCTGCTCCTCGGTCGCATCGGTTTTCATGACTATCATCATCGCGGTATTACCTCCACCAGGTTATGGTCAAAAAGGAAAAGTCGGAAGCCATAAGGCACCGACAGCCTGTAATTCTATCATTCTGGCGGCGGAAGGAAAAACGAGGGTATAACGAAGCCCCAAGAAACCTTCAGATTTCCGGTTTCCAGCCTGTAGTTTTCACTACCCGAGGCTTTCCTTCCGCCTCTTCCTTGCTGGATCCCTTGATCCTTTGACTCCTTGGGGCTCTTGTCCCTCAACGACTTGATCTTTTTCGATCTTTTTCGATCTGTTTCAATCTACTCTGATCTTAATTTGATCTCATCGTTGAGTGATCTAGTGGGATTATACCCTGTCATGGATTTATTAAACCTGGATTCCAGAAATTAATATAGTCCGCCGCGGGCGAAAAAAATCCCCCGGGAAAGGGGTCCCGGGGGATCAAACTCAGCCACCCGGCAGACAGCTCCCCAGCTGCCGCTGCCGGGTGGTTCAGGATGCAGAAAGACGAACCGTCCCGCTCTGCATCAAGCCTTAATCGTCATTTTCATGTCGTGTGGATTTTGCAGCGTGGTTGGTCGCTCCAGTGTTTCCTGCATTTGTGACCGAACCTGCGCCTGCATGCCGCGTTTCATTATCACTCTCACCGGAATCATGGCCGGAAGACTGCGTGCCTGTCAAAGGATTTGCGGAATCCGACCCGTTTACATGCCGGTCCGATTCATGATCGTTCTCCTGGTCGCCGACCTCGTCCGCGTCGTCGTTGATGTCATCGGCTTCGTCATCCATGTCGTCCATGTCGTCCGCTTCATCCTGATCGTCATCGGAATACTGGTCTTCCGAGGCGTCGTCATCCGCTTCGGTATCAGGGCCATACTGATTTCCGGCTGCATCCGAAAGCTCGTCTGATGCCGAATCGGGAGATTCCGTTCCGCCGGAGCCGTTCTGAACACTGATATTGTCGCCTGCCGAACCGGACACCTGGCCTGACGCCAATGCCACTCCTGCAACACCAAGGAGCAGGACTACGGCGATGGCCAATATTTTTACTTTAAGCATGAACACCAACCTCTCTTGCAACACTTAAGCTTGCCGTTAATGGTCTAGCGTTCTAAGCTCTAGAAAGTTACGCACGATATAGATATTTACAGGATCTTCTCTTTTTTCATGGTTTTAATGTTTCGATCTGATGCGATATCAATAGAAAAAACGACTTGTCATCGGAATCACGAGGTTCCCGACCCGTATCGAAAATGCCCCGTATTACGCTAAATAAAATAGGTGCATCACTTTGACCGAGAAGCGCGAGCTGGCGCGGCTTGTCAGACGGGCCCGTAAAGGAGACGCGGACGCGTTCGGCGAGATTTACGACCGTTACCATGACAAGGTCTATGCCTATGTACTCCACCAGGTCGGCACGCCGGCGGACGCGGAGGACATCACAGCAGGGGTCTTTCTGGATGTTCTCGAGAAGATCGAGGGCTTTACATGGCAGGGCGCGGGTTTCTCGGCGTGGCTGTTTCGAATAGCCCGGAACGATGTACTGGACTTTTTTCGCCGGCGGGGACGCAAGTCGAGAGAAATAACCATCACGGACGAGATTCTGGAATTGCCGGCCAGGGAAAACGTGGAGGGGCAGGCCGAGACGGCCGAGGATGAAAGGAAGCTTTTGGCAGCCATAGGAACGCTATCTGAAGATCAGCAGCAGGTTGTCCTGCTGAAACTGCTGGCAAACTTAAGCAACCGGCAGGTCGGTGATGTCGTATCCAAGAATGAAGGCGCGGTCAAGGCGCTGCAGCACAGGGCTTTGATCTCGTTGAGAAAATTCATGGAAGAAGAGCGGTACAGGGATAAGTGAAAGCAGAACGAGAGATACGATGACTGAGCAACTGGAAAACATACTCGATGAATGTATTGAGTCGGTACTCGCGGGACGCGATACCATTGATTCCTGCTGCTCCAGGTATCCACAAATCGAGGCTGACCTGAGGCCGCTGCTCGATGTTGCGCAGATGAGCCGCGCTGCCCTGAAGACAGATATGCCCGATGCCGCCAGCGCAGCCACTCGTGAAATAATCATTTCCAGGGCGATGGCGCGCAGGAACGCATCGATGAAAGAGCATCCGCTTCGCACCCGTCTTTTCGGCCGCCAGGTATTTCTGCGCCCGGTTGCGCTGGGCGCCGGCCTGATATTTCTGCTTTCCGCCGGGACCGCGCTGGCAGCCACAAGCGCAGATCCTGACAGTCTGATCTACCCGCTGGAGCAGAGCCTGGAAAACGCCCGCACGGCTCTGACAATTCAGAAGCTCGATAAAGCCAGGGTGGAGATCGCGCACGCCAACGAACGGCTGGATGAGACGGAACGCATGGCTGCCGCCGGCAAACCTGAATATATTCCCGACCTGATGTCAAGGTTCGACAACCACATGGACAATGCGACGGGGCTGTTGGAAGAAGCAGTCAACGAAGGTGAAGACGGCAGCGAGATCGAACAGATGATCCGCTCCACGCGCGAACGCCTGGGCAAAGTCGTCGCCGATATCAAGGACAGGATTCCTGACGAGTTGCGCGATTCAGTCAGGGAGGCTGCTGATGAATCTGACAGGGACACCTACGGCCCCGGGACGGGAGCATCTTCAGGAACTACTGAGAACGACGACTCGATGGATATGCCAGGCAGTACGAACGGCGGCATCGAAACTCACAGCGGTGATTCAGGTGGGGCCGTAGAAAACCATGACCCGGGCACCAGCGGCGGGACTTCTGAACCTCCGCACCAGGATCCGCCCTCTTCCGAGCCGCCGCACTCTGAGACGCCTTCTTCCGATCCGCCGCACTCTGAGACGCCGCACGAGGATTCTCACAGCAGCGAAGAGCCTGAAGCGACGGTCTTACATGACAGTCTCATGCGTCATTAAAAGCCAGTATCACATTCAGCCATAATTCCCGAAGCTGAGTGGCTTCAGCCTCACTGGATGAAAATATCACAGAAATAAAAAGACCCCGCGGCGCGGGGTCTTCCCCTTTAAGCCCTGCTTCCAGGGCAATGGTTTTGAAATCCGTTATCGTAAATCATTGAGCATTTGCAGGAACAATTCATTTTCTTCCGAAGTTCCGACGCTGACGCGGATATAGCCCGGACAGGCCAGCGGGCGTCCGGGGCGTACGATGACCCCCAGGCGTGCGAGCTTCTCCGGCACGTCGGCGGCGGCGACGGTCAGGCCGCTGACATCCACAAGCATGAAATTACTCTGCGTTTTTATATATTTGATTCCCAGCCGCTCGAATCCCTCGTAGAGCTGGCGCCGTCCAGCGTGTGTCTGGGCGCGTCGTTCCGCCAGCCTGCTCTCGAGGCTGAGCGCCTTGAGCGCGGCCGCCTGGGCCAGCATGTTGACGTTGAAAGGTTGCCTCACCTTGTCGATAGCCTCGCGTACCGGACGCGGACAGAGGCCGTAACCGACCCGCAGGCCGCACAGGCCGTATATCTTGGAGAAAGTCCTTGTGAGCACAACGTTATCCATCCGGCGGAAAAGATCGATGCCGGCCTGGGAGTCAGGCTCCTCGACATACTCGTTGTATGCCTCGTCGAGAACCAGAAGGCAGTCACCCGGAAGTCCTTCTGCAAATGCCGCGATATCGGCTGCGGGCAGATATGCGCCGGTGGGATTGTGCGGATTGGTAAGGAAGACGATGCGCGTCTTTTCGTTGACCGCAGCCGCCATGGCGTCGAGATCGTTAGCGAATTCCTTCAGGGGGACTTTCACAGGCGTGGCGCCTCGCCCCAATGTGACTTCCTCGTAGACCAGGAAGGTCGGATCGGAAAAGACTGCCTCGGTCCCCGGTTCCAGCATTATCAGGCTAAGCCAGATGAGCAGCTCACAGGAGCCGTTGCCTGCGATGATCTCTTCCGGCGTGACGTTATAGCGCTCCGCCAGCGCCGCCCGAAGGTCACGGCACTCAGAGTCGGGATAGCGGTTCAGGTCAGGAAATTTCTCCGTGATTACGTCGAGGACCTCGGGAAACGGCGGCAGCGGCGATTCGTTTGAAGCAAGTTTGATGACCTTCTCGAGGCCGTAACGCTTCGCCACGACCTCGATGGGCGTGCCGGCGACGTATGGTGTGATGTTTTCCAGTTGAGAGACGAATTTCATTTTTTACCTCGGGAGCAGTTGTAACCTTCAACGACCGGGCGAGCGGAATGAGACAGCTTTATTCCGGCAGGTCTGTCCGCAGCTGCTTTGCGCCATGAAGATAGACGTGCCGGATATCTTCGTTGCGGCGTCCGTTTTTTCGCATTGTGTAAAAGTGCACCAGCACCCGGATGCATTTCTCGACGCCGCCCGTCACCGGGATCTCCTGGGAGCAGAGCAACGGCACATCCGACAACCCCATACCACGCGCCGCCACCGCCGGGAAATCCGAGACCAGGTCATGCGTGGCCGTGAATATTATGCTCACGATATCGTCCAGGCCGATGCCGTTGCGTTCCATTATCGTCTCCAGGACCTCGGCGGTCCTTTCCCTGATCTGATCGGCCGTGTCGGCCTCAACGGTGGTCGCGCCGCGGACGGCAGCCAGCCGCCATTCGCCCTCTTTCATTCTGATCCTCCAGATGCCAGTTTTTTCAACGCCAGGACTTCCTCTTCAGTCAGAGACCTGAAATCGCCAGGCTCAAGACCATCGTCGGTCAGAATCGCATATTTTTCCCTGTGCAGCTTCATAACATGATTACCCGTAACCTGCATCATGCGGCGCACCTGGCGCTTGCGGCCCTCGTGGATCGTTATCTTGAGGATGTCGCCGTTCCTGTTACTTCCGGCAACCTGCACATCGGCCGGAGAGGTGACGCCATCCTCAAGCTCCACCCCGCCACGTAATCGCCTCAGCACCGCTGGTGACACTTCACCGCGAACCTCTACCCGATATACTTTATCAACCTCGAAGCGGGGATGCATCAAACCGTTGGCCAGGGGGCCGTCATTGGTCAGGAGGAGCAGGCCTGTAGTGTCCATGTCCAGCCGACCGACGGGAAAGAGCCGGGCATTGGCGGGAACCAGGCTGACAACGGTTTCGTAGCGCTCGTCGCTGACGGCGCTGACTACGCCGGCCGGCTTGTTTAAAAGGTAGTACTCCAGGGACTCGGGCAGCACCGGCTCACCGTCGAGAACGACTTCGTCACCCGGAAAAACCCGTGCGCCGTGCTCGGTGACGGTGGCGCCGTTGACCTTCACCCGGCCCGCGAGGATCAATTCCTCGCATTTGCGCCGCGAAGCGATGCCGGCCCGCGCCAGATACTTCTGCAGGCGTTCACCTGCGGCCGCATTTCCTGGTTGCCCCAAAATAAAGCTCGTTTCTATTGCCGCTTTTCAGCCGCCAGATGCAACTTCTCCCGCAGCTCCCCGACATCCTGAGCCGTTGCCTCAAACCCGTCCAGGGACGGCATCGCCGCCAGACCCGACAGGCCGAATAGTTTTTCAAAAGCGGAGGTCGTGCGATACCTGACCGCGCCCGTCTGCTTGTTGCGCCCGGCTTCTTCCACCAGGCTCTTGTCCAGAAGATTCGCCACTACCGTGTCGGCGCCGACCCCCCTGATGCGGGCAATCTCGGGACGGGTGATCGGCTGCAGGTAGGCGATGATGGCGATCGTCTCCATGGCCGCCGGCGAAAGCGAATAATCGACCGGGCGGCGGCAGAAGTTCTCGACCGCCTCGCGCGCCAGGTCTCCGGTGCGGAACGTGTAGCCGCCCGCCAGCTCCGAAAACATTATGCCGCCATCGGGATCTGAATATTTCTCGCGTACCGCCTCGACCGCATGTGCGAGTCCCTCGCCCTCGACCCCGGCCACTTCCGCCAGCACCTCAAGCGTCACCGGCTCGGAAGAGATAAACAGCACCGCCTCGATATCGCGGGCGATGTCACGAACGTCACGCTCGGGAGCATGCCACGCCGGATCTTCGATCTGAGTCTCGTGCGTTTCGGTGGCGAGATTCGCGGTTTCGGAGGCCAGAACTCCGGGAGTCACATCCCCGGGGATCTCACTTTCAAGATTCTCCGCGGCCAGGGTTTCAGACGCGGAGGTATCCGCCTCGCAAGTCTCAGCCTCGGACTCATGAGCGTCATCAGACTGGCCCGCGTCCTGACTGTTGTCCTCAGGATCCCGGTTCAAATTTTCTTCTTCACGGTTTTCCATACTTTCCTCCCGCTCCGGTAATAACCTCAAGCAATCAACTTGTTATTCTTCTGTGCCTCATAAATAAGTATCTGCCCGAACAGGCGCTCCTGCTCTATCTCAAGCTCGCCCGAGTTGAACATCTCCAGCAGCGCGAAAAACGTGACCGCCTGCGTGACGCGGTCGGCGTCACCCACGATATCCTCGAAGGAGACCTTCGCCTGGTGGCGAACCGCCGTACGAATGGCCTTCATCTGCTCCCAGACGTTGGCGGTGACGCGGGTTATGTGGTCCGTCCTGATCTCGGGCGGCTCAGCCAGTAACACGCGCAGCGCGTCGGTCAACTTCACAGGATCGTATTTGTGGGGGACTTCTTCCTCCGCCGTCCGCGTAACGATCTTCGGCAGCGGCGCGGCGCGATAATGCCAGTGGCGCGTGACGTCGTAATGCGCCCGGAGCCATGCCGCCGCTTCCTTGAACTTCTTGTAGGTGATGAGCCGGATGACCAGTTCCTCGCGGGCCTCTTCCGGCGTCAGCTCTTCAAGATCGAGTTCCTCAGGTTTGGGTAGCAGCTGCGCCGACTTGATCTCCAGCAGCGCGCTCATGAGGATGAGGAACTCGCTGGCGGCCTCGAGATCGAGCTCCTCCTCGGCCTCCAGTTTCTGCAGGTAGGAAATGACGATGTCGGAGAGAGAAACCTCGAAGATGCTGATCTCTTCCTTGAGAATGAGCGTCAGCAGCAGGTCGAACGGCCCCTGGAAGACTTCCAGATCGAGGTCGAGAAACTCGAGGTCCCAGTCGTGCGCCATTAAAAATCCCTCATTCTATTCCGATTGCGCGGCATGCTTCATCCAGCACTTCCGTGGCCACGACCTGGGCCCGCGCGCGGCCGTCTTTGAGAATCGCTTCCATGCGCCCGGGCTCGGCCAGCAGTGCCTCGCGCTTCTCGCGGATGGGGTCGAGCCGCGCCATTATGCGGTCCGCGAGCCTCCCCTTGCATTCAGTGCAACCGATGGTGGCGGCACGGCAGGCGACGTCGATCTCATCCTGCTCGGCTTCAGGCGCGTCGAAAAATTGATGGTATGAGAAAACATTGCACTTGTCCGGATGCCCGGGGTCCTTGAGCCGCTGGCGCGCCGGGTCGGTGAACATGGAAGAAATCTTCTTGCGGATGGACTCTGGGTCTTCCGCGATATCGATGGTGTTGCCGTACGACTTGCTCATCTTGCGACCGTCGAGCCCGAGAAGCCGTGGCGTCTGTGTGAGAAGCGCCTTGGGTTCCGGGAAGACCGGCCCGTAGAGGCCATTGAAGCGCCGCACGATCTCTCGCGCCAGCTCCAGATGCGCCAGCTGGTCCTCACCCACGGGCACGCGGCCCGCCTTGTAGAGGATGATGTCGGCGGTCTGAAGGACGGGATAGCCGAGGAAGCCGAGGGTGGCGACGCGTTCGCCAAGCTCGGTGACCATCTCTTTATAGGAAGGCACCCGCGTCAGCCATGAGACCGGCACCAGCATGCCCAGCAGCAGGGCCAGCTCACTGTGTTCCTTGACCTCGGACTGGCGGAAGATGACGCTGCGCTCCGGGTCGATGCCGGCGGCGATCCAGTCGGCGACCATCTCGATGCCGTCCTGCTTCATGCCCGCGACGTTGTCGTAACGGGTGGTCAGCGCGTGCAGGTCGGCGACACAGTAGTAGCAGTCGTAGTCGTCCTGGAGTTCTACCCAGTTGGGGAGGGCGCCGAGGAGGTGACCAAGATGCAGGCGGCCGGTCGGCCGCATTCCGGAGAAGACACGCTCGCGGGTGGGTAGGTTTGGTTCCTTGGGTTGTGCAGGCATGGGTGGATTTTATCGGAGGGCGGGGGGAATTGCACGCCATCAGAATCACACGCTCTCCCCTGAATCCCCGCCGCCTTATCTCTACGGTACAACCGTCCTGAGTTTCAGGTACTTTTCCATCGGATCGAAGTCCCTGTCGCTATGCAAAAGAAGAATGTGGTTATGAATGCAGAAGGTGCCGATCATCACGTCGATGGTTTTCCTGACTGTGACCCCCTTCTTTCTGAGTAACCGGTAGCTCATCGCGCTTTTGATGGCCATCTCCTGGCCCCCCATCTCCATGACCGGGAAGGTCAGGAGCAGTTTTTTTGCGGTATTGAAGTCCTTGTCGCTTTGGAACCCCTGCAGAACCTCAGTGAGGATGATATCCCCTGTTACCAGTTGCTCGCTTCCCAGCGCCGCATCGAGCCAATCGGTTCCGGCTGTTTTTCTGCCATTGAAGTAATCGATCCAGACGGACGAATCCACCAGGATCATTTATCGGTCCGCATCTCATCGAGGTTGCCGGACCACTTGAGCTTGCCCCGGAACGCCTTGGCTTGTGACTGGCGGCCAAGCTCCACCAGCAATCGGAGCCCTTCTTCTATTACAGCCCTTTTTGTCTTTAGCCCGGACTGCTTAAGAGCCGATTTCATCAAATCATCATCGATCACGACGTTTGTTCGCATGATGCCTCCGGTGTGTATAGATTAATCTTATTATACACATTGTAGACGGGCTTCGGGAAATATGCGGTTAACACTTTACGCTTGCGTAACAAATCGTCTTGTGATGCGGCAGGGCTGATCCTGTTAAGTCTCTTAAACTGAGGAGCAGCTTGCCGATGAGATCTCGCGTGAGCTAACTGGTATTGCGCTTTTTGTTGCCGGTGGAGCGCCTGGTTGGCCGATATTCTGGTAGCTCCTCCCTGATCACCTGGCGCAACAGGGACTCTGTTACCGGCTGTTCACTCTTTCCCAAATAGGCCTTAAGCGCCTCATTCATCATTGTCTGATAGCCGGTGCCTGCACGCTCCGCGCGGGCGCGAAACTCATCCAGGACAGCATTATCGATGTAGATGGTAATGCGCGTCTTGCCTTTTTGGGCGACTATCGCACCCCGCTTGCCTTTTGAAAAATCATATTCAGCTTTCATATTGCTTCACCTCACGTCGTGTAGCGCGACGAGCAGAGATCAGGCGGATCTCCTTACCGCGATGCGTGTAGATAACAACTACAACCAGTCCCGCGCTGCCAATTCCAACGGCAACAAACCGCTCTTCGTCCTCACAATCGGTGTCCTGTTGATGCAACGCCAGCGGATCGTAAAATATCCCTTCCGCGTCCGCGAAAGAAACGTCGTGCTTCTTTTTATTGCTTTTGGCTTTTAAGGGATCGAACTGGAAGCGCACTTACCGATTATATGTATTTTATACATATATTTCAAGCGGTTATTTATGTCACGCCTAACGACGGAGTTCAGCCGCCGCCGGATGTGGCATATGCGCCCCGCCGAAGCAGTTCGATGCAAGGAAGAATACACTGAATCGCGGCGCGGCAGGCGATCGGCTGCAACAACAGGTTGGCCCGCTTAACGTTGCTGACCATGGTTTGCCGGAACATCAATTATCAAAAGCGTTGTGCCTGATGAATCATCCGGGTCGCCAGGATACGATTCAAAAACAATCTTTTTTCCATCGGGAGACCAGGCCGGAGCACCGTCGTATCCTTCATAATGCGTTATTCTGATGGCATTTCCCCCTGAAGCTGGTGTGATGAACAAATTGGCAAACGCAAGCCCGGGTTCATTTGAACTATATAAGATCCATTGTCCGTCAGGGGAGAAAGAAGCATCGGTTTTATCGCCTGAGCCACTTGTGACCTTTTGATGATTTGTACCATCTATATTCATTATCCAGATCTCCCACTGACCATCATCGACTTTCTGATAGAGTATTTTATCGCCGGCCGGTGACCAGTTGGACTGTCGGCAATCTTCGCCCGGGTTGGTCAGATTCTGGTATGGTATCGTTCCATCCAGCATGTATTTGACGATGATTCCATTGTCATCAACATCTAATTCGTGCGATTCAAAAACAACCCATTGACCATCAGGGGACAGAGAAGGCTCATACGCCACCATGTTTGCTCGGTTGGTAATTTTGACTTCGTCACCAGGACTGCCATGATCACCAATAATGTATATTTCGTCGTGCGGCTCACGAGATGACGAAAAAACTATTCTTTCGGTGAGAGGATTCCAGCTGGAACCTGGCAGATTAACATTTCCACTTCCATCCGAAATAAGCGCTCTTATGCCACTTGAGCTCAGGTCAACCGTAAAGAGGTCGGCAGGTTCTGCATTGTAGCCATTCCTAAACCTTGTAAAAAGGAGTGAATTACTATCAGGAGACCAGGCAGGATTTTGCAGACTTCCGTCCATGGGGATGTTCACTCTGCGCGCCCCATCTTCCCTTTTAACATCAGGAAGTGTTGTATTTGTTATTATTGGCACAGTTGTCGGAGCGGGCAACTCTCCCTGATTGGGAGGTACTGTTTGACATCCCACCACGACTAGAAGTGCGGTCAAAAAGGAGCAAAATGCTGCGACTGTTATTCTCATAGTGAACTCAGCTTTCGATAAGCGGCCTAACAGTGTTTATACCTATCCATATAACAACCCCAACCCTGCAAATCCTGTCAGTATAAAACCCTATCCATTCATTTGATATTCTCACAATTGCTGGAAGAACATATTTTGACCTGGCGTCTTAGACTGATCCTGTTAATCCTCCATCACCCCGAGAAACCTGTCAATTGGACACTTAAGCTGTCGATGGTCGTTTTCCCAGTCAAACCAAAATCGGCGTTAGCTTCAATCACTCTTTCGAAATTTATCAACCCTCAGGCCGTGCGACACGCTCTACAGCTCAAGAAGCTTCGAACCGTGGACCACTCTCAATATATAAATATCACTTTTATCAATGCGATAGATAACTCTGTATTTTCCGTGTATCAACTGCCGGTAATCCGTGCCAAAAAAAATATTTTCAGGAATGTGCGATGCCCGTTCAGGCATGGTTGAAAGGGAATTTATTTTCTCCTCCAGCTCAGAGACAAACACCTTTGCGTTACTTACATTGTCTTCAGCGATGTAGGAGAAAATATGTCTGAGGTCATCCTGCGCATTCTGGGTAATGAATACCTTAAATGCCTTTTTCACGCTTTAACTCCTCAAAAAAACCTTTGGCCTCGGTGTAGCGGCCCTCTTTGATGTCCTCCTCGGCCGGCAGGAGAAGCTTGAGCATGTTAAAGGCAATTGTTATTTTCTCATATTCTTTTGCGTCAACAATTACAGCCTCCGCCTTACCGTTCACCGTCAGGACGACAGGGCGCTTGGTTTTATGGAGTTGATCCAGCACGGAGTTTGTATTTCTTTTCAGGTCAGTGATCGATCGGATGTCTTCGGTGATACTGAGCGTCATGGTCTGCCTCCAAGCATTTAAT
>JBAZZU010000034.1:0-21414 GCA_041658605.1 Thermoleophilia bacterium | reverse complement strand
TTTTTTGGCAATATCGCAGAATGGTCCCGGCTTACACCGAAGTCCGTTTTCCAGATCTTCCGGAAATTCCCAGCCAGAGAGCGACGCCTGTGAGCAAGATGCCAATCACGATCATCAACGGTTTGATCCCCAGGTTGCACGGCATGTCGGCGTTCGGGCAAATCGGATAAAAAACGACCGGATTCAGGATAGTTGCCATTGCAGCGCCGCCCAGTGCGGCGGCCAGAATGGTTCCGATTACCGGATTCTTTACCAGCATTATGACGACGCCCAGAATGCCGGTCAGGATACCGATCACCAGAGCGGCCCTGGCTGTGTAGTAGCAGTGCATATGCGTGCCATTCATCCCCAGTTTGCCTGCATATTCGCAGACACGCAGAAAACCGAAACGCGGCGCCAGTGCAATCAATGCTCCAAGGATAGTGACTCCGGCTCCAATCGCGATTCTTGTGCTGTATTTCATGGTTCCTCCCTGGTTTACATTACGGTGGTGTATCTTTAATAGAGCAAAGTCCGTGCCAAAAGCTGATATTCCTGCAATCTCATTATTTATCAGGCTGTTTGCGGGCTTTTCTTTAGCTGAAACTAAAAAAGGAAGATAAAAACAAAAGGCTGAAATGGGGCAGAGCAAAGGTTTTGCCACGGATTGTGTGTTAAATGACACAGAAAACAGCCTGACACCCGTTTCGAGCATCAACATTTCCCTATCGGGGAATGTGGCCTCTAGAACCTGACTTTCACAATTCGGTGATTATCGGTATCTGCTACATAGATGTAGCCTTCACCGTCAGCAGCCACGGCGGTTGGAGTACGGAAACGGCCGGGACCCGTACCATACTTGCCGAAGCTTCCTTCAGGAATACCCATCTCGCTGAACTTGAAGATGCGGTGAGCTCCGGCATCGGCAACATATACCTTGCCCCGGGGACTAAGGCAAACGCCGCGAGGCAGGTCGAGCCTCTGGTCATCTGGTCCCGAGTCGCCCCATTGTCGCAGCAGGTTGCCGGAGGAATCGAAGCGTTCAATCCGATGGTTGAAAAAGTCAGCAACGAAAAACGATCCGTCCGGCGCCATGGCCAGGGCTGACGGCCATTTGAAGGAACCTGCCTCCGTGCCCGGGGTTCCCCATTGGGAGACATATTCGCCATCGGGTCCGAATTTCTGGATGCGGTTGTTGCCGGTATCGGAAACAAGCACGTTACCGGCGCCGTCGATGGCGATGCCTTCGGGCCAGCGGAACTCTCCAGGTGATTCACCGGGCGTGCCCCACTCAAGCACAAAATCACCGTTCTGGTCGAATTTCTGCACCCGGTGATTGTAAGTGTCGGCGACAAAGATATTGTGGGTGGCGTCGATGGCGACACCGCGTGGATGGGCAAACTGACCGGGACCGGAGCCATTCTCACCTATAACATCCAGCAGGCGACCGCTGGTATCAGCCATTTCAATGCGATGATTCCCCGTGTCGCTGACGGCGACCAGATTGTCGCGTACCGCTATGCCATGAGGGCCGTTGAGTTCGCCGGGCGCCGTGCCCGCGCCGCCGGTCTTACCATGGTAATTGCCATCCGGGTCAAGTTGCACGATCCTGTGGTTGCCGCGGTCGGACACATAGATGTTGCCGGCTGCGTCGACTGCGATACCCGTCGGGCCGTCGAATTCACCACCGGCGTGGCCATATGAACCCCACGTGGCAAGATGCCGGCCGTCCGCGGCGAATTTCTGTATCCGGTTGTTGAGAGTGTCCGCTACATAGACGGTACCACTTATGTCAACGGTAACCGCGTTGGGGTAGCTGAACTCGCCGTCCGCACCGCCCTGGCTGCCCAGAGTGGACAGCAATTCTCCAGAAGGATCGAATTTCTGGATGCGGTGGTTGAACGTGTCAGCGACCAGGATATCACCTTCAGGGCTGACAGCAATGCCCCGGGGAGAATCAAGGCATGTATCGCATGAGCCTTTCTGTCCCCAGCTTTTAAGGGCCTCGCCATCGGGGCCTATTTTTTGAATCCGGTTGTTACCGGTGTCTGAAACGTAAATAATTTTTTCGCCATCGACGGCGATTCCACCGGGATGCAGGAAGCGCCCCGGTTCAGTATCCTGTTTTCCCCATGTGGCTGACCTCTGTCCGCCGGATTCAAGCCTGACGACCTGGGATGCGTTTGTATCGGCCACATAGATGGCGCCGTCGCGGTCCACAGCCACATCTTCCGGGTAAAAGAAGACGCCGCCGACGCTTTCTGCGGAGTTGCCATCGCCGATGCTGTCGAGGCGCTCCACGCGGTTGTTGAATGTGTCCGCTACGACGATGCGGCCGTCATTATCCGTATCGAGGCCGGAGGGATAGGAGAGCGTTGGCCGGTCTTCCTCCGAGAAAAGAAAAACGGGTTGATCAGCCGCCACGTCAGAGACTTGTGCGGAAGTGCATGAAAACAGCAGAAGGGTACCCAAACCGGCGCCTATGGCGCAGAAGGCCGTGATAACCCCGAGAGACAGCCTGGTCTTATTGAAGATCGCCATAAGGCATGAGCGGTGACGGCCTCCCCATCGCTTCGCTTATGGATTGGTTTTTTATGACGCGATGGGCGGCAACGATGCCTTGACCGAAGCTGCAATTGGTGCAGACCACTTCTACTGGTGAGCCGGTGGTTTCGGGGAACTGGATTTCCCGGGCGCCGCCCTTCGGCAGGATAAAGAAATCATTGTCGGGGTTTTCCGGATCGTTCATCTTGCGGCCACCGATGCTGATTTCCACCCTGGCTTCATCGTCCATGCCGTTACCGAGTAAAAGCCAGTCACCCTGAACATCGCCTGCCGCTCTGGAATCATAGTTGTCGAAACTGTAACGGCTGTCGAGGCGCGACAGTCCGGCGGCGACGAGTGCTGAGAAAGAGCCGCTGGTCGTGGTCTGTTCTCCCACTATGAGAGGCTGGCCATTGGTAGACACAACTCTGACGAGTCCGCTTTCTGAGGCGTCGAGCTCGGCGACAGCCGTGGTTCCGGCCTGGATGGAATACTGCCCCTTAAGGGACTCCGGCAGATCCGGGTCGCCGAGGTAGACGTTGACAGCGGCCTCCTCGGTGCCGGTGTTGCCGATGTAGAGGCTGTTCGCGCCCGGATTATCGCCCGTGCGCGGAGCGTACCAGGGAAGCAGCCACACAGGTTCCAGGTCTTCTCCGGCGACCGCCAGGACTTCGCTTACGGATGGGCCGCGGGTGGTTCTCAGTTTGACTTCGAGCAGCTGGCCGGTGGGACATACGATCTTTACCGGCCCGCCCGTCGTGCCGGCAAGCTGCCTGATGTCCTCGCCAGCTTCGGCGATCGTGCCGTGCCACTTTTCCTGCCCGCCGACAAATACGCTTACGGATGCTTCTCCGCCGCCGCGGTTTGAAATGACCAGCTCGCTCCTGTGTCCGCTGTCATCCTTGCTCGAGTCATACCAGGGCATGAAATAGGAATTCGGCGAGGCGGTAAAACCGGTTACAGACCAGCCGCTGCCGCTCGTGGACATCGGAGAGTAGCTCTGCCAGTAACGCACCAGGCTGATCGTCCCCGAGGATTGGCCGGGAGTCGGCGTGCCCGTTGGTTGCTGTGGCGCCGGCACGTTGATGCTCCAGGCAGATGTCCGGCTGTTGCCGGAGTTGTCCGCGACAGAGACCTGTATGTTGTTGATACCCGACGGGAGTCGCGAGCCCGGCGTGTATGAGACATCACCGGCGCCGACCGTGGCCGAGCTGGTCACGTCGTCACCGTTCAGATTGACTCGCACCGAAGCGGTATCAATGCCGCTGCCATCGTCAGCGTAGAGGGACGAGATGGAAGGCATGCCGCTGCTGTCAGTGCTGCCGCGCGGCGCTTCCCCGCTGATTTCCGGCGCGATGGTGTCGACGTTGAAATCCCATTCGCTCTGGCCGTTATGCCCGGCATCGTCGCCGGCGGTCAGTCGAACAGTATGATTGCCTTCCGAAAATGGACCGGGCGTATAGCGGACGCCGCTGGCATCTATCGTTGCGGCGGATGTCACGTCGGCTCCGTCAACCAGCAGTTGCACGGTGGCGGCGCTGATTATGCCTGTGCCCGCAGCCTGGAAATCCGCGCCTATCTGCTGTGTTGCCGTCGTCTGCCAGCTCGAGGGAGCCGGCTGCTGGCCGGTCACGCCAATGGAGGCAGGGTCAACATGGAAACTCCAGGCGGCCGCGCCGTGGTTGCCGACATTGTCAGGTATATCGATGCTGACGCTATGGTCTCCGACGGTCAGGGCCCCCGTGCCGCAGCTGAGGCTTGACGCAGTAATCGAACAGCCCGGACTGACGTCGACGCCGTCCAGGGCTACGCTGACCCCGCCCGCATTGACACCTGAACCGGAGCCGTCGCTTAATATTGCGGATATGGTCGATGTTGCCGTGTTGATGTTCCCGGTCGGCTGCATGCCGGACGCGGTCGGCGCCGTGGCGTCAACCGTTATATGCCAGGTTGAAACGCTGCAGTTGTAAAGGTTGTCACAGATGAACGCTTCTATCTTGTGAGAGCCGGTCGTCAGGCCGGATTTAAGAATCGAGATGCCGCTTCCGGTGATGGTCGTACCGACCTGGTGCCGGTTGTCGACGTGTATCATGGCAGTGGTTTGCCTGATGCCGCTGGACGGTTCCGGATCGCTGTAACTGGCGCTCAGGAAGACGGATGGGCCCGTGACGGTGCCATCAGCCGGAGTCAGATTTGAGATGGTGGGTGGGGTTGTATCCGCTTCCAGCGATGTGACGAGGCCGGGGTTCGCTTTCGGCGTCGGGATGCTGGCGGCCGGGATGGAGGCGGCCGCCGTAGCATCTGCTGAAGCGCTCGCCGAAACATTGCCTGGATTACCTGAAGCGGCTGCGCCGTCCGGGATCGTCTGCTCTGGCGAATATGTTGCCTGAACTGCGCCCTCCGGCGTAACCGCCATGAGATCCTGTGGCGTGGCTGCCAGGATGAGCGTTGCGGTTATGGTCAGCGTCAGCAGGAAAGCTGACGCGATCCTGCATGATTTTGTGCTGATGTTCATCCTCATTACTTGATCCTTATCTGGGAGGCCATGGACAGCAGGGAGGCCAGCCGGGGGGCGGACCTGAATCTGCTCCGCCGCCGCCGGATGATCCGGACGCGCCGCCGGAATAGTTATAACCGCTGTAAGAGTAACCGGAAGACGCGTCGCTCTGCGTAACCTGGGTCTCGCCGGCCTTATATTCGAGGGTCAGCACCAGCGGCCCTTCAAGGAAGCTGCCGTCAACACCCTCGGCGCGGCCGACGGCGATCGTGTAACTCTCAGACGAAGCCAGGCTGCTGCTGGTGATCACGATCTTCTGCTTTTCGACGGAGATCACGGCATCGGGGATCGTCGTACCGATGACCGCCTTCACGGCCTCCGGGTCACGAAAAGCGACGCTGGAATCCAGCTCGATATCGACACCGCCGGCTTCGTTTGGTTTGGCCTTTCCATAAAGGGTCAGCGGTTTGACCACCATGGTCCTGATCTCGCCTGATTCCGTCTCGGCGCCGCTGCCTGCCCCCTCAGCCAGAACCCTGAAAACATGGACAACGCCCTGCTTCATTGAAACGACGGGCGGCAACGTAGCTCTGGAAGGGTTTGACTGATCTACCTGGAGCTCCACGGCCTCACTGCCATCCATGGTCACGGAGGCCTTGTTAACCGGTTTGTTGAAGGAGAACACGAGTTCGGCCTGTGGCGGTATCTTTTCACCCGGAGAAAGCCGCGAGCCATTGACCTCGATCGTGTCCACGACTATTGGGCTGACCGTCTTAAAAGTTGAAACAAATTCGCGGGTCACGCCGATGGCTGAGGCGACCTTGGTCTCGATGCGCACTTCCTGGCCGGGTTTGAGTTCGAGGTCGCGGTAGATGTCGCCGGATTCGAGATTGTATTCCATGAGGAGGGGCTTGTCGTCGACGGTCACCATCACCTTGCCGATAGTAGCCAGTGCCGAAGAGCTTATCTGAAGCGGATTTCCGAGCGGGATCTCAAGGCTCTCGTTGCCGGGGCTGATCGAGGCGGTAGGTATGGCCAGCCAGAAAGCTATCGCGATGATCACGATTGCCGCTGATGCAATTAATGCTGACTTTCTGATATTTATCTGTTTCATCTTCCTGGGGGTACTTCCAGACGGGACCCCCCAGAGGTCCCGTCTGAAAACTATGCCAAAGAAGTCTGGGGCTTTCTTCTTCCTGTCTTTACTTCTACCGGCCAGTCCCTTTCGGGGGAGACCGGGGAATTATCCTGCTCCGGCTTAACCCGGAGCCCTAAAAAGCTTTCGCGCTCATGACCCAGACCGTTGAGGGTGAAGAGTCGCTTGCTTGCTCTATATGTAAGCAAGGAACGTGCCAACTATCCTGATAATGACGATCAGCATTAAGATATATGAAAAAAGCCGCGATTAGCAGGCTAAATCTGGCGGGGATGTTCGATGTTGGCTATTTGATTCTTGTAATGCTGGAGTGTTTACAGTTGGATGCAGGGCGGTTCTGCGCCTTCTGACGCTTCGGGTGTGGCATTTCCCACAGAAAGAGCAGGTCAGGATTTGATTGTTGTTGGATGGAAGTTTACTGATGCAGGCGGAAAAGCGGCCTGATTATTCGCTTTGAAGTGATCCTGACTCAGACGGGAAATCGCTCGAGTTGGTGTCCGGCATAAAAGGTTCGAACCCGGTTGGGTCCACCACCTTCCTCTTTTTATAAATGCCTTATTGAAGGTATTTGTTAATTCTTGACAGAACTACCGAAGATCGGGATCTTCTTTCAATCCGGCTGCTCGCCAACATTTGGATTGATTTAGTTAATACAAGGGAAAAAGATATATATCAGTAAATCACTCCGGAGTATGGTAATCGCCACCGCTGAAATCAATCAATGACCAACTGCACTGGAGATAAATGTGAATGACGAGCATGATGCAGGAAAAGAGCAATTAAAAGATCCTGTCTGTAACATGGTGGTATCGAGCGACTCCGAATATCATTATCAGCACGCGGACAAAAGATATTATTTCTGCAGTGAACATTGCCTGCATAGTTTCCAGGAGCAACCTGAGAAATACATCGAACATGTGGCACCGGTACCTCACGAAGCCGTAATAGAATCAAAAATCTACACATGTCCCATGCATCCCGAAGTGAGACAGAATCACCCGGGCAGTTGTCCCAAGTGCGGCATGGCGCTGGAGCCGCTGGTAGCACCGGTTGCCGCAACCAAAACCGAGTACACATGCCCCATGCATCCTGAAGTGAGACAGGACCACCCGGGCCGTTGTCCGAAATGCGGCATGGCTCTGGAACCGGTGACAGTCAGCGTTGAGGAAGACAATTCAGAGCTAACCGATATGACTCGCCGGTTCTGGATCAGCGCCATTCTGGCGCTGCCGGCGTTTGTTTTATCAATGACGGCCGATCTGGCACATTCCTGGTTGCCTGCCGGACTTTCCATGCACGTGGTTCAGTGGATAGTGTTTGTGTTGGCAACGCCAGTTGTATTGTGGGGCGGCTGGCCATTTTTTGTTCGTGGCTGGAAGTCCGTCATGACCTGGAATCTCAATATGTTCACCCTGATCGCGCTGGGTGTATCGGTTGCCTGGTTATATAGCGTCGTTGCTCTGTTATTCCCACAGATATTCCCGCCGGTAATGCAAACCGATGATGGCCTGGTAGCAGTTTATTTTGAAGCCGCGGCGGTAATCACGGCGCTGGTGCTGCTGGGGCAGGTGCTGGAACTGCGTGCCCGCTCACGGACTAATGTCGCCATCCAGATGCTGCTTGGCCTTGCGCCGAAAACCGCGCGCATCGTGCGGGATGATGGAACCGAGGAAGATATCCCGCTCGAACACGTGGTGCCCGGCGATACCCTGCGCGTCCGTCCCGGCGAAAAAGTGGCCGTGGACGGCTCGGTTGTAGAGGGTGTGAGCAATGTAGACGAATCGATGGTCACGGGCGAGCCTATCCCGGTTGCAAAGGCTGCGGGTGAAAGGCTTATCGGAGCGACGGTTAACGGCACCGGCAGTTTGTTGATGCGGGCCGAAAAAGTCGGTTCCGATACCCTGCTTGCGCAGATCGTCAGAATGGTGGCCGAAGCGCAACGCTCGCGGGCGCCGATCCAGAAACTGGCCGATGTTGTTGCTGGATACTTCGTGCCAGTAGTGGTCGGAATCGCAGTAACCTCGTTCATCATCTGGGGTTTATGGGGCCCCGAGCCACGACTGGCACATGCCATTGTCAATGCCGTTGCCGTGCTAATTATCGCTTGTCCGTGCGCGCTTGGTCTTGCCACACCAATAGCCATCATGGTAGGAACCGGGCGTGGCGCCATGGCTGGAGTATTAATCAAGAACGCCGAAGCCCTGGAGATCATGGAAAAGGTCGACATCCTGGTTGTCGACAAGACCGGTACGCTGACCGAAGGCAAGCCGAAACTTGTCGCGGTTCAGGCGGAGGAGGGGTTTGCTGAAGAGGAAGTGCTGCGTCTGGCTGCCAGCCTTGAACGGGCCAGCGAACACCCCCTGGCGGAAGCTATCGTGGATGGTGCGAAACAAAAAGGGGTCGAGCTGGTCAAGACCGACAGCTTCCAGTCTGTTACCGGGCAAGGTGTCACGGGTGAGGTTGAGGGGCATGCGGTGGCTGTGGGTAACACGAAACTGCTGGAAAGTTTGAGTGTCGACGCGCTTGATCTGCCGCAACTGGCTGACGAACAACGTGCCAGAGGCAATACGGTCATGCTGATCGCCATAGACGGCAAGGCAGCGGGTTTGATTGGTGTTGCAGATCCCATTAAGGATTCGACACCGGAAGCCATCCGCGACCTCCATGACGAGGGCATCAAAATCGTGATGCTGACAGGTGACAGCCTTATAACCGCAAAAGCAGTCGCAGGTGAACTGGGGATCGACCGGGTGCATGCCGAAGTGCTTCCAGAACAAAAAGGTGAAGTTGTCAAAAAGCTTCAGGCAGACGGACATATTGTGGCAATGGCGGGCGATGGTATCAACGACGCCCCGGCACTTGCGCAGGCTCAAGTCGGTATCGCCATGGGCACAGGCACCGATGTGGCAATGGAAAGCGCCGGCGTTACTTTAGTCAAGGGTGATTTGCGGGGTATTGTCAGAGCCAGGAGGTTGAGCAGGGCCACTATGCGCAATATCAGGCAGAATCTGTTTTTTGCCTTTATTTACAATTCGGCAGGTGTTCCGATTGCGGCGGGTCTCCTGTACCCATTCTTCGGAGTATTGTTGTCACCGATTATCGCCGCGGCAGCAATGAGCTTCAGTTCGGTGTCCGTGATCAGTAATTCACTCCGGCTGAAACGCGCGCAATTGTGAACGAACTGGCAATAACTCCGGGCTGATGGGGTCCTCCATGAATCAGAATTCCATTCAGATAAACGAGCGGAGTAATGGATGGATCTGAGACATTGACTGATTATCTGATTTCAGGGAATAAATAAATCATGCATGCCCGGATTATTTTCAGAGCGCTCTTTTTTGGATTGATTGGCGCCACTTTTCAGCTATCCCTTTATTTTGGCCTGGTTACCCTGCTTTCCGGCCCGCAGTTCGCGCTGGATCAGTTTTTCCTGTACTGG
Organism: Thermoleophilia bacterium; assembly: GCA_041658605.1. GTDB lineage: Bacteria > Actinomycetota > Thermoleophilia > BMS3ABIN01 > BMS3ABIN01 > JBAZWE01. The sequence continues at coordinate 11,799 of JBAZZU010000034.1, read as the reverse complement.
TATTTCATAGTTGGACTGGCAATCGGACTTGGCACGCAGATCGGCCTTTTTACTTATTTACGTAGTTCAATACGGAGGAGGCAGCAGGCTTCCGGGAAGATTCTGGCCGCCACGGGGGCCACGTCCACCCTGGCCATGGTGTCCTGCTGTACCCATTACCTGGCAAACGTATTGCCAATAATCGGTATAAGCGGGGTAGCCAGCTTCGTCGGCCAGTATCAGACCAGGATTTTCTGGGTGGGTTTAGCATTCAATCTCGCTGGAATAATCTTTATCTCCAGCCGTATTATTAAATTCCACAGGGGAGCATGAGATGTCCAGGAATGTAAGCGCTATATTTTTAGCTGCATTGTTAGCGGTAACGGCAGTGGCAGTTTTTTCGGGGTGCAGCGATAACGGTCAGGTACAGACCTCAAGTTCAGGTCTGGCGGAACAGACTCGCGAAGATGGAGAAGTGACCGTAAAGGTGACCCCACAAAGTCTGGGGGATGGGGAGCCCTGGACCTTCAAGGTGGTATTCGATACTCATACAGTCGATTTAAGCCAGGATCCGGCGCAAATCTCGGTCCTGTTCGCAGACGGAAAAGAGTATGTGCCGCTGGCATGGGAAGGAGATCCTTCCGGGGGTCATCATCGTGCGGGTACGCTTAAGTTTTCCACGATTTCACCGCGGCCTAAAAACGTGGAGCTCACCATCAAAGGAGTAGGTGGAACTGACCGCAGCTTCAGCTGGACCCTTAATTAGCGGAAGCCAATAGTAACTACACGGTAGCCCCGGGTGTGAATATCACCGCAGGGCTATTCGATCGCTCCAGAAGAAGAACTCATGTGATCCATGAGCGATTTCATGTCCGCGACCGCAAGGCCTGATTTATTCATGCCGGAGTTCATGAACGTCATCATGGCGCCGGCCATCCCGCTTGTTCCCATGATACTGTTTTGCCGCACAAGTCGATAGAATGAACTCTCATATTCGTACGGCGCTTCCAATGGATATGTCTGTCGCTTCGGTGTTTGTGCTGATTTCCGAGGACGAACTTTTCTGTATACGCGCGGTAACCGTTATTCGTCCGGGTTCACGCTCGTGTCGTACGGGGAGATGTTCGAAACCTTCGCATTTTCGAAGGCGATCTTCAGTAGACCTTCTCCGCTGGTTTTATCGTAGTACCAGATGATAGTGGGGTTTTGTGAGGGGCCGGTGCGGTGTGAGCGCGCGGGTGTTCCCAGCAGCCCTTCGACCTGGTCGAGGGTCATGCCCTTCTCGACCTGAGCATACTTCTCGGCGCTGACGCCGGCCTTCTCACCACAGCCGGCTGATGCTATGACGAGCGTTGAAATGACAACCGCCGCGACCAGCGTCATCAACACAAGAATTATTTTTTGTCTGCGCTCAGCGCTCATTCCTCGTTCTCCGTCAGATGTCCCTTGGTCATTCTTAACACGCGCTGTGCCCTGGAGGCAACCACGCGGGAGTGGGTTACTATCACGATGGTTACGCCCTCTTCGTTTATCTTCCTGAATGTCTCGAGGATGTCAGATTCGGTTTCTTCGTCGAGGTCGCCGGTCGGCTCGTCGGCGAGGATGAGCTGCGGTTTATTCATGAGGGTCCGGGCCAGCGCCACGCGCCGCTGTTCTCCGCCGGAAAGCTGTCCGGGATAGGAATGCATCCTGTCGCCCAGTCCGACGAGTTCCAGCAGTTCCTCAGGGCGGCTTAAGTCAGCCTCCGGATTATCTCCGAAAGTGGACGGCAGCCGGACGTTGTCGATCGCGTTCAGCGTTGGCATAAGGCTGGCGAACTGGAAAGTGAAACCGATCTTCATGTTCCTCAGCAGCGACATTTCCTTGTCATTCAGGTTCCAGATATTGATGCCGTCGAGAAGCACGCGGCCGGAGCTTGGCTTGGTGAGTCCGCCCATAAGGCTCAGCAGCGTCGTCTTGCCGGAGCCGGAGTGGCCGACAATGGAGACCATCTGCCCCGTCGGGATCTCGAGGTCGACGGTGTCTACCGCGCGCACCGTGCTTGGTCCCACTTTATAAGTCTTGCTCAGGTCCTTGATGATGATCATGTTTTCGTTGCCTGACACGGTCACCTGTCGCTCACTCCCCCTGCCTGATGGCGGCGTATGGCTCCAGCCTGCTGGAGCTGTATGCGGGATAGAGGGACGCCGCGGCGCCGGTGGCGATGGCCAGCAGCAGGGTTATGACAGTCAGCTTTGCGAAGGTCAGCAGCGGCGGCCAGAGGTATGGAATACCCAGGCTCGTCGTGATCACGGCCTTGAAGATGAACAGGCCCGCGCCACCGATGAATATGCCCGCAAGACCGCCGGCCGCTGTCAGGAAGACGGCTTCGACGAGCATCAGGCGGAAGACGAAGCGGCGGCTTGCGCCCATCGCCCTCAGCAGACCGATCTCACGCTGGCGTTCGTTGACGATCATCGAGAAGATAGCGGCGATGGTCAGCAGCGACATCACCCAGACGATCGCGTCGATGGCGATGAAGCCGCGGGTGAATCCCGAAAGCCGGTCGGTGACCGAACGGCTGAGTTCGTTGGCGGTGATGATCATGGTGCCGGGCACGTTGGTTTTTATCCTCTGCGTCAACTGATCGATATTCGTGCCGGGGGTCATTTTCACGAGGACGGATGAGATCTGGCCGGGTCTTACATCGATGGTTTCTTCCGCCTGCATCGAAGAGTCGGCTGCCATCTGATAGGCGTCGTCGATCTTCATGAAGACGCTTTCATCGGCTCCCATACCCGTGGCGTCCAGGACGCCGGCAACATTAAAAGCCTGACCGTAGAAATGGACCTGTTCTCCCTTGTTGGCGAGGATCAGTGAACCGATTATGACCTCGTCCTTTTCGAGCGGACGATTCAGGTTGTCAACAAGCCAGGGAGTGATTACAAAGTCTGTATCCGGGTCATAACCGACGAGCTGCGCCCGGCCGGTGCAACAGGGGACCGACAGCAGCGATTCGATGAAAAGCTGGGCGGATGCCTGCTCGACGCCGGGAGTGGCCTTGACCTGGTCCAGGATCGAGCGGCTCATGTAAAAACTCGTGGGCGCTCCCGTGATCAGCGCCGCCTGGCCGGATTCCTGGTAGCCCTCGGGAACAACGAGGAGGTCGGCGCCAAGCCGCTCCATGCCGACTTCGAGGCTGCGGTCGACGCTGCCGATGAGCAGGGTCGCGGAGAACAGAGTACCGGACGCCAGCCCGACGATAGCGATGGTCACAAAGCTTCTGAAGGGTTTGCGTCTGAGGTTTTGTGCGGCCAGATAAAGGAGCCCGAGTCTTTTCATTTCAGCTCTTTCGGCTCCTCGGTAGATGAACAAAAGTTATACATGGGATCGCTATTCAGAATACCTGTGTCACTTATGAGAATCAAGGAAATCACTTGTCCAGTTCGTATTTCTCTATCCGGTAAAGGAGGGTATGGCGGCTGATACCCAGCAGTTCGGCCGCCCTGGTGCGGTTGCCGCCAGTGCGTTCCAGCGCCTGCGCGATGAGCTCTTTCTCGACCTTGCCCAGCGTGATTCCATCGGCGGGCAGCTTTATGGTCTCGTCTCCGGCGGGTGTCTTTAAACGCACTTCCACCGGCAGGTCTTCGGGAACGATCACCTCGCCTGCGCTTAAAATGGCTGCGCGCTCGATCGTGTTCTGCAGCTCGCGCACGTTTCCCGGCCAGGAATGGGCCTCGAGCAGCCTGTTGGTCTCGGCCGAGAGTTTCTTGGCGGGCGCGAAACGCACGAGGAAATGCTCCGCAAGCAGTCTGATGTCGCCGACGCGCTCCCTTAAGGGCGGCATGGTTATGGGGATGACGTTCAGGCGGTAAAAAAGATCTTCGCGGAACTCGCTTGTCTTGATCATGGCCCCGAGGTCACGGTTTGTGGCGCCGATCAGGCGCACGTCGACGCTGGTCGTCTTCGAGCTGCCCAGCCTTTCAAAGCTCCGGTTCTCAAGCACCCTGAGCAGCTTCACCTGCACAGTCGGCGAGACGTCGCCGATCTCGTCGAGGAAGAGGCTGCCGCCGTCGGCCAGTTCGAAACGCCCGGGCCGGGAGTCGGCGGCGCCGGTGAATGCGCCTTTTTCGTAGCCGAAGAGCTCGCTTTCCAGCAATGTCTCCGGTAGCGCCGCGCAGCTCAGCTGTATAAACGCGCCCTTGCTGCGGTCGCTCTGCTCGTGGAGCGCCTTGGCGATGAGCTCCTTGCCGGTGCCGCTCTCGCCGTAGATCATTGCCGTGGCGTCCGAGGTGGCGACGCGCGCGACAGTTGACATTATCTCTTTCATCTGGGGGCTGTTGCCGACGATGCCCGACGTGTCATATTCGCGGTCGAGCTCACCGCGCAGGTAGTCCACCTGCTGTTCGAGCTTGCTGACCCTGAGCGCTTTCTCCACCGAGAGTTTCAGCTCCTCGACATCGAACGGTTTGGTCAGATAGTCAGTGGCGCCGGCCTTCATGGCCTCGACGGCGCTCTCAACGTTGCCGTGCGCCGTAAGCATGATCACCGGCAGGCCGGGGTGCTCCTGCCTGATGCGGGTAAGCGTCGTGATGCCGTCCATGCCGGGCATGCGCTGGTCGAGTATCACCATGTCGGGCACCGACTCTTCGAAGGACTTCAGGGCTTCTTCGCCCGATGCCGCCTCACGCACGTCGTTGCCTGCGCTCTTTAAAGCGCGCCCGACTACGAAGCGCATGTTTTTTTCGTCATCTACTATCAGGATGGTGCCAGGCATATGCCGGTTCCTCCATGGTTAATCAAACAGAACTTTCAGATTCCTTCTCAGCCGGTTCATTCGCCGGGCCGTCCGAATCTTCCTTCCCGAATGCGCCAGCCGGACGCGAATGCGCCAGCGGCAGTCCCACTATAAAAGTGCTGCCCTCGCCCGGACGGCTCTCGACCTTTATAAAGCCGTTGTGGGCGTCGACGATGCGGTGCACGATGGAGAGGCCCAGGCCGCTGCCTTCGGCCCTGGTTGTATGGAAGGGATCGAAAATGCGCTCCTTCTCCTCTTCGGTGATACCGATGCCGGTGTCGGCAAAGGAAATCTTCAGGTAGCCTTCGGACGCGGCGGCATCGATCGTGATTTGACCGCCATCCGGCATCGATTGTATCGCGTTGGAGATGAGGTTGACGAAAATCTGCTTCAGCCTGTCTTCGTCAGCGTGGATTTCCGGAAGTTCGTCCGGGTAATTTTTATGCACGACGATCTTCTGCTGTTTGGCGAACTGCCTGGTGAGCAGGACGACCTCATCGATGACATGCCGGGGCTCGACCTCCTCGAACCGGGATTTTGAAGGACGGCCGAAGTCCAGCAGCGTGTTGACAACCGCGTCGAGCCGGTCTATCTCCTGGATCATGACATGGGTCAGCTCCGCGTCCTGGCAGCCCATCTCCATCTCCTGCTCCATCATCTGCACGCTGGCCTTGATAACACCGAGCGGGTTGCGCACCTCGTGGGCGACGCCGGCGACCAGCTCGCCGAGGCCGGACAGCTTGTCGGCCCGCAGCAGTTGTTCGGTGAGGTCCTTGACCTCGGTAAGGTCTTCGAGGGTTATGACTATGCCCACCGTCTGGCCCCGGCTGCGATGAGGCGTGACTCTTACCGCCACTGTCACAGGCCTGCCGTTTGATGTGAGCTCCATCTCCAGCGTCGCCCGGTTCTGCTCCTCCGAGAGAACCAGCTCGGCGGCCCGCAGCAGTTCCTCATGTCCATCAAAGATTTTTTCCAGGGGGTAGGCGACCATGTCTTCTTCATCGCGCGCCATGATGTGCGCCGCCGCCGGGTTGACCGTGACTATCTGCCTGCGGCGATCGACGGAGATGACACCGCTGCTGACGCTTCCCAGTATGCTCTCGGTGTATGCCTTCATGTTGCGCAGGGCGGTCTCACGGTCTTCGATCTCCTTGTTGAGTTCCATGACTTCCTCGTAGCGCTGCTGCTGGCGGCGCCGTGAATCTACTACTGCGCCGGTCGTGAAGGCGACGACATTGTAAAGAATTACTTCGAAGAAGTTCTCCAGGGAGCCGCTTTCGGAAAAGCCTCCCAAAGACATGAAGGCGTAGGGAACGAAGAGCGCGGTGATGCTGAGCGATGTCAGCAGGCCGCCCCTGATGCCGAATCTGATCGCTGCATAGATGATGGGAATGTAGTAAAGCCTCGTGAGCGATATATGGAAGGCCTCGTGGGAGATGTAATCGAGATGCACGGGGCGGTAATGGAAGTAGCTGATGACGGCGACAAGGATCGACACGAGGATGGCATCGCGGAGTTTCGCCACCGTTTTTGGTTTTTGATCGATCATCATATATTTGTCAGCTCTGGCCCGCCGTATCTTTCTTTCGTTCCCAGGACGGTGCGATGCCGAGCTGTTCGCGGTATTTTGCCACCGTGCGCCGGGAGATGCTGATGTCGTTCTCCTTGAGCTGACCGACAAGCTTCTGGTCCGAAAGCGGATGCTGCGCATCTTCGCGCGCGATTATCCCCGCCAGGCGTTTCTTCACCGCGTTGGCCGCGAGTCCTTCACCGCCTTTTGCGGCAGCATATCCGGAGGAGAAGAAATAACGGAATTCGAAAATCCCGTGCGGCGTGCTCATGTACTTGCCGAGGAGCGCCCTGCTTATCGTCGACGGATGGACGTCGAGGCTCGCGGCGATCTTCTCCAGGCCCAGCGGCCGCAGATGCTCCGGCCCCTGGGTGAAGAACTCCGGCTGGGCTTCGGCGATGGCGCGCGCGACCTTCGTGACCGTCGTCCGCCGGTGGTCGATGTCGCGTATGAGGCGTGACGCCTCCTGAAGTTTATCCTTGATGTAAGCCGTGGTCGCAGGTTCTGCGTCAGACTTTTTTGAGGCCATCTCCTGATACAGGCGGCTGAGCTTGAGTGATGGCACAATCTCACGGTTGGCCAGGATGCGGATACGGCCGCGGTCGACCCGCGCGTAGACGTCGGGGATGACCGCCGCCGCGGGCGGGCTCGTGTCAAAAAGCGAACCCGGTGAGGGGCAGAGGCTGCGGATCACCTCGACAGCTCGCCTTACTTTCAGGTTCGAGACGCCGAGCGATTTCGCTATCTCTCCAAACGCGTTATGGGCGACCTGCGGCAGGAATTCCCGCACGATGCGGATCGCGGTTTCACCGGCGCCGATCTGTTCGAGCTGTATGGCAAGACATTCCTCGAGGTTCCGGGCTGCGACTCCGGGCGGATCGAACCGCTGTACGATCCTCAGCACATCCTCGATCTCGGCGGCCGGCTTGTTGATCGTGGCTGCCAGTTCCTCCACTGGTTCACGCAGGTAGCCGTCCTCATCGAGGCTGCCGATTATCGCCAGCCCGATGCGGCGCCGCGCGTCTGTCAGGTTCTCGAGGTGCAGCTGCAGGGTCAGATGCTCCGAAAGGGTCTCGGCGCAGGCGGTAAGTTCTCCGGGGGTCGCTGTATTGCCGCCGCCACGATCACCGCGGTTCGCGCCCAGGTAATCATCCCAGAGCTCCCGTTCCGATACCTGTCCGGGTTCTGCCTCAAAATCGGCGGCCTCCGGAATCTCCAGGGTGGGGTTCTCATCGAGCTCTTTCTGTATGAGCTCCTGAAGCTCAAAGGCGCCGAGCCGCAGTATGCTCAAGCTCTGGTACAGCCTCGGGGAGAGCACCAGTTGCTGGCTTGTGGTCGGAGCGGTTGTTAGAACGGGTTTCAGATTCATGAACGGGAAGTCGGACTATTGCGCCTTTACCTTGAAGTGCCGCGGTTGGCCAGGAGGTTCATCGCTGCGCGGATGCGGCGTCTCTTTGCGCATCAAAACATATTCTAAATGTTTGTGTGCCTAAGTGTAGCTTTTATCGAGGCCGTTCTCACGCCTTCTTAATTCTGCTTAATGTTTTCACCGGTGTCATACCAGTGAGCGATTATCTATCAGCTCAGGTTTTCTCCGAATAGTCATTCCGAGACACTCGGAGAGGAGCGAGGAGCGCAGAAGAATCTTCTGTTTGCTGTAAAAGCAGATTCTTCGTCGCTTCGCTTCTCAGAATGACAGTTTACTTATCCTCAGAAGGACAGTTTGCTTAAGTTAAGGGGTTGATCAACAAATGAAAAAGTAGCAGGCGGAATCTCTAGTAGTAGGCGAGGCTGCCGTCGCGTTTTGCCCTGGCCACGGCATAGCGAAATACAAAAAGGCTTATCGGCAGCATGATCACCGAGAAGATTACCAGCGCCAGGAGATCGCCTCCCACGTCGTAGAACCCTGCCCCCTTCAATAGTGACATGCGGATGGCGCGGAGCGCGTAAGTAATCGGAAAAATGTAAGAGAGTGTCTGCAGCCATTCCGGCAGGATCGTGATCGGATAATAAACACCGCCCAGCAGCGTCGACGATGTCGCGATCACCCAGGCGATGGGGTCGCCGCGCTTGAAGATCATGATGAAGCTGGCCGAAATGATGCCGAGGCTGCTGAAAGCGACCACCGTCAGGATGAGCGCGGTGATCGCGGGCAGCGGGCTGGCATTGCCGAAATCGACGCCGAAGAAGATGCCGCCGATCAGCAGGTAGACCGCGACCTGGATCGAGGTGAAGGCAAAGCTCCAGAGCGAGGAAGAGACGACGATATTGGACAGTCGCGTAGGCGTCACCAGCATCGCCTCAAGCGTGCCGATCATCTGCTCGGCCCTGATACTGCTGGAAAAACTCGTCAGGCCGACTGACAGGTAGTTGGAGAAGGCTATGCCGATAAGCACGAAGGCAAAATAACTCTGGGAGGCGTCACCACCGTAATCCCCGAGTTTCTGCTGCAGGGTCGGCGACTCTCCCAGCAGCTGGGCAACGAAATAGAACATGACGACCGAGAAGAAGATGCTTATGAACTGGAGCACGAACGAGAAGCGGTAGCTGATCTCCGTGAGGAAGTCTTTCTTCAGAAACGCCAGTGGTTTTCTCAGCACCTATTCCTCCGCTTCCGTATCGGATATCAGCGCGTGAAAATATTCGGCCAGTGATGAATCGCCGGTAAGTTCGCCCGTGACGCCGCTCGCCACCATCTCGCCATTGGACATTATCCCCACCCGGTTGCAGACCTGTTCCGCCTCCGCCAGGTGATGGGTCGCGAGGAAGACGGTTTTCCCCTCGGCTGCCATCCTGTTTATTATGAAGTCGTGCAGCTTCCTGGTGGCGACGGGGTCGAGGCCCTTGGTGGGTTCGTCCATGAAGAAGATGTCCGGATCGGCGAGCAACCCGCGCGCCAGGCCTATCCGCTGTTTCATGCCGGTGGAGTATTCCTTGAAAGTGCGCCCGGCGGCGGCGGTCATGTCGACCTGATCCAGCGCTTCGTCTATGCGCTCCCGGGCTTCATCTTTCGCAAGCCCGTGGAGGGCGGCGAAGAATTCGAGGTTCTGCCTGCCGGTGAGCCGCCAGTAAAAGCTGCGTTCTTCGCTGGAGATGAGTGCGATAGAAGCTTTGACGTTTCCCTGCTGTTTTGCCAGGTCATAACCACAGACGCTAGCGCTGCCCCCGCTTGGCAGTATGAGGGTGCAGAGCATCTTGGTGAGAGTTGTCTTTCCCGCGCCGTTGGGGCCCAGCAATCCGAATATCTCGCCCCGCTCGACAGTGATGCTGATGTTTTTTACCGCAGTGAATATTGTTTTGTCAAACGGATGCAGGGGGGAGGAAAAGCCCCGGCGCTTGATAAACTCTTTTGTTAGATTATGGGTTTCAAGAACCACGTCAGCCATGTGAGCGTATTCTAGCATGCCGCATACAACGTCACATATCAGAGAGCCCTTTAATATCGGCGCCGTGCGCCTGCGCAACCGTCTTGTGCAGGCGCCGCTCGCGGGTATAAGCGGACGCGCATTCAGGCTGCAGGCGCGGCGTTTCGGAGTAGCGCTCACGGTCACGGAGATGGTCAGCAGTTACGGGGTGAGATACCACAACGCGAGGACTCTGGAAATGCTCGAGCTCACGGCACCGGAGCACCCCGTTGCGGTGCAGATCTTCGGCAGCGACCCGGAGGTCATGGCCCAGGCGGCGCGGGCCGCGGAGGCGGCAGGCGCGGACATCATCGATGTCAATATGGGCTGCCCGGTGAGAAAGGTCGTAAAGACCGGGGCCGGATCGGCCCTGATGGGGGATGAGCGGCTGGCGGCCAGGATCGTCGCCGCCATGGTGGACGCCGTGGGCATACCCGTCACTGTCAAGATGCGTTCGGGTCCGGGGCGCGAGGTGACGGCTCTTTCCCTGGCCGGGTTTCTGCAGGAAGCAGGCGCGGCGGCCATATGTATCCATCCCCGCACCGGCGCCCAGATGTGGAAGGGGAAGGCCGACCATTCGGTTAGTGTTCAGCTGGCCGCGGCTCTGGATATCCCGGTCATCGCCAGCGGCGACATCGTTGGCTGCGAAGACGCCCGACGGTTGCTGGAATCAGGTTGTGCGGCGCTCATGATTGGCCGTCCATCCCTTGGTGACCCCTGGCTGTTTTCCGATCTGCTGGCAGGGGTGGAGCCGGGAAGCCGGTCCCTCGATGAAGTGCTGGCCGAGATCGGGCTTTTTTATGCGGACCTCGTCGACGAGTTGGGTGAGGCGAGGGCTGTGCGTCACATGCGCAAGTTCTACGGCTGGTTCCTGCGCCGGTTCAGGCCCACGGCGCAATTGCGGGCGGAGCTGCTCCAGACCGGGGGCTTCGATGAGGCTGAGAGACTGATTCGGCAGGCGATGAACCAGGGTCAGGATTAGCGCTGGACAGGCTCGCTATGATCTGCGCCTCAAGCCGCCGCCCGGTCAGCGGGTCGCGTAAAGGCCAGCGGCCTCTTCATCGAGTGTTTCCATCTGCGCCTGCAGGTCGCGGTAGAGGGACTCACGCGGTTCGATCTCGCTCTGCCACCAGTTTTCCAGTTCGTTGCGCGCGCCGCTCGTGGTCATGAGCTTTTTCTCCAGGTCGATCGCAACAGCCTGCGCCCGTGTCTGGTCACCGGCGCCGGCGGCATCGGCCAGTTGCGCCGCCATTGAAGACAGGTCGGCGTATTCACCGACCGATTGCGACATCGCCGTAAGCAGGTTTAATCCTGTCGCCGAATAGCCGTCATCCAGCTCCTGCTTCACCTTGAGCATCGATTGCGAAGTCTGCTTCAGCGTCGCGCTGGCTTCAGCCGGGTTCGACTGAACCATGCTCATCGCGACCTGGAACTGTCCCAGCAGCATGTCCATCTCTTCGAGCGAGGTGAAGACGACGGACCCGCCTTTATAGAGGTTCCCGAGCTGGACGACGGTATCTTCGAGGACCAGCAGCTGCTGTTCTCTCAAGTCCGCGATTTCCGCCTTCTTGAGCAGGTAGTCGCGGTTGTCGGGTGAGATGGAGGACAGACCTGCTGCCGAACGGGCGTCGCGCGATGCTTCGCGAACTGAATCCGTGGCCTGTTTCAGCAGCGGTTCAGCGCCCGCCACGGCCTCGCGGGCGGTGCTGATATTTTCCTGTGAGGTAAAGGTGTCCGCGCCGAGCTTGTCCGCCTCGATGCGGGACATGAGCAGGTTGGCTTCCTCGATGTGGTTGTTGGCGCCTGCCAGTTTTGTGTTGGCCCGTTCGTTCTGAACGAACGGGATGCCCAGCGAGAGGCCGAGCGCCAGCGCGCCGCCCGCGATGAAAAAAATCGCAATGGTTTTCAGGAGATATCTTTTATCCATGGCCCGGGCCTTTTTCTGAACAGTAGATCATTGGCCGTTCCCGGTGACGTAGTGGCTCCAGTCACGCTCAAAATCGCCCCAGCCGATGCCGAGCTCGGAGCGGAAGACCTCGTCCACGATACGGTCCTGGTTGCCGGTGTCA
>JBAZZU010000033.1:0-23844 GCA_041658605.1 Thermoleophilia bacterium | reverse complement strand
CCCGGGATGCGGCAGGTGCCGTTCCTGATCTCACATGGGGGGAATGCCTTTTCGATTATCCAGGTCTCACCCGACGCCAGAACCCGTTCGAACTCGGCGTTCAGAGGATTGGTCACCAGCATGACGGTAAGGTCGTAGCCGTCTTCCTTACGCAAACGTTCCAGCTCAGCCAGCAGCTCTTTCTCCCTAACGTCGATCTCCGCACAGTCGAGCACCATCATCTGGCCGATTCCCAGCTTCTTCCCACCGATGTCGACCTTACGGAAATCGCCGGCGATCAATTCGGCGGACGTCTTGCCGGTGATATTGATGCTGGCGTGCATCAGCTCGCGGCCGTAATCGTCGATGTTGACGCCGGCCAGGCCGGCCAGGCGCTCCGCGATCTCGTGATCGCGTTCGGTTGTCGTCGACAGCGTCAGCATCAGGGTGTCGGAAAGGATACCCGAGAGCAGGATGCCGGCGATCTCCGCCGGAACATGCACCTGGTGCAGGAACAGCATGTCGGCCACGATGGTGCAGGTGCTGCCCAGCGGGTCGTTGTAGACGTAAATCGGGGCCGCCGTGGATACGTCGCCCACGCGATGATGGTCGATGATCTCCAGTATCTCGGCCTCCTCGATGCCGTCGACCGCGTGCGATATCTCGTTATGGTCAACCAGGATCGCCCGCTTTCTGACCGGATCCAGCAGGTCGGTACGGGTGACGAAACCGATAAGGCGGTCGTCGCTGTCGGCAACAACGGCTGAGCGATAGTCGGAATCGAGCACCGCCGTGCGCAGCTCGGAGATCGGCGTGAACAGGCCGACCGTAGCCGGTTTTACGTCCATGATCGAAGACACCGGCTCAGACATCAGCAGCAGCTGGACCGAAGCGAAAGCCGGATGCGGCGATGAGACTATCAGGACTCCCAGCTCTTCCGCCTTGCGGATAACCTCGGCGGCGACGGCGATGCCGTCGGTGATGATCAGCGTGGAGCAGCCCGCGTGCAGGCAGTCAAGCTGCAGGTCCTGCTGATCTCCCAGGACGATGATATCGCCTTCGTGCATGGTATTTAAAAGGGTTCCCCGCTGCATGGCGGCGATTATCACCCTGCCCTGGAGCGTGTCGGCCTTGCCGGCGTTGGTGATCATCATTCCGTTTAGCGTCTTGATGAATATATCGAGGCTGATCGGCGCGTTGGAAAGGTCCATAAGACCGGCGCTCTCCATATGAAACTGCGCGATATCCCTGAGACCCAGAATGCCCAGCACCCTGTCCATATCATCAACGACCGGCACGGTCCTGACGCCCTCCTCGCGGACAAGCTGGGCCAGTGCGTGAACCGAGTCACGCTCGTATATCGCGATTGGCTTGTGCAGCTCCAGGTCGCTGACCGTCGGTGTCAGGCTCTCCACCTCGACCGGCGCCGGGACGCCGAACCGCTCCAGCACGAATTTGGTTTCTTCATTGATGCCGCCGGCCCGCGCGGGAGTAAAGACGTAACGCCTGTCGGTCAGGTTTTTAAACAGCGCGTAGCCGATCGCCGAACAGACTGAGTCGGTATCCGGCGTCGCATGCCCGATCACGTAAACGTTTCTTTTTTTAGTTGGGGATTCTGTCATGGTCCTGTTTAATCGCTGCTTTCTGGCGGTATGCGCTGAACACTTTGCGCGGATAACTGCCGGAGTATTCTTATCAAGTCAGCATCGCCACCAGCTTCATCTTAGAAGGATGGACCGCTGAGTGCAATTGTATCAATGGCGCCGAAGCAGCGAAGGCGCCCTGACGGGCGCCTTCGCGTAATTAACATTTTTCACTTCGGACTATCTGGCCGCGGTGCCCAGATACGTGATGATCAGCGCCACGTCTTCCGGTGTTGTGTCGGATCCGGTGTAGCCGGCCATGCGCTCAACGATTGGGGCCCACTCCGCTTTGGTGTACATATTCGGCGGGTAGATAGCGTGACATTTCGAGCATTTGACTTCGAATGTCGCCTGGGCCGCGTCTGCTGAAGGCGTCTGCGGCATGCGGGCCGGTGGCGGAATCGTGGTCTTTTCGGCCGGCGGTCCATCCGGATGGCACTTGGCACAGCTGTCGGTTGTGGGATGACACTGGAAACAGTAGGCCATCCGCGGACGGTTGGTCGGCTTGACGTTCAGGTCATGGGCTATGTTGCGGTGACAGTCAGCGCACTGCGCTCCGAAGCCGATGTGCTTGTCGTGCGGAAATGCGATCTTGCCCACGTTGTACTTGAAGCCTTCTGTGTCCTTTTTCGTTTTCATGCTCTCGTGGCAACGGGTGCAGTTTTCAGTGACGCGTCCCGGTTCCGCCATGAAGCCGGTCTTGTAGCCGTCGGTGACATAATGCCCGCCGTCTTCAGCGTGGCAGTTGATACAGCCGACGTCGCTGTAATCCGGATGCATGGAGGAAGGCTCGCCAACATCGGCGGTCTCACCTGTGCCGTGACAGGTAAGACAGTACCTGGGATTAGTGGTTGTATAGTGGGCAAGACCCACCATGGGCAGCATCGCAAGACACAGAATGACCAGTCCCACTATCACCCAGGCCGGCTTTGACAGCTTTGGCATCTTTAGTTTCATTAAAGTCTTGTCCTCCCTCTATGTTCTGGCAACATACCCATGCCTTTCTTTAAAAAACCGAATCCGCGCCACATTGCATCTCAACCAGGCTGGCAGTCAATAAAGCCATGTTGCGATAAAAACTGCTCGCCGTTTCGTTCCCAATCTCACTGCAGATCTTCGGCACCCAGATCCGCAGGTGCTGCCTGCAAAACTCATTCTGCATTTCAAAAATTTCTTTGGCGCTATCCAGGTCGCCGGTCTCACGGCTCACCGCTTCAGCCTCAGCCAGCACAGCCATCGCTTCCAGTTCCAGCCCCAGATGATCCGGCGTCTGGCCTGTCGGGAGCTCCAGCCCGGCTTCCAGGTAGAAGTTCGCCACCTCGACCGTCGCCTTGCCCCATAATCTGGGCGAATCCTCGTCCTCTGAGCGGACATAAACCGACTCATAGGGCGCGATATGATGCCCCGGGCCGATAAACAGCCTTACAAATTCCCCGGCCAGATCACCGACAAGCTGGTCGATGTCCGTCTCAAGGAAGTCTTCCTCGAAAACCACATCAAACGCGGACAGTGACTCCAGCATCTGCGAATCCCTGATGCCGTCAAGCAGCCCTTCCGTCGGACGGCCGCTGAAAACCCGAGCGACGAGTCCGAACATGCTTGCCCGGGCCCTGGCGAGTTCATCTTCCTGCCCGCCAGCCCCTGTTGAGGCCAAAGACATGCTCTCGTATTAGCTCTTGGCCAGAACTACGACCACGTCGCCCCAGGCTTCGCCGCCGCCAATCGGATCCAAGTCGGCAGGCACGATATCCTTGGCGTTGACGCCGATACCGCCCTTTTCTCCCCACCAGATCAGCTTGCTGTTCGGATCCTGCAGGAACTTGGGTATCTCCGATCCGGTTACCGTCGCGCCGTTCTTCTCAAACTTCTCACCTTCGGCAACATGTCCGAAATCGGTATGACCTACGCCGTTTGCCATGGCGACCACCCTCGGGTGAACACCTTCGCTAAGGAATGCCGTGGTCTCGATGGACGACTTCTTGGCCTCGCCCGATCTCGATGTGCGCCTTATCTTTATGGCATCGCCCTCGATGATGCCCAGCCTGGCTGCCGTTTCCGGATTGATCCAGGCGGGATTATTGTGAAGTATCTCATCGACCCACATGCAGTTACCCGTTTTGTAGTCGGTCTGCAGGGCGGTGTCGTAAATGGTGAGTATCATTTCGTTCTTTTCCTCTGAAATGGTGCGGAAGGCTGCAATCGGCTCATATACCGGCAGCGGCGCGAAGTTCCTCGAAGCCAGGTTCTGTGAATAGACCTCGATGCGTCCCGACGGAGTCGGAAAACCACCCGCCTGGTAGGAACCGTAATTCGGCCTGGATTTGGGGTCATACCAGACGCCATGCTGTTTCAGATAGTCGAGTCCACCGGCTTTCATGAGCCCATCGATACCGCTGATTCTTGCTTTAAGCCAGCCGTCAACGGATTTCCAGGGGAAGAACTGCTGCATGCCGCCGATTGTGCTTGACAGTTCGAGCGCGATATCAAAAAAGGACTTTGCTGAATCCAGCGGCGGCACAACTGGCTGGCGCAGGGCGACAAAGGGCACGAGCTCGAGCGAGGGCCGGACCTCGATGTCCCAGTCCTCCAGGTATGTCGTCTCCGGAAAGATGATGTCCGCCATGGCCGCAGTTTCTGTTATAAACGGAGTTATGGCCACGTGGTACTTGATAAGGGTCTCGTCCTTGAGAGTCTCTTCGACGGACGTACCGTCAGGATTTGCGTATACGGGATTGAACCCGTGTGTCATCAGCACGCCGACCGGCTGCTTGCGCTGCTTGATCATCGTCATCGCGGCAACGATCGACTGGCCTGTCGCCGCGGTGGGGGCCGGTATCGGTGGAACCGGAGCCGGATCGGTAAGGTCGTATTGCCTCGGAAGACAGAGTCCACCGCGCCTGTCTATGTTGCCGGTGATGATGTTGAGCAACATCGCAGCACGCTCGTTCTGCACACCGTTCTTGTGCGCTGAAAGCATGTTATCGGTAACGGTTGTCGCTGGCTTGGTAGTGGCGAATTCCGCGGCTATGCGGCGGATGACCGTGGCGCTGACACCGGTTTCAGCCTCGGCGCGCTCGGGAGTATATTCAGCCAGGTGCTGCGCCAGCTGAGCCGGTGAGACGTTCGTCCAGCTCTCGATGAAAGCCCCGTCGTAGAGCCCTTCCTGCATTATGACATTCGCCATCGCCAGGGCCACGAGCGCGTATGTGCCCGGCTGGACATAAAAGACTTCAGTCGCCTTGGCCGAAGTGTTGGTCAGCCTCACATCGAAGACTACGAGTTTGGCCTGATTTTTGACGACTCCGTCGACAAGCCTCCGCGCAAAACCGACAAACTGCGGACCGCTCTCATAGGGGTTGGCGCCGAAAGACAGGATGTACTTGCTGTTTGCGACGTCCGGCATGTCGCCTTCCTTGCCCCATGTGAGGCTGGTGCCGGCACGCTTGTTGGCGTCATAGATGCCCGAAGCGCCAAAAGCATTGGCGGAACCGAGGGCGTTCGTGAAGCGACGGCCAAGCGCATCGCGCTCGAGGTCGTCAGTCAGGAAGATAAAATCCTGTGCGCCGCCTGTCTTGAGCGCGTTCATGTTCTCGGCAACTTCCTTATATGCCTGTTCCCAGGAAATCTCCTGCCAGGAATTCCGTCCGCGCTGGCCTACCCGCTTGAGGGGCTTGAGCAGCCGGTCGGGGTCGTACACGGCGTTGATGCCCGCCTGGCCGCGCGCGCAAAGGGCGCTCTCGTTGCTTAAATGTTTGGGATTGCCGCCGATCTTGACCAGCCGGCTCTCTTCCACGTAACCGATGGTGCCGCATCCCGCGGGGCACTGGGTACATGTGCTGGGCAGGAACGATCTCGGAAGACCCGAGGTGCGGTTGACGGAACGGCCGCCTTCCGCAAGCCGCTCGGCCGCGTAGGCGAAGGGGTGAAACTGGCTTTCAATCGCCAGCACCGCGGCGCTGGCGGCGCCTAATTTAAGAAAGTCTCTACGGTTTATCATTCGCATTCGATTGCTCCTTGCCTAACTGAGAGGTACTGTCTGACCGCCGATTACCATGACAAAACGCATGGCGTAAACTCCGATATTAACCAGGATCGAGGCCACCACAACCGCAGTCAGCGAATTTCGCATCTTCGGCCCCAGTATCAGTAAAATGGGCAAAAACGAGCCCAAAATTATTTCCACTCCGACAAACAGGGGAGCGAAGTTACCAGTCAGGATCAACATGCCAGCTTCGTATGCATCCGAGTGTGCCGTCAGAAGTACGAGGACATCTGACAGGATGAGGAACAGGTCCAGCATGATCACATAGGCCATGAACTGGGCCAGCTGCAGGATAAGTTTCTTGTCCTGTTCCCTGGTTTCATTTGTCGCTGCCTTGTCAAACCACTTGTAGCGTATGGCGGCGATGATGACCACCAGCCCGATACCCGAGACCATGGCTGAAACCAGGAAAATGGTCGGCATGGCGGCGGTGTTCCAGAGTGATCTGGCCTTTGCCAGCGCCAGGATGAAGCCGGTATATCCGTGGACCGATATGGCCAGCGGGATTCCGAGAATACCAAAGACCTTGGCAAGTTTCTGCCTGTCGGTATAAACCATGAAGGCGTAGATACAGCCCATGATCGGATAAGCCGTTAACAGGAATGAGCCGTAAGTGATGGGCGAAGTCCAGTTGTAAAAGACGAACAGATGCCAGAAACGCAGCGGCTGTTCGAGGTCGAGGATCAGGTTGAGCGGAGCGATGATGAGCAGAGCCGGCGCCAGAATGGCTGTGATCTTTCCGATCGGCTTGAACTCCTTGCGTCCAAGCAGCGTGGCGATAACCGAAATGACGAACGAGCCCGCGCTTAATCCCGTGAAGAAGAAATACTGGCCGATGTACATGATCAGCGGCAGCTGGTGCTCCACCGAGTAGATTACATTTACGTCTCCATGTTCCATGCTGGCATTCCCCTCCGTCTAGTCATTAGCCCGATCAGATCTTAAGTTTGAAAAGCGTGCCTTCGGTGTAGTAATTGATTTCCCTCTCCACGTTGCTCATGGCGGTTTCATCCGGCGCTATGTAGTGGACCTGGGGGTTGGTCTGCATTTCCTTTTTCAGTACGACCGTGGCGTTTGAAGCCATGATCTGCGCAACCTCACTCTTGCTGTCGTTCATGTCGCCGAAGACCATCGCCCGGGTCGGGCATGTCTCCACGCAGGCCGGCTCCATGCCGGCGTCCACGCGATGCGAGCAGAAATAGCACTTCTGAACGATATTCTTGAGCGGGTTGATATAGCGCACATCGTAAGGGCATGACGCGATGCAATACTTGCAGCCGATGCAGCGATGCTGGTCGACCATGACAATACCGTCGTCACGCTTGTAAGTAGCCTGTGTGGGACAGTTGCGGGCGCAGATCGCGTCTTCGCAGTTGTTGCAGAGGCGCGGAAGGACGAACCTGCGCGCGTCCGGGAACCTGCCCTTCTCAACGATCTTCAGCCAGGTGGCGTTGACCTCAAGAGGCACGGCCATCTCGGCCTTACAGGCGACAGTGCAGGCATGGCAGCCTATGCACCGGCGGATGTCTATCACCATCGCATAACGTTTTTTCGCCACTTGGCTTCCTCCTTATCTGTCAGGATACCTTAAACCTGGTGCCCTGAAATCTATTCAAACGTAATTGCTATCCTTTTGTTTATTCGCAACTCCGGCGCCGGTCTTCATCATGCATGGATTACACGGCGTTCTGAGAAGAAGGACAGCTACATGGCCCTCGCTATCTGGCTGCGTCCACCTTGAATGACCTGGTCTGCGGCGTCGTTCACGTGCCGCACCAGACTATTGCTCCTGATGCATCCTTTTCATCAACCAGTTGATTACCGGGGGGATGCCAAAAGAAAGCGTCACCAGGATCAGGGTGGTTGCGATTAAATTAATAAGAAAGAATTGTGGAACTTCCATGATATACCACATGAATTTACCCTCTCGCCTTTCTTCCCGGCGCCTCACATGAGGCGCATATATGTGGCCTGACCTTGAAATCCAGGCCACATAATACACTAAGAACTATTGGATTGTATATAGCTTCTGCCGGGAACCTATGCCGTCGGGTTTCCCGCATCATCCACTGGCAGCACACATGCTGTCGGCGCGGACGACTTGTAGTCGTGACAGTCGACGCACACCTTGTCCGCGTTATGAGCGGCCTTGTCCTGATGACAACCGGTGCAGGTTTCCCTGACAGTCACCTTCCACTCGTGCGGCTTGTGGCATACCTTGCACGCCGTCTGCGAATGGGTCGTCGCCTTGTGCAGGCCCTGCTGCAGGACTCCCGCGTGGCAGGATGTGCAGTCTACGACCGGCTTGTCCGAGTTATGCGGTTTATGGCATTCCCGGCAGTCCCACTTCATCGGTGCGTTATCCGGAAAAGTCACGCCGTTGCTTATCTTCTGATGACAGCTCAGACAGGTTTCCCTGGTAGGCCTCAGCGGGCTGTCTTCACGCATGAACGGATGACATTCCACACAGTGCAGGTCACGCATCTGCGAAACCTTGATTGCTTTTTCCTGCCCTTCTACATGATCGGCGTGGCAGGCGACACAGATCTCAGTCGATGGCCGGAAACTGTGCAGGCGCATACCGTGACAGGTCTGGCAGGCGACATTCTGGCCTTCGGCGTGAGCCTTGTGCCCGGCGGTGTCCTGTACCTGCACCCACTGCGGATCGCCACTGTAATGGCACTTCTCACAAGCCTTGTCCGGAATCGACGCATGGTTCGTGTTCCGGTCCGGCTTTTCCATCAAATAATTCACTACCAGCTGCATGCCCCCGACCGGGCTTACCGTATGACAGCTGTGACAACCTACCTTGCTGTGCTCGCTGCTTTCCCACCGGGTCCATGCCGTCTCCATCGTGTGACATGAGCGGCAGAACTCGGGGTCGTTCTGTGTGTAGTTGTACATCCGGTAGCTTCCGAGGCTGCCGGCAAAAATCAGAACCAGCATGATTACCGATACGATAATCTTGGCTGTAGATGAAAGATTGGAAAACCAGTGACCAATCCCCTTGAACTTCTTAATGATCCACCTCACGGCCGCCGCCTTGCTCGCGTTTCAATACGACCTGAGGCACATTTTTCCGCGCGTGCGCGAGCTCTCATGTGCCCTCCCTTGATTTCAAGAAATGTGAAAAAACGTGAAAGAACTTGCGAAGGAAGTACCCTCTGGGGTATTAAATCCCACGTTTTCACATTTGTCAAGATGTATTCACACCATTTATGGAAAATTACTTCTATTTAAACTAAGTGAAGCTAAATACCTTCATTAGCGATAAACATAATGTTTTACCTTAAATGAGGCTTTTGAGCGAAGTATCCGGCGTTTGTACTAACCCGTTGCTGGCGGCCGGAACTTCACTTTGATATTCTGAAACAGATGCCAGCCGAAAACGAATTTCCAAACCTGAACTCTGCCGCCGGCGAGCTTGGCTCCCGGACGGACGACCTGACGGCAGCCGAGCTGCGCAAGCTTCTCTGCCACGACTGCGACTTCTATACGGAAGACCACGAGGAAGACCTCGAGTGTTCCTGTTTCCAGATCCTGCGGCTGGTGATCGAACGCGGAATCCTTACGCCCACCCAGCTGGCTGAGGCCGTAAAACCCACGGAGGAAAAGTAATGAGCACCGCGGGCGGTGACCATCCGGCTGATCATGGAGCTGCGACTGGTCAACTTGTAAGACTGACGGGTGACTGCTCCCCCAAGCACCTAGAAGAACCCTGCGTTTATAACCGCGCCACGGATGAACTTTACATCATCAACCAGAAAGCGCTGACCTTCCTTGAAAAATGCGGCCGCGGCGCCGCCGTTCCCGATTCGGAAGAAGGCAGGATGTTTGTGGATTTCTGTCTTGGGGAGGGTATTCTCGAAACGGCTGATGAACCCGCTGCGCGCGCGTTCAGTCTGCGCCGGAGCCCGGTGCCGTCACTGCGTTACCTGCTGCTTCACATCAACGACCGCTGTAACCTCAAATGCCGCCACTGTTTTCTGGGCGAGGGCGGCGCTCACGAGCTTTCCCTGCCCGAGATCGTGGCCATCGCAGACCAGTTCGAGGACATGCAGGGACTTCGCCTTCTTGTCTCTGGAGGCGAACCCCTTCTGCATAAGGATTTCTGGGAGATCAACGATTACCTCGCACGCAAAGACCTGCGGGTGGTCCTGCTTACCAACGGGACGCTGATAGACAAGGAAACCGCCCGGCGGCTCTCGGCTCAGGAGGTGCAGGTGAGCCTGGACGGCATGCGTGAGGCACACGACCATATCCGTGGCTGGGGCACGTTCGAACGGTCCGTGGCCGCGATCGGGCACCTGAAAGAGGCCGGCGTGGAGGTATCGGTCGCTACGATGATCCACCGGCGCAATCTCGAGGATTTTGACATGCTGGAAGAACTTGTCAGAAGTCTTGGCGCCCGCGAGTGGAGCGTCGACCTGCCCTCGGCTGTCGGCCGCCTGGCGAAAAATACCGACCTGCTGGTCGACCCTCGCACCGCCGGGCCTTTTCTGCGCCGGTCATTCGGCGGCGCCATCCATGAACCACTGGCGGGTTACGCCTGCGGCGCCCACCTGATGGCGGTCATGGCAGACGGCAAGGCAGCCCGCTGCGGCTTCTACGCGGAGCAGGCGATCGGCTCCATCGAAGAAGGACTCGAAGCCTGCTGGCAGAAAATTGCAAAGACACCGCTTTCGGATCTCGAATGTAACTGCGAGTTCGTGGAGGAGTGCCGTGGCGGGTGCAGATTTCGCGCGCGTGGGTATAATAAGGTTAATGGAGCTGACCTGTGCCAGTGCTACCGGTACGGGGTTCTTAAATAAACTGGCATGAAACCAGGAGGGATCCGAAGATTCCAGGGAGGTGTGACGATGAAGATCAGAAAATCAGGCAAAAAGAGCTCGAGCACCTGCAAGTGCAGTTCATGCTGCTGAAGGCCGATTGCGCCTGAGCGGCATTGAGCGTTATGAAGAAACGAAAAACTCCTCTGTCCAGAGGAGTTTTTCTTCTTCCAGGCATATCTGCAGATACGCCGGGCTTTTTTTTATTCGAGCCTAGGACTCAACCATCTTGATGGCCTCCGTCGGACATGAGTCCTCGCAGGTCGCGCAACCGTCACAGTCTGCTACGTTCACCAGGGTCGCAATGTCCTCGGAATCGAGTTCGAGACATTCATTCGGGCATTCGTCTACACAAATACCGCAACCCGTACACTCTTCAGGGTCTATCTTGGGCTTTTCCGCCAATCAAATCACCGCCAATCCATTAAGTTCAGATTCTGCCAGGGGCTAAAAAAGTTAAAACACCCCGTTAGTAAATTGCCGGGACAGAGACTTCAATGCCTTCCGCGTCAGTGACCGCAGCTGCATCCGGGGCTGCAACTTTCCCCGTCAGGTTCTTCACCCGGCTGCTTGCCCATCACGGCGCACGAGATGATCTCGTTTACCTTGTCCATCAGTTCGTTGAAGCTGGTCTGGGCCGACGCGAAACCCTGGATGCTCGGGATGTCACGTATCTCGGCCTGCATCGCCTGCAGTTCCTCCATCTGCTCCGGAGGAAGCTGCAGCCCTGAACTGGCGGCGCGCTGGACCATTTCCTGTTTCTCCTGGAACTTCTGCAGCGCCGTGGTCGCCGTCTCATCGTTGTCGACCTTCTCGGCTGCCTCGCGCAGGAGCACGAGTTCTTCACTGGCGGAAATCGCGTCTGCGAGTTCCTGTGCCTTGTCCAGTATTACTGCCATGGTGAACTCCAATCATATTTTCAAAGAAACCTGCAATGACTAGGCTAGCGAAACAGGTGGTGCATTTGCAAATGGAGCGCCGGCCCGCGGGCGCGGCCCAACGGCGTGCGCCGCTTACAATCCGCCGAAAAGCAGGCGAAATACCATTCCCAGAATCGTATATGTCACATCCTGGATATCATCGATCCGTGCCAGCTGCGCGGGCGTACCGTCCAGCGGCAGTCCGGTTACGAAGTCACGGCGGCCGCCTATATCCCTGGCGATTCCCTCCATCCCCTCCCAGTACTTGCGGCTGCTTTGCGACTCGAGCATTTTATCGTACTCGGCGGCCAGCTTCGGATCGGGTTTAGCGCGGCCCTTCTCCCGGGATTGCGTATAACCCGCCAGATCGCCGTGATTGGCCCAGAGACCTTCGCATTTCGCGCAGATCAGCAGCTGGATGTTGGACGGTATGTTAGGGTCATGGAATGCACTCAAAGGAGCGCCGCACCGCGGACAGGCGGGCGACTCCTGCGACCCGGCCGGGAAACGCAGCGCTTCTTTATCCAGCTGGTCGATCTTTGACGCTTCGGCCTCATCCACCTGGAACAGCTCAAACCCATCAAACCAGACGCCGCCGCACCCGTCACACTGGTCCAGCAGGATGGGCTGGCCAAGACGGCTGTGTAGCGTCACGGGACGCAGCACGCCATCGGCGTTGGGACATTTCATTGTCGCGGCTTTCTCGGTCATTCGCAGGTTCTAATCCGAAGCCGTATTTACTTTCCTGATCAGATAATAGGCGACGACGAGGACGAAGATGATAGTGACGTGGATACCCAGCTCCATGATATTCTCCTCGAATGTGCGCTCACCCGTGCCAAGGGACATCTGGGCGTCTATATAGAGCATCCGCCTCAGGCTGGAGATGATGCCCATGAAGAGAAAAGGCGCCAGCGAGAACTTCTCACGCCGCAGATAGCGGATTATGGTCCAGAGAAGCTCGGCGATGATCAGGACGAAGAGGACGTCGTTGACGACCATCAGAGTGGCGGCAACGCTGATATCAGTCAGATTCTTCGCCGCGTAGTAGAACATGATGAATGCCGCCACTACCAGGAAAGCGGCCACGATCACATGCACCGCGTCGTCGGCGAAAATCAGAACGCCGCGGGCCCTGTTGACCCAGCTCGGCGTGGCTCGTTTTGGTTTATCGATATCCATGGTGATCTTTCGTTTCGGCCGTTCTTCCTTCCGCCTGAAGGAAACCGGCGGCTCCCGGCAAAAATGTAGCCTTACGGGAACTTTTCACCCGGCCTGTTGTTTATAAATCCCCGCCCGGGAAGAACAGACTCGCTCCCGGTATGAGGTCAATCATATGAGCATACCCGCCAAATGGAGAAACATAGCCGGGATCATCCTGATCGTACTCGGCTGCGCGGTAGCGACCCTCGCAGTTGCGACGATCTGGCTCAACAAAGTAGTTCTCGATACTGACGAATACGTCGTCACCGTAACACCGCTCAGCGAAGATCCCGCGATCAAGGACGCGGTCGCCAGCAAGATCACGGACGAGCTGTTCAAACGCACCCAAGCCGAGGATCTTGCGCGCGAAGCGCTTCCTGAAAAAGCTGATTTTCTGGCGGCCCCCATCATCGGCGCCACGCAAGGCTACATCAATGAACAGGTCCGCAAACTCCTGGACTCCGACGAATTCGTCAAAATCTGGAAAGAGTCGAATCGCAATGGGCACGAGATATTAAAGCAGGCCATTGCCGGAGAGAAGGGCGCCGTCTACTCCGAGGAAGGTAGGGTCTATCTCGACCTCGGCGTACTGTTTGAAATCGTGAAGGCCCGGCTGGCGGACAGGGGTATAACCATTTTTGAAAACGTCCGCATCGAAGACACCGGCAGACAGTTCACGATCTTCGAATATCAGAACATCACCGTGGCGCGACAGGGCGTTCACCTTCTGAGCGGGCTGGCGACCTGGCTTCCGCTCATCGCCCTGGCATTTTTCGCCGCGTCCATGTGGCTGTCCCGCAACCGCTGGAACACTTTATTCTGGATCGGGCTCGGATTTGCAGCCGGCATGGCCGTGCTGCTCGTCGGCGTGGCCATCGGCCGCGGCTACTACCTGGATGCGGCCGCGGCCAGGAGATCCATCGACCTGCCGGCCGCCACATCCTTTTTCGATATCATCGCCGGATCGCTTAAAACCACGCTCAGACGCGCCTTTGCGTTCGGGCTGGTCGTTGCCGCGGCCGGCTTCATCATGGGGCCCTACCCCCT
This sequence comes from Thermoleophilia bacterium, assembly GCA_041658605.1. GTDB lineage: Bacteria > Actinomycetota > Thermoleophilia > BMS3ABIN01 > BMS3ABIN01 > JBAZWE01. The sequence goes on along the minus strand of JBAZZU010000033.1, from coordinate 10,181 downwards.
GGCTGTGACAATCCGCGCCTCGGTCGCAAAGCTCTACAGGACCGGCAGGGAAGCACAGGATGATATCGACATGGAGCCGGCCGGCGCCTGGATCGCCGAACAGAAAGGCATACTGCGAGCCGCTGGAATAGTCCTCGCGCTCGTGAGCCTGGTCGTAATGGACCGGCCGACCCTGACGACCGCCCTCCTGATCGCGGCGGCACTGATCGTCTATATATCAGTACTGGAATTTCTGGCAGGCAAAGGCGGCACGAAGAACGGCTGACAGCTTCATTGATACTTTGATTTCCCGCATTTCGGTTTTTTTAAGAGTACCGCACTTGATTATATCCGTCTATGCGGATATATTGTTTTCATGAAAGAAACCGCCCAACTTTTCAAAGCCCTCTCTGATGATACACGCCTGCGGATCATGTGCCTCCTGCTGGAAGGGGAGCTTTGCGTGTGCGACCTGATGGCGATTCTGGGCCTTCCACAATCGACCGTCTCACGCCACCTGGCCTACCTCAAGAACTCCGGACTGGTGAACGATCGACGCCAGGGAGTCTGGATGCATTACCGTCTGACAGAAAATGACAGCGCATTTCATAGGGACCTCATCAACCTGCTGGCCAATCATCTCCCTGCCATAAAACAGCTACAGGTCGATCAGGAATTGCTGCATAAACACATTTCAGGGAAAGGACGGAATGACTGCTGCGAAAGGTAAGAAGCTCTCGTTTCTGGACACCTGGCTGACCCTGTGGATCTTCACTGCCATGGCAGTCGGTGTCGCGACCGGATATTTCATTCCCGGAGTCGAGGATTTCATCGACTCGTTTTCGGTGGGCACCACCAATATCCCCATCGCCATCGGCCTTATCCTGATGATGTTCCCACCTTTTGCCAAGGTCAGGTATGAGGATATGGGAGAAGTGTTCCGGAACAAAAAAATCCTGGGGCTGTCCCTTTTTCAGAACTGGATCATCGGCCCGGTTCTCATGTTCGCGCTGGCGATTATCTTCCTGCGCAACTATCCGGAATACATGGCGGGAGTGATCATGATCGGACTGGCGCGCTGCATCGCCATGGTCATCGTCTGGAACGAGCTGGCCAAAGGCGATACCGAATACGCCGCCGGGCTGGTGGCCTTAAACAGCGTTTTCCAGGTGCTTTTTTACAGCGTCTATGCCTGGCTCTTCATCACAATTTTGCCGCCGCTGTTCGGGCTCGAGGGTGCGGTGGTCGACGTTGGCATAGGCCAGATCGCCAGAAGCGTATTCATCTACCTTGGAATCCCCTTCGCGGCCGGCGCGATAACCCGACTGGTCGGAGTAAAGCTACTGGGACGGGAACGCTACCACGCCACGGTAGTTCCGAAGATCAGCCCCATTACCCTGGTGGCGCTGCTGTTTACGATCGTGGTGATGTTCAGCCTCAAGGGTAACCTGATAGTACAGATACCTTTCGATGTTGTTCTGATCGCCATACCGCTTGGCATCTATTTTGTGTTGATGTTCGTCGTCTCTTTCTTCATGGGCAGGAAGGTGGGAGCCGACTACAGCAAATCGACGACGCTGGCCTTCACGGCGGCCAGCAATAATTTCGAGCTGGCCATCGCGGTGTCGATCTCGGTCTTTGGCCTGAACTCCGGAGCGGCTTTCGCCGGCGTGGTCGGACCGCTTGTGGAAGTGCCGGTGATGATCGGGCTGGTGAACGTGGCGTTCTGGCTACAGCGGCGGTATTTTCTAGAGCGAACCCCTTCTCCCGCGGGAGGACTAAAATGACATCGGGGACAAACGGAAAACCTTCTTCCATCGCGACCGGCAGAATACTTCAGGAAATAATTGCGGGGATGCCGGCCTCCGGACCTGCCGGAACCGGAGCTGCCCCGGCAGAGATTGTTGGCAGGGTCTCGGCTGACGTCAGCCGTTCTGAACGCTGGGAACACTTCAAATGCAGAATCGGCGCCTTCCGCAACAAATATATCGTGGCTCCCGGCCTGTACGCTTTCGGTGAACCTGACGCAAACGCCGACGTCCTCATAAGCGCTAATTACAAGCTCAGCTTAGACGCTCTCAGGCAGGAACTGAACGGCCTTAACCTCTGGATTCTGGTTCTGGACACCAAGGGCATAAACGTCTGGTGCGCGGCGGGCAAAGGCACTTTCGGCACGGAAGAACTGGTCAGGCGAATAGCAGAAGCGCGGTTGGAGAGCGTGGTTGACCACCGGCGCCTGATAATTCCGCAGCTGGGAGCAGTGGGAATCAAAGCGGCCGAGATACGGAAGCGGACGGGCTTCAGGGTCTCGTTCGGCCCGGTGCGGGCGGCGGACATCCCCGCCTATCTGCGGGCCGGCCGCAAAAAGACGCCGGAGATGAGCACCGTCAATTTCACGATGCTCGACCGGCTGGTGCTCGCCCCGATGGAGATCAATCCCTCAGTGAAAAAATACCCGTGGTTCGCGGCCGGCGTTCTGTTGCTCTTCGGCCTTCAGCGGGAAGGAATCGTGTTTTCCAGCGCCTGGAATGGAGGACTGCCGTTTCTGCTGCTCGGCCTTGTCGCCATCGTGGCTGGCGCGTTAATCACGCCGGTGCTTCTGCCGTTTATCCCGTTCCGTTCTTTTGCGCTCAAGGGACTGCTCGCCGGCTTTGCCGCGGTCTTTCTCGCGACGCTCGTCCCGGTGATCGCGGACTCCCAGGAGAACGTCCTGCTTCGCATAGTCACCTTTTTGTTGTTCCCGGCGGCGAGCTCCTATATCGCGCTTCAATTCACGGGCTCGACAACATATACCGGCATGTCAGGCGTAAGGAGAGAACTGAAGTTCGGTGTGCCTCTCTATATCCTGGCAACCGCAGTATCACTGCTGCTTTTAATCGGCTTCAAGCTGAACGAATGGGGGCTCGTATGAAATACCTGGCGAATGTCACCACTCTCGAGTATGACATTGATAAATGCACGGGCTGTGGCATATGCACGCAAGTCTGTCCGCACAGTGTCTTTGTCATGAAGGACAAGCGGGCCTCGATAACGGATCGGGACCGCTGCATGGAATGCGGAGCCTGTTCGCTGAACTGCGAATTCGACGCGATCACAGTGGATTACGGCGTCGGCTGCGCCGCCGCGATCATCACCGGAATGATCACCGGTGGTGAGCCGACCTGCGGCTGCGACAGTGATAACGATACGGGCAGTTGCTGCTGAAGAACGTGGTAGTGCCTGCTCATGGCTTTCGTTCTGGAATGAAAGTCATATTCACGCCGCTACAGGCTTAAACTGGATCCGGCGAAACTCCTGCCACTCAATCGCGTCCGGCCCGCTTGTAGTAATCCCTGGCCGCCTTGCGGCTGATCTTCCCCTTGCGGTCTTCCTCCGCGCGGAGGCGGGCAACCGTCCTCGTCGCCGCGACCTGCGCCTCTTTTATGAGCTTGTGGTAACTGGCCAGGCGGTCGGATAACAATTCTCCCGACTCGACAGCCGAGCGAACCGCGCAGCCCGGCTCCTCGATATGGCTGCAGTCCCGGAAGCGGCACGAACCGGCTAACTGTTCGATATCCGGAAAAGCCGAGGAGATGCCCTCCTCCGATCCGGTCAGCCCAAGCGACCGCAGCCCGGGTGTGTCGATAAGCATACCGCCACCCGGCATCTGGATCAGCTCCCGCGTCACGGTCGTGTGCCGGCCGCGCCCGTCGTTCACGCGTACCTCGCGTGTCGCCTGCCTCAGCTCGCCGAGCAGCACATTGATGAGCGTGGACTTCCCGGCGCCTGATGGGCCAACCAGGACCGCGGTGCGATGACCGGAGATGTATGCCAGGAGCTGCCGGGGGCTCTGGCCGGCAAGCGCGTTCATCACGAGAACGTCCGTTTCAGGCGCGACTGACTCGACAGCCGCGCGCGCCGCGTCCGGGTCAGTGGAAAGATCCTCCTTGGTGAGAACGACCACGGGAGTGGCGCCCGAGTCCCACGCCAGCGAGAGCTCGCGCTCGATACGGCGGAGGTTGGGCGTCTCGGCGATCGGATGGACCACAAACACGGTGTCGATGTTGGCGGCCAGCGCCTGTACCCCGGCCTTTCCCGGGTCGCCGCGCGTGATGGCGCTGGCGCGCTCGAGTATGGCTTCGATCAGGGGAACATCGAGTTCGCCGGAGGTCTGCGCTACAACCCAGTCGCCGGCAACCGGCCGGTCAGACGGACCCGAGGCCGCCTTGAAGTACCGGGCGGAAAACTTCGCGCGGATGACCCCGGCCGCCGTCATGACAAGCGCGCTTCCGCGATCGCTGCGGATGACGCGGGCAGCCGTCATGCCCGCCGCGGCATATGGCTCAAACAGCGCCTGCCAGTACGGGGAGAAACCGAGCTCCTCAAGTCCATGAGTATCAGGCAAAACTGGTGCCTCCGTCATCCATAGTTTTCCATCGACTTGGCCATATCCCTGATTTTCATCAAGTGATTACCTGTTTTAATTGCAGCCTGTCCCATCCCGATACTATTTTGCCCGTAATTCCCTTTCCGAATCACAGGCTGGATACTGATAAAAGATATATACAATAACTATACTCCCCGCGGGCGGGCTTGATCGCTGGTTGATTTTAGCAGGCTCGTGGAAACTGACAAAAGGACCTGACGGCGAAAAAAAACACCTCAAGGCAGGATGAACTGCCCCGAGGTGCGTGTGATACTGGTGATATCCGGTGGGTCCGGCAAATAATGTCCGGCCGTCATGGATGTCGCCTTACTGCTGAGCGTTGCGCTGTTTCTGGCAGGTGCCGCTGCCGCGCATCTCGTTGCGCAGCTCCTGTATCCGTTGCGTGTCTCCGCTCGCGAGTGCCTCGCCCATCGCGGCATGCCTCTCCTGCATTTCGGGAGGAACATCCGCGCTCATGGCCTCATGCCGCTGCTGCATCTGCTCGATGTTGCCGATGGCGCCGTCCGGACCGCCACCGTTAGGCCCATTGCCGCCATTAGGGCAGATCGTGTTTGCCACAGTGCCCGTGGTAGCCTGAGTTGCGTCCTGTGCCAAAACCACGGAAGCTCCAACAAGCGAGATCACCATGGCAACCAGAATGAAAAGTATCAGCTTGGTCATTGTTTACACCTCCCTCCATCTTCGTCAGAGTTTAATCTGTCTTATGCAACCAGATTATCGCCTTGCTGTATGAAGATAAGCTGAAGGAATTGTTAGGTTCTTGTGAAGCTTTGGGAAGCGAATCCTGGTGTTTCCTGGTTTTCTTTCTGGAATAGAGCCTCTTTCCCAAAGGCTGCCGATTTTTCAGGCAGGGGAAAATGCTTCAAATTGGCATTACGAATATTCACTGAGAATATTAAGCCCGCAAACTGTTCGTCCTGCAGGTTGTGCGACTATCCTGCCTTTATCCATCCGCTGGCATTTTTCAGGGTGGCAAGCCCCTGGCTCTCCGGGTTGTGATAGTACGGCTTGGCGAACAAGGCCATGTAGCCGCAATCCAGGCATATGTAGGTGTCAAAGTGAAAAACGTTGGCTGCCCGGCCCTCCCCCGCATCAAAAGCCAGATGTCTGGGGTCGTGCGTATCCTCCTTGACACGTTTCTCTGTCATATACACTTCGTCTGACTTGCACATTGGGCAAATTCCGTCTTTCATGGCGCTCTCCTGGTTTTTGTATTTTTCCTTTAATCTTCTTCAGCCTGAAGAAGATTGTCAATTGAATGGTTCAATTCACGCCAGCTGTCAGTTCTTGGGTTGAAATTGTCATAGCCAGGGGAAAATACCAGCGTCATGGTATTTCTCAAGCCAGGAGGCAGCAATGGCAGACCAGGAAAAGATGACCAGCGAACAGCGGCTGGCGCGGATCGCCGAAGTAAAGGCGGAGATTCAGGAGTTACATAAAGAGATGCCGATGTGCAGCGGCAAAGATGTAACCAAGCTTGAGTTCAGAATAATGGAACTCGAAGACGAGTTGGTGGACCTGCGCAATGCCAGCGGTTCGTGAGCACAAAAGTTCGATTCCCGCCGACTGTCAAGTTTTCGGGCAAGAAAAAATGCCTTAAACTAGGCATTTTCAGCCGTGCGAAATGTGGTGGAGGTGGTGCAACGGTATTCGAACTCTGAGGTGAATATTTTGAATAGATTGGCAAGAGCGATAAAGAGGGTTTCCTTGTAACGGCCTCAAGATGCATCTGGGTAGCAAAAAGCAGTCCTGAGTATGGCCATTCGGTCGCGGTTCAGCGGCGGCCACGCTTGCGAAGCCATGCGGCGACACGGATGATGAGCATGCCGGAAAAACCGCCGATGATCATAATCTCGCCGAGAACATGATGCCAGTCCCCCAGGTCCGCAAACGCAACCAAGAGCAAAGAGCCGCCGATCACGAGCGCTGCGAAAGTGATGGCACTGGCGAGCCGCTCGAGATTGTAGCTTACACGGCTTGCCAGGCCCTCCAATGCCGGAGCCTGGATTCGGCCCAGGTCGCCTTCAGCGATATTTCGAAGGGCGCGACGCGTATCTCCCGGCGCATCACTTATCAAGCGCTCCAGTTCGAGCGCGAACTTGCTTGTCTTTTCCTTTATCCGTGTCGGTGAGAAGTGCTTCGCGGTCAGGCGTGAGATCTCCTCGCGAAAAGATTCCATGTAGTTGTGCTGCGGGGCGAGTTCGCGACTTATCGATTCCAGAAGGACGAAGGCGCGCGACAGCAGAATTATCTCGGCGGAGTTGCGTACCCCGTTCCGGGTGCCGGCACGCAGCAACGAATCGAATGTGTTCCCGATAGAAACGTCTTCCAGGTCGCTCCTGTTGACTTCGTAGAGCGCTGCCTTTGTGTCCACTAACAGCCCCGCACGGTCGACTTCTTCACTCGCCAGGGCCATTTCGAGATAAGCCTCAGTAGCAGCCCGCCCATCACCTTTTACAACCGCTTGTAGCAAACGTGCCAGCGATTCGCGAGTCGGCTCATCAAGCTCACCCGTATTCCCGAAATCGAGAAGGCTAAGCCGCCCGTCGGGCAGAACAAAGACATTGCCGGGATGTGGGTCGGCATGAAAGATACCTTCTTCAAAGATCGTTTGCAGCATCAACCTGACCAGGGTGTTGATCGCCTGTGGCATCACTTCGGGGTGCAGCTTTCCGTAAACATCCACCCGTTCACCGGCCGAGAACTCCAGGGTAAGAACGGTTCCGCTCGAACACGTCGTAACGACATCCGGAATCCAGAGGTCAGGAACGTCTGCCAGCGCGGCGCGAAAGAGCACGATAGAACGCGCTTCGCGACGGAAATCGAGCTCCCGGTGCAGACTCTTGTCAAATTCACGTACCGCGGCTGGCAGGTCGAACGGGCGCAGCCGCGGGAAGAGCCTTTCTGCCATCGCTGCCAGGTAGGTCAGTGCCGCTATATCCGTGGAGATTGTTTCCTCAAGGCCGGGCCGTTGCACCTTCACGGCCACGTGACGCCCGTCCCGCGTTGTCGCCTCGTGCACCTGGGCGATGGAGGCGGCGGCAAGCGGCGTTTCGCTAAATGATGAAAACAATTCCGTCAGAGGGGCGCCCGCGCAGGCTTCGACCTTCGCGCGCACCACATCAAAGTCCATCGGCGGCAACTCGTCGTGTAGCAGCTTTAGCTCATCGGTGTACGCGGCAGGTAACAGGTCACGCTGCATCGCGAGCACTTGGCCGAATTTGACGAAGGTCACGCCCAGTTCTTCGAAGGCTTCCCGTAACGCTTTCGGCGGCGGCAAGTGCTTCTCACCGCGCAGGGCGCCCAGAACCTTGTGCCGTGCGAGCACGCGCAGGATCTGCATCAGTCGCGGCGACACTCGTAACAGGGAGCTCTTCTTCGAGCCGCTCATTGTGTCATGCACTCCTCCCAACAATCATACACAGCATGATTCCGGAGATACTTTGCTTGCCTGGTTCACCCTTGAATGCCTCCGACGCGATCTTGAGACGCCCGGACGTCACCGGCATTGATATTGCTCATTCTAATCTATCCACATACCAATATCCCTAATCTTTAAATTGATCTAATGAAGCAGCCGTTCAACAACATTTAGACAACGAGCTGCCAACCTGATATCTGGGAGTATGAATTTTGAATCTGGCTGTCTTACCAAGGCAGTTTATCAGCCGTTGAAAGTTTGCTATGTAGTAAAAGCCAAGAAGTGCCAAGGTTTCCTTGGCACTTCTTAAATGCAAACATTTCTGCAAACCAAATGCTTTGGGTCTGGATGACAAAGGAATGATCGGGCATCGCGTTTTTCCGATCGTCGTCGGGACAAAAGTTCGATTCCCGCCGGCTGTCGAGTTTCCGGACAACAAAAAATGCCTTAACCAAGGCATTTTTCAAGGGCAAATTGATGGTGGAGGCGGTGCAACGCTATTCGAACTCTGAGGTTAGTATTTTGAGCCGGTTGGAAAAGGCGATACTGGGGATTGCGGCGTAACTGTAGAAAAACACGCTCACGGATTCAGCGCATTAGCAGGAAAATTCATTAGAGATTCGCACCAATTCTATGAAATCGCACTCCGTGAGGATGCTAATTAGTTCCTATCAACCGACAGGCCATGTTTCTTTTTTCAAGCACTTATAATGTTTACGACATTTATGAGTTGAAATTTCCTGCTTTTAAATATTTCAGCAGATGATATAATTCCTGCCACGACATAAACGGGGGAGCTGCACCAAGCGGCTGAGAAAGTGATAAGTTCACTGACCCCAGAACCTGATCTGGATAATGCCAGCGTAGGGATGACTCTTGGGCTGATAGGAGCCGTGCCAATCGTTGGCGCGGCCTTTTTATTGTCTTCGGAGGAAAGGAATACTAGTGGCTCTATTTGAACCAATCGATGAAAAAGATGTTACCCGCGCGATCGTCGGCGGTTTCATGCGTCAGTTCGATGAATACGCCGAGAGCGACGTTATCATTGTAGGTGGCGGCCCAAGCGGACTCATAGCAGGCCGGGATCTCGCCTCGAAGGGAATCAAGACACTGATTGTCGAGCGCAACAATTATATAGGTGGTGGTTTCTGGATCGGCGGTTACCTTATGAACAAGGTGACTTTTCGCGGTCCGGCGCAGGAAGTTCTGGACGAACTGGGAGTGCCCTATATCGAAGCCAAGAAAGGTCTCTATGTTGCCGATGGACCTCACGCCTGTTCGAAGCTTATCGCGGCGGCTTGCGATGCTGGGGTCAAATTCGCCAATATGACCGTTTTTGAGGATGTAGTGTTGCGGGAGGAAAACCGTATCGCCGGCGTCGTGATCAATTGGACGCCGATCCAATCTTTACCAAGGGAGATTACCTGTGTCGATCCAGTCGCCATCGAATGTAAAGTAGTAATCGATTCCACGGGGCACGACGCTTGCGTTCTTTCCAAGCTGGAGGATCGAGGTCTGGCAAAGACTGTGGGGTTCGGGGCCATGTGGGTAGAACGCTCCGAGGATTTGATCGTGGAGCACACGGGTGAATTTATGCCTGGCTTGGTGATCTGCGGCATGGCGGTGTCAACAGCCTACGGATTGCCGCGGATGGGACCCACCTTCGGTGGAATGCTGCTTTCGGGTAAACGCGCAGCCGAGGTGGTGCTGGAGATGTTTCCCGAAAAAGTAGCCGCCTCCAAGGCATAAGGATCAAAATTGTCCGAATCGCCTTTATATTAATGCGCAAGTAAAAATGCCTTAGGTAAGGCATTTTTCAGAGCTTAGGTGGTGGAGGCGGTGCAACGGTATTCGAACTATGAGCTGAACATGCTATGCCGTTTAGAGCGAGGAATTAAGCGGGTTTCCACTTAAACGCAGCTACAATGTTCCTGCGGCCTATTTCGAGGTCTTGCCGGTTTATTTGATGCCAAGCTGCAGAACCTGTTCCCGGAAGGAGACTTCCGCGAATGGGACGACATCGATTCCTGGGCCGAGGGCAACGCCCGCGGGCTGGCGCAGCAGTTTGGGGGAGTATGACCGGGCAGCCGATCAGACCCGGAGAATATCACGGCCGACACAGCCCCTGTTGGGCAGCTAGTACTGCGAGATGATCAGGCTGACGACCTTCTTGACCTGCTCCTCATCGTCACCGGTCACCTGAACCGTGAACTTGCCCATTTTGGCAGCAGCCATGTCGTACCTTTGTGTGTCCGGATGAAAAGTGATATAGGTTTTTCCCCCACGCCGCTGACATCCGTCTTGGGATCCTCTTCCGCAGCCTTGAGATCATCGAAGTCCTCGGCCGGCATCTGC
>JBAZZU010000032.1:0-24478 GCA_041658605.1 Thermoleophilia bacterium | reverse complement strand
CCTTCAGAAACTCAACCTCCGCGACCGTGTCCAGGCTGTCGTGCTTGCGTATCAGACGGGGATTTTCGAGGTGGATACGCAGCGGCCAAGCAGTTGCGATGAGAGTCCATGAAGTGCAATCGTCCAGGATAAGTGCGGTTCACCTGATGTCCTTGTGCTCGTAAGCGCCAGTAGTAAAGGGTGTGGATTCCATTTATTCGAATGGGACAGGCCATTAGGGAGGGTCATTGTGACGAGGGGAACGGATTGAGTATAAACAGGCGCTGGGTGGAATGCTTGCCTGGTGCCGAAAGTGGGAATCGAACCCACACGGGGGGTGAGCCCCACCGGATTTTGAGTTTGGTGTCTGGCGTACCTTCTGCTCTCCGATAGCCCATGATTGTCCCTTCCTGTGCAGTGTTCAGCTGCCCTGTTTACCTTCTAATCCCCTCCGGTACCCGATAGTCCCTGGAATTTGGTTGGCAAAATGTTGGTAAGCGAAATACCCAAAGCACTTGCAACCTGTAAAGTTATAGGTTACGCTACGAGCATGATCAGGGGGTTTAGGCATAAAGGGCTGGAGAAGTATTTTCTATCGGGCGTAAAAAGTGGTGTTCAGTCAAGCCACATCAAGCGACTTCGATTGATTCTCGGTCGCCTGCAAGCCTCGACCTCTCCGATGGACATGGACCTTCCAGGGCTTCATCTCCATGAATTGACTGGTAAGCGAAAAGGTACCTGGTCTGTCAGAGTGAGTGGTAACTGGAGGATCACATTTAGATTCGACGGAAAGGACGCGGTCGATGTCGACTATGAAGACTATCACTAATAAAAGCATGGCTATGCATAATCCACCCCATCCTGGTGAAATACTGCGGGAGTTTTGTCTGGAACCGCTGAACCTGACTGTCACCGCTGCCGCTGAAGCTCTCGGTGTAAGCCGCAAAACGCTGTCGGCGATTCTTAACGGGCGGGCCGGGATCAGTCCTGAAATGGCCATTCGGCTTTCGATAGCCTTCGGCGCATCGGCGGAGAGCTGGCTGAATCAGCAGACTCAGTATGACCTTTGGCTGGCCGAACAGAATCGCAAGAATCTGAAGGTGCGGAAGTTGTCGGCAGCCTGAACTGATTTCTGGTGCCGAAGGTGGGAATCGAACCCACACGGGGGGTGAGCCCCACCGGATTTTGAGTCCGGCGCGTCTGCCAGTTCCGCCACTTCGGCTCATTGGGGGGACCGTCACGGTCAAACGGATTCTATCCCATTCACCCAGCAAAAGCAGACGCATGGAAAAAAGCCAGCAAAATCAAACTATTTCATAAAAATACGGTGGCAGGTATTACCAGGTTTTACACGAAGAAGTGATAGTAAAATTCAGCTGCCTGTGGTAAACTCAATCCACCTGAAAGTCATGGGAGGCTGGAAGGGAAAAGGTTTTAAATTGGAAGAATTAGTATGTCCACATTGCCATAAGGTCAGCTATAGCGCTTCGGCCAGGGCTTTCTCTCCTTGCCCGCACTGCAAATTCCGTTTTGCTATCTCCGAGGATCACGGTCACAAGTATCTTGTCATAGACAGGCAGCTGGCTCACCTCATCGAGAATTACTCCGAATCGGTATCCGAGCATGCCGACGTCGATGTGATTGTCGACCGTCGCGAGGTGCAGCGCCCCTTCAGCGGTGTTGACCATCGCAGGGTTACAACAGCGAACTAAAATATTCACCATATTCAGCGGAATCCCCAGCCCGTAGATTGTTGCGGGTTTTTTCATGGAAAAATTTACCAATTTTATGGACGAAACAGCCTGAATTATCGTATGTGATGCGAATTTAAATCTGGAGCGGATGCCTTATGATGCAGTTGAGACGAATACAGTCGACATTATTTATTGCGTTTTTATCGGCCCTGTTTTTATGGGTGGCTCCGGCGTACGGTGTTCAGATTAAAAACGTTGCTGTCAGCAAAGTCACTCCAGCAGCAGCCGTTCTGGTCGTAAAATCCGATGTTACTGCTGATGTCAGCGTCGACTACGGTATAAGTCCCGGAATCTACACCTTGACGAAAACAAGCGGCGCACAGGTCCGGCACGAGGTTGTCCTTGATGGCATGACACCGGGTTCCACCGTCTACTATCGTGTCACTCTTACCGACAGCACCAATCCGGCTTCATCCATCAGCCTTCCGGAAAAAAGTTTCCACCTGACGCGCGCCGTCGGCGAACCGTTCAGTTATGCAGTCGGCGGCGACAACCGTCCCTGGACCGATACAACTGTCCAGCCAGCTGTCTGGACCACGATCGTCCAGCAGATGGCTGCCGAAAACCTGGACCTCTCACTTAGCGTCGGCGATATAATCTACGGCACCTTTTATGATTCCCTGGCGCAGAATATCGCCAAATACGATGGTTTCTTCGCTGTTACCTCGCCGCTGACTTCTTCGGTTCCTCTTTACCCTGCCGTGGGTAACCATGAATCTATCGCCACTGCCAGCAATCGCGTCGGCTATGAGCAGGAATTTACCTTGCCTGTCAATAATGGCGCCGACGCCGTCACATATGGCGAAGAGTACTATTCGTTCGTCAACGGCGATACCCGGTTTATCTCGCTCTGCACTGAACTGCCCGGCCAGGAAGGGCTTATCACCGGCAACCAGCTGGCCTGGGTTCAGCAGCAGCTGGCGGCAAACACCAGCAAATGGACCATAGTTTTCATGCACAGGCCTTTATTTGCCGGCGTCCATACGACCGATCCCTGGATGAATACCGGCAATACTGCAGGGCAGCAGAACCGGTGGGATCTGCACAACCTTTTCCGCCAATACGGAGTCGATGTCGTCTTTGAGGGACATGAACATTATTATCATCATCACGTTGAGGACGGCATCCAGTACATCATCACCGGTGGCGGCGGCGCGCCGCTGATGACGCCGCCATGGCCGCTGGCGGGGGATATCTTCAGCTGGAGCGGCTACGAGCATGTGAAAGTCGATGAATCTGCTTCTTCGATGAAGGTCAATGTTATCGACTCCACCGGTGTGACGCGGGAGAGTTTCACACTGGGAACACCCGCTCTGGGCCTGTCTCAGACGCGGATTTACTGGGCCACATATGCTGATTACCTGGCACGCGACCTGTCGGTCGATTATAAGTTCAGCAATGCAGGTTCTGGAGACGCGACCAACCTTAAGGCCGTTTACCTGACCGCGACCAACGGCGTGATGCCGCTATCGGCCACGCCAGTCTCCCTGGGCGGTCTGGGCGCCGGCTCGAACATATCGGCCACATATCATTACTCTGTGCCGCCCGGCGTCCTGTTTTTCCGGGCCGTAACTTATGTGACATGCAGTGATCTCGCGGGCGGTTCATACGCTTACCCCGGTCCCGCGCCAGCCTGAGCATAATATTTATTTCCGTATCTTCCAGGTACGACCTCCCCTTCGGCCATACTTTCCACGGTTTGGCCTCACTCGATGTTCTTATTACACCCTTTTATGTCGAATTAAAGAATAGGGAGCGGTTGGAACTGACTGTCAGGTGTACGAATGAGCACTCGCATATTATCTTTCCTAACGTCCGTTATTCTTGCCTTCGTTCTGTTGAGCGGCACACAGGCGTTGGCAGTTACGGCAGACAACATAGCGATCAGCAAAGTCGGCCCCGACTCCGCGGTCTTGGTCGTAAAGTCGGACGTAACTTCGGACGTCACCGTCGAATATGGCGGGACACCGCCAGCATTCTCCTTCAGTAAGACCAGCCTCGGCGCCACGCGGCACGAGATCCTGCTGGACGGGCTGAGCCCCGGCACCACCGTAAGCTATCAGCTGACCATCACCGACAGCGCCGATCCGGGCGCGTCCATTGCCGTCTCTGGCAAGAGTTTCAATACAGCCAGTCCGCCGGGCACCGGTTTCAGCTTCGGTGTGGTCGGCGACAATCGTCCGGCGTCGGATACCACGGTCCAGCCGGCGGCATTCTCCAGCATCATCAGCCAGATGATCGGGGACAACATCATCCTCTCGCTCAATGTCGGCGACATAATCTTTGGTACCGGCAGTGATTCCCTGGCGCAGAACGTCGCCAAGTACGACGGCCTGTTCGCCGCGACGACACCGCTCACATATTCCGTGCCTATGTATGTGGCGCCGGGCAATCACGAGCGCCTCAATTATGCCAACAGCAAAGCCGGTTACGAGCAGGAGTTCACCTTCCCGGTCAACACCGGCGGTGATGCCGCAACCTACGGTGAGCACTATTACAGCTTCGATAACGGCGACACGCATTTCATCGCCCTGTCTACTGAAATACCGGGACAGGAAGGCTTGATAACCGGCAACCAGAAAACATGGCTTACCAGCGATCTTGCCGCAAACAGCAAGCCATGGGTTGTCGTCTTCATGCACCGTCCGCTCTTCTCCGGCGCCCATGCCGGCGACCCCTGGACGAATGTCGGCAACGCGACCGGCCAGGCGAACAAGGCCGAGATCCACGCGCTGTTCCTTGCCGGCGGCGTCGATGTCGTCTTCGAGGGGCATGAGCATTTCTACCTGCACCATCTGGAAGACGGCATCCACTACATAATCACCGGCGGCGGCGGCGCCCCTTTGAGCGTAGCGCCAGCGCTGCAGGCGGGCGACATCCTTTCCCATTACGGCTATGAGCACATAAAAGTGGACGAGGCGGATACGGCGATGAAAGTAAGCGCCATAGATTCCGCCGACGCTGTTTTTGAGACCTTCACCCTGGGTGCGCCGGATCTCAGCCTGACTTCAGGCTGGACTTACTGGGCATCGTACGCGGACTACAGGGCCCGCTACCTGACTGTTGAGTACACAATCGAAAATGCCGGTGACGGCGACGCCAATGACATCCAGGTTTCATCCCTTAATGCCAGTCAAGGCGTCGTAGCCGTGACCGCGACTCCTCTACTGCTGGGGAATCTTGCCGCGGGCAACAACCTGACCACGCAGGTCAGATATGATGTTCCGTATGGCGTGATATCATTCTTCGCTTCCGCTCAGGGAACATGTGAAGATGACCTGGGAGACCTGTACTCATACCCCGTGGGAGCGCCCATTTAGCGTTTCGTCGCACCCTTACCGGACCCGATTCCGTTAAGGAAGCAGCTCGCCGGGGAATACTCGTTTTGCGCACCTTTCACTTTATGAACGCACCAGTCTTGCGCTGCTGGTCGCTTTTCCAGATGTAATATCCCGGTAACGATGGTCATTAATTCAGAAAAACAAAATCAGGCATCCTCGCCGGAATTATCCGGAGAGTTCTGGCTGGACCTGCGCTCCGGAGGCAACCTCGATGAGGTGACCACCGCGCGCGCCGGAGGCAAGGCCGCGAACCTCGCGCGTCTCGCGAAGCTGGACCTGCCGACGCCTTCGGCCATTGTGCTGACTACAGATGCCTGGTCTTACTTTATCGAAATGTCGGGAATCGGGAGCGGGATATCAGCGGCGATGGCGGCGCTATCAGCTGCTCCGGCCGACGTCGAAGGGCCGGCGCGCCGCATCGCTTCGCTGATCAATGAAGCAGTGATGCCCATTGACCTGGCGCGGCAGATGGGGGTCGCCTACAAGGATCTCTCCGTGCACGACAGCCGCCCGCTCGCCATACGCAGCTCGGGGTCTTACGAGGACAGCGCCGAAGCTTCTTTCTCGGGCATGCTGTCAACCGTGCTCGGGGTCTCTTCCCTGGAGAATACGTTCGAGGCCGTCCGCAAGTGCTGGACCTCCGCTTTCAACACCCGCAGCCTCCGCTATCTCCTCAGGATGGGCCTCGATCCCGCTGGTGTGGCCGTGGCGCTGATCTTCCAGCAGATGGAGACGGCGAGGAGCTCGGGGGTACTGTTTACCGTCGATCCGGCCACCGGCGAGCGGGACGTCGCGGTGCTGGAGGCGGCTTATGGTTATGGCCCGGCGGTCGTCTCCGGAGATGTGACGCCGGACCTCTACCGGATAAACAAAAACACAATGGAGATAATCCACCGCGATAACCGTCCGCAGGAATTTTTTTACGGAGCCGACGGTGAGCGTCGCGACGTCAAGCCTGAAAACCGCGAAGAGAGCAAGCTCTCCGACGAGGACGTGCGCGCGCTTGTCTCATTCGGCATCAGGGCGGAGAAAGGCCTGGGCGCACCGCAGGACATCGAGTGGTGCCGCGGCCCAGATGGCCTGGTGCTGCTTCAGACAAGGCCGGTCACCGGGCTCGACAGACTGTCGCTGCGGCAGGTCAAATACACGCAGCCGGAGATCGTCATGGTGCGCGGCATCGGCGTCAGCCCCCGCATCGGCTGGGGCGAGGTCATCAATATCGACCCGGATCGGGACGGCATCACGAAACTGGTCAAGGGGAAAGTCGTGCTGTTGCGCCGCCTGACCCAGGACCTCGCCCCGCGTTTCAAGGACGCTGCCGCGGTCGTCGCCGACGAGGGCGGCGCCACGAGCCACGGGGCGAACATCCTGCGCGAGTTCCAGGTGCCATGCGTCGTTGGCACCCGCTATGGGCAGGCTGTGCTGCATGACGGTGACGTGGTTACCGTCGACGGCTGGCGCGGGCTGGTGCTGGACGGCATCGGTCCCAGGGTCAAGGAGCGCGAGTACGGACCCGAGCGCCTGGTCGAAACAAAAACACTCCTGATGACTACGATCAACGTTCCCGAATCTGCCGAGAAAGCCGCGGGCATCGCCGATGGCGTCATCTCTTTCCGCAATGATTATCTCCTGCTCCAGGGCGGCGTCCATCCGGTCAGGCTGCTTAAGGACGGCAAGGGGGAGACGCTGACCGTATCGATCTTCGAAGCGCTGCAGGTTGTGGCGACCGCTTTTAAGGGGAAGAAGGTCTGGTACAAGACCCTGGACGCGCCCACGGACGAATTCAGGCGGTTACGCGGTGGAGAGGATGAGCCCCTGGAGCGCAATCCGCTGCTGGGATGGCGCGGCATCGGCAGGGAGCTGCAGGATCCTGTCCTGCTGCGCGCCGAGTACGAGGCAGTGCGGCGGGCGGTCGAGTCCGGCTGCGACAACCTGGGCATCAAGGTGCCCTTTGTGCGCAGCGTCGACGAATACGAGCGGGCCAGGCAGATCGCCTTCGAGGTCGGCCTGAGGCCTCATGAGAACGTCGCTTTTGGCGCCTCCATCGAAACGCCGGCCTCGGCCCTGACGGTCGACAGGATAATAGCGGCGCAATCGGATTTCCTCAGCGTCGGTGTCAACGACCTTACCATGTGCTGTCTGGGTGTTGACCGCGAGAGCGAACGCGTCTCTTCATTGTTCGATCCCATGCATCCCGCCGTGATCCAGCTTCTTGAAGAGATCGCCGCCCGCGGCAAAGGCAAGACTTTTGTGGCCGCGGCGGGCGACATAGCCCAGAGCCCGGAGCTGATGGAGAAGCTTGTCGGAATGGGTTTTGACGCCGTAGGTATATCGCTGCCATACCTGGGAACCGCGAGGTCCCAGGTGGCTAAGTGGGAGGAAGGTTTAAGCTCGTCACCCTGAGCGCAGCGAAGGGTCCGAGAAGCCCGGTTCTAAACCAACGGTTTCTGTTGTCACCCTGAGCGCAGCGAAGGGTCTGCTCTTTCCAGCTTTAAAGCTCGCCCTCATAAGCCAGTAGTTCATCAGCCGCGTCCTCGACGTTATCCGCGATGCGGCTGACCGTGATGACCAGCCTCCAGAGGATGATGGCGCTCCAGGTGTCGACCGTAAGGCCTGACGCCTCATGCTGGATCTTGAACTCCAGGTCGTCCACGCTTTCTTCCAACTCGCTGATATGCGCCACGTGTTCGCTACGCCGTTCGGGTGGTTCGCTAAGACAATGGATGGCCTCCGCCAGCCGCGACATGGCTGCCTGGCACAGTGAGGTCATTTTGACGATGTCGCTCTTGATCTGGGGCGGCAGGAGCAGGTCCTTGATGATCAGCAGGAAACGGCCCGCACGGCGGGCAGTGTCAGCGACGTTGTCGGTCTCGTGGACCAGCCGCCGGAAAAGCTCCCGCTTCGCGTGGGGGATCTCCGGGGCAGATATCTCCCTGGCGACATTGCGGCGCAGCGAGTCCGCTTCCTTTTCCAGGTCTGAAAGGTCGGCGACGTAGCGTTCCAGGTCCTCGAGATCGCCGCGCTGCCAGGCTTCACTGGCGCTTTTCAGGGCGTGCACGGCCATCGATACTTTCTGGCTGTGCGCGATGAGCAGGCCATGGACCATGTCGCTCATATGGGTCGCCACCTCCGCTTTCGTTGCGATTACGTGAAACCGGTTCATGCTGTTTTGCCCGACATGTACACGGGTATAATCTTATTGGGTATGCAGGATAAAATAAATACCGGAGAGATGTGCTTCATTAAGGATTATCATCTCTCAAAGGCCCGGTCCGTCCGGGCCTTTACTTATGCCCGGCATCAACTCCGTACAGCCGGATTCAGGATCTCTAAGGTGCATTTCTTTCAGGCACATCCCAGCTAAACTATTATGCCCGCTTTTGCCGTTCTCTAATACGCATCCCCGCGCAAAAGGAATGGCCCCGGGTCGGGGCCCGGGGCCATGATTTGGCAGATGTTTCAGTCTGCCTTTAAAAGTATGTAAAAAATGGCGGCCGCGCCCCCTGTTATCAGTCCATTGGCCCGCGCTATAGTTACTTGCCATCTTTCGCTTTTTAGCAATCAGCGTGGCCGCCTATATTTATAATCGGGCGCTGTGTCCCATATGCTTAAGCATTTCTTTGCACTCGCTGCCTCACCCCTATAAACTCAATTGTTATGAAAAATACGCCAATTCCTTCAGGAACCAAGGATGTTCTGCCTGCCGAAGCCATCGAGCAGCGCTGGCTTGAATCCCGCATACGCGGCGTCTTTGACAGCTTCGCATATCAGGAAGTGATCACACCGACGTTCGAGTTGCAGTCGGCGATGGATGTCGCGGGAGAAAAGCGCTTCAACAGGTCGTTCCGGCTGTTCGATGAACGCGGCGAGGTCCTGATGATGCGTCCGGAGATGACGACACCGATTGCCCGGCTGGTTTCCACCAGGATGGCTGACCGCGAGCCGCCATTCAGGCTCAGTTACTTCGCCAGTTCTTTCAGGCCGACGACACCGCAGCGGGGCCGCCAGTCGGAATTCCATCAGGCCGGACTGGAGCTCATCGGCGCTGATTCCCCAGCGGTTGATGCCGAGGTGCTGGCCGTGCTCTGCCAGACTCTCACTGCCTGCGGGCTGGAGGAATTTTCCGTAGGCCTGGGGGAGTCCTCCTTCTTCAAGGCCCTGCTCGACAGCGCCGGCGTCAAAGGTGAGGATCGCGAGGCTGTTTTTAACGCTCTTGCAGAGAGGGACCTGGTGAAGCTCTCCGTCGTAGTGGCCGGTATTGATATTTCCGATGACGACCGCGATGCGATCCTGGGCGTTACCAGGCTGCGCGGCGGTTCTGAAGTGCTGATCGAGGCCCAGGATTATGTGCGTGGTCCGGCGATGGAAGAGGCGCTCAAGCGCCTGGCGCGAACCTATTATCTTGTAAGCCGTTACGGGTTCGCGGGCCGCATCCTCTTTGACCTGGGCATCCTCAGTGATTTTGATTACTACACGGGCATAGTTTTCGAAGTGCTCAGCGGTGAGCTGGGCTTCCCTGTCGGCAGCGGCGGCCGTTATGATGGTTTGCTGGCGCGTTTCGGGCGGCCGGAGCCGGCGGTCGGTTTTGCCATCGGCCTCGATAGGCTGCACATAGCCATAACCGACCAGGGTGGAGTCAGCCTGCCTTACGCGCCTGGAATCGCCCTGGTGGGCGGTTTCGACCCCGCGCTGGACCTGGCTATGCAGCTGAGGGAAAAAGGCGTGGATGTAATGGCCCTGCCCGAGGACATGAAAAAGAAGACCGCCATGGCCGCTGCAGAGGGGGCGGGCATCGGCAGCCTTGTCATGCCGGATGGAGACGGTTTCAAGTTGTTTGATACTGCCGGCGGCAAGGGCAGAAAGGTAAAGATCGAGGATATAATCGACGCGGTGGCGGCGGGGTGATCACATGAAAGTAATAAATCCCCTGGATACGACATCGTTGCGCATGGCGGTGCCGCGCGGGGCGATGTTCGCGCCTTCTCTGGACCTTCTGGAGAAGGTCGGTTTCAACGTCGCCGAAGTCAGGGAAAATGACCGCAAGCTCGTGTTCGAGCTGGGGGAGGGAAGGACGATCATCACCACTCGTCCCTCAGATGTGCCTACATATGTAGAATATGGCGCAGCGGATGTCGGCATCGTCGGCAAGGACGTGCTGCTGGAGCACAAGCGCAATGTTTATGAGCTGGCTGACCTGGGTTTCGGCGTCTGCCGCATAGTTTATGCGACACCCACTGACTGCGATCCCGAGAACGGGGAGCTGAAGCATCTGAGCATCATGCGGGTTGCCAGCAAATATCCGAACATAACGCGGAGTTACTTCGAGAGCCTCGGCAGGCAGGTAGAGGTCATCGAGCTGCGCGGCTCCATCGAGCTCGCGCCGTCTGTCGATCTTGCCGAAGGCATCGTGGATCTCGTGTCGAGCGGGGAAACACTTAAACAGAACAGTCTTGTCGAGCGCAAAGAGATCGCGCAATGCTCCGCGAGACTTATCGCGAACCGAGTCTCTCACAAGCTGAAAGCAAAGCTGATCGACGAACTGGCGGTCCGGCTGATGGAGGCATCCAGAAATTGATATCACTGAAACGCCATACACTATCGAGCGACAACCTGGCAGGCCTGGCCCTGTCTTTGCGGGGGGAGGCCGGGCAGGACGAAAGCCTGGGCCAACGTGTAGGCGGGATCATCGCCCGGGTGCGTGAAGCAGGCGACCAGGCGCTCGTAGACTACACGCGCGAATTCGACTGTCCCGAGTTCAATGCCGCCCAGTTAAAAGTTTCGCAGGAAGATATCGACGCGGCGGTCGCAGATGCTCCCGTGACGCTGATGGAGTCGCTCAAGCAGGCGGCCGACAACGTCAGGCTCTTCCACCAGCATGAGATGAGGGGAAGTTGGACCGCACCGATGCGCCAGAGCCAGATGCTCGGCCAGCGGATGATACCGGTCGACCGCGCTGGCCTTTACGTTCCCGGCGGCGGTGCCAGCTATCCGTCGACGGTCATAATGACCGCGGTGCCGGCACAGGTGGCTTCCGTCAAGGAGATTTTCATCTGTACGCCTCCAGGGCGCGACGGAAAGGTCAACAGTGCCGTGCTGGCCGCGGCCGGCCTTCTTGGTATCAAGGAGATCTACCGTGTCGGCGGCGCGCAGGCCGTTGCGGCAATGGCGTACGGCACCGATACGATCAGGCCCGCTGATGTCATCTGCGGACCCGGCAATGTCTACGTGACCGAGGCCAAGCGGCAGGTTTTTGGCAGGGTGGGGCTCGACAGCCTCGCGGGTCCGTCCGAGGTCCTGATCATCGCCGGCAGCGCGGCCACGCCGGAGCTGATAGCAATCGACCTCCTGGCCCAGGTGGAACACGGCAGCGGCGCGATCGCCGTCCTGGTCTGCTGGTCGGAAGAACTGGCAGGGAAAGTCGAGGCTTCGGTAGCTTCACAGGCGCGCGACCTGGGCCTGGATGAAGCAAAAACCGAGAATATTTCAATCATCTTGGCGCCCGGCGGCCCTGACGCCATCGATCTGGCGATTGATTTCAGCAATCACTTCGCGCCCGAGCACCTGCAGATACACACCGAGCATCCGGAGCAGGTAGTCCACGAGATCACCTGTGCCGGCGCGGTTTTCCTCGGAGAAGAGGTCTGCGCCGCCTACGGTGACTACATAATAGGCTCGAACCACGTGCTGCCCACGGCCGGAGCCGCGAGGTTCAGTTCGGCCCTGTCGGTGGAGAATTTCCTGCGTAAAGTCGCTGTGATATCCTTGATCCCCGCGACCGTTTCCGAGCTGACGCCACCGCTGGTGGAGATAGCACTGACGGAGGGCTTGAAGGCCCACGCCCGGGCCGCGGAGCTGCGTCTGCAGATGTACGGTCTGCCGCCGCTGGAAGATGAGTAGAGAGATCCTTCGCCTGCGGCTCAGGATGACAAAATGGCCTATGGCTCAGGATGACATACATATTGTTTAAGTGCACTTTGTTATTCCAGGGGGTATACAGCATGAAACGTAAATTGTCATTCTGAGGAGCGATAGCGACGAAGAATCTTGTTTTATAACCAGGGAAAGGAATAGGGCATCAATGTCCAGACAGGCCACCATAGAGCGCAAGACCAACGAAACCGATGTCGTCGTCAGGCTTGAGGTCGATGGCGCCGGCGAGTCGAAGATCGATACCGGCGTCGGTTTCTTCGATCACATGCTCACCCTTTTTGCCAAGCACGGCCTCTTCGACCTCGAGGTGACCGCAAAGGGAGACCTTGAAGTCGACGGCCACCACACGGTCGAGGATGTCGGCATCTGCCTCGGGCAGGCGTTTTCCCAGGCGCTCGGCAACAAGGAAAGCATCACGCGGTACGGCTTTTTTATCCTGCCGATGGACGAGGCGCTGGCGACTGTCTGCGTCGATATCAGCGGCCGCCCCTATCTCGCCTATAACCTGGACATGACCGCCTCGAAAGTCGGCGGTTTTGACACCGATCTTACCCATGAGTTTTTTCAGGCGTTCATAGTCAACGCGGGCATCTCGATGCACGTGCGTCTTCAGGCGGGCACGAACCCGCACCATGTCATCGAGGCCGTCTTCAAGGCGTTCGCTAGGGCGATGGACGAGGCGACGATGCTGGATCCGCGCCGGCCCGGTGTGCAGTCGACGAAGGGCGTGCTGTAGCTCCGGTGGCCCGGAGATTACAGCAGCCAGGGATACCGTCCCCATGATTGTCATCGTCGATTACGGCATGGGAAATCTCCGCAGCGTGGAGAAAGCCCTTATGAAGGTCGGCGCCGATGTAAAGGTCAGCCGTGACCCGGATGAGGTGCGGCGCGGCGAGCGCATCGTGCTTCCGGGTGTGGGAGCATTTGGCGACGCCATGGATAACCTCGAGAAACGCGGACTCGCCGGCGTTATCAGGGAGGAGGTGGACGCGGGGAAGCCTTTCCTGGGAATCTGCCTCGGTCTGGATCTTCTGTTTGAGGAAAGCGACGAGCACGGGCTGCACAAGGGCCTGGGTCTGTTGCCGGGCCGCGTCGAGCTCTTGCCGACTGGTCTCAAGATACCGCAGATAGGCTGGAACCAGGTCTCTATCCGCAAGGAATCACCGCTGCTCGAAGACATACCCGATGGTTCTTCATTCTACTTCGTGCACTCATATGCGGTAGTTCCACACGAAGAGTCCGATATACTATGTACAACGGATTACGGCTGCACCTTCGTGTCGGCCGTGGAGCGCGGCAACATCGCCGCATTCCAGTTCCATCCTGAAAAAAGCAGCTCGCTTGGGCTCACGATATTAAGGAATTTCGCAAAATGATCCTTTTTCCCGCAATAGACATACAGGGTGGCCAGTGCGTGCGTCTCAGGCGCGGTGATTTCGAAGAAGCAACTGTTTTCAGCAATGATCCCGTCGCCCGCGCGAAACAGTTCGAGGACGAAGGCGCCCAGGCGCTGCACGTGGTCGACCTGGACGGCGCCCGTCTCGGCAAGATGGTAAACCTGTCCATTGTTGAGGAGATCGCCGACACGGTTTCGATCCCGGTTGAATATGGCGGCGGTATCCGCACCCATGAGGACCTGGCCATGATCAAGGAGAGCCCCATCAACCGCGTGGTGCTTGGCACGAGCGCCGTTACCGACCAGCCGCTCCTGATGGAAGCGGTCAGGATCCTCGAAGACAGACTCGTGATCAGCGTCGACGCCGAGCGCGGCATGGTCACTACCCACGGCTGGCAGGAAAAGAGTTCGGTAAGCGCCATACGCTTCGCACGCTTCCTTCAGGGCGAAGGTGTGAAACATATCCTCTACACCGACATCGACCGTGACGGGATGATGATGGGCATGAACCTCGATGCCGTGCATGAGCTGGCCGAGGCTGTGGACATCGATATCATCGCATCCGGCGGCATTTCGGATATCATCGACCTCGTCCACCTGAAAAAGCTGGGTCTGTCCAACATCTCCAGCGTCATCGTCGGCCGCGCTCTTTACGAGGGAAAGTTCACGATAGCCGAAGCCCGCGCGATCCTCGATTGATGAAACCCGGGGACATCGTACGGACTAACCGCCGGGCCGATTCTGCTGCGTACTTGCGTGAGGCCTGACAGCGGTGCTCTGTAAACGCATAATCCCCTGCCTGGACGTCCGCAACGGACGAGTTGTCAAAGGCATCCGTTTTGTAAATATCCGTGACGCCGGCGATCCCGTCGAACTGGCTTCCGCCTACGACCGCGAGGGAGCCGACGAACTTATATTCCTGGATATCACCGCATCGCACGAACGGCGCGATACCGTCGTCGACCTGGCGCGGCGCTGCGCCGAGGAGCTTTTCATCCCCTTCACCATCGGCGGCGGCATGCGTGACGAGTCCGACATCCGCAAGGTCCTCAAGGCGGGTGCGGACAAGATCGCGATCAACTCGGCGGCGCTGGCCAACCCGGATGTTATCAACCGCTGCTCACGGCGTTTCGGGGCGCAGTGCATCGTAGTCGCCATCGACGCAAAGCTGGTATCGACGGGCGAGGAAAAGAAATGGGAGGCCTTCGTCAACGGAGGCCGGGTAGGTACCGGCCGCGACGCCGTGGAGTGGGCCGTGGAAGTCGCGGAGCGCGGCGCGGGGGAGATCATGCTGACCAGCATGGACACCGACGGCACGCAGGACGGCTACGACATCGACCTGACGCGGGCGATCACCTCGAGCATCAACATACCCGTGATAGCCTCAGGCGGAGCGGGAACCCTCGATCACCTCGTAGATGTGGTGCGCGACGCCGACGCCGACGCGGTACTGGCGGCGAGCATCTTCCATTACGGGACTTATTCGATAAAGCAGGCCAAGGAATACATGGCCGCGGCGGGGATTCCCATGCGGATGATCTGACCTGAGGAAATGTAGTAATCATGAGGCGAAACCTTAAGTATCCGAACCGACGTCCGCTGGGCGTCAGTTTTCGTCACGGGGCGGCAGGAGTTATCAAGTCAGCCCGTAAATCAGTTAATAAGCGAATAAAACAGCGGTGAAACGCCGGCGATCACTATCAGAATAACCAGCAGGGCCGCTCCGACCAGCAGCGGCGCTGATGTCACTTCGTGCTTGAAACCGTCCTCAACATGCATATCCGCTCACTCCTTGGCTCATATCTGCCGACAGGGGTTCCTATGTTGCCCGTTAATTAGATTTTAAAACTGCGGGCTGCTAGACTAATTAGAGGTTAATTCGTCCTATTAGTTCTCTGTCCTCTTTGGAGTTCGACGGAGAGGCATTTTTTTTACCTTCTGGAGGGAAAGACATGGCAAAAGATTATCTGTTTACATCAGAGTCGGTGACCGAGGGTCACCCGGACAAGATCGCCGACCAGATCTCTGACGGCGTCCTGGACGCCGTGCTCAAGGAAGACCCGTTCGGCCGCGTGGCCTGCGAGACGCTGGTCACTACCGGACTGGTAGTCGTCGGCGGCGAGATCACGACCGAGACATACGTGGATATCCCCAAGCTGGTGCGCGAGACGGTGCTGGACATCGGCTACAACCGCGCCAAGTACGGTTTTGACGGCGACACCTGCGGTGTCATCGTGGCGCTCGACGAGCAGTCACCCGATATCGCCCAGGGCGTCAATCAGGCTTTCGAAGTAAGGACCGACGCCGACGACGAGGACCCGCTCGATCTTCAGGGCGCCGGCGACCAGGGCATGATGTTCGGCTACGCGGTGAACGAGACCGAGGAACTGATGCCGATGCCGATCCTGCTCGCCCACAAGCTGGGCAAGAGGCTCTCCGAAGTGCGCAAGAGCGGCGTGCTGCCGTACCTGCGCCCGGACGGCAAGACGCAGGTGACCGTCCGTTACGAGAACGACCGGCCGGTCGAGATCATCACGGTCGTCATCTCCACCCAGCACAAGCCGAACATCGACATCGATTCCATGATCAGGCCGGACCTGATCGAGCATGTTATCCATCCGATCCTGCCAGAGGGCATGTACGACCCCAACAAGATCAATATCCTGGTCAACCCGACCGGCAAGTTTGTCATCGGCGGACCGATGGGCGATTGCGGGCTTACCGGCCGCAAGATCATCGTAGACACATACGGCGGCGCCGCTCGCCACGGCGGCGGTGCTTTCTCGGGCAAGGACCCGACGAAGGTCGACCGTTCCGCGGCTTACGCCTGCCGCTACGTGGCCAAGAACGTCGTGGCCGCCGGGCTCGCGGACAAGTGCGAGGTCCAGGTCGCATACGCCATCGGCGTAGCGCATCCGGTCTCCATCATGGTCGAGTGTTTCGGCACCGAGAAGATCGGTCTGGAGAAGCTGAACGAGATCGTGCGTGACAACTTCGACCTGCGTCCGGGTGCAATCGTGCGCGACCTCGATCTGCGCCGTCCGATCTACAAGAAGACCGCGGCTTACGGCCACTTCGGCCGCCACGACCACGACTTCACCTGGGAGCGCACCGACAGGGCCGAGGTCCTGAGGGACGCCGCCGGGCTGGGCGCGTTGACAGAAAGCAGCTAGCAGGACCGGCAGCGAGCAGCGGAACAATGATAATCACTGCCGGTACGTTCACGCATAGCCGGATCAGATAACACAGTTTAAGGGGGCGCGCCTTCGGCGCGCCCCCTTTGTATTCCCCCGGTTCCTCCGCCGGGCAGGATATAATGACCGCATGGATTCCACTCCTGCAATAGCAAATGTCTACATCCAGCTGAAGACGCGCTCGCTGGAGAAGCCGTTCGATTACCTCATACCGCCTGCTTTTAAGGAAATCACCAGGCCCGGTTCGGTCATCGTCGTTCCCTTCGGCCGCCAGAAGGTCCTCGGCATCGTCGCGGCCCTGTCATCAGGTTCTGACATACCCGATTCACGCCTGGCAGCGATCGAAGATGTGCTCGATTATCCCGCGATACCCGAACCGCTGATAAAGCTGGCGCTCTGGGTCTCTTCCTATTATTACTGCTCGCCCGCCGTGGCGCTGGGTCTGGTCCTGCCGCCGGGGGGGCTTCCCACGCTCGTGAAAACGGTCGAGGGCGGCAGCACGCGATACGTCCTGAAACAGGCCAGCGGCAAACCGAAAAAAATGCAGGTCGTAGATCTTGTCAATAATATCGATCATGAGTCGCTGGCGCGCATGAGTTCGGCGCGCAGGCGGGTCGTCGACGCGCTCAGGGCCGACGGAGAACAGGCGGTTGCGGACCTGTGCCGCGGCGCCGGCGTCAGCCGCTCGACAGTAAAGGCAATGGACGCAAGCGGCGAAGTGCGAATAGTGGAACGCAAGATCAGCCGTGACACGCTGCGCTATTACGAAGGCGTTGACAGGAAAGCTGAAACAGACAAAACCGCCGAGCGTTCGGCCGCATATCATGAGCTGAACGAGGACCAGCAGGCAGCCTTTGAAGCAATAGTCGCCCGCATGGATTCGGAAACACCAGTCCGCAGCCGCCAGATACTGCTTATGGGCGTCGCCGGCGCCGGCAAGACCGAGGTCTATCTAAGGTCAATCGAGGAAGCGATGGCGCGCGGCGGTTCGGCGATAGTCCTGGTTCCCGAGATATCACTGACCCACCAGGCGGTAAAAAGATTCAGACGGCGCTTTGGCGAAAAGGTCGGAATCATCCACAGCGGTCTAAGCCCGGGGGAAAGGTACGACGAGTACATGCGTATCAGGTCCGGGGATGTCGGTGTCGTCATCGGCCCGCGCTCGGCGCTCTTCGCGCCGCTGCCGAACCTGGGGCTGATCGTGATCGACGAGGAGAACGACAGCTCTTTCAAGCAGGAAAACGACCCCCGCTATGACGCACGGCGCACTGCAATCGAACGGGCGCGGCTGGAGGGGGCGAGCCTGGTGCTGGGCAGCGCCACGCCCAGGCTGGAGAGTTACCATCAGGTCGTCGACCGGTTCGTGCTCCCCGAGCGCGCTACTGGAGCCTCGATGCCGGATGTCGAGATTATCGACATGAGGGATGAGCGGGACCATGTCTTCAGCCGCCGGCTTATCAGCGAGCTCGACCACACGCTGGCGGCGGGGGAGAAGGCGATCCTGCTTCTCAACAGCCGCGGTTACGCCAACTACCTGCAGTGCGCCCAGTGCGGGCATGTATGGGTCTGCGCCAACTGTGAGGTTTCGCTGACCATCCACTCACGCGACCACCGCCTGTTGTGCCATCATTGCGGCTATGGCGAGGATATGCCCGCGGTCTGTCCGGAGTGCCAGGCCGCCGAGCTCAGGCGCTGGGGCGTTGGCACGCAGCGGCTTGAGGATGAGCTGAGATCCCGTTTTCCCGAGGCCACTATTTTTCGGCTCGATGCCGATACCGCACGTGGTTACGGCGAGGGCCCACGCATCCTGGAGGAGTTCGGCAGGGCGAAAAGCGCCATCCTGCTGGGGACCCAGATGGTCGCCAAGGGGCACCATTTCCCGGAGGTGACGCTCTCCGCTGTCATCAACGCCGACCTTGCGCTGCGCTTCCCCGAGTTCCGGGCGGAAGAGAACACATTCGCGCTGTTGGTGCAGCTTGCGGGTCGCAGCGGACGCGCAGCAATCCACGGCCGCGTGTTGATACAAACGTGGAATGCGGAAATTGAATGTATTAGAATGGCTGCACAGCAGGCGCTGGACGAGTTCTACCAGGCCGAGCTTGACCGTCGGCAGAGGCTGGGCTATCCGCCTTTCGTCAACCTGATAAACATCGTTTGCCTCAGCCGCAAGAGCGAAACGCCGGTCCAGGCGGCCGGGTTCCTCCGTGATAAACTGGAGCCGGTCATGAGTGACGAAGAGGTGCTGGGCCCGGCCGACCTGTTCAGGATGCAGGGCTGGTCGCGCAGTCACATCCTGGTAAAGACGAAAGACGTGGAGCGTTCGCTGGCCGCGTTCAAGCCGGTGCTCGAGCACTACCGCGAACCATTTCATACGCGAGGGGTCAGGATCGTCGTCGATGTCGACCCCCAGTGGCTTTTTTGACAAGGAGAATAATTTTGGCAGAGGATAAAAACAAGGAAGTAGCATATTCACAGATCAGGCAGTTCGGCGATCCGTGTCTCCGTGAGATATCGCGACCGGCCGAACTGGACGATGAGCTGCGCAAGCTGGTCGAGCGCATGGTCAAGATCATGTATGCCGCCGACGGCGTCGGCCTTGCCGCACCACAGATAGGCGTGCTTCGCAAAGTCATAGTCTTCCGCTTCGAAAAGGAAGTGCATGTGCTCATCAACCCCGAGATCACCTGGCGTTCGGAAGAAACCCATACCGAGCCCGAGGGATGCCTGAGCCTGGCCAGCATGGCTGTCGACGTCGAACGTTCAAATGAAGTGAAAGTGGAGGGTGAGGACCTGGAGGGCAAGAAGCGGGTCTACGAGCTTGAGGGACTGCAGGCGCGCATCCTGCAGCACGAGATCGACCACCTCGAAGGAACGATGGTCATCAACCGCACAAGTAAGGAACAGCGCAAGGAGCTCATGTCCCACCTGAGGAATATGAAGCTGCCGGGAGAGTAACAGCCCGTACTTGGGAAGGGGCAACAAGCTCATGAAAATCGCATTTGCCGGAACACCACACTTTGGAGCCCTCGTACTCGGGGCTCTTTTGGGTTCTGCGCACGAGGTCGTGCTGGTGTTGACCCAGCCTGACAGGCCCGCGGGTCGTGGCCGCGAGCTGGGAATATCCGCGGTCAAGGAGCTGGCGTTCAAAGAGGGCCTTCGCGTCGAACAGCCCGAAGACATAAGTTCGCCTGAAGTGATCGAACTTCTAAAATCACTCGGAGTCAAAACGCTGACCGTGGCGGCCTTCGGGCAGATACTTAAAGGTTCGCTGCTCAATGCCCTGCCCTGCATCAACGTGCACGGCTCGCTGCTGCCGAAATACCGGGGCGCGGCTCCCGTCGAGCGGTCCATCATGGACGGTGAGCGCGTGACCGGTGTGACGATCATGGACATCACTCCGAAACTGGATACCGGCCCCGTGTACACCAGCCGGGCCGTCTACATCGAAGACGATGACGACGCCGGCAGCATGTATGAAAAACTGGGAAGAGCCGGGGGAGAGGCGCTAGTGGATGTGCTCGACGCCCTTGACGCCGGAAAGATCGAGCCGGAAGAGCAGTACGATGATGCTGCCACTTACGCTGAAAAGATAACCACGGCCGATATGGAGATCGACTGGTCGCGTCCGGCGAGAGAGCTCGCCACGCAGGTCAGGGGATTATCACCTTACATCGGCGCCTTCACCAGGGCCGACGGCCAGAGACTGAAGGTGTGGAAAGCGCGCGTCAGCGAGGGCGGCAACGGCCCGGGCACAACATTAATCGAGGATGAGCGCCTGATGGTAAGCTGCGGCACAGGAATGCTGGAACTTCTGGAGGTGCAGCCGGAAGGCAAGCGCCGCATGGCGGCAGCGGAATTTGTTCGAGGGCACAGAATAATGCTGGAGAATAACGGAAAACTCGGATAAACTCAGGCTTATGAAGAAATCATCAGACACTAAAAAAGATTATTCGCGATGGCTGAGGCTTCGTCATAGGGGCGATGAGACTGCCAGGAAGTATGGTATTTTCTCAGAAGCGGATGTTGATCGAATTCTGCATGAAAAGAAGCGCAAATAGGGTCAATATCTTCAAATCAGGATATTGTTTCGGGTCAGACCTCGTCAGTTCGGATTGAAGAGGTTTTTTTATTGCGATATTCAGAAAGCCTTAATTCTAGTTTGCTATAATCTATCCTGGCTGTAAGTGGATCAAAGCCGGGGAGTTGCGGTTGCGCAATTTTCGTTTAACAACGGGGCGTGGCGCAGCCTGGCAGCGCGCTTGCTTTGGGAGCAAGAAGTCGGCGGTTCAAATCCGCCCGCCCCGACCATTTTTTTGGCAGTCATCCTGAGCGCCTGGTGAATGTCATTCTGATGGCATGGTGTAATTCCGGGTATAAGATGTCATCCAGCGCACATGATGTCGCCCAGGGTACGCATGTCGCCCAGGTTACAGGATGTCATCCTGAGCGAAGCGAAGGATCTGCTTTTTTTGCGGGTGTAGCTCAGTTGGTAGAGCGCCAGCCTTCCAAGCTGGCTGTCGCGGGTTCGACTCCCGTCGCCCGCTCCATATTCGAGAATAAGCGTTTTTCATGGTGGAAGTAGCTCAGCTGGTAGAGCTCCGGACTGTGGCTCCGGCGGTCGCGGGTTCAAATCCCGTCTTCCACCCCATAAATTCATGAACGACGGGCCGCCTGCGCGATTCACATCGCCACATGCGGCCCGTATTCTGTGCAAAGGTCAGGCTGTATCGACTGTATTTATTGTGGAGGGTCCTGAAGCTTGTTCAGTTAAGCCCAGACAGGCCGCATGCATTATAATAGTGCGAATATTCCTTCAGCGCCCGTAGCTCAATCGGATAGAGCAACGGACTTCTAATCCGTAGGTTGCAGGTTCGAGTCCTGCCGGGCGCACCATTTTAATTAACTGCAAACATACTGCAATTAATTATATTTACATCCGTATTTCTTCTACACTTCCTCCGCAGGATTAGGGTTTTCCCAATTTGCTAACACAATGCTAACATCTGTTGTAATTTGTTCCTGCACTACCCGTTAGCCCCTTTT
The DNA here is from genome assembly GCA_041658605.1 of Thermoleophilia bacterium. Classification (GTDB taxonomy): domain Bacteria; phylum Actinomycetota; class Thermoleophilia; order BMS3ABIN01; family BMS3ABIN01; genus JBAZWE01. Next base: position 2,841 of record JBAZZU010000032.1, on the reverse strand, counting down.
GTATCTTTCAATGCGGATGTCAGCAGCAATGTTTACCTTCTAGTCACTTCCCATACCCGATATTACCCGGAATATGGCTGGCAAAACGCTGGCAAATGAACGAGTTCTTTGATTGACAAAATTACATTCTTTAAGTATCTTAAACTATCTTGTCTTGCTGCGCGGGTAAGCACAGGCCGGGCAATGGTGGACGGTTTCGGTGGCGGGCAGCCGGCGGGGTAGTGATTCTTTCCGCTGAGGACGGCTTAGGGGACACAATCCCGCCTTTTATTTAATATTCGAAACGGGTTGTTGGGAAGGGGTATAGGGTGAGAGCACGGCAGGAGAATTGCAGGGCCAACATCTCACAAAGCAGGAAAAAGCTCGCAAAGTTATTGATGGGAGCAATCGCTACACTTTTTTTCATACTGACAGTGGGACACTTTTCCGAGGTTGCCGTCTCTGCTCAGGCGTTTTCCTATACACCAGGTTATTCAATCACCCAGCTCACCAACAACAACTACAATGAAAACAGACCACATATAAACGACAGCGGCCAGGTGGTTTGGTATGGCTACGACGGTTCTGACGATGAGATCTTCCTTTATAGCGGCGGCGTAACAACACAGCTTACCAACAACACCTACAATGACGATAATCCTCAGATAAACGACAGCGGCCAGGTAGTTTGGTATGGCTACGACGGTTCTGACGATGAGATCTTCCTTTATAGCGGCGGCGTAACAACACAGCTTACCAACAACACCTACAATGACGATAATCCCCAGATAAACGACAGCGGCCAGGTGGTCTGGCAGGGCAATGGCCCGGTCGGCACCGACAGTGAGATCTTTCTCTACAGCGGTGGCGTCACCACCCAGATTACTAACAACAACTACAACGAATCTAACCCCCAGATAAACGCCAGCGGCCAATTGGTCTGGGAGGGCTATGGCCCCATCACAAATGGGATCTTCCTCTACAGCAACGGTGTAATCACTCAGCTTATTAACACCTACAATAACTTTGGTCCCCAGATAAACGCCAGCGGCCAGGTAGTCTGGCGGGGCGACGACGGCTCCATCTCCGATTATGAGATCTTCCTGTATAGCGGTGGGGCAACCACCCAGCTCACAAATAATTCCAGCTATGATTATTTACCTCGGATAAACGCTAGCGGCCAAGTGGTCTGGTATGGTAAGAAAGGCTCCTTCAATGAGATTTTCCTCTTTAGTGGTGGTGCAAACACTCAGCTTACTACCTATAACACCTACGATAAATTTGATCCCTTTATAAACGCCAGTGGCTCTGTGGCCTGGTATGGTTGGGGGGGCACTGATCATGATATTTTTCTCTATACCGGAGGTGTTACAACCCAGCTGATAAATAAAAACTACAACGATTATGAACCCGAAATAAACGCCCGTGGTCAGATGGTATGGTGTGGATACGCCACAGACGGCGCCGACCATGAGATCTTCCTGGCTAGCCCAACGAATTGCATCCCCACCAAGCCCGCTCTTTTGCTTTCCAAGGAAAACGTCTACTGGGCCAATTACGCCGACTACCTGGCCCGTTCCCTGAGCGTGGGCTACAGAGAAACCAATACAGGCGGTGAATCCGTCTATTCCGTTGAGATCACTAGTTCGACGGCAAACAATGGCATCACCTGCTCGACTACCATGCCTGTTTCTGTCGGCACCCTCGGGGGTGGCGGTGGCTCTCGTGCCCGCACGCTCAAGTACACAGTGCCTAGCGGGGTTGGAAGCTTCTTTGTAACGGTGGACGTCGAGGCTCAGAACGCCTGTGGAACCAGCTACTCCTATCTCTACCCTATAATCAATGGATAACTAAAATGTAAAAGGCCGCCCAACCAGGTGTTGATACTCAACACCCATACAGGCGGCCTTTGTGATTTGACACTCATCAATTACTGCACAATCTCCGCCGGCAACGTATAATCAGCAGATGGCTGGCAAAAAGAAAAAGAAAAAGAAAGCAGTAAAACATCGGGACGTTGATATAATCCGGTATTTACGTCCCTGCCAGGACTTTGTTAAAGCACACATTCGAATCATCTGCGCGGCATTCATCGCGTTGCTTGGCCTGATTGTTTATTCGGATTCCTTGCGTGGACCCTTCGTCTTTGATGACGTCCCAATCATCGTCAACGATCCCATAATCAGGAGCATCGGAGGCCTGTTCGCTGATCCGGTCCACTCCAGGCTGGTCGGTTACCTCTCATTTGCGCTCAATTACCGGATCAGCGGTTTCAATGTAACGGGCTACCACCTATTTAATATTGCTGTTCACATGGTCAGTGCGGTCATGGTCTTCTGGGTGGTCCTGATTACTTTCAGAACTCCTTTCTTCCAGACCAGGAGGACCGGAGAAGACAGCTTTATTTCTGAAGCTATAGCGATCGCCCTTTTCTCGGGTCTGATTTTTGTAGCTCATCCGGTTCAGACACAGGCGGTAACGTATATAGTCCAGAGGTTCGCGTCGCTGGCAACGCTGTTTTTTCTGCTGTCCATCATTATGTACGCAAAATGGAGGTTGACAGACAGCGACCCCGTGGCTATCGATCCCGGGCAGGAAAAGATGATCGGGCCAAAGGGGAAAAGGATTATTTTTTACGCCTCTTCACTGGTCGCGGCCCTGCTTGCCATGGGAACCAAGGAAATAGCATTTACGCTGCCGGCCATAATGATCCTCTGGGAGTTCTCGTTCTTCAGCGGGGATATTAAAAAGCGGGTCATCAACTTGATTCCATTTGTCTTATCGATCCTGGTAATCCCCCTGATGTTTCTCGCCAGAAATGAGCCCCTTCTTTCCGCGAGAGGATTTACGGAGCCGCCTCCG
>JBAZZU010000031.1:0-24783 GCA_041658605.1 Thermoleophilia bacterium | reverse complement strand
GTCCGGATATTGGTGAGAGACCGAAAATCGTGTGATGCGCAGGCTTGACAACCTGCGCCTGCGGTTCGTAATCCGATAACCCCGCAGGCATTATGATCCTACGACCGTTAAAGCCTTTTCGAAATTGATCACGTCATCGCGATTGGGTTTTGGCACATCCTCGGATAGCTGCCAGATCTGAACCCGATCGTTCTGCCTGTCTGCAAGATACATCCTGTAACTTGGGGAGATGGCTATGCCTTCGGGGAAACTCAACTGGGCGTCCGCTGTGCCGCGCTGACCGAATATGGATAGCAGCTTGCCATCAGGATCGACTACCACGATCTTGTGGCTGTGAGTGTCAGATATGAAAATGCGTCCATCAGGCCCGACCGCGATACCTCGGGGAAGCTGGAACACGCTGGCGTTTCCCTCACTGAACACTCCCAGCATCCATCTAACCTTACCCTCGGGCGTCAGGGCCACGACACGCCGGTTGAGGCTATCGGCAACGTAAATGTTTCCATTGTTGGAATCGGCCGCTATGCCATTGGGAAAGTCATACTTGCCGGCTTCAGAGCCCTTGGTGCCCCAGCGATCTATATATCCGCCCTCATCGGCGTCAAAAACGTAAACGCCGTCCTGGCTGGTCACATATACCCGGTCTCCGTAGGTGGCAACTCCGAATGGACTCCACGGCATTTCGAGCTGCAAATCACCGGGGTCGCGGGGGAGGTTGTATAGAAAATCTCCGTCCTTGGTAAATACCCTCACCCCTCGCCAGTTATAGTCACAAACATAGACCCGGCCGCGCTCGTCGTCCACGTCGATGCCATAAGGGGAATTGAAGATCAGGGCATCGCCCTTCTGGTCCTTGGTGTCGATCTTCCCCAGCTCGATGGCATCCTGGTTGTAGCGCCTCACTTCCTGCATGGAGGTGTTGCTCACCCAAAGGTTATCCTGGTCATCGACGCCGACTCCCAGAGGAGTCGTAAATCCGTAAATTGAAGTGATGAAGGAGAAGGAACTGCCCCCAGTGATGACCCTGTCGTTCGACCTGCGAGTCAGAAGAACTGCCACCAGAGCCAAAATAATTATCAAAACGACCAGAGTTACGATTTTTCCTTTGCGTCCGCTCATAAAACACCGCCTGTCCGCGCTAGTTTCCTTAAAATAATTGCCTGCTGCCAGTCTTCCGAACCATTCACGAGGATGTCACCGCATCACGATGAGACTCTCGCCAGGGCTTCCTGCAGATCGGAGCCATTCGGATTAAACTGGGCTGCTTTTTCATATTCCTTTTTGGCCATAGCTTTGTCCCCTTCACGCTCGTAAACCTGGCCCAGCAGATAATGAGCATTCCAGATTCCCGTGCTCCCATCAACTGCCTGCTGCGCGAAGTCCTTCGCTGAAACCAGATCTCCCTGTTCAAAATAGATTTCCGCCAATTGATAGGCCGGAAGGAACTTCTCCCCCTTGGGATACTTTTCCAGCGCCTGCTTGAACATGTAAATGGCCTCATCATTCCTGCCCGCGATGCGATACGCCTCACCAAGCTTGAACAGGTATGAGTATCCTTCGGGGCCCAGCTCCACTGCCAGCTCCAGCTCCTGGATTCCCTTTTCGATTTCTCCCGTTTCCAGGTAAACGGCACCCAGATTGGCCCGGCCCAAGGGATCCCCAGGCTCTTTGTCAACATAACTTTGCCATTCCTTGAGGTCCTTGTCCAGCTTGCTGCCCACAAAGTCCTCTGGGGGTTTGAGGTATGACCATCCCAGCAGCGCGCCTGCGACCAATACGGCGGCCAACACGATTCCTATGGCGATATTAAGAATTTTTTCCAACTGTCTCTCCCGAATTTCCTAGTAGATTAAAACTAATAATTCCAGTTATTGTGGTCTACCCCGTGGCAGGCAAGCGTACAGCTTCCCTTGTTGACTCCCCCGTCTAAAAACACGGGACCCTGGTTCGATGAGGATCTGGTGACGAATGACGGATTGAATTTCACCAGTTCCGTGTGCGCCACTCCATGAGGGCTGTAATGGCAGGCCGTGCACGAAGATTGTTCGCCAATAACATGCTCCCGGTGCTTCGTAAAAAAAGTTTCGTCGTTGACAATGATGGAAGCGCTGTGACAAGACCAGCAAGCCGCATAGGGGTCGGGCGATCCTGTGTATGTGACATACTCATTCACCAGGTAGTTGGCCTTCAAGTGACTGACAAAGCCGGTTTCGCCGTGCGGATTGTGACACTGGCTGCACGCGTACGAACCGGGCGGGGCGATGCCCGCCGTAGTGTTGGAAGTGTAATTATACTCCCCCTGATTTTGTGGAAGGTCGACCATAATCGGATGCATGGCGTTATTCGCTGGATCCAGATTCATTTGCGCCTGCGTATTGTAATTCGATCCGCTGCCGTTATGACAGGTGAAGCAAACCGCAGCCTCCGGCATCAACCTTTGCAGTTTATCACCGGGAGCCTGATGCATCGCATGACAGAGAAGGCAGTATCGCGTATCTTCGCTGAATACCCCGTGCGGATCGGTCAGGGATTGCCCCGTCACTTCATCAGCCATGAATCCAGTCAGAAACACGGCGCCGCCGATCAGGGCTATTCTGGCTATGACCGGCCAATACGCCACGTGTCGGTAATGATTATTGCTACAGTTTCTCACGAGCTGGCCGGAACAGTTTCGGAAGGAAGCTGCGTCTCCTCAGGTTGCTCTCTCGGAGTAGAGGGATTGCTGGGCTCAAAAAGGCCTTTGATCTTCCAGCGCCCGTCCTCTTCAATTACATAAATTGAGTATGCCCGGTGCTCGCCGGTTGACTGGGTCAGAGCGGCTCCGGTTTTGGCGTCAACATAATAGCCGAAGTCATCGAACTCGACAAATTCAGTAACGATAGGGCTCATATACTGGGTAAAGCGGACGTTGATGTTACGATAATCTCGCTTCCGGTACCTGCCCTGCGCCAGATCTTCTTCAATGCCCTTTTTAGTATCCTCCAGGGCCGTACCCGACATGGCCTTTGACAGGTCATCGATGGTTTCGGGGGTCAACCCCGTTATGATCTCCAGGCTCTCAATTGTCTCAGCGACCACTCTGTCCTGTTGCTCCTGCGACAGGTTGTGGCCTGATCCCTTGTTTTCCGCATCCTCCCCTCCGCACGAAGCCAGGAAAGCTGTTGCCGTAAAAATCAACATTGCTGTTAAAAACAGGAGTTTCGTTTTTTCTCCTCTCAGATTAATCAGTGGAAATCTTGTCCCGATGTCCCTCTGTCCTGACAGGTGGGACGTAATCGTTCATGCCGCTTGCTCGTTCTCTTAATTATCATACCAGAGGGCCACACTCATTTGTGCCACTCTGCCCCGATCCATAAGGACATGACCATTCATGTCCCCTTCCTTATTCAGGGAGACACCCAAGTGACCTTGAGTGCCTCCCTGGTGTGTTACTACCTTCTACCAACCGGCCCGCTTTAGGGCAGACCCTTCGTTTTGCTGTGGCAACCGGTGCAAGAACCGTCGTGGTCGTAGCTCATCAACTTCTGGTTCATAGAAGTGTGAGGATAGTCCTTCGACGTTGACGGAGTCAAGCTGCCTCCGGTAGTCGAGTGGCAAGACACGCAGTGCGGCGGGTGGTTGTGAATACCCTCCGAACCGCTGCTCGTATCCCACTTGACGTCATCCTGCTTGTTGTGGCAGGCGATGCAGAAGCCGTTGTAGGTGGTCACGGACGTGGTGCCGTGATTCGGCTTGTTCGAAAGCAGTTTGTTGGCCGCCACTGCCTTCGGGTGCGATGCGCCGCAGTCCTGGGTTACCAGCTGGTTATTACCCCAGCTGCCCGAACCCGGACCGTCGTCTTTGCCGTCGGAGCCCGCTACACACGACCCTGACGTCCCCACCGCGAACATGAGGTTGTCCGCACCGACGATGCTACCGTGCGGCGTGTGGCAGGAGGCGCAGTACAGACCGTTGGTGGCCGCGAAGCCCGTCACCGACTCATTGCTGTAGATGCCGTGGCCACCCGCGCCGTCGTGAGACGTCGGGTAGTAGTCGAGAGAGCGGATCACCTTCAGGAAACTACCAGTGTTAGAACCCGGGATCGAGGCGCTGATAAGGCCCGGGACACCGTTTAGAGCCACGCCCAGCCTATGGCCGCTGACGGCGTTGACGTTCTCGTAGGCCGAGTACTGGGATACGCTAGCCTGAGCTGCACTGTCCCAGATGGCGGACGAGCCGCCGGTCCATGTGTTATCCGCGGGCGCACCATATAGAGCGTGACACGTGGCACATGTCTGGGTTACGGTGGGGTCGCGCATAAGTACATAGTCACCGGCCGCCTGATGGACATCGTGGCAGGTCAGACAGAAGTCAGTCTGATCCGCCGAAGCGCTGGTGCCAGTGCTGTAGCCGCCGTGAGGCGAGATTCCCGCCATCGCTACACCCGTGAACAGCAGGAAGACAACCGGCAATACTACTAATGCCAATATCGTTATTCTTCGCATTAAATACACCTCCTTTCATCATGAATTATGCCAACCGGAGTTGTGAATAAATACACAATTCTGGTGACATTACCACGCTTTAACCTTTTGACAAAATATCCACAGAGGACATTGTCGAGGGTTAGCGTCATGGCCAAATGAAGATTGCAGTAATAAGACCAGCGTACTGCGGATTATTAAATGCTGTTTTGAGAATTATGTAACTTTATCAACAATCCGCTACCGCACGAGTGTCCACAATTGAGTCCGCAGATATACTGCAAGCATCCTCATAAATCATGCACCCTGCGGGCAAACAGGACAAGTGACGTATGTCCTTTATTATCAGGGACATTTGTCCCACGAAATAAAAACAGGACGATAAAAATTAAGACGGTAATGTCAATTGATTATTTCATGAGGGAGTTCTTGATATGGAGATTTTTCGCTCTATGAGCGGATCTACCCCAAATTTATGAGTATTTTGACCTTATTTCAGTCTATGTAGTCACTGGAAAAACGCATATACGGCGGGAGGGTATACATTTATTTTCTTTTTTCCAGACGTTTCATCTGCCGGTTCAATACGGAAAACCACGCGGCCTGGAAAGATTACAGTTACATAATCCCATCCGGTAAACCCCCCACGGGTCATCCTTTGACTGGTAAAGAATCATTTTCATTGACCAGCAAAATCCTGATGATGTAATTACCCATAACAGGGACTGGCCAGCATTAGACCTCGTTTACGATGGACCTGTGACGGCCGCGTTTCAGCTGTCGCCCAGGTAGAGCACGTCCGAATACGGTCTGAAGGACTTCATCTCGATTATCCGCGGCCTGAATCCGGCGCCGGACATGGCGGCAAGAGCTTCCTCGCGGCTCATGAAGGTGAGGTTGCCGCGCTTGCCGCGGGTGATTCCCGCCGAAGTGGTAATCATCTCCTGAGCGTATGTCCATGCGTATTTCCAGCGCGGGCGCCGCTCCTGGGCTTTCCAGACCAGTATGCCGCCGGGCTTGAGGATTTTCCGACAGGCGCGAAGCATCTTTTCCTGCCCGGAGGCGGGTAGCAGATAGAGGACGTCGATGATCGTTATCGCATCGCATTCCGGCAAAGCCAGGTCGAGCATGTCTCCGCAGCGGAATTCGATGTTGCGCCGGCCTTGAACCGTCGCCTGTGCGTGTTCGATCTTCTCCGGCGACAGATCTATGCCGATGACATTCCTCTCCGGCGAACGCAGCGCCATCAGGTTGGCAAACAGCCCGTGACCGCAGCCAAGGTCGACGATGGTGCCCGTGCGGGGAACGTAGCGCTCCACGAACTCAAGGTCGCTGAGCAGCACGCGCCCACGCAGGAACATCCGCGCCGGGATCGAGGCAGCATTACGGTAGAGAGCCAGCACGTCATTCATCCGCAAGCTCAACCTTTCTTGACGGCCAGTCGACTTTGAGCGTCTTCCTGCCGGCCGGGTAGATGACAAACAGCTCCTGGTCGTATTCCAGCGGGACGATATCCTTTTTTTCATCATCACCGGGATTCAGGTAATTCTCAAAAATAACTACCTGCTTTACGCCTTCCGGGATCGCCGTAGACGGGTAAGGATCCTCCAGCGGATCGAATTGCCAGACCTGATAATCCGGCAGATAAAAGGCAGCCTGTTGATAATCAAAGACCGAGACGATGAAGGTAGTCCGCGGATCAAAGTCCTGTTTTATCGCGTCGAGGCGAGAGCGCAGTATCCCGTCTCGCGCGGCGAGCCTGTTGGCGCTCAATGATGGCGTCAGCACGAGGAAAGCCATAAGGTTCGCAAAGATTATCGTCGCCGACACCAGCGCGAAGATGGTGGCGCCCTTTTTTACGTCGCCTCTTTTTTCAGCGATCAAGGCAGCCATGTTTGCCGTCCCCCAGGTAGCTGCCAGTAACACAGCCGGAAGAAAAGAAAAAACATAGCCGAATTCCCCGATGTGGATAAGAATATAAAAAAGGACACTCGGGACCGTCCATATCAGCAGAAACAGCAGGCGGCCGTCCCGCCGCATACCACGAAGGCGCGGAAGAAACAGGTCTGTTATGAATACAAGCATAAGCGGTGTGGCAGCCGCCAGCGCCAGAAGGCTGAACCAGCCCAGGTCGTGAAGATTGGCGGTGACCGCCTCAAAGCCACGTCCAAACACCGATATTTTTTCAATTATATAGGCGCTTTGTTCTGATGACTGCTCGCGATAGACTGCAAACCCTCCCGATAACAGCGCCGATGGCAGATACCAGGAGGTCACACCCGAGCCCAGCAGTGCGGCCGCGGCCAGCCAGAGGCGCCATGGCATGCCGTAAAGACCGTAAGCCATCAGGGGCAGCATGAACGGCAGCATGTCCTGACGGAATCCGGAGCCGATGCCCAGGAATAGCGCAGCCAGAAGAATAAAAACCGCACTTTGGGCTTTACGTGCCCCGTAGATCAGACCGGCGAAGATGGTGACCAGAAAAGCCAGCAGCGTATATGGATAGGCCACCTCGCTGTAAGCCCAGAAGCTCAGGCTGGTCGCCAGCAGCAGCGACGCCACCAGACCGACAGGGCGGTCGTACATCATGGTCCCCAGCCAGTAGAGGGCAGCAACCGCGGCCGCGGAGAAGAAAACGCTGACCCAGACCATGGCGGAATTGGGGTCACCTGTTATGAGGTTCACTGCCCGGGAGAGAAAAACATAGAAGATATGCCCCGGGGGGTGCGGCTGACGCATGCTGACGTCAAAATGATCGATGGCCCGGGCATAGAGGACGGAGTCCCAGGCATAGAATAGCGTGGTGCGGAAAGGGATGCGTGAAAGGAAGGTGACGATGAAAAGCGCGGAGGCGATCTGCCAGTCGATCTTGTTCCATTCCGACGGTCTGCTGGGGTTTGCCGCTGTCATTTATCCTTTCCGGTAAACATGGCTTGCGCTGGAGTCAGGATATTTTATACCGGAAAGCTCCGCTCTACCATCAGTCCTGCTCGGCAAAATACATCATGCTGACCTTCTTGAACTCCCTGCTGCTGAAGAGGAGCTCAAAGTCATCGATGCCGACCTGCGCCGCAAGCCGCGCGGCGACCTCGTGGCATTCCTCCGGTGTCGCGGCGTGGATCATGCCGAAAAGGTTATAGTTCCATCCTTCAGCCCTGGGGCGCTGATAACAGTGGCTGATCTCGCCGGCCGCCGCGAGGATCCGTCCCACTTCTTCCGCCTTCTCATCGGGAACATCCCAGGCGCTCATGGCGTTGGCCCTGTAACCCAGCTTCTGATGCCGCACCATGGCGCCGAAGCGGCGGATGGTCCCGTTTTCCAGCCAGTCTTTTACCTTGGCGACGACTTCGTCTTCAGTCATTCCCAGGGAATCTCCGATCTCGGCGAAAGGCCTCGGCGAGATGGGAATATCGTCCTGCAGCATGCGGGCGAGCGCCTGCTCCCTGTCATTGAGGACATCAGTCATCGATCACCGGCAGGTCGACCTGGATCTTGAAAAGCTTTATGGCGGGAAGATTGATGATCGGGCCGACGCCCGCCCTGCCTTCTATCTCCCGAAGTATTTCATCGATGCGTCCAGCGGTGGGTGCGATCACGGTAAACCACATGTTGTAGTGGTGGTTGCGCTCGTAGTTATGCGTAACGTTATGGTACGAGTTCACGGCCTCGATAGCCGCTTCCAGCCTGTCATCGGGAACGTGCACCGCACACAGGGTGCTCGAATAACCAAGCTTGCGGGAATCGAACGACGCCCCCATGCGGCGGATCTCGCCTGAATCCTTGATCGCCTTCAGGCGCTCGATGACCTCTTCCTCTGAGAGGCCGAGCTTCCCGCCAATGGCCTCGTAGGGCCGGGCGCATACGGGAAAGCCAGCCTGTATATAGGTTATGAGCCTTTTGTCAGTCGCGTCCATGCAGGCTTACTTCTTTCTGGCTTTTGGTTCGTACACGCAGTACGGTTCTTCCGCGAGATAGTCGCCGCTAAGCTCGAAGGCGCGCGCCCGGCAGCCGCCGCAGAAACGGCGGTACTCGCAATAGCCGCAGCGCCCATGATAGCCGTCGAGATCCCGCATCTCCTTAAATACAGGCGAGTCGCGCCAGACTTCGCCGAAACTCTGCTCTTTTAAGTCGCCGCATTTTACGTCAAGAAAGCCGCATATCTGGACCTCGCCGAGGTATGAGATAAAACAGAAGCCCTGGCCGCCCAGACAACCCTTGGCGCGGGCATCCATGCCGAATTCCTCCGGCGTTACCTTGAGCCCCTCTTCGTGAGCCCGCTGCCTGAGTATGCGGTAATAATGGGGCGCGCAGGTCGGCTTGAAATGCAGGGGCACGGTTTCGCGCTGGTCGTATACCCAGTTCAATGTCTCTTCGTACTGTTCGGGAGAGAGCTCCTGCGCCGCCAGCTCCTTGCCGCGCCCGGTCGGCACCAGCAGGAAGGGGTGAAAAGCGGCCGCGCCCAGATCGATGGCGAGCTGGAGGATGTCCGGCAGCTCGGCGAGATTGACCTTGGTCACGGTAGTGTTTATCTGGAATTCAAGCCCCGCCTTCTTCGCGTTCTCGATGCCCCTGAGCGCTTCATCGAAGGCGCCGGGGACACGGCGGAAATCGTCATGGGTCTCCGCGCTCGCCCCGTCGATGCTGATGCTGATGCGCTCGATCCCCGCGTCCTTGAGCTTGCCCGCGTTCTCCTCGTTGAGAAGGCCGCCGCAGGGCGACATAACCATCTTGAGGCCCTTTTCGGTGCCGTAGCGCGCAATCTCGTAAATATTGTCACGCAGCATGGGGTCGCCGCCGGTGAGAATCACGATTGGCTTGCCCACCGCCGCTATCTCGTCGATGACTTCGAAACATTTCTCCGTGGAAAGCTCGCCCGGATAGGGCCCCTTGTTGGCCGCTGCGCGGCAATGGCGGCAGGAAAGGTTGCAGCGGCGGGTTACTTCCCAGGCTACGAGACGGGGAGCGGCCGGTCCGTCCCCGGATTGACGGGAAACGCTATGTGGATGTCCCTCGGATTTGCCGGCATCACCAGTTCCCGGATGCCCTGCAGGGCGCCCTCCCGGAAAATCACCTGGATGGCCGTCAGTCCCCTTGTCCACTTTCTCAGCCAATCTCCTCGTCGGTGAGATAGCAGGCGGGGTCGGGAGCCCATGGATCGCCATAGACCAGGTCGGCGCGGACACGCAGTGCGCCGCCGCAGGCATCGAACCACTTGCAGGTGGCGCAGCGTCCGTGGATCATGCTGCGGCGATTCTTCAGCCCGGCCATCAGGGGATCGGATGTGTCCATCCAGATCTCGCTGAACGGCCTCTCCCGGACATTGCCGAAGCTGTAGTGCATCCAGAACTGGTCCGCGTGGACGTTGCCCACAAAATCTATGTCGCCGAAACCGACGCCCGAGCTGTACATGCCGCCGCCGTTCCATTTGAGCAGCTTGAGCACCTCCGCCGCCCGTTCCGGGGATTCCTTGAGAAGCTTCATGTAGAGATAGATGCCATCCACATGGTTGTCTACGGTGAGGATGTCCTTCTCCAGGCCGCGGTCATGCAGATCCTTGGTGCGTTCGAGGATTATGTCCAGCGCGTCGCGGCTTTCCTCGTGAGTCAGATCGTCGCTCTCCTTGCCGCGGCCGGAATATACCAGGTGATAAAAACATGCACGGTCAATCCCTTCCGCCTCGATGAAATCAAAGATGTTATGCAGGTCCCTGTAATTGTGCCGGGTCAGAGTCAGCCGCAGCCCCACGCGCTGCTCCACCGCCTTGCAGTTGCGGAAGCCCTCCATGGATTTCGCAAAAGCGCCTTCGTGTCCGCGGAAAGCGTCATTGATCTCACCGATGCCGTCGAGGCTGATGCCGACATACGTGAAGCCCAGGTCCTTGATGCGCTGGGCCACGTCACGGGTAATAAGAGTGCCGTTCGTGGAAAGAGTCGGACGGATGCCGAGCGACACCGCGTGCCCGACCAGCTCGAAGAGGTCCTTGCGCATGAGCGGCTCGCCGCCGGAAAAAAGCAGCGCCGGTATCTGGAACTTCGCCAGGTCATCGATGAGCGTCTTGCCTTCCTCGGTGGAAAGCTCGCCCTCGTACTTCTTCGCCTCGGAGTCCGTATAGCAGTGAACACACTTGAGGTTGCAGGTGCGGCTCGTGTTCCAGGCGACGACCGGCCGGCGCTCGGCCGCGGTCTTCGGCTCACGCGGGATGCGCGGGGCGCCCTTCATCTCCGGCTTTCCCTTGCTTCCATGGCCGTATCGCAGGGAATCGGCGGGCGTATCGCGGTCGCAGTATAAACGGGTGATGTCTATCATGTTCTTCCTCTGGTTCGATGCCGGCCTGCCGTGGGCCGCCGGCTGTTAGCTGCCCGGCCTGATCCCGGCCACGAGGGCCCTGACCAGTCCGGGTATCGTGTACTCGTCAGCCTCAAGGTCGACGTTGAGACCCAGGTCCCTGGCGGTGTCAGCTGTAACGGGGCCGATGCTGGCGATTGTCACGTTCGCGGGGAGAGCAGAGAAGTCAAAACCGTCGAGGAGCTGCACGAAATTCTTGACCGTAGATGAACTTGTAAAAGTAATGATATCAATTTCGCCGCTCATGAGCATATCTTTCATGTCTTCGGCACCGGAGTCGTCAAGGATGGTCTCGTAGGCCGTCACGACTTCCACCTCGGCCCCGGCTTCGGCCAGCTTTTCGGGAAGCACTTCACGCGCCTCTTTCGCGCGCGGTATGAGCACCCTGCTGCCCTTGATGCCCATCTCGAGCAGACCGTCGACTATCGCTTCCGCACGGTATTCCGGCGGCACGAAATCGAGCTTGAGGCCGCGCTGCTTGAGAGCCGCCGCCGTTGCCGGCCCGATGGCGCCCAGCTTCAGGCCCTTCAAGTCCCGCACGTCTCCTGTCTGCGCCAGACGCTCGAAGAATTTCTCGACACCATTGACGCTGGTGAAGACCGCCCAGTCATACGCGGGCCTGTCGCTCCCGCGCAGCTTCGCGATGGCGGCGTCGAGCGCGGCGTAGCCTTCAACGGGATCTACCACCTTTATGGTGGGGAACTCCACCGGGATCGCGCCCAGCTCGCGCAGCTGGTCCACCAGGTCGCTCGCCTGCGCGCGCGAGCGGGTTACAACCACACGCTTGCCGAACAGCGGACGGTCCTCGAACCAGTGCAGCTTCTCCCTGAGCTTGACCACCTCGCCGACGATTGTGATGGCCGGCGCCTTGAAACCGCGCTCCTTCACCAGCTCGACGATATTTGAAAGTTTGCCTGTGAGTGTCTCCTGGCGCGGCGTCGTGCCCCAGCGGATCAGGGCGACTGGCGTCTCGGGATCACGGCCGTTGTCTGTCAGGTTTTTTACGATAAAAGGCAGGTTCTTGACGCCCATGAGAAACACCAGCGTACCGACTCCTGTTGACAGTTTGTCCCATTTGATGTGTGACTCAGCCTTGGTCGGGTCCTCGTGTCCGGTAATGAAAGCGACGTCTGTCGTGACGTTCCTGTGGGTAACCGGGATGCCCGCGTAAGCCGGAACGGCATAGGCGGAGGAGATGCCGGGGACGACTTCGAAGGAGACGCCCGCCTCCTGCAGCGCCAGTGCCTCCTCGCCACCGCGGCCGAAGATGAACGAGTCGCCGCCCTTGAGGCGCGTAACAATATTGCCTTCAAGGCCCTTGTCCACGAGCACCTGATTGATATCAGGCTGCTTCATGGTGTGGTCGCCGCCCTTCTTGCCCACGTAGATCAGCTCGGCGTCAGGCCGCGCGTATCCCAGTAGCGGTTTGCCGGCGAGATAGTCATAGACGATGACGTCGGCGCGGCGCATGCATTCCACGCCCTTGAGGGTGAACAGGCCGGGGTCGCCCGGACCGGCTCCGACGAGGTAGACTTTTCCTTTTTTATCAACCATGCTTACCACCCGATAATCATGGGAGCCTTACGCTCCGTCAAGCATAAACTCCGCATTTGTAGTTGCTTCAAGATCCTTCGCTGCGCTCAGGATGACATAAACAAACTGTCTGATGCAACGCCCTGGCTGCAATAATATTCATTCACGCCGGTCCTGTCGTTACTATTCCGCCTTTTCTTCCGGGCAAAGCCTCAGTATCTCTTCCGGCTTTTCAAAATAAAAATCGGGCTCCAGCTCCCTGAGCCGAACCGGCTCGAACATCCCCCAGCCGACGGCTGCGGTGGCGATGCCCGCCGCCTGCCCCGCCTTGATGTCGAACGGGCTGTCACCAATGTATACCGACTCGTCGGGCGCCAGGTCCAGCATCCGCATGGCCAGCAAAATCGGCTGCGGATGCGGCTTGTGGTTATCCGTGTCGTCGGTCGTTATCACCGCGTCAAAATAATGCTCGATGGGGATACAGCGAAAAGCCATGTCCACCGTCTCCCTGCTTTTGGACGTCACGATCGCCAGCTTCGCCCCGCGCGCCTTCAGTTCGACCAGCAGCTCCTCAATCCCGTCGTATGTATTTATGAACTCGTCGTGGCGGGCGTGGTTGAACACCCGGTAAGTATCGTAAAGCTCCTGGGCCTGATGGCCGCCGAGCAGCTCCATCTGCGTCATGAGCGGCTGGCCCACGTTGGCCATCAACACCTCATCCGCCGGCTCCCCGCCAATCACTGAACTGTATGCGTGGCGGAAAGAGCGCGCGATCAGCTCCGTGGTGTCGATCAGGGTCCCGTCGAGATCGAAAAGGAATCCGCTGAAGCATTTACTGACTATATCCATGCCGGCTCAGCAGGCTCCGTCGGGAGCCACCAGCGCGTTCAGATCCCAATCCCGGACAATCTCCATCCCGGCCAGGTTGGTCAACGCGAAGTGGATGGGGGTGACCGAGATCTTCTTCTCGTTCAGGGCATGAAAATCGGTGCCTTCCTCCTCGTGATATGAGGGATCGTCACCGTAGATGTGATAACGCTTGCGGCCGGGAGAGCCGTCGCCACCTGTCTCCTCCACCAGCTGGTCGCGATAGATACGCTTGCCCAGGCGGGTCACCTCGGCGCCATTGAGACCGGCGAGGGGCAGGTTTGGAGCATTGATGTTGAGCAGGATGGTCCCGGGGATATTATTCTCGACGATCTTGCCGACCATGCCCGCTGTGAATCTGGCAACTGGTCCGAACTGGTAATCCTCGGCCCTCTCGATCGAGACAGCGATGGCCGGTATGCCGAGCATGATTCCCTCGAAGGCAGCCGCCACCGTTCCGGAATAAGTGATGTCATCCCCCAGATTCGGACCGAGATTGATGCCCGAGACGACGATGTCGGGCTGCCAGTCCAGAAAGCCGAGGGATGCCAGCCGCACGCAGTCGACCGGCGTGCCGTCCACTGAATAACCGGTGCTGCCGTCGGAGAAGGTTATCTCGTCGACGTTGAGCGATTCCCCAATCGTTATGCCCCGGCCGATGGCGCTGCGGTTCTTGTCGGGAGCGATAACGGCAACCTCGCCACAAGCGTCCATCGCCTGCTTGAGCGCGAACAGACCCGGAGACAAAATGCCGTCATCGTTGGTTACGAGTATTTTCAAGGAATGCTTCCTCCTGGTGAAATTCAATCAGAGAGATGGGGCCGCCAACGGCCGCGCCTCTGTCACGCCTGTGTCAGCTGTCTGACTTTGAGGCGGCTTTCTTCCTCGGTTTCTCTTCCCTTTTTACGGGCTTCTCCGACTCTTTGGCGCGCGAAGTCTTTTTCTTGCCATAATCGGTGCTGTAAAAGCCGCTGCCCTTGAAATGGATCGCCACGGGATGAAATACCCGTGTGACCCGCTTGCCGCATTTCTCACAATGGCTTACGGCGCTATCGGAAATTTTCTGCATCTTTTCAAACTGGTGCCCGCACTTCAGACACCGGTACTCATAAATTGGCAACTTGAATCATTCCTCCTCAGGCACAAAAAAATGTGCAAATCGACTCTTTAGTATAGCAAAACAGCCATGTTTCCTGTTTCAGACCGGCCGGCATGCACTCCGAGGCGGCAGCCGAACATCTTCGAATAGTCAGCCACCGCCTGCCGGGAGGAGGTCCAGCCATTCAGAAAAGGGATTACCGCCGGTGACTGGAAACAGTATACCGGCGGCTCATGCAAACACAGCAGGTAGCAAAAAGCGGTGTTTTTTAGTAAGATTCTCGCTGGGTAAAATGAATTGAAGTCAACCAGATCAATACCGCAAATGCGGAATTTCCAACTATGAAAATCGCTCTCGTTTCTGAGTATTATTATCCCCTGCTCGGTGGCATAACCGAACACGTTCATAATCTGGCGCTTACATTGAGCAGCCGGGGCCATGACGTCACCGTGGTCACCCACAACATCAGACCCAGAAAAAGCCATCACTATCCCGACGAGGAACTCACGTTCAAGGTGGCCAGGTTCGGGAAGGGAATCCCGATTTATTCCAACGGCTCCTTCGCGAGGGTTACACTGGGCAGGAACCTGGGAGGCCAGCTGAAGCGTTTCTTCGAGCGCGAGCAGTTCGACGTCATTCACGCCCACTCGCCGCTCACGCCTATCCTGCCGGTTATCGCGCTGCGCAACTCCAACGCGCCCGTCACGGTCGGGACATTCCATACCTATTTTGACAGGAGCCGCGGCTACGGCATCATGAAGAAGTTGTCCGCCGACCACATGGACATGATCGATGGCAAGGTCGTCGTTTCCGACGCCTGCGTCGAGGCGCTCTCGCGCTATTTCGTGAACACCCATGAGGAATACAATGTCATCCCCAACGGGGTCGACCCTGACTATTTCCAGCCCGACGCGCCGGTTCTCCCGGAATTCGATGACGACAAACTGAACATCCTTTTCGTCGGGCGTTTTGACCCGCGCAACGGCCTGAAAACAATGATCGAGGCCTTCAAGCTGGTCAGAAAGCAGTACGACAACTGCCGGCTGATCGTCGTCGGCGACGGACCCTTAAGGCCATATTACCGGTCGCTGGTGGGTAGGGAGCTCGCGCCGGACGTACACTTCGCCGGCCTCATCAACGGCGGCCGCCCGAACTTCTACGCCAGCGCCGATATCTATTGCACGCCCTGCACCAAGGCCTCGTTCGGCGTCGTGCTGCTGGAAGCCATGTCGTCGGCCACGCCGATCGTCGCTTCCGACATCAACGGCTACCGCCTGGTCATGGAGGACAATAACCAGGGTATCCTCGTACCCGAACCGGATCCCGCCGCCTTCGCCGAAGCCCTGCTCAGGCTGCTCAAAGACCCGGAACTGCGGGCGCGCATGGGGCAGGCGGGCCGCGAAACAGTCTTAAACACCTTCTCCTGGGAAATCGTGGCCGGTCAGATCGAAAAGCTCTACAATCAGCTGCTCGATCCGGAAGGTCAGACCAGCGCCTCACTGCCGGAAGAGGATTTAGTCTTAGCCCTGAATGACTAAGAAACAGGCTCTGCGTACCCTGGGGTCTCTCGCCGGCGGATTCGCCTTATTCATTGCGGCAGTGGCGCATTTCCTCTGGCACCGGGGCAACAGAAGAACCGGCGCGGCCATACTTTTTTCCGGCTTTGCCGCAGATACGCTCCTGCTTGTCTCCTTTCTTGTACCTAACTTCCCCCTGACCGGCAGAATCTTCCATCGCGGCCGGCCAACCGGCAACCGGATCGCGCTGACATTCGATGACGGCCCGCGGCCCCCTTTTACGGAGATGATACTCGATACCCTGAAACACGAGTCTGTTCCCGCAACCTTCTTCGTCCTGGGCGAAAATGCCCGGCGCTGGCCGGAAACGCTGCGGCGCATGGAGCAGGAAGGCCATCGCGTAGCCAATCACGGTATGGACCATGGAATCCTCATGTTCGCCGGAGCCGCCGAAGCGCTTGACCAGGTTGAAAGAACGGGGGCCATCCTGCGCGATGCCGGGGTCAAGGATCCCTGCCGCCTCTTCCGTGCTCCCCATGGCTGGCTTAGCCCCGTGGCGCACCGCGCCCTTACTTCCCATGGCTTCCGGATTGCCGGCTGGACAAAGGGGGTATGGGATACCGCGAACCCCGGGGTTGAAACTATCGTTTCGAGAACGGATGATATCCTGCGGCCCGGCAGCGTGCTGCTGTTCCATGACGGCTGGAGCGGCGCCGGTCAGGAAGACCGCTCCCAGACAGCGTCGGCCCTTTCAGAGATAATCAGGCTGGCGCGCGAAAGAGGCCTGGAATTCGTGACTCTTGAAGAGATGATGGAGGAGGAAAGCAGGAATTGAAAAATACTCTGACCCTCATTCGTCAGCACTGGCTGAAAGCGGCCACGCTGGCGCTTATAGCCTACGCCCTGGCTTTCCACGTCGAATATGACGAACTCGGCAGGACATTCGCCAGCGTATCCTGGAGGTGGGTCGTCCTGGCGATCATCGCGAACCTTGCCTCGATCATGCTCAAGGTCGCCAGCTGGAAGATAATCTTCGATTACACCTTCAAGGGCATCAGGGGGCGCTGGCGCGACCTGACCTCTGCGCTGATGATCGGCTTTTTTGTCAACCTTCTGATCCCGGCGCGAGTCGGTGAACTGGCCCGGGCCTTTGTCATCAGCCGCCGCCAGACGCTGCTCGGTAAACCCGTCTCCCGTTCGACCGTATTCGGGACCATAGTACTCGAGAGGGTGTTTGACGGCATCGTCTTCGCGCTGATCGTGGTCTACGGTGTTTTCAGGCTGGATCTGCCCTCATGGGCCAATACCGGCGCCATAATCCTCCTGGTCATCAGCGGCGCGCTGGCCGCAGTCCTGGTAACCCTGGAGATCAAGCGGGAGAAGATCAAAAAAACGGCGGAGAAGGCAAAAGCCGTCCACAAAGAACACCATTCGCGCTGGAGAAAGATGGCCACCAGATTCTATGGTGTGGTCGCGCGTTTCAGTGAAGGCCAGAAAGTCCTCAGGAGCCCGGTCCGGATTGCGGCAATATTCATCACGACCAGCGCCTCGTGGATGTCGCAGCTGATGGCGGTCTTCCTTTCGCTGCACGCCTTCCATCTTGTCGGGGACATGGGCAGCATCGGGGGCGCGGACGGCTTTATGAACGCTGGCGGCATCAAGGGCGCGCTGCTGTTGTTGATCCTCATAAATGTCGCCGGCGCGCTTCCCGCCACGCCGGGCAATGTCGGCGTCTTTCAGCTGGCGACGGTGATACCCCTCACCGTCACCTATGGCATCTCCAAGACCACCGCCCTTGCGTTCTCCGTGGGCCTTCAGGTCATCGAGGGCTCCATCGGCCTCGGTGTGGGCGGCGCCTGCCTGCTGCGCGAGGGACTCAATTTCAAACAGGTGCGCAGCGGTGCGCGGGAACTCGAGGAAGAGGTCGAGGAAGAGAAGGAGCAGGGGAGAGACAAACCATGAAGCGTTGCCTTAATGCGCCAAATCCCGTAGTATCACTAGTTGTCCTGCGTTATGCGCCAGGACGGAAACCTGTTATGGGAAGACTCACTTCAAGATCCACAGTGCCTCATGCCCACTCGCGGGGATGGGGTGGTCGTACCTGCAATCAGAACGGCATAAATCCATGCGCGTAGGCATTCCGAGATCACTCCTTTACTATAAATACCTGCCCTTCTGGAAGACTTTCCTGACGGAGCTGGGCCTCGAGGTCGAGACCTCGCCCCTGACCAACAAGAAGATCCTTTCTGCCGGCGTCAAGGTCGCGGAGAACGAACTCTGCGTTCCCGTCAAAGCCTTTTACGGGCACTGCATGGCGCTCCGGGACAAGAAAGTGGATGCCCTGTTTGTCCCCCGCGTGGTCAGCGTGGAGGAGCGCGCCTATACCTGCCCCAAATTCCTCGGGCTGCCTGACATGATCGCAGCCGTGGCCAGGCAGCTCGAGCTGCCGCCGCTTCTAACTCCCAAGCTAAACCAGCGTGAGAAGCCGGGCGAGTTCAAGTTCCAGCTGATCAACTTCGCGCGGGACGAGTTCGGCCTGGGCAGGCTGGATGCCATCGCTGCCCTGGAGTCGGCGCGCCTGGCCCAGCGGCAGTACGACGAAAGCCTGGTCAATGGAATGAAGCCGGTCGACATGCTGCCAGCCAGCCGGCTCAACCAGACACGGTCGCGACCGCCGAAAGAGAAGCGCAAGCGCATCGGCCTGCTCGGACATCCCTATAACATCTACGACGGTTACATCACGCAGAACCTGGTAGCGCGCCTGGAAGAGATGGGCGCCGAGCTGACCGTGCCGGAGATGACCGATCATCACGTGCTCATGAAAGAAGCTACCGATGTTCCCAAGGAACTTTACTGGACCTATGAGAAAGAGATCATGGGAGCCATAAACCACTGGACGAGGAATGACATGGTCGACGGCGTCATCTATGTACTGGCGTTCGCATGCGGACCGGATTCGCTGATCCAGGTACTGATTGAACACCGCGCGCGCATGCACAACGTTCCGCTGATGTCGCTCACGATCGACGAACACAGCGGTGAGGCCGGCCTCATCACCCGCATAGAGGCTTTCATCGACATGCTCATGCGCAAGAAGAAAAATTCAGTGGCGGTGGCATAGATGCAGCCTTTTGGCATAACTGACATCCCGGGAGCGAATCGATGAAAATCACGACTCCCCACATGGGCCACCTGCACTACATGCTCGAAGACCTTTTCCGCCGCCTTGACGTCGAATACGTCAAGCCGCCGCCATCGACTACCAGAACGCTGCAGATCGGGGCAAAGCACAGCCCTGAGTTCGCTTGCCTGCCGCTGAAGATAAACATCGGAAACTTCATCGAGGGCCTGGAAGCCGGCGCCGACACGCTTATCATGGCCGGTGGCCATGGCCCCTGCCGATTCGGATACTACGGCATCGTCGAGGAGCGCATCCTGCGCGACCTGGGTTACGATTTCAAATTTATCATGCTGGAACCTTTTATTGACGGCAAACGGGCTTTCTACAAAACCTTCGAGATGCTTTCGCCGGGTCTGAGCATCCGGGGCCTCTGGAAGGTACTCAAGCTTTCCTTCGCCAAGGGCCGCGCTTTCGACTGGCTTTACAAGCGCTCCCTTCAGATCAGGGCTTATGAGGTCAACCGTGGAGACACGGGCCGTGCTATCAAACAGGCCGAGGAGATACTTACGCTGGCCCACACAGCCGCGGAGATCGAAGAGGCTTCCGCCGAGGCGATGAGGATCATCGAAGCGGTGGTTCAGGATCCTGGCCGCCGGGTGATGAAGATAGGCATCGTCGGCGAGTTCTACTTGCTGCTCGAGCCCTTCAGCAACTTCGGCCTGGAGGAGATACTGGGCCACATGGACGCGTACCTGGAGCGGAGCGTCTGGGTCACCGACTGGATCGCCCCCAAGCGGGACAACAAGATCTACGGCTATCCGAAGAAACTAGTGGAAGAGAAGGCGGCGCCTTACCTCAACCACAACGTCGGCGGCGAGGGCCGCGAGACCATCGGCGGCATCGTCATGTTCGCCGAGCGCGGTTTCGACGGCGTCATCCAGCTGCTTCCCTTTGGCTGCATGCCGGAGAACATCGCAACAAGCATTATTCCCAGAGTCCAGCAGACACATGATATCCCTGTGCTGACACTGGCTTTCGACGAGCAGACCGGCCGTGCCGGCATGGTCACACGCGTCGAGGCTTTCACGGACCTGCTGGCCGCCAGGCGCAAGAGCCGCCTGGCTATCGCGTAAGGAAAACGAACATCAAAGGAGCACCATTGGAAATTCCGGCAAAAACAGGCTACCTCGGCATCGACGTCGGTTCGGTAAGCACAAACCTGGTGATACTCGACGAACACGCTGACGTGCTCGCGTCGATCTACCGCCGCACCCAGGGCCAGCCGATCAAGGCGGTGCAGGAGGGACTTCAGGAACTGACTGATCTTCTCGAAGACCAGGAGATCGAAGTGCGGGCCGTCGGCGCCACCGGCAGCGCCCGCCATCTTACCGGCATCATCGTCGGCGCGGATGTTATCAAGAACGAGATAACGGCCCATGCCGTGGCGGCGTCACAGGTAGTGCCGGACGTAAGCACCGTGCTTGAGATCGGCGGACAGGATTCCAAGCTGATCATCCTGCGCGACGGTGTCGTCACCGACTTTGCCATGAACTCCGTGTGCGCCGCGGGCACGGGCTCCTTCCTTGACCACCAGTCCACGCGCCTCGGCATACCCATAGAGGACTTCGGCAGCTACGCTCAGCGCTCCGAGAGCCCTGCACATATAGCCGGCCGCTGTTCGGTCTTCGCCGAATCCGACATGATCCACAAGCAGCAGGTGGGTGTGAATATCGATGACATTATCTACGGCCTCTGCCACGCCCTGGTGCGCAACTACATCAACAACCTCGGCAAGGGCAAGGACCTGGAATCTCCGATCGTCTTTCAGGGCGGTGTCGCGGCCAACGCCGGCATGAAACGGGCGTTCGAGGACGCAATCGGCCAGGAGGTGGTAGTCCCGGCGCATCATAACGTCATGGGGGCCATCGGCAGCGCCATCCTGGCCATGGAACTGGAACTCGATCCTGGTGAGACCGGCTTCAAGGGATTCGAGGTCACCGGCCTCTCCTACGAGACTTCAACCTTCGGCTGTAACGGCTGTTCCAACACCTGCGAGGTCGTGCGTATCAAGGTCGGCGGCAAGACACTCGCCCGCTGGGGCGGCCGCTGCGGAAAATGGGAAAATGAGGATGCGCCAGCCAAGAGGAAGAAGGAGCGGGCGGCAGTCAGGTAAATAATCTCTATCTCCGGGAGGCATCGTGCCAGACATGAACCAGGATGATTTTTCCTCGAATGCGACTGGAGGCAACCACAGGCGATTCCAGGTGACGGTCTACAGCGGCGGCCTGAAGATGATCGGCATTGTATTTCACAGCGCGGATACGCGCTCGTCCTCGAGGCGCGCTTCAGATTTCATCCACTCCGTAAACGAGGAACGACTGACACTATCCTCACCCCGGATATACGAGCGGACCACCAACCTCGTGATCGATGAACCGCCCTTCGTGGTGATCAACATGGCCCAGATCGCCGCCATGCACGCCGTAGAGCTGGAGATGGAATAAAGGCTGTCGAGAGCGTGGCGTTCGTCGTCTAATCAGATATTGCGCTGCCAGGCGCTGTAGCCCGCGGCTGCCATCCAGAGCAGCTTCCAGATACCCCCGGCCATAAGCACGTATTCGAGCCCCGCGGCGGCGTGACCGGGACCATTCGCGACGACTGTCAAAAAAGCGCTCATTATAAACGGAAAGAGAACGCCCATAACCGCGCATGAGGCCGCCCAGATTGCAAGTGCGCGTGAGTGATGGCGCCCGCTGGCCCAGGACACCGCTTCACCGATGCCATAACCCAGGCCGTATGCGGCGATGATCGCAAAAAAACCGGTCAGCGATAAAAGGATGGCGAACAGGAAACCTCCGGCGGCTGCCCCGGCAAGACCCGCAAATACAGTCAGCGCCACCCTCTCCGGCTTCACTGTTACCATCGCCGACTTTGGCATGCGGGCGCATCTGGGGCACTTTGCCCCGACGGGAGTGAAAACCATGCAGTCCGGACAGATGGGATCATCGCAGTTACTGCAGGTCACGCGGGTTTCGACGGAAGGATGATTTACGCAGTACATATTAAAACAAGTTTACAATAAAATCGGGACAGCTTGGCGACAGACGACGCGACAAAATCGGGACACCTTACTTAATTCTAAAATTTACCATGAACTTGTACGTATTCAATGAATTAAGTAAGGTGTCCCGATTTTCAAAGTGTCCCGATTTCTTGCGTCAAAACAACAGCGGGCGGGCCTGAAAGGCCCGCCCGTAAATACTGCCCCTACCGTTTAAATCTCTGCTTTGATACCCAGCTCCCTGATCAGGGACTCCTTTGGCAGCGCACCAACGACTTCCTTGATGACTTCCCCTTTTTCAAACAGCATCACCGTTGGTATGCTCATTATGTTGTACTTGGCCGCGGTCTCGCGGTTCAAGTCCACGTTGAGCTTGACGAACTTGATATCGCCTGCCAGCTCTCCTGCCATCTCTTCCAGTACCGGTGCCACCATGCGGCATGGGGAACACCATTCCGCCCAGAAATCGACGATCACAGGAGTGTCTGACTGGATCACCTCTGATTCAAAATTTGAATCGGTGACCTCAACCAGGTTGTTGCCCGACATTAAACACCTCCTTCCTCTTTTCTCCCAGGCTGACCGGAACGCGTGGCGTCATCAGGTCAGCGCATGGATAATTGCGAAGCGGGAGGTTGGACCGCCCGTCGGGCGGCCTTGCGTAAAAGCAACAACCTCAACCTCAGCTTCCTCGGAGCTCCCGGCATCCGGCGCACAACCGCGCTGGACTTGTACCGGGCTGGCTAGGCCTGGGGGAAAACCGACCCGCCTGGATAGCGGGCCACATCGCCTAGCTGCTCCTCAATGCGCAACAGTTGGTTGTATTTGCAAACCCGATCGGTACGGGACGGAGCGCCTGTCTTGATCTGTCCGGCATTCGTGGCCACGGCGATATCGGCAATGGTGGTGTCTTCTGTCTCACCGGAACGATGTGAGATCACCGCCGTATATCCAGCCGCCACGGCCATCGATACCGCATCCAGCGTCTCCGAAAGCGTACCTATCTGATTCACTTTAATGAGTATAGAATTGGCTATTGAATCGTCAATTCCTCTTTTTAGCCGTTCGGTATTTGTCACGAATAAATCGTCGCCCACAAGCTGCACCCGGTCACCTGTTTTCTCAGTCAGAAGAGCCCAGCCCTTCCAGTCGTCCTCGGACATACCGTCCTCGATCGAGACGATCGGATAGCTGTCGATAAGGTCTGCATAGAAGTCAACCATCTGCGCCGGGGTCAGGCTGCGGTCCTCACCGGCGAGGACATATTTGCCCTTTTTGAAAAACTCGCTCGAGGCGGCATCGATGGCTAGGGACACATCCTTGCCGGGTTTATAACCTGCCTTCTTTATGGCCTTGATGATATATTCCACGGCCTCACGGTTGGAACCCAGGTTCGGCGCGAAGCCTCCCTCGTCTCCGACCGCCGTGTTCAGGCCGTCCTTCTGGAGGACTGCCTTGAGCGCATGGAAGACCTCCGCGCCCATCTGCAGCGCCCCGGTAAAACTCTTCGCCCCCACGGGAACACACATGAACTCCTGGATATCCACGTTGTTATCAGCATGGGCGCCCCCATTCAGGATGTTCATCATCGGCACCGGCAGGGTATTGGCTCCCACGCCACCCAGATACTGCCAGAGCGGCAGGCATGCGCTTTCCGCGGCGGCGTGCGCAACGGCAAGGGAGACACCGAGTATGGCGTTGGCGCCAAGCTTGCCCTTGTTGGGAGTACCGTCAAGGCTGATCAGCAGCTCATCCAGCTCTCGCTGGGACGAGGCTTCGAGTCCCACTATCTCCTCGGCGATGGGACCATTGACATTCGCGACGGCCTTCATCACGGATTTGCCACCATACAATTTTTTAACGCCGTCTCGCAGCTCAACCGCCTCGAAGGTGCCGGTCGAGGCTCCCGAAGGCACCGCGGCGCGTCCGGCGGAACCGTCTGACAGCTCAACCTCGACTTCCACTGTGGGGTTGCCGCGTGAATCAAGAATCTGGCGCGCGTGCACATCAACAATCATCGACATAATTTATACCTCCTGGAAAACTGGGGACGATCGTCCCTCTTAAAGTTCCTTTGCCCGCTGATAATATTCTTCCTGACGGTCCTGAGGCAAACTGCTGAATTCCTCACCATCATCCGCGGCCAGCCTGGCTGCTCCCTCAACCCTGTGCTGGAAACGCATGGATGCGCTCCGCAGGGCCAGTTCGGGATCGACGCGAAGCTTCCTTGCCAGGTTCACGACAGCGAATAGAATGTCGCCGGTCTCGTGGTAAGCCGCTGTTTCGGGGCCGCGTTTACTGTCGGTTCCCTCCAGTTCGGCGCCTTCCTGCGCCAGGGCTTCCTTCAACTCGGCCGTTTCCTCTTCGATCTTGTCGAAGACGGGTTGGGCATCGTCCCAGTCGAAACCGATAGCGGCGGCGCGGGCCTGCAGACGCTGGGCATACAGCGGTGAAGGCATGGAGGCCGGAACATCGTGGAAGATGCCTGTACGGCCCTCCTTGTCGCGCTTGATCTTCTCCCAGCGCTCGACGACATCGGCAGGCGTGGCCGCTATGGCGTCACCGAAGACATGGGGATGGCGCAGCACCAGCTTGTCGATTATGCCGCGGGTAACACCGGCAAGATCCCCCCAGCCCTTTTCCGCGGCGAGACTGGACAGAAAGAAGATATGGAAGAGGATGTCCCCAAGCTCCCCGATAACCTCGCCGCCGTGGGCGCCGTGGGCGGCATCGATAAGCTCGTAGGTCTCCTCGAGGGTATGCGTGACGATATCCTC
>JBAZZU010000030.1:0-25168 GCA_041658605.1 Thermoleophilia bacterium | reverse complement strand
TCATCTTTCATGTCCAGCCAGACGTCAGCATCCACCGGCATGCCGTGGCGCTGGGAGGCTTCTTCCCAATGTTTGGCCACCTGTTCCGCCATCTGTGGTCCGCCGATGTTGTTGAGCGGATCCTGGAAGGCGGCGGCGTCTTCAACCAGTCCGCCCATGACGAAACTGAAACGCACCTGGTCCTGGTATGCCTCTTCGATGTGGCGCATGACGGGCTCTGACCCCCAGCACCAGGTGCAGTAGGGGTCGGTATACTGGATAATATCGATCATTGGTTCTTTGATGCTTGTCATGTAATACTCCCGAACGGTTGAACGATAACCCGGCAAGTGGACGGGCATCGAAATCAATGGGATTTGACAGGTAAATGATTCCCTTTATCAGCGGCAGTCAATCATTCGGGAAACGGGCCACGCACATCCGCTTAATACAGGTCAGACCACCTCGAACGGCCGCATCATCTCGTTGTCCTCGTGCTCGAGTATGTGGCAGTGGTAGACGTAGCGCGCCGGCCGCGGCGTATCCGCCGGCAGGTCGAACCTGGCTATGACGCGCAGGACTTCGCCGGGGTTGGCTCTGGCCGTGTCCTTCCAGCCCGCCTCCCACGGCTCGGGCGGGATGGGTGCACCGCTGTGATAATCAGAAATAACGGGCGCGGCGTCCTCGCCTTTCCGCCACAAGTCCCACAGTGTCCAGTAGCCTTCTGTGTCGAGTGGCTGCCGGTTCAATATGCGGAACTGGACCAGATGTATATGGATGGGATGAGTGCTCGAAGTGGCGTTGATAAACTGCCATATCTCCGTAGAGCCGGCAACCGGCTTTTCCTCCACCGGATCGCCGTAATGCCTGCCGTTCAGCAGCAATTCCGTTACAGATGACATTACGCCTCCCATTTGATGTCCGCCCATTCCGGACATGGCGGCCGCGGGATCGGAATTTTCAATCAGGACGATCTCCCGCAGGGGTGCGCCGGGGGTCGGGGTCAGGTTATTGATTGCCGGTAGTTTGAGTTGTCCTGCGGATGTCGAGTCATCTTCCCCGTCCAGCGGCCGGTTGACCCTGAGCTGCATGAGCTGGTCGAGAACATTCGAGCCGCCACCAGGAAAGGGCGCCGGCGCGTCATTTTTCAGGGTTAGCGTATCTCCCATGGCAACGCTTGAAAAATCAACTATCAGGTCCGCGCGCTCCCCGGGCGCGAGCAGCAGATTTGTCGTCGCGACAGGATTCGGCAGCAGGCCGCCGTCATTTCCGATGACCTGGAAGGGAACCGGCCCCGAGCCGCTCTCCAGCCACAGGTTGTAGAACCTCGACTGCGACCCGTTCAGCAGACGAAAACGGTAACGCCTCGGTTCTACATCCAGGAATGGGTAAGCCCTTCCGTTTACGACCGGAATCTCCCCGAAGAATTCCATGCTCCAGACTGGATGGATAGTCGTCATGCCCATGACAGGGTAGAAAAGGGAACTATCGGGATTCAAGGTCCTGTCCTGGATGACCAGGGGAATCTCATAATCGCCCGCCGGGAGGTTCAGGCCCTCCTCCACCTCATCCCGGACGATGTATAAACCGGCGAGCCCCGCATAGACATTCAGCCGCGTGATACCCATGGCGTGATCATGGTACCAGAGCAGGCATGCCTGCTGGTCATTGGGATAGATATAGTCGCCGGGGTTGAAACCCGGACCTCTTTCCGCGCCGCCCGGAGTCGACCAGGCTTCGGGCAGGCCGTCCGACTGCGGCGGTGTATGCCCGCCGTGGAGGTGGGTCACGGTGCGGACTTCGGGATAATCCATCCCCTGGAAGATCGTCGGGTCAATCGACGAAGCCAGAAGGTGAAAGCTCGGCAGATCATCGTTGATCCACCTGACCCTTACCGGCCTTCCCCTGCGGGCTTCGATGGTAGGCCCGGGGTAACTTTCGCCATAACCCCAGACCATCGCCGGGGCCAGCTGGCTGTGCAGCTGCTGCAGAAACTGCGAAACAGAAATCTCGTAATAATCGAAGCCCTCATACATCGATGTATCTGGTTTGAGTACTGCGGGAACAGGGAGTGGGTCGATGAATTTGTCTAGGTCAGCTGGGAGTTTCCTGATGGTTGCGGGACCCGGTCCAGACGGGGTGGATGCCGTTTCCGTGTTGCTGCCACATCCCAGGCTCAGGGGTAACGGTACAAGCAAACCGGCTCCCGCTATCGAGCTGAGCCTGAGAAATCTCCTTCTGGTTATCATGTAATCCAGGTCCATCCTTTTTGGAGGCATTTTACCGCGATATCCCGGTCTGCTTTTTGCCGGGGTTTCTGGTAGCCACAATTCACCCTTTTTTGTGGCTTTTTTCGGATTCTTTCCCGTATAACCCTGATTCAAACAGACACGCTGATTAACAAACTATCCCAGCGGGTAATAAACTGCCACCTGACCAGCAAGCCACTGGACGGTGTCCAGCTTGGTATCCGGAGACGAAGGGAGAAGAGATGCCGATTTACGTAGCGCTGAGCACACTCACCGAAGAGGGCAGCAAAACAATCAAGAAGAACGCGGCGCGCATCAAGGAGGTAAACGCGGACGTCGAGGCCATGGGCGTGAAAATACTCGCGCAGTACGCGCTCCTGGGCCAGTACGACTTTATCAATATCCTCGAGGCGCCGGACAATGACACCATCGTCAGGATGTCGGTGGAGATCGGCTCGCGCGGCTCGGTGCAGCTGCAGACGATGCCGGCCGTATCCATCGATCAGCTCATCGCTGACTTAAGCTGACAGGGAGACTTTCATTGTACGCAACGGAGATCCTGAGACAGGAGCACAAGGTTATCGAGCGTATCCTGCCGGTCCTGGAGGAGGCGGCCCGGCGGGTGGAGCATGGACGCAGCCTCGACGCCGACATCTTTCCCGCCATCATCGATTTCATGCGGGTCTTCGCTGACAGATGTCATCACGCCAAGGAAGAGGAACAGCTTTTTCCGGTATTGAAGCAGAGCGGGATCGACATCGAAGGCGGCCTGGTGGGCGCCCTGGTGGAGGAGCACAGGGAGGCCAGGGTGCTGGTCGGCAAGCTGGCCGAGCAGGTTGAAAAGCTGGGCGATTCTGAAGCGGCCGCCGAGATCGCGGCGATCACCCGCATATACGTCAGGCTGCTTGCGATGCACATCGAGAAGGAAGATGTGACCCTCGTGCCGCTGGTGGACCGTACGCTCAAGCCCGAACAGCAGATGTCGCTGGCGGTGATCTTCGAGGATGTGGAGGACGAGGAGCCCTGCAAGGGCTCTTATGACCGCTATCGTGAGCTGGTGTCGGAGCTTGAGGAGCGGCTGGAGATTGGCTAGGCGGCGGTTTATAAAACCCCCAGTCTGGTAGAATATTCCGCGTGAGCCCACGCAAGAAAAAGACCCTGAAGAAGAGCTACGATGTCATAATCGTCGGCGCCGGTCCGGCCGGCATTTTTGCCGCGCTGGAACTGGTGCGCAAAAACGACTGGGACGTGCTTCTTCTCGAAAAAGGTTTTGACATGGAGAAGCGCAAGTGCCCGGCGCGCGGCGAGCACCCGGTCGGATGTGAGATCGGCTGCAAGCCCTGTTCGATCACCTGCGGCTGGGGTGGCGCGGGCGCCTTCAGCGACGGCAAACTGACGCTTTCCCCGGACGTCGGCGGCTGGCTCACCGAATACGTCGGCCGCGGGGAGCTCGAGAAACTCATCGATTACGTCGACCGCATCTGGGTCGAATACGGCGCGCCGGAACGCATACACGGCACCGACCATGACAAGGTCGAGGAGATACGCCAGCAGGCGATGCAGTCGGGTCTGCGCCTGGTGGACGCGCCCATCCGCCACATGGGCACGGACCGTTGCCCGCTGGTGATACAGGCGATGCGGGATGACATCAACGGCAGGGTCGAAGTGGCCACGCGCACCGTCGTGCAGAAGATACTGGTGGAAAAAAAGAAGGTCGCGGGTGTCGAACTGAAAGACGGCACCGTCATCAAGGCCAGGGTCGTCATAGTAGCCCCGGGCCGCGAGGGCGCTTCCTGGATGGTAGAAGAGGCGAACAGCCTCGGCCTGACCCTGGAAAACAACGCCGTCGATATCGGTCTGCGCGTGGAGGTGCCGGCGATTGTCATGGAGCCGCTGACGCACACGCTTTACGAGTCGAAACTGCTCCATTTTTCGAAAAGTTTCGAGGACGAGGTGCGGACCTTCTGCATGAACCCAAACGGCTACGTTTCCCGGGAGGCTTATGGAGATGTCGTCACCGTCAATGGCCACAGCTATTCCGACAGGGAATCCGGCAACACCAATTTTGCCCTGCTGGTGAGCACGAATTTCACAGAGCCGTTCAAGGAGCCGCTCACATACGGGCGCTCAATAGCAAAACTTGCGAACCTGCTGGGCGGGGATATAATCATCCAGCGCCTGGGAGACCTGCAGATTGGCCAGCGCACCACGGTCGAGCGGCTGGCACGCAGCACGGTCACGCCGACGCTGAGGAAGTGCACGCCGGGCGATCTCTCCTTCGTGCTGCCTTTCCGCCACTTGCGTGATATCCTCGACATGCTTGAAGCGATGGACGGACTCGTGCCCGGCGTAAATTCAAGGGAAACCCTGCTATACGGGGTCGAGGTCAAGTTCTATTCGGCGCGGCTGGAGCTCAGCCGGGAGCTGGAGACGAAAATAAAGAACCTGTATGCTGTCGGTGACGGAGCCGGTGTCACGCGCGGCCTGGTCCAGGCTTCGGCATCCGGAGTCATCGCGGCGCGGTCGGCGATCGGGCGGCTATAGCGATGTTTGTCATTCGCGGGATGACAGACAAAAATCCAGGATGAACAAAACAATCTGTCATTCTGAGGAGCGAAGCGACGAAGAATCTGCTTTTTCCCGCAAATCGAAAAGCAGATCCCTCGCTTCGCTCGGGATGACAAGTAAATGCTCGGGATGACAAGTAAATGCTCGGGATGACAAAAAGTGCTCAGGCTTACAGTGACTTTTAATTATCATGACAACTGATTTTTAGGAGAACCATGCCAGCAACAGTAGTAGTTGGAACACAATGGGGTGATGAGGGCAAGGGCCGCATCATCGACAACCTGTCCGAGAAGAGCCAGATGGTCGTGCGTTTCCAGGGTGGCAACAACGCCGGCCATACGATCGTCAACGACCAGGGCGAGTATAAGTTCCACCTGATCCCGTCGGGGATACTCTTTCCGCATGTTATGGCGTTGATAGGCAACGGCGTCGTCATCGATCCGCGGGTCCTCTGCGCCGAGCTCGATGGTCTGGAAGAGCGCGGCATCTCGTCGAAGAACCTCCGGCTTTCGGGGAACGCCCACCTGATCATGCCCTACCACATCCTGCTGGACGCGGCCCATGAGACCCAGCTGGGCAAGCGCAAGATAGGCACCACCAAGCGCGGCATCGGGCCGGCGTACACCGACAAGGCGGCGCGGCTCGGCATACGCGTGCAGGATCTGCTCGATAAAAAAATCCTCCGGCAGAAGCTGGACACCGCCATTGGCGAGAAGAACGACCTGCTGGAAAAAGTCTACAACAGCCCCGGCGTTGACCGCTTCGAGGTTCTGGAGCAGTACGCGGAATACGCCGACCGGCTTTCGCCATATATCGCCGACACTTCGTTACTTATTGACAAGGCGCTTAAACGTGGGGAATCGGTACTTTTCGAGGGCGCCCAGGGCTGCCTGCTGGACATCGACCACGGAACCTATCCCTTTGTGACTTCATCCAACCCCATCGCGGGGGCGGCCTGCGTCGGCGCTGGCGTGGGACCGACCATGATCGACGACGTCCTGGGTGTCTGCAAGGCCTATACCACGCGCGTCGGCGAAGGGCCATTCCCCACGGAACTCGAGGATGAGCTCGGCGACCATCTGGTCAAGCAGGGCAATGAATATGGCACGACTACCGGACGCAAGCGCCGCTGTGGCTGGCTGGACCTGGTGATCCTCAAATACGCGGTGCGGCTCAACGGCCTGACGGGTCTGGCCATCACCAAGCTCGATGTGCTTTCGGGCCTCGACCAGATCAAGATCTGTTCCATGTATGAATACGACCATGACGGCGTGAGCGAGAACTACATCGATTTCCCGCCGCATCAGTCGATCTTCTATCACTGCAAGCCTGTCTATCAGACAATGCCCGGCTGGAAGGAAGATATCAGCGGCGCCCGCAAGCTGGGCGACCTGCCGCCCGAGGCGAGGGATTACCTCGAGCTTATCTCCGAAGAGGCGGGCGTCCCGATCAAGATGGTGAGCGTCGGTCCGGGAAGAGACGAAGCGATAGAGGTCTAGGACGGGCGGCACGCTGACAGGAGATGTCCTGCCGGCGGCTGAGGGCGGCAACGGCGCCGTCCTTAAAGAACCGCCGCCGGACAGGCAGCGGCTGGGCCGGGCGGGAGCCTGGGTGGCGCTGGCCGTCATCTGCTTCGGCATCTTCCTGGCGGCGCTGGACCAGACCGCGGTCTCAGCACTCCTTCCCACGATCCTCAAGGATTACGAGGGCTCCTTCTCACCCTCATCAGTAGAGCGCGCCGGCTGGATCATAACCGCGTATCTCATCGGTTACACCGTGCTTATGCCGGTTATGGGCCGTATCGCGGACCTGTTCGGCCACCGACTGCTCTTCAATGTCTCCATCCTCATCTTCATCGCCGGCTCGGTACTCTGCGCGCTGGCTCCCTCGATAAAATGGCTCGCGTTCTTCCGGCTGGTGCAGGCGATAGGCGGCGGCGCCATCGTGCCGATCGCGATGGGTATCGTGGGCTTCAGGTTCACCCGCATTCAGCAGGGGCTCGCTATCGGCATACTGGTTTCGGCGAGCGAGGCCGGCGGTGTCATGGGTCCGCTCTACGGCGCCTTTGCCGCCGAGCCTATGGGCTGGCGCTGGATCTTCTGGATCAATGTGCCGCTCGGGCTGATGGTCATGGCGGCCGTCTGGCTGCTGGTCGAGAAAAGGCCGCGCCGTCATGTTCCCATGGACTACACGGGCGCGCTGCTGCTGGCGCTCTGCCTGACGGTCGTCACCGTCGGGCTCTCAGGGCAACGGACCCTCGGCTGGTACAACTTCGTCTTTCCCATGCTTGGCCTCGGCGTACTGCTGCTGGCGGCGTTTATCTTCGTGGAGAGAAAGAAGGAGCATCCGACTCTGCGCATGAGCATGTTCAGGAACGTCACCTTCTCCGCCGCCAACATCGCCAACCTGCTTGAGGGGGTAGCCATGATAACGGCCCTGGTCCAGGTGCCGTTCTTCGCTTACGCGACGAAGGACGCCACCCCGATCGAGGGCGGTCTGCTGGTTATCCGCATGACGGTGATGATCCCCATCGGCGCGCTTATTGGGGGACTGGTCATCAATCGCATAAGCCATCGCGTCACCGCTATCATAGGGTTCACGCTGGCGGCTTTCGGCCTATTCATGATCAGCCGCTGGCAGGTGGATGTGACCGGAGCCGTCCAGACGCGCGACCTCATGATCGCCGGATTCGGTTTCGGTCTCAACAGTCCGGCGCTCGCCGCCGCGGTCGTGGGTTCCATCAGCAAGGCGCGGCTGGCGGCCGGTTCGGCCATACACGTCGTGGCTAAAATGACCGGCGAGATGATAGGCATGGCGGCACTCTCCGGCTGGGCCATATTTATTTTCGAGGATTCCTTCAACCTTCAGGGTATGCCGCTCCTGCAGCGCCAGCAGACTTTTTCGGAGATGATGGACCGCATGCAGGCCATCGCTGAACAGCGTAGCCTGGACGCGATCATGGTCGTGCTCCACCGCTTCTTCATCGTCGCCGCCATTATGTGCGCGGTCGCGATCATACCTTGTCTGTTTATCAGGATGAAGGGAGAAGAGGAGGAGGAAGTGCTGCCGTGAATCTGCATGGGGTGCCAGAAGCTGAAGTGGCTTGAAGAAGTGAATGGTTTTATCAATAAGTTTCTGCCCACGGACAGCCGCCGCATTCAGCAGAAGTTTCGCAAGGGGGAAATCTGATTGCAGCCTACACGTTAAACCGGAAATTCACGATATCCCCGTCCTGCACCACGTAATCTTTACCCTCCAGCCTCAGTGTCCCCAGCTCTTTCCCTTTGGCCGTCGAGCCCGCCGCGATAAAATCGTCGTAGCCGATGGTCTCGGCGCGGATGAAGCCGCGTTCGATGTCGGAATGTATCTTGCCGGCCGCCTTGACGGCGTGGGTGCCGTTGCGGATGGTCCAGGCCTTGACCTCGTCCTCGCCTGAGGTAAAGAAAGATATCAGGCCGAGAAGTTCGTAAGCCTTCCTTATGACCAGGTTCATCGCGGGCTCGCCGATGCCCAGGTCTTCGAGGAAGGCGAGCGCCTCTTCGGGGTCCAGCTGGGTCAGTTCCATCTCGATCTTGCCGCAGAGGGAGAAGACCTCGGCGTCCTTGCCCTCGAAGTGAGCGCCCAGCGCCGTCAGCGTTTCGTCTGTCGCGGCGCTGCCTATGCCGTCTTCTCCGACGTTGAGCACCACCAGCTCGGGCTTGAGCGACACGAACTGCAGCGAGCCGATGACGGCATGCTCCTTATCCGAGATCGTCAGGTTGCGTAGCGGTTTTTCTTCCTCAAGCTGAGCCTGGAAGCGCACGAGTATGTCCCGCTCCGGTTCGAGGCCGTCGCCGATCCCCTTCTTCATGGAATTGGCGATGCGTTCCAGACGTGTCTCCACAAGCTCGAGGTCGTGGAAGACCAGTTCCAGGTCCAGGGCGGCAGCGTCGCGCACCGGATCGATTTCACCGTCCGCGTGGACTACCGCCGGGTCCTCGAAGCCGCGTACGACATGGATGAACGCGTCGACGTCCCAGGCCTGGTCGAAAACCTTCGCCTTCTGTTTGCTGGCGGAGATGCCGGCGGAAAAACCGGTGATGTCGACGCAGGTCACGTCCGCGAAGGTAGTCTTTTTCGGGTTGTATATCTCCGACAGCCTGTCGATGCGCGCGTCGGGGACCCTGACGATTCCCACATGCGCGTCCTCGCCGATCGGCGTCGGATACGCGGCGGCCTCTATGGCCTGCCCCGTAAGCGCGTTGAATACGGTTGTCTTTCCCGAGTTGGGAAGTCCGATTATGCCGAGTTTCATGCGATCTCCGCTGGTTTGACGTCGGTGAGAGGCTATCTTAACACGCGTGGTTGCAGGGTGACATCGCTCCATGCGTTATCCGGCGGAAAAAAGCGGATATATCTCCGGGGCAGGCGGGTCGCCGCGGGTGGGAGTGGCTGTTTATCAGGAATCCTTTACTTTTTGCAGTACAGGAGTGATATCTTCCCCGTCTGCTTGAGTACCCGTTTCCGGCGGGATAGAATAGCTGCGTTGTTGTCACGCACATATCCGGGTCAAAAGGGGTAGTATTGCGAGTCCTCGTAGTCGGTTCAGGCGGCAGGGAACATGCCATAGTCAAAACGGCGCTGAAGAGCAGCCTTGTCTCCGAGGTCCATGCGGCACCCGGTAACGCCGGTATCGCGCGCCAGGCGACCTGCCATGCGGTCGCGGATTCCGATAACGCCGGCCTACTCGCTCTGGCGAAGGAAATCGACGCCTCCCTGGTTGTGATAGGCCCGGAAGCCCCGCTCTGCTCCGGGCTTGCAGACGAACTCATCGAAGCCGGTTTCAAGGTCTTCGGCCCCGGCCGCGAGGCCGCCCGGCTTGAAGGCAGCAAGGCATTTTCCAAGGAGATCATGCAGGCGGCCGGTGTTCCCACCGCGGGTTATGCCCGTTTCGCCGAGTACCAGTCGGCGATGGCGCATCTCGCGACGATCTCATTTCCCACGGTGGTCAAGGCAAACGGCCTTGCCGCAGGCAAGGGCGTCATTATCGCGGAGGCCATGGCGGAGGCGGAGGACGCCTTGCGCCAGTGTTTTATCGACCGCTCCTTCGGCGACGCCGGCCTTGACGTGCTGGTAGAAGAATGCCTGATAGGCCACGAGTGTTCGGTGCTGGCCCTCTGCGACGGCGAGACCATCCTGGCGCTGGAACCCGCCCAGGACTACAAGCGGATTTATGACGGCGGCCGCGGCCCCAACACCGGCGGCATGGGATGCTACAGCCCCGTACCGCGGGTACCGTCGGAATTCGTTGAAGATATCATCGAGCTTGTGCATCGTCCCGTCGTGGACGAGCTGAAAAAACGCGGGATAGAATTCAGGGGTGTGCTTTATGCCGGCCTGATGCTGACCGCCGGTGGACCGATGGTCCTCGAGTTCAACACCCGCTTCGGCGATCCGGAGACGCAGGCTATCCTGCCGCGCCTGGAGAACGACCTGGTCGAACTGATGCTGTCCTGCGCCGACGGGACCCTGGCCGGTCACAGGCTGCGCTGGAAGGAAGACCGCTGCGTCAGCGTTATCATGGCCTCGGCCGGCTACCCGCTTTCATCAAGTAAAGGCGACATCATCAGCGGGCTGGACGACGATGGCGGTCTTCCGGGCGTAGAGGTATATCACGCGGGAACCGCCGACCAGGAAGGCAGTCTTGTCACCAACGGCGGCAGGGTTCTCGCGGTGAGCGCGCTGGCGCCGACTTTTACCGCGGCCCGCGACAAGGCTTATGAAGCGGTCCGGCAGGTGCGGTTCGATGGCATGCAGTTCCGCAGCGACATCGCATCCGAACCGTCCGCTGGTGAGAGGTAGGGGTCGTCCGGCGCCAGGACGGTTTCCGCCGGACGGATAATCGCAGGAAATAACGGTGGAATAATGAAAGTATCACGCAGGTTAACCAGCCCAGTACCCGGAGGCCGATATGACCGACACCCTGGAAGGACTCGAACCAATGATGGAGGAAGTTGACATGACGGATGTTATGGTGGGAGTTGTCATGGGGAGCGAATCCGACCGTGAGGTGATGCAGGCTGCCTGTGATGAGCTCATCCGGCTTGAGATCCCATATGAGATAAAGGTGTTGAGCGCCCACCGCGACCCCAGGAAGGTGGCGGCTTATGCGGAAGGCGCAGCCGGCCGCGGCATCAGGGTGATAATCGCGGCCGCGGGAAAAGCAGCTGCGCTCCCGGGTGTGATTGCCTCAATGACCAGCCTGCCTGTCATCGGTGTGCCAATCATGACAAAAGACCTGGGCGGGCTGGACTCGCTGCTTTCCATCGTCCAGATGCCGTCCGGCGTCCCGGTCGCCTGCATGGCGATCAACGGGTCGAAGAACGCCGCGATAATGGCTGGAAAGATACTGGCCGTGGTCTAGACCGGCCGCATTGTGCCGAAGAACATCTGCCAGGCCAGAGCCGATTTGGCCACCAGGCTGAGGATGATAAACATCCTCTCGCCGTAGAGATAGTCGCGCCAGCGCCCCACCCTTTTGTACTGCAGGAACTGGTTCACGGCAAAAATATTGAAGAAGATAAAAAGCGAGATCATGATGCCGTAGACGAAATTCGGTACGGATGTCTCCGCGGCCTGGTTTGCCCCGATGGTGTAGAGCGTGATGACGATCCAGGGGATGATCCCGGCGAAGCAGCCGAACATGAAAGCCGTCCAGTCGGTCTTCTTCGTCGTCTGGTTATGAAGCTCCATCATGTAGCCAAAGAAGATCATGCAGGCGTTGATACAGAAGACGAGGATCAGGCTCGACAGGTCGTAAACCCCCACCAGCATCGCGATGAGCACGATCATTATCGACGAGCTCAGTGAATACTCCCACCAGCGCGCCTTGTTGATGTGCTGCTTTAGATTCCGTACGTACCATTCGTATCCGAAGGACGCCAGGCAGAAATGGGCCAGCGCCGAGAGCAGCAGGAATACGGCGACCAGCGGCGCGATGCGCAGGGTATAGGGCTCCTGCAGGTTCGGCACGAGCTTAAGCGATGCCTTGTCGAACTTGACATAGAGCGTGGTTATGGGAAGAGTGAAGCGCGTGCTCAAGATCAGCATCAGCACACCCTGGGCCAGGTGGAGAAAGCCCATGATGGCATTGAAGCGCCGCAGGTTCGCGTATGTCTTTT
This sequence comes from Thermoleophilia bacterium, assembly GCA_041658605.1. Lineage (GTDB taxonomy): Bacteria > Actinomycetota > Thermoleophilia > BMS3ABIN01 > BMS3ABIN01 > JBAZWE01. The sequence continues at coordinate 13,212 of JBAZZU010000030.1, read as the reverse complement.
CCTGGACCTTCACATCGCTTTCATCCACAGCTGAGCTTTCCATGTTTTTCGTTATATCGCTGGTGGTATTCCTCGGCCCTGTAGAAGTCGCCCGCGCCACTGATTTGAGTTACGATCGGGTCGGGATAATGGCCGCCCGCCTGCAGCCGTTCCTTGGATATTCTGGCGGTTTTCTCCTGCTCAGGCGTGAAAAAGAAGATAGCTGAACGATACTGGGTTCCGCGGTCAGGACCCTGACGGTCAGGCGTAGTCGGGTCGTGGATATCCCAGAAAACATCCAGCAGTTTATCGTAGGAGATGATCCCGGGGTCGAATTCCACAAGCACGGCTTCCGCGTGGCCTGTCCTGCCGGTGCAGACATCCTCGTAGGACGGGTTCACCTTACCGCCGCCTGTGTAGCCGACAGCAGTATTTATTACCCCCGGCACCCGGCTGAACGCCGACTCGACCCCCCAGAAGCATCCGGCTGCAAACATGGCTTTTTCAGATAACATTTCATCCCTCCTTATCAGTCGCGCTTTTATAACTGAGGAGTTCCATTTTCTAAAGATACCCGCAAACATCCATAAATGAACTGGCGAATTGCCGTGATTGCATGACACAGCCAATGAATATTCATTACGGGCAGGATGGAAGGGAGAGTCCGGGCAGGATGACAGACGATGACTTACTGTCTTTCTGGCCGGCATATATGGCAATGCGGCTTCTGTGGCCATAAGTGTTTCGGATACCGCCGGGCCGGGCGAGATCCAAGCGCTCAGCTGGTCCGTAGATCGGCTGGCTATTGATCAGGCAGCGAAACGCTCAACTGGATTCGATGAGGTTCTTCAGGATCGGGTAGATCCATACGCCCTTGTCGCCGATCGCGGTTATATCTATGTAGTCGTGGGGCAGGCCGAGGTCTTGAGCGAATTCGTATCGCGTTATTTTCGCCCCCGTACTCTCCCATGCCGCCGCGACATCCTGCGTCATACCGTTGTTGACGGTATGGTCGTTGCCGTTGGTCACCACCGTTATGTTCCTGACTCCGGCCGGGGAGTTGTTACCATCGGGTCGGGACACGCGCGAAAGTACGAGATACTCCGCCACGCCGCGGGTGGACCAGCCCAGGTAAACGCTGTCCCGGGGAGGCTCGGATGAAGACGAGAAGTCGAAGTCGGGCAGACGGGCGAACAGGTTACCGGCCATGGTATTGGCAAACGGGGGAACGCCGCTCATGCCATACAACGGCGCGATCAGTACGGTTTTGTCTATATCACTGCGGTTCTGCGTGATCCATCCGGTGATGGTGCCGCCTCCGGAGAGTCCGGCCACGGTCACTTCATCTCCGAGGCCGGTGGCGATATCTGCGGTATCGTCGGCGAACCTGCTCAAGTCCTCGGGCGTGGTGTTCCCCAGTTCGGATACCGTATGCGTCTTGAGGCCATGGTAGGGCATCCTCGGAATCAGGACGTTATAGCCGTCGTTGAAGAGTTGCTGCCCCAGTTCCTCGAACTGCCTGGGGGAGTTCGTCAGGCCGTGGACCAGCACGACCACTTTTGGTGTCTTTGAACCATGGGTATAAAACCGGGTCCCGCAGACATCGCAGACCCTGCCGTTTTCTTCATCCGTGATCGCCTGGATGCGCCGGGTTGCTTCCTCATAAGTGCCTGCGGGGTCCGGATGTGATTTCAGGTCTCCCGTGCTTAGCGGGAACAGGGCGGTGACCAGCAGGAATAACAGCAGGCCGAGAAGAGCCAGCCCGAATATTTTCAGGACCTTGATTATCGGGTGTCTGTGCCTCAGTCTTTTCCTTCGTTTCGACATAAGTCCTATTCACTGGCTCATGGGTGATTCCTCCCCACGCAGTTTCCAAACACATGCTGCCGCAGGCTTTTTTCGCCCATTGCGGCCTATACGTGGTTTCTCAGCATAAGCTCGGCCGGGTGAGGATTGAGATAAATCTGTCGCATGAGATAAGGCTCTTCATATTTGCGAACAAAGTGTCTTATCAAAGTGACCGGCACGATGAGTGGCGTGAGCCCGCGGTAGTATTCTTCTATCACTTCACGCAGCTCCTGTTTTTCATCTGGCGCCAGCGTATGTTTGAAATAGCCCATCATGTGATTGAGCACATTCACGTTCTTCCTCACCGTGGCCTGAAGTCTTAATGCCTCCATCAGCAGCGGCAGATAGGCGTCATAGAGTTCCCCGGGTTTTCGGGCGGAGTGTCTTACACCACCGGTTTTTGGGACGGCTTCTTCGTATGAAGGCACTTTCCCGGAGCTCAGGCTTTTTCCCGGCGACATTTCTGAGCCGCTTACGAGCCTCCCGAGCTGCCGCAGGTGCGCCGGGCTGTGGGCCATGATCAGGTATTTGTGGTCTGAGTGGAATTCGACCAGCCGCCCGATTGAAGCCCTCGCCGCGAGCAGCTGCTGCCAGCGGTGGCGGACGAACACGCGTTCGATGAAGTTCTCCCTGATGTCGGCATCGCGCAGGCGGCTTTCGTCCTCCACCGGTAGCAGCGGGTTGGCTGCCATGAAGGCGCCGGCCCAGATTCCCGAACCCACGGGACCAGGGATACCTTCTTCGTTGTATATCTTCACATGCGTCATGCCGGAGCTGGGCGAGCGGCTCTTGAAGATGAAGCCGCTAAGGTGTTCCCGGGACAGCTCACGGATGCGGCCCTTCGCCCACTTGCGCATGCGCTCGGTGTGGTCTACATGGGTCTGGCGTGTGACCAGGCGCGCATCCGTGGCGGTGCCAACCAGGCGCATCGGTTCGCGGGGTACGCCGAGGCCGGTTTCCACCTCGGGGCAGACCGGCACCCATTCGACGAAAGGCCCGAGGGTCTCAGTCAGGTAATGATCGAGCCTGTGCCCGCCGTCATAGCGCACCTTTTCGCCAAGAAGGCATGAGCTGACGCCCAGCTTCAGCGCTGGGCCGGTGGTCTCCGGCAGGTTCATGAAATTCTCCAGGATTCAGGTTGATGGAAGATGCGTTCACCAGATTTTCCCATATTTTGGGCAGGATGAAACTCGATAAAGGTGGAAATGTGTTCATGAAGGGTTTTTGGGCATATATAAATAATCAAATGAAATCAGCCGCCGAAGGTATCTGACGCGGGTAAGTAAATATTTTCTGTGCGAGGAGGAATATTTGAATTCTGAAAAACCATCGGTGCTTTTGACCGGCGCGACGGGGTTCATCGGCGGGCGCCTCTTATACAGGCTGGACCACGAAGGATATCGGGTCCGGTCGCTGGTGCGCTCCCGGGCGAAGCTGAAAATACACGGGCAGCTGGACCAAGCCATGGAGGTGGTCACGGGTGACCTGCTGGACGCCTCAACCCTGCCGGGGACTATGGAAGGAATTGATACGGCATACTATCTTGTCCATTCGATGGGCGGGCGTGACGAGAAACAGGCAAAGAAATTCGTCGAGAGCGACAGCGCCGCGGCCGCGAACTTTCTGCAGGCGGCGGAAGCCGCTGGCGTGAACCGCATCATCTACCTGGGCGGCCTTGGCGAGTCTGAGGGCGGACTCTCGGAGCACCTGTCCAGCCGGCGCGAGGTCGGTGATATCCTCAAGTCCGGCAGTATCGATACAACGGTGCTGCAGGCGGCAGTTATCATCGGCGCCGGCGGCGCGTCCTTCGAGATGATCAGGCATCTGGTCGAACGCCTGCCGCTTATCATGTGTCCGAAGGAGATCAACACCCGCTGCCAGCCGATAGCGGTAGCCAATGTCATCGATTATCTCATCGGCTGCCTGAAGGAACCTGCAACGCGCGGACTTACGCTGGACATCGGCGGCCCCGAGGTGATGACGTACCGCAAGCTGATGGAAATCTATGCCAGGGTACGCGGCCTCAAGCGCTCTATCATCGAGACGCCGGGTCTGTCGCCGGACCTGTATGGTCACCTGGTGGAGCTGATCGCGCCGCTGCCAGCCGGACTTGTAAGCCTTTTGCTGGCCGGTCTCAATAACGAGGTGGTTTGCCATGAGAATAAAATCCGGGAGCTGGTTCCGGTAGAGCTTCTCACCATGAATCAGGCAATATGCGAGGCGCTCGTGGAAGAGGAGAAGGGTCCGGGCAGGCTTCCCTCGCAGCAGGCCTGTTTTCTGGGATGAGCCGCGTGAACGAAGCCGGGCCACCGGAGCCCGTAGCTGCCAGCCTGCCAGCCATGTCGACGCAGCCAGCCGGCACAATTCTCGTGACCGGCGCGTCCGGCTACATCGGCCGCAGGCTCGTGCCTGAGCTCGTGGAGCGAGGTTGCCACGTCAGGGCGATGGTGATAGATGATGCTGATTCCTACAACGGGCTCTGGCCCGGGGCCGAGGTCGTCGAAGCCGATGCTCTTGATCGTGATGAGCTGCGCGCCGCCCTCGATGGTATTGATACCGCCTATTACCTGATCCATCCGATCCATTACCGCTCCACGGAATACGAAGCGGCCGATGTCCGGGCTGCCGCGAACTTCCGGAGCGAGGCCGAAGCCGCGGGGGTCAAACGCATCATCTACCTGGGCGGCCTTGCCGACCTGCGCTGCCCGCCGGGCTCGGCACTCTGCGGTCGGCAGCGTGTTGCTGACGAGCTCGGGCGGGGCGGGCCAAAGCTTACGGTAATGAGAGCGGCCGTCATAATCGGCTCCGGAAGCGCCGCGTACGAGATATTCATGAGCCTGGCGCGGCGGCTGCCGCTCGTCCCCATGCCTCCCTGGGGAAGGAACCTCTGCCAGCCGATATCGCTCACCGATACCGTGCGTTATCTGGCAAAAGCCCTTGAGACACCGGCATCGGCGGGCCGTGATTTCGAGATAGGCGGGCCGGATGTCCTCAGTTACGAGGAAATGATGAAATCACTGCAGCGAAGAGTGCGGCGCGCGAGCCGCATCGTTCGCGTCCCCGTCTCCAGCATCCGTTTTTATGCCTACGCGGTCAGCCTGGTGACGCCGGTTCCATATTCCCTGGCCAAGGCGCTGCTGACGGGGTTCAGCAACAAGCTGGTCTGCCGCAATTCCAGTATCCGTGAGCTTGTGCCGCTTCAGCTCATGACGTATGAGGAATCGCTGGACAAGGCCATGGCCGCCGAGGCCGGACAAAAAGTATTCAGCCGCTGGTCCGACGCTTATCCGGCCACCGACAAGGTGACCACAAGGCTGCACGAACTCAAAAGGGCAGTAGCGCACACGGCTGGCTCTGAGCTCGTTACTAACAGGGAGCCCGCGGTGCTGTTTCGAACCATCACCCGCATAGGCGGCGAGCGCGGCTGGTTCAGCACCAGCTGGATGTGGCGTACCCGCGGCCTGCTCGACCGTCTTGCCAAGGGGGTCGGCACTTCACGAGGCCGCAAGAACCTTTCGGGGCTGCGGATGAACGATGTCATCGATTTCTGGCGGGTGGAGGAGCTGGAAGAGGACCGCCGGCTGCTGCTGCGCGCCGAGATGAAGCTTCCGGGGATGGCCTGGCTGGAATTCACAATCGAACCCTTAAATGGCACAAGCCGGCTTTCGGTCAAAGCATACCATGAGACCTCGGGATTATACGGCCGGCTTTACTGGTATTTCTTCCTGCCCTTCCACCACCGACTGTTCCGGAAACTGCTGGAGGACATCGTCAAGGAGAGCTGAAGCGAAGTTCCTGCGGCTGTGACCCGCTGCACATACTACGCGATTCTGCTCAAGCCCAAAGCCGCTTAACATAGCCGGCTTGCGGGAATCCTTGAAATAAAGGTTCCACCGGGGTCCCTGCGGGATATGAATCAGATGAAAAAAGAGAAAATACGCAAGACCGAAGAAGAGTGGCGGCGGCAGCTGACGCCGGAGCAATACCGGGTTTGCCGGGACAAGGGAACGGAGATGCCTTTTACGGGCGACTGTTCCATTCCTGCCGGAGATGGAATTTACTCCTGTGTCTGCTGCGGCAGCGAGCTGTTTAAAACGGGCACCAAGTTCGAATCGGGCACGGGATGGCCCAGCTTCTGGGATCCGGTGGACGAGGACAGCATCGAATACAGGACCGACAGGGGCTTCGGCATGAAGCGGACCGAGGTAAATTGCGCCGTCTGCGGCGCTCACCTGGGCCACGTCTTTGAGGATGGCCCGCCGCCGACGGGCAGGCGGTATTGCATCAACTCGGTGGCGATCGAGAGGAAATAAGGAAAAGTCGCCGCCAGGCGATCGGGGTGGAGTACACGCATGGGCTGATCGCAAGGCCGCTCGCCGGCCCGTACCCCATTGTATTATCGCAGCTTATCGCCGGTATGGAATTTACTGGGTGGAAACTGAGGCCGGTTCGTTAAATAATAAGTGGCGTTATGATACCCAAGTATTCACGCCCTGAAATAAGCGCCATCTGGAGCGACGAGAGCCGTATGGCTACCTGGCTCGAGGTGGAGCTCGCCGTCTGCGAATCCTGGGCGGAGCGCGGGTTGATCCCCGCCGACGCCCTGGCCGAGATCAAGGCAAAAGCCGCCTTCGACGTGGCGCGCGTGCTCGAGATCGAGAAGGAAACCCGCCACGACGTCATCGCCTTCCTGACCAACGTCGGCGAGCACGTGGGCGAGGCCTCCAAGTACATCCATTACGGCATGACCTCTTCGGACATGCTCGATACCGGGCTCGCGCTGCAGTTGAAGCGCGTCGCGGACATCCTGATATTCGATCTGAGGCACCTGCTGGGAGTATTGAAAAAGCGGGCGTTTGAGCACAAAGATACCGTCATGATCGGCCGCAGCCATGGTATCCACGCCGAGCCCATAACCTTCGGCCTCAAGCTGGCGGTCTGGTGCTTTGAGACGGCGCGCAACATCGAGCGGCTCGAACGGGCGCGCGACTCGGTCGCAGTGGGGCAGATCTCCGGCGCCGTCGGCACTTACGCAATGATACCGCCGGATATCGAGGAAGAAGTCTGCCACAACCTCGGGCTGGCCCCCGCGCCGGCCACGACCCAGGTCATCCAGCGTGACCGCCACGCCGAGTTCATGACGGCGCTTGCCATCATCGCTTCTTCGATCGAGCAGTTCGCAACCGAGATTCGCCACCTGCAGCGCACCGAGGTGCTGGAAGCGGAAGAGGCGTTCAAGCCCGGGCAGAAAGGCTCCTCGGCCATGCCCCATAAGCGCAATCCCATCATCAGCGAGCGCATGTGCGGCCAGGCGCGCATCATCCGCGCCAACTCTCTGGTGGCGATGGAGAACATGGCGCTTTGGCACGAGCGCGACATCTCGCATTCTTCGGCCGAGCGCGTCATCCTTCCCGACAGCACCATCCTGCTCGACTACATGCTCTACAAGTTCGCCGACCTGATGGAGAACCTGGTCGTCTATCCGGAGAACATGAAGGCCAACCTCTGGTCCAGTTATGGGTTGGTCTTCTCGCAATCGGTTCTGTTAAAATTGGTGGACAAGGGGCTTTCCCGCGAGGAGGCCTACCGGGTTGTCCAGACCAGCGCCATGAAGGCCTGGCAGGACAGGACCAGCTTCAGGGATCTGCTGAGCCAGGACGAGACCGTCAGCGCATCCCTCTCCGAAGCCGAGCTGGAAAGCTGCTTCGACCCTTCCCGCTTCCTGGAAAACACCGGCGTCGTCTTCACGCGTCTCGAAAAACTGGAAGTCTAGGTATGGTAACAAGGGTAACAATGAGTGTCATTCTGAGGTGCGGCAGCGACGAAGAATCCCGCTCAGGAAGACATAAAGAGTGAATTGGAGTCTTACATGACGCAGGAAATACTTTACGAGGGCAAGGCCAAGATAGTCTATTCCACCGACGACCCGGCGCTCGTGTCTCAAAAATTCAAGAACGACGCGACCGCCTTTGACGGCAAAAAGAAGGGCCAGATAGCCCATAAAGGCGTGCGCAACGCGGCGATTTCCACGCGGCTGTTCGAACTGCTGGAGGAGAATGGCATCGCCACGCAGCTGGTGGAGCGCACCGCTGAGGATACGCTGCTGTGCAAGCGGCTCGAGATGTTTCCGGTCGAGGTCGTCGTTCGCAATTACGCCGCGGGCAGCATCTGCAAACGCCTTGGTTTTGAGGAAGGCGTGAAGATGAAGAAGCCGATGCTGGAGTTCTTCTTAAAGGACGATTCCCTGGGCGATCCGCTCATCACCGACGCGCATATCGAGGAGCTGGAACTGGTCACCGCTTCCGAGCGCGACGAGATTGGGCGCCTGGCGCTGAAGGTCAACGAGGTGCTCGGAGCTTTCTTTGCCGAACGCAAGGTCATCCTTGTTGATTATAAGCTTGAATTTGGTAGAGATGTGGAGGGCAAAATCGTCCTCGGCGACGAGATCAGCCCAGACACCTGCCGCTTCTGGGACGCTGACACTCGCGAAAAGCTCGACAAGGACCGTTTCCGCCGCGACCTGGGCGGCGTCGAGGAAGCCTACGAGGAAATGCTCAATCGGGTGGAGAGCTAGATTCTTCGTCGCTGACGCTCCTCAGAATGACATCGATATTGTCATCCTGAACGTAATATTGTCACGCTGGATGGCATGTGTTGTCCTCATGAGGTGGCATGTGTTGTCATCCTGAGCGTAGCGAAGGATCTGCTTCATGGCTCAACCACTGTCGTGAAAGGGAAAATATGAAAGCCAAAGTCTATATCACGCCGAAAGCAGGCATACTCGATCCGCAGGGACTCACAATCGAGCGCTCGCTGCCGGCATTGGGATTCGAGGGCGTAACCAACGTGCGCGTGGGCAAGTACATCGAACTGGAGCTGCCCGACGGCGAGTCGGCCGGCAAGGCCGTCGATGAGATGTGCCACCAGCTGCTGGCCAACCCCATCATCGAGGATTTTGAATTCGAGCTAGTGCCCGAATAGTGTCCACTTCCCAACAGACTGAAGTAGCTTCCGTGCGCTTCGGCGTCGTGGTCTTCCCCGGATCCAACTGCGATGCCGACAGCCATGACGCCGTGCTCTCATTCACTGGTACGAAGGCCCGTTATCTCTGGCACAAGGATACGGAGATCAGCGACCTGGACTGCGTCATTCTCCCCGGTGGATTCTCCTATGGCGACTACCTGCGCTGCGGTGCGATCGCCCGTTTCTCTCCGATCATGAAGTCGGTCAAACGCTTCGCGGACGAAGGCGGCCTGGTGATCGGGATCTGCAACGGCTTCCAGATATTGCTGGAGGCAGGTATGCTGCCGGGCGCCATGCATCAGAACGAAGGTCTGAAGTTCGTCTGCAGACAGGTGAGCCTGAGGGTCGAGAATAACGGGACATCATTTACGACTGGTTACGAAAAGGGCCAGCAGATAAAGTTGCCGATCGCTCACCACGAGGGCAATTATTTTATCGATAATACCGGCCTGGCGGATCTGGAAGCCAACAGTCAGGTCGTCGTGCGTTACTGCGACGAGGACGGCGAGACGACTGCGGCGGCAAACCCGAACGGCTCGCTTGGCAACATCGCCGGCGTTTGCAACCGCGACGGCAACGTCTTCGGCCTGATGCCGCACCCGGAACGCGTATGCGATGAAACCATCGGCGGCACCGACGGGCGTGGCGTGTTCGAGTCCATCATCAGCGCGGTAACGAAGCGATGACAACCGCGAGACGGAGAGGCAAAAAGTGAGCGGTACACCAGCCGGACAGAAACCCGCATACGAACTCCTCGGCCTCAAGAAGAAGGAATACGACGACATCTGCGACCGCCTCGGCCGCGAGCCCAATTATACCGAGCTTGCCGTCTTCTCCCTGATGTGGAGTGAGCACTGCGGCTATAAGCATTCGCGGCCGCTGCTGGGACGTTTTCCCACCACCGGCGAGCGCATCCTTCAGGGACCGGGAGAGAACGCCGGCATCATCGATATCGGCGAGGGACTGGCCGTCGCGATGAAGATCGAGAGCCACAATCACCCGTCCGCGATCGAGCCTTTCCAGGGCGCGGCTACGGGCATCGGCGGCATCGTCCGTGACATTTTCGCGATGGGAGCCCGTCCGGTCGCCAACCTCGACCCGCTGCATTTCGGCTCGCTGGAGAAGGCGCGGCAGAAGTACCTGCTGGAGGGCGTGGTGGAGGGCATCGCCGCATACGGCAACTGCATGGGCATCCCCACGGTCGGCGGCGAGATCCATTTTGAGGACCCCTACGAGGGCAACTGCCTGATCAATGTCATGTGCGTGGGCCTGGTGGAGCAGGACAAGATTTTAAAGGCGAAAGCCGAGGGCCCCGGCAACCTTATCGTGCTCATCGGCTCCACGACCGGCCGCGACGGCATCGGCGGCGCCAGCATCCTGGCTTCGGCCGAGTTCGACGAGACCGCCCAGGAGAAACGGCCGACGGTCCAGGTGGGTGACCCCTTCACAGAGAAGAAGCTGCTCGAGGCCTGTCTGGAGATGCGGGACGAGGGTCTGCTCGTGGCGCTCCAGGACCTGGGGGCTGCCGGGCTTTCCAGTTCCTCCAGTGAGATGGCAAGCAAGGGCGGCGTTGGCATCGACATGGACATATCCAGGGTCCCCCTGCGCGAGCAGGGCATGGAGCCTTTTGAGATCATGATCTCCGAATCACAGGAGCGCATGCTGGCGTTGATCAAGCCCGAGTTTGAGGACGAGGTCATGGCCGTCTGCGCAAAGTGGGATCTCGACGCGAACATCATCGGCAAGGTGACGGACTCGCACAGCCTGCGTGTCTTCAACGGTGACGAGCTGATCGCTGACATGCCGGTCGACGCGCTGGTCGATGACGCGCCGACATATATCGTCGAAGCCGTGCGTCCCGCCCACGAGGTCGACGAGCCCCTGGCGGAAGATCATTATTCGAGTCCCACTGACCTCAACGAGACGCTGACCACGATGTTGCGCTCGCCAAATATTTGTGACAAAAGCTGGGTCTACCGGCAGTACGACCATATGGTCCAGACTAACAATGCCCTCTGGCCTGGAGCTTCGGCCGCGGTGCTGCGCCTGAAAGGACGCCGCCAAGGGATAGCGCTGACGACGGACGGCAACGGCCGGCGCTGCTTCCTCGACCCGCGCCGCGGCGCCCGCGCCGTCGTGGCCGAGGCGGCGCGCAACCTGTCCTGCGCCGGCGCCAAGCCGCTCGCTATCACCAACTGCCTCAACTTCGGCAACCCGGAGAAGGGCGAGATCTATTACCAGTTCAGCGAAGCGGTCGAGGGCTTGTCCGAGGCCTGCGAGGCCTTTGACACGCCGGTGACCGGCGGCAACGTAAGTTTCTATAACGAGAGTTTCGGCCAGGCGGTCTATCCCAATCCGGTTGTCGGCATGATGGGTATCGTCGAGGACGTCAGGCTTATTGAGACCCCCGGTTTCAAGGATGACGGCGACGTCATCATCCTGCTGGGCAACGCCCGTCCGGCGGTCGACGGCTCGGAATATCAGCTGCGCATCCACGGCGAAGTTGAGGGACGTATCCCCGATGTCGACCTCGAAATGGAAAAGAAGCTGCAATTACTCGTAAGAGAGTCTATTCTGGAGAGTGTGGCCAAAAGCGCCCATGACGTCAGCGACGGTGGTTTGGCTTGCTGCCTGGCCGAGTCGGCTATCCAGGGAGGCAGGGGCGCGGTTGTCGAGCTGGAATCGGATCAGCGCGCCGACCTGCTGCTTTTCGGGGAGGCGCCGGGTCTGATTATCATAACGGTCGCGGAAAAAGACCTCGACGCTTTTGCGCAGCTGGCGCTGGATCTGCCGAAGGCCGTTATCGGCCGGGTCGGCGGCGACAGGCTGCAGATCAGGGCGGGCGGAAATGATCGAATCGACATACCGGTCGCCCGGATAAAGCACGCCTGGGAGACAGCGCTGGAAACCTTGATTGGAGCTGCTGGTTAATCTTGAGAAACGGAAAAGTTCGTCCTGAAGAGCAGGTAAGGATTTTGACTGATACCAGGAAGTATAAGCAGCGCGCAAAATCAGAAGAGCTCGACAGGCCCGACAAGCCGGAAGAGGCCTGCGGGGTTTTCGGCGTTGTCGCGCCGGGCCGCGAAGTCAGCCGCCTGGCCTTCTTCGCCCTCTTCGCGCTGCAGCACCGCGGCCAGGAAAGCGCCGGCATAGCCGTATCCGACAATAATCACCTGACAGCCATCAAGGACATGGGCCTGGTCTCACAGGTGTTCAAGGAAGATATCCTGAAGAGCCTCTCGGGCCAGGCCGCGATCGGCCACGTGCGCTATTCGACGACGGGCTCCACCCGCTGGGCCAACGCGCAGCCGGTCTGCCTGAACCGCAACGGCCATACGCTGGCACTAGCTCATAACGGCAATATCGTCAATACTTCCGAGCTGCGGGAAGAGATGGGGCCGCTGGGCTTCAAGCTCACCTCGACCAGCGACAGCGAGCTGCTGGCGGCGATGATAGCCAGCCATCCGGCCGAGGATATCCGCGACGCTGTAAAGGCCTGCATACCCAGGATCAAGGGTGCTTTCTCTGTGGTCATCTTAAGCCGCGGCAAGGTCGTAGGCTTTCGCGACCCGTGGGGCGTGAGGCCGCTTTGCATCGGCAGGTTCGAGGACGGCAACTACATGCTCGCGTCGGAAAGCTGCGCCCTGGACATCATCGGCGCCGAGTTTCTGCAGGAGGTCGAGCCCGGCCAGATGGCGGTCATCACCGAAGGTAAACTCGAACTGACACAGGTGGTAGAGCCGACGAAGCGCCAGGGTTTCTGCATCTTTGAATATATTTATTTCGCGCGGCCCGACTCAGTTATCAACGGTCTCAACGTTTCGCAGGCCAGAAACCGCATGGGTGAGGAACTTGCCCACGAGTCGCCCGTCAAGGCTGATATGGTAATCCCGATCCCCGACACCGGCACACCGGCGGCGATCGGCTACGCGCGCGCCAGCGGCATCCCCTACGGCGAGGGCCTGATCAAGAACCGTTACGTCGGCCGCACCTTCATCCAGCCCGACCAGAACCTTCGCCAACACGGCATCCGGGTCAAGCTAAATCCGCTGATCCATGCCATCAAAGGCAAGCGCCTTGTGGTTGTGGACGACTCCATCGTCCGCGGCAACACGACACACAAGATCGTCAAGATGCTTTACGAAGCCGGCGCCACCGAAGTGCACCTGCGCATCAGCTCGCCGCCGATCACCCACTCATGTTTTTATGGGATCGACACATCCACGAGCACCGAGCTGATCGCCTCTGAAAAAACCGTGGAGCAGATCCGCAAACAGGTGGGCGCCGATTCGCTGGCATATATTACCCTGGAAGGCCTTCAGCGCGCCGTGGGCATGCCGGCGGACCGTTTCTGCCGCGCCT
>JBAZZU010000029.1:0-27467 GCA_041658605.1 Thermoleophilia bacterium | reverse complement strand
CATGCAGGACATGCCGGCCAAACTGCTTGAATTCAACGACGTTCTCTCTTACTAGGATCCGGAGGAGCTTATGAAGGTATTACACATCATCAAGGAACGTACACCGGCGGGCTTCGTGGACACCATCGTCCAGGGCCAGTCTGACGACAGCGGAAACGATGTCACAGTAGTGAATCTCTACGAGGACAAGGACTACGCGAAGGTCGTCGACCTGATCTTCTCCACCGACAGGGTGTTCACCTGGTAGAAGCCGCGCGACTGCGGAAACGCATCCGGGCAATAAAAAAAGGCCCTCCGCAAGGAGGGCCTTTGTCTTTGCCTTTTTCAGGCTCTATTCGATAGGCCGCACGTTCGTGGCCTGCGGACCCTTGGGTCCTTCAGCAGGCTCAAAAGACACCTTCTGGCCTTCAGCGAGGGTTTTGAAACCATCTGACTGAATCTCAGAAAAGTGCACGAACAGATCGCTGCCGTTCTCCTGCTCAATAAAGCCGAAGCCCTTTTGATCGGAGAACCATTTGACTGTTCCTTCTGGCAAGTTCTTTCCTCCTCTCACCATTCCCGTGGCAAAAGTACTCGAACATTGCCAAAGCAAACCGCCAAGCACTTCAAACCAGATTACTGCCCCACCGTCAGGTGAGCTATATAACTATACTATTAGCCACCTTGAGTTGGCAATCCTTTCGGCAAGTGACCTCCTGAGATGATTCGGCCACCGGTAAAATATTATTCTGACGCCGCCTGTTTCCCGGCTCGCTTTTTAATTATGACAACCGCCGCGGCCGCCATGAGAATCCCCAGCAGATCGAATGACACGTCTCTTGCGCTGGCCGTCCTTCCGGGAACAAAGCTCTGATGATATTCGTCCGATACAGCATAGCCAAGTGCGACCGCCACGCCCGACACCAGGGCCGTTCGCAAAGCCGCGCCATGAATACAGACGGCACGCCAGACAAGAACGAAAAGAATCGCGAACTCGCCCATGTGCGCCGCCTTGCGCATGATAAAATCCCAAACACCCCAGCCGGTTCCAAGGCTCTGCTGGGCGGAGAACAGGAAGATAAGCAGAGCCCAGACAACGACGGCCGCCCAGGAAGAAAGAATGCGGGGCAGCCGCGCTGGTTTCAGATTTTCACTGGATTGATTCAAACACCCGTCGGTGCCCTAGATCTTGAGGAATCTACGCAGCGCCAGACCGCTCCCGCCTGAACCCAGCAGGGTCCCGCCCAGGATCACGATGAGAACGATCCAGAACAGTGGCACGGTTCCGGTTTTAAAGAAGAATGGCATCTTGCTGACGACGCTCTCGATGAGGAAGTTGTTGGCCAGCAGGATAAGCGCAACCGCGGCGGCCGCTCCGGCCATGCCGGTCATGACTCCCTCCATGATGAACGGCCAGCGGATGAACCAGTTGGTCGCTCCAACGAGCCTCATTATCTCCACCTCTCGCCTGCGGGCGAAGATAGAGAGCCTGATGGTGTTTGAAATGAGCAGGATGGACGCCAGTATCAGCAGCACCACGAATCCTGTCCCGCCGATGAAGAAGTAGGTCGTGACACTCAGGACCTTTTCCGAAGTCTCCTTGGCGTACTTGACGCCGTCATGCGTCCCTGGCGAATTGTCGACCAGCGGGTTGTCAAAGAAGCGTGTGGCCACTAAGTCGATGGAATCAGGATCCCTGAGCGTGATCACGTATGAAGGCGGCAGCGGGTTCCCTGAAATAGCTTCAAGCAGGTCCTCGTGGCCCTCAAGGCTTTCCCTGAGCTTGTTCAGCGCGTCTTCCTTGCTGATGAACTCGACGTCCCTTACCTCGGGCATCGCTTCGATCTCCTGGCCCAGCTCCTGGATCTTTTCCGGCGAGGCCGTGTTCTTCATGAAGACCTCGACCCTGAGGCTGTTGCGCAGGTCGCTGAACGCATTCTGAAAATTAAAGAAAAGGATGGTCCCAAGGCCCAGGATGAACATGGAAACCAGGACTGTAACAATGGCGGCTACACTCATGACCCAGTTTTTTACCAGGGAACTTATTGCCTCGCTGAAGAAGAATCTTGCTTGCATGATTATCTGTACAACCCCTTGTCTTCGTCTCTGATTACCTTGCCGTTTTCCAGGGCGATGACCCTTTTTCTCATCTTGTCGACCATCTCGCGGTCATGGGTCGCCATGACCACGGTTGTTCCCGTACGGTTAATGCGGTAGAGAAGCTGCATGATCCCCACCGAAGTGTCGGGATCGAGGTTTCCGGTGGGTTCATCGGCAATCAGCAGCGAAGGGTGGTTCACAAAGGCCCGCGCCACACTCACACGCTGCTGCTCGCCTGCGGAAAGCTCGTCCGGAATGTTGTACATCTTCTCTCCAAGCCCCACCAGCTGCAGTATCTCCGGCACCTTGCGCCTGATGGTGCGTTCCGGCTGGCCTGTAACCCTGAGAGCGTACGCTACGTTGTCTGCCACGGTCTTGTTCGATAGCAGTTTGAAGTCCTGGAAGACGCAGCCGATGTTGCGGCGATGATAGGGAACGGTACCGCGCCGCATGCGCTGCAGGTTGCGGCCCGCCACCGTTATCGTACCCTCGGTCGGCTCAAACTCCTTTAATAGCAGGCGGATGAATGTGGATTTACCCGAACCGCTGTGGCCAACGAGGAAGGCGAACTCGCCTCTCTCGATATGGACATTGACGTCCTCCAGCCCCATGATGTTCGGGTCATACATCTTGCTTACGTGGTCAAAAATGATCATCTATCGCACCTCTTAATTGCCTGCCGCTTCTCCAGACGCACATTATCATCTTTGTCAGGGTATGGAGAAATCGGAAGGTCCTTCTGAATGAAATTTTTGCGCGGACTTCTTAAGGCCGCAACCTCTGTTTTGCTACCTGCTGTTTGCCAGAACCTGCTCCGCGAGCCCGGCAAGATGCTCTGGAGTCAGGTGAAACTCCTCTAAAAGCTGGTTCGGAGAACCTGATTTTCCAAACACGTCCCTGATTCCAAGGCGGCCTATCCTCACAGGCTCGAACTCCGAGGCTACTTCCGCAACCGCGTCCCCGAGGCCGCCGATAATGCTGTGCTCCTCAGCGGTAACCGCACATCCCGTCTTGCTGATGCTGGCCACCACCGTATCCACATCGATAGGCTTGATGATGCTTACGTTTACGACCTCGGCGCTGATATCCCTCTTCGCCAGCTCCTGGGCCGCGTCCAAAGCCTGCTTGACCATTATGCCACAAGCAAAGATGGAAATATCGGAGCCTTCCCTCAAAACATCGGCGCCCGAGCCCAGACCAGCTGGCGGTTTATCATAAAGAAAAGGAATAAGCGGCCGGCCCGTGCGGATATACATGGGGCCGGGCGTTTCGTAGCTCTCCATCACCGCGGCGTAAGTCTGGTTATAGTCGGCCGGTACCACTACTTTCATGTTTGGCAGCATGCGCATGAGCCCGATATCCTCGACCGACTGGTGCGAGCAGCCATCCTCGCCGACAGTGAGCCCTCCGTGGCTGGCGCAGATCCTGACCGGCAGCTTCGGCTGGGCGATGCCCTGTCGTACCTGGTCAAAAGCCCTGCCGGTTGCAAAAACCGCGAAGGTGGAAGCATAGGGAATCTTGCCCGAGATGGCGAGACCGGCGGCGATGCTCATCATGTTGGCCTCGGCCACGCCTACGTTAAAGAACCGCTCTGGATATTCCGCGGCAAAAAGTTTGCTCATTGTGGAACCGGAAAGATCGGCGTCCAGCGCTACAACATCGTCGTGGAGCCTGCCCAGCTCCTGCAGAGCCGCGCCATATGCCTCCCGTGTTGCTCTTGGCTTGAGTTCTTCGCCCACCGTTATGCTCCCTGCGCTTCGCTTGCCAGTGCCTGTGCCTGTTCCTCAAGCTCGACCAGCGCCTGCGCTTCCTGCTCGTCCGTGGGGGCCTTGCCATGCCAGCCCGCCTGGTTCTCCATGAAAGACACGCCCTTGCCCTTGATGGTCCTGGCTATGATGGCCACCGGACCCTCTACTGTCCGGCTCCACTCGAGCGCTTCGATGATCTGTCCCATGTCGTGGCCGTCGATAGAGCGGGTCGTCCAGCCGAACGCCTCATACTTGTCCGTCAATGGTTCCACATTCATGATGTCTTTTGTGAAGCCATCGATCTGTAGTCCGTTACAGTCGACGATGGCCGTGAGGTGATCGAGCTTGTAGTGCGCCGCGGCCATTGCCGCTTCCCATATCTCGCCCTCCTGCGATTCGCCATCGCCGGTCAGCGTGAAAACATGGCCCGGGTGTTTGTCGAGACGCATGGCGAGTGCTATGCCAACGGAAATCGAAAGTCCCTGCCCCAGCGAGCCCGAGGATATCTCGACGCCGTTCGTCTTGCGCATGTCCGGATGTCCCTGCAGATGGCAGTCAAGCTTGCGCAGACCGCTCAGCTCGTCCACGGGGAAGTAGCCGCTGCGCGCCAGCGCCGCATAGAGGATTGGAGCGCAGTGACCCTTGCTGAGGATGAAACGGTCCCGCTCCGGCCATTTTGGTTCCTCGGGACGATGATTCAGTACATGGAAGTAGAGTGCTGTGACGATGTCCGCCGATGAAAGCGAGCCACCGGGGTGACCGGAACCGGCCTCAGCAACCATGCGGACGACGTCCTGTCGCAGCAGGTTAGCTGTTTTCTTAAGACTTGGGATATCCAGCGAAATGATGCCTCCGGACGGTTATGGTGGGCCCTTAAACACGAAAAACAGCGCTCGTGGGCAACCAGCCCTGCCTAAGGATTATCTAATTAAATGAGGCCGGGTGCAAGAAATGACGCCGATTTCGCTAAAACCGCCCCTTCTCGTCGGGATAAAGCTCCGCCACCGGGTCCGATTGCCAGTACTCCCTGGTCTCGACATCCATGATTGTCAGCCTGCCATCCCAGCCGGCTCCCGTATCAAGGCGCCAGATGTTGTCATTCTTCCCGAACTGAAGTGGTTTGTCGGTGTTCTCAGTCAGGGTCACCGTATGCCCGATGAAGATCTCCCTGTACTCCGGCACGCCGCCGGCCAGGTCAAAAAGCGTTCGGTCCCAGATGAGGTCCTGCTCGTCCTGCTGGTCGAGCGGCAGCATTGGATCGATGCCGCCGTGGACAAACAGCCGGTTCTCCCTGTCCAGATAATTGAGCCTGGCATTAGAAAGAAATTCGATGTGTTCAGCCTTCTTCTCGTTCCACTGTGGAAGGGAGTAGGCATCAAGGGTGGCCTGCCCGCCCTGCTCCAGCCACTCGGATGAGATTCTCCCATCCTTGAGCCAGTCGAGTGCCCATGCGTCGTGATTACCCAGAAGGTACACGAGGTTCTTCACCCGCATCAATTCCTCGACGCACTCGGGAGATTGCGGCCAGCCATCGACCGCGTCACCCAGGAATATCAGCTCATCTTTTTTCGCGTCAAAGCCGCTGCGCTCAAAAACCTGCCTGAGCGCGCGCCATGCACCATGGATGTCACCGAGCACAAAAGTCTTCATCTGAGTTACCACTGCCAGATATTTTAGCGCATCGGGCAGATGGAAAAAGCCGGAGTCCCTGTCACTCGCAACCACATGACGCGTCCTGCCGTACCGTCCTGTGACGATATCTCTCCGGCCGCCGGGCGTGCCGAACATAACTTTATGCTTAAGCGTTCAAACAGGCAACATTGGTAGTGATTAACCGCCCGAATTATGACAGCGCTTTTCTGGTAGATAACCCCTATGACACATATCGTTTTATGTCACCTATATTACGCGTAATCCCTTTGATAGAAGCATAAAAGACAATAAACCTCTAATGTACTGTCAATTTTATCTACACCACTTTTTTCACGTTTATGGGGCATTGCACGGGTTAAAAAAAGAGGTCTTTGTGTAATCTTTCACATATTATGTTAATAGTTTCACAAAAACTATTTATCTAAAAAGGGAGGGTGAGCATGAAGGAAGAAATGAGCCGTAACAACTTGTGCATTGGCGAAGAGGGAATCAAAAAAGCCCGTGTAGTTTCTAAAGGGCTCGTTAAGAGAAAGCAGGTGACTTCATGTCACACTCCAGCCAAAATACTTGCGGTGACTGCCATTATCTAGCACTGAAACGACACATGTCCAAATGCAAAAAACCATGCACCACATGCGATTTGTTTGAGAGGGAAGCCTACGTTTGCAAGAACCATGTGAGGGACTACTGCAGTAATGAGAACATCGTTGGAAAAATAGACAGGACTTACCCCGCATGCGATGAGGGATTCCTGTTGAGGGGCGCTCCGGATCCGGCCATGGATGATAGTCCGGGAATCGCAGTCGAAGAAGTGCCCCGCCACGTTTTTTCCTGGGAAATCGGTGCTCGCAAGTGGGCGGATACAGCGGGAAGGCCACGGAAGACGCGTACCTGATCAACCGGGTCGCACGGGGATCGCTGTGTCAGGGGCGCGCCGCAGGCGCGCCCCTTTCCCTTCCTTGTGGCGATCATGCCTGGATTTGAAGCAACCGGTAGCACGTTCTGCTTCAATGAATTTGTTTTAAGGTGCTCCGGCTGAAGCACTGGTGAGAACTGAGATGTTCCTCTTGCTACTCCTGCTCCGAATCCCGCCGGGACTCGTCGGCCACCTGTCAGCAGCCCGGTTCGCCTTCATGCCCGCAACAGCTCTGGCCATGCCTTACCTTGATCCACTGGTTGCGGAACGTCAGGCGGAGTTTCCCTGCAAGCGGCAGGTCGGATTCGCTCCAGTTTGTGAAAAAGGCGCGCGCTCCGGGACGTTTATGTGAGTGGCCACTGCTCATCTTTATGACTATTCTCCGGCATTGAAATCTTCTGTCACTATAAAAAACCGTTTCAGGCTTTTGGTTTCCAGCGCATCTTCATGTAGACATCGCCCCTGCGCAGCTCGTCCAGCATCTGCTTGAGGCGTTTATTCACGGTTTCTTCCCTTCTGGCCCGGGAGATCCACCCCAGGTAATCATTTCGCTGATATGGCGGCCTTGCAAAATATGCGTCCATAAGACCGCTTTCTCTCAGCGCGTCATCCACAAACTCCGGCATCGGATTCCTTGGCCTCATCGTTATGCTCCCACACTGGTTCACATGACATGCACCCGATAGCGCCGGCGCCGCGCAACGCAGACCGAGACTTTATCCTTCGCAGGCGCAGTAACCGGATACCCCTTTCACATGCAGCTGAAACGGAAGGAGTCATCTAGCTGGAGCGGCAAAACAAGCGTGCTGAAATCTTCACTGGCCGACGTTTCACAAAGTGATTTTCTTTCAGCCGCATTCGAAGCCAGCGCCTCTTCGTACTCCGCATTCAGCACCGGCTTCCCAGCCTTTGTAAAGGGTGCAAGCAGCTCGCATTCGTCGAACTCGTGGCACTGCTCGTTGACGCTGAAATCGAAATAGTCGACCAGCTGGCCAACCTGGTCCAAATCGTTCTTTAAGCCCACGGACAGACCCCTCTGGTGCGCCTCGGCGGCGATAAAGCGGTTGAAGTCGATCTGGTCGGATGCGCTTAAATCAAACCCGGAGTCGTTAGCATAACCGTCCATATTGTCAGGCTCGACGCAGTCACAGCCTTTTTGTTTTGCCAGATCGAGCCGTTCCTGCATGATCCTTCTCACGTTTGTCGAGCGGATATCCAGCCACTTTTCGTCCTCCCAGCCTTCAAGGGTGCTCCCAAGGTCACGCTGTGTGAATTCGGAAGCGTCCGGCCGCCATTTCTCATACGAACCGGCAGAGAAATAGCAGATCACTTTTTTGCCTGACGATCTGAGGGATCCGATCAGGGTCTCCGGGGAGTCGATGAGGTCGATGTCATACATCTGAACGGGATAACCGGTGTTGACTTTCCCTTTCAGCTGCCATTGCCAGGTTACGTTCAGGGGTGGCCGATACCAGCCGCCGGTTTTTTCGGATGATCTAACGGAGCCGGTTGAAACGGATGGACTTCCCGATGATCCAGCGCCGTCTTTTTCACCGCAGCCGGCCTGCAGGAAAAAAGCAATCGCGAGCATTAGAATTAATGCTCGCCCGTGAGGCCATCTCCTGAAAGTCATTAAATTTATGATTGCCTGCTCCTGCCGCCGTCCCTGAAGGATTCATCTGTCGCCCGCGCCGTCATGATACAGGGAAATCCATAATGGGCATATTACTTTGTTCCATGCAGATACGCCTGTCTCTCAACCTCGGGAAATTTCTCAATGGCATAGCGTAACATCGTCCTCGGCATCTGTCTGTAGTGCCTTGCCAGGAATGACTCTTCGCCTTCTTTGTCCCTGTTGCCTACTTCGCGCAGCATCCACCCCACTGCCTTGTGGAGCAGGTCCTCCTTATCGCCAAGCAGCAGCTCAGACAGGGCGAGCGTATCCGCGAAATCCCGCTGCTTTATGAAACAGAATGTTGACATGATGCCGATTCTCCGTTCCCAGAGGCTCTTTGAGCGCGCGAGCCGGTAAAGTGGTTTTCGGTCCCTGCCTGACAGGTGAGCGCCGATGATATGCTCCGCCGAACTGTCGACCAGGTCCCAGTTGTTGATGTGCTTCGTGTTATCGAGGTAGGCGCGGTAGATGGCTTGTTTTTGGCCGTCATCGCCTTTCCTGTATCCTGCCACAAGCATGAACAGGGCGAGCAGCCGGGCTTCGTGGAAGGGGGACTTCAGCAGACGGAGCGTATCCTCCAGATCTGTCTCCCGAAATTCCCTGGCGCATTTCCTCAGGACGGGGACTCTGATGCCGAGGAAAATGTCTCCCTCGCCGTACTCGCCCTTTCCGGTTTTGAAGAATCGCTGTGAGTGGGCCGCCGTGTCGCTGTCGCCAAGCCCATCCAGCCTGCTGATTATCTGTTCTGCTGTGTTTATCGTGATCGATTTCTTTGGACTATTTCTTTTCTTTTTTTGCCTTCTTGTCGCGCCTTTTTTCCTTCAGGGATTTTTCAGATTTCTTTTTTACGTCCTTCTTTGCGTCCTTACCTTTAGCCATGGTCTCTCCTTTGTCGTCTTAAAATTATTTGGCGAACAGCTCCCGGACCCCTCTTTCAGCCCCGACCGGTGTCCTGAAGCATAAGTATGCTCTTCATCGCGAGCCGGCCGCCGCATGGTAGACTTCCATGGCTTGCGGTGTCTACCGGCTTTACCTTGTCTGAAATTGAATACAATGGCGACATCCTGTTGCCATTGTATTCTAGACGGAGAGGTATTTCCTTTTGATTGAGACCGACATGTAGCCGACTCCGATCAGCGACAGGCCCAGCATGACCAGCGCCAGGGGCCAGCCAAAACCCTTAGTAAAATACTCGGAGGTGATCTTGAGCAGGTAGAGCATGAGAAAGATCGTGCCCCAGACGAGATATGCCTTGCTCTTCAAATGTACGCTGAGGAACAGGATTCCAAAGACCAGCCCCGGGTAAATCAGTTCCCAGAAAACGTTCTGGCGCGGCTTCTCTCCGCCCAGGGCCAGTGCGGCGCCCAGAAAGCCCAGGAGCCCGAAATTATTGAGAAACACGGATATCGCTGAGTATCGGGTTTTCGAAAAGGCATGACCAAGCAGCATGTATGAGATACCGGCAAAAAGAGCGCGGTACATGTAGAAATCCTGTTCATCAAACTGAGGGCCTTTGACCAGGAGATAGCTGGTGAGGCTGAAAAATAGCCAGGTGCCATAAAGTATGCTGAACAGGACAAAAATGCTTTTGCGGAAGACAAAAAACGACGCCAGGTATGTGGCAAACAGTATCCCTGAAATCAGGCTCTGATAGCCATAGCTGCTTACCTTGAACCCCGCGTTATCAAAGACAACGTACAGCCCTACCGGCATGACCAGTGCGGATATCAGAAAAAAGGCCGGAGCCGCCGTCTCTAGTCTTTCGTCCCTGCTGAAAATGAGGCCCACGGAGTATGCCGCCAGCCCGCCGCCAAGCGTCGCCACGACCCTCGGGCCGAACCCGAGTGTCTTCCAGTTCTGCGCCACCAGAATGACGATGCCCATAAAGACGATCGCCCCGCCGATGTAATACAGGATCTCGGCGATACCGAATCTCTTTGCCGGCCTTGATGAATCCGCCGGCTCCGTTACGGCCGTTGCCGGCGGCACCAGAACAGTCTTGATTTCGCAGCCGGCATCGTAAGCCATATTTAATTCGTCTTTGGTAACGACCTTCTGCTCGGCCAGCTTTGTGATGTATTCCAGTATTTCTTTTTTGTCGGCCATGCTACTTCACCCAGCCGATGAAGCGGAAATTACCGCAGGATGAGCTGCTGCTGAGCTGAAGTTCAAGCTTCCTGCTCATGTTGTGGCCGCTGAGATATCGGGAGCAGTAATCGCCCGACGAATGGCCGAACGGTAGAAAGCTGTCGCCGCTGCCTTCGTGCACGACTTCAAATCCGTCCAGTGACTTGTGGTATGGATCCAGTTCCAGGCTCCGGGCTTCCTCCAAAGATACTTCCCGGTTTTGTTCGCTGATGACGTCGTGGATGAACAACTTTGTTTCACCCGTTGTCTTCTGGCCGTCGGGACGCTTTACTTCCCCTTTGACAAGTTTCCCATTTTCTATGGTGAACTCCTGTCCGCCGTAGTAATCACTGCTTGTGGAATAAAGGAAGTTGTACTGTGGATGAATGAAGAAACCGGGCAGGTAGATGGCGGCCGCCACGAAAACAATCATCAGGATGGGGATCGATATCCCGAGAATAAGTGAGATGTTTTTTTTAATCTGCATATTCCTGGTCCCGGCTGTCTATCAACAAAAATGCTTGACACGCTATCGGACTTTAGCAGATTCCCTTTAGCAGTAAAAAAGTTGACATGAAGCTCGGTTTCCGGGACTAACGCCGGTCGATGGGGACGGCCGGCTGTTACCCTTCTCTTTCCAGAATAATCCCCGCTTCCTGAACCCTTTGAAATTCCCCGATCTTCTCGATTCCCCTCCCCTGGAAACGTACCGCTCCGCGCCGGGACTGTATTAAAGAAGCCAGCCAGTAGAGCCAGCATGGCGCCATGAATGTCAGGGCCAGCGCCACAGGCAGGGCAGAACCGGTGCGAATGACGCTTTCCTCCAGACATATCGACGTCAGGGAGATTGAGGTCACGGCAAACGGCACGTCCAGGGAAATGTGATCCCTGTACCGATAGCCATGGCGCGGTTTCTCGAGAAGAATGGTACCGCCGCATATCAAAAAAGCAACGATGAACCAGCCGGCGAAGTTTCCGGGGGGCACGCCGAAGTATCCACCCGGCTGGTGCCAGAACCAGGCCTCATACTTGACTGCCAGCGGGTCTATAACGAAGTCCGCGGCCGTGATAAACAGGGCGCATAAAACAGCCTTCAGCAAAACCCGCCTGTAAGACAGGAGGCCCCCGGGCCGAACCGTAAATGGGCCCAGGAAAGCGAGTGCCGTGTATGCCAGCATGAACCAGGTAACAGGGATGCATAGCGGCACGCCACCAGGAAGCGTCGGGCCGATCGCGGGGTTGTAATGGTACTGGCTGCCGAACGGCCAGGCCCAGCGAAGCCCCATGCTTTCAGCCGCAAGAGATACGGTAAGGGAGATAAACAGCAATAACAGGGCGTTTCCGAGCCTGAAGCTGAAGTAAGCCTGGCACAACAGGGCCGCCGCCAGGGAAAGGGTCATCCCCTGCAAATAGGGATTCATCTCCACCCATGATGAATTGCCGGACCTGAAGAACGGGATGCTGAAGATGACCACGAGCGTCACCAGGGCGACAAACAGGGTCCGCGCCTGCATTACATAATTGATATTCGGAGCGGCCTGCCTGCTGAAAACCACCACGCCTTCCCGGTTTTTTACCATAAATCAGCTCACCGTTTCATCTACGATGCCGGAATCCGGACGGTCGGTGCTGGCAGCTTCGTCTAAAGTCAGGAACAACGGCGCCCCTACCGCACGATCTTCGAGATGTTCTGCTCGAGTATATCCTCGGCGCCCACGGCCTTGAGTTTCGGGATGATGACATTGACCGTATCCTTGTCGACCACCGTCGTGATCGAGAATGAGTCGCTGTCGTAAAGCGGGGCGACCGTGGGCCGTTTCATGGCCGGCAGCACACCCACGACGTCATCGAGCCGGTCTTTGGCCACGTTCATCGAGAGCAGCACACGGCCGCGGGCGTCGATCACGCCCAGCAGCAGCGTGCGTATCTCTTCCATCGCCTTGCGCTTTTCCGGGTCCTCCCAGGATGCCTTGTTGGCGATGAGCCGGGTCGTCGATTCCATGATGACGTCGACGATCTTCAGGTGGTTTCGCCTCAGCGTGGAGCCGGTCTCGGTCAGGTCGACCACCACGTCCATGATCTCCGGCACCTTGGCCTCGGTAGCTCCATAGGAATAGAAGACGTCAACCGGGATGCCGAGCTTCTCGAAGTAATTCCTGGTGATGTTGGGAAACTCCGTGGTCACGCGGCTGCCGGGCTTGATGTCGGCGGCGGCCTGAATGCTTGAATCCTCGGGGACGGCGATTACCATCTTCATAAAACCGGTGCCGGTCTTGGCGTAGGGCATGTCCGCCACCTCGACCACACCGGCGCCGGACTCCGTGATGCAGTCCAGACCGGATATCCCCATGTCGAAATAGCCCTCCTCGACATACTTTGGTATCTCCTGCGGCCTCAGTATCTTGACGTTGCTGATGCGCTCGTCAGCGATGGAGACCGTATACTCGCGGGAGCTCCGCTTGACCGGCAGGTCGGCTTCGGTGAAAAGAAGGAGCGTCTGCTCCTGCAGGCTGCCTTTGGGTAACGCGATGCTTAACACTTTTGTCTCCTTGTCAGATAATGACGACGGTATGGTTCCACTTTCAGGATTCTATCGGAAACGATACCTGAGGATAAGCCCCCGCGGTCAGCGGGGGCCTTCAGACGTGGGTCAGCACATCTCTCACTTTTTCTGCAAGTGCACTGATAGAGAAGGGCTTTTGAAGAAACTCGTCGCCCTCTTCGATTACGCCCCGGTTGGATATCACGTCCGCCGTATAGCCCGACATGAACAGAACCCTGACATCGGGACGCAATTCCTTGACCTTGTCGCATAAATCTTTTCCGTTCATCCCCGGCATGATCACGTCGGTGATCAGAAGGTCGATGGTGCCGGTATATTCGTTGATCATGTCGATAGCTTCACCTGCCGTGCCGGCGGTCAGCACTTTGTATCCTGCCCCCCCGAGCGATTGCCTTGCTATATCGAGAATCGATGTCTCATCCTCGACAATCAATAATGTCTCGGTTCCGCCTGCGGGCTTTTCTTTTTCAGCCTTCACCGGCGCAACCTCTTCACCCTGGACGCTGGGCAGGTAGATCCTGAACGTCGTGCCCTGGCCTGGTTCGCTGTAAACATTTATAAAGCCGTTATTCTGTTTGACGACACCGTAAACCATGGCAAGGCCCAGTCCTGTGCCCTTGCCGGTCTCTTTGGTCGTAAAGAACGGCTGGAAAAGCTGATCGAGCACTTCCCTGCTCATGCCGGCGCCATCGTCGCTTACCTCCAGCTCTGCGTAGTCACCTGGCACTGACCCGGCGTGATCCCGGCAGAATGATTCATCTAATACCACGTGCTCCGTTATTATTGTTATCGCTCCAGCGCCTTCGATGGCGTCGCGTGCGTTAACCACAAGGTTGATGAGCAGCTGGTCGAGCTGGGTTGGGTCCATATTGATAGCCGGCAGGTCGGACCCCGGTCTCCATAAAAGCTCGATATCCTCTCCTATGAGCCGTTCAATCATTTTAAGCAGATTGGCTACAAGTTCGTTCAAATCCAGCAACTGCGGTCTGATGCTCTGTTTGCGGGCGAAGCCCAGGAGCTGCCGTGTCAGGTCGGCTGAGCGCCGCGCCGAAAGTACGATTTCCTGGAGGTTTGCGTATGACGGCTCATCTTCCCGTGTCTCCATCATCGCCAGTTCGGCATTTCCCAGTATGACCCCAAGCATGTTGTTGAAATCGTGTGCAACACCCCCGGCGAGCTGGCCGACAGCTTCCATCTTGCCAGCCTGCATCAGCTGAGTCTGGAGTTTCTCCTTTTCCGCTTCCGCCTGCTTTCGTTCAGAAATATCCCTGATGACGCTGAAAAAAGCTTCCTGCCCGCGAAAATCAATAATGCGTGAGTTGATCTCTACGGGCATGGCCGTCCCGTCTTTCCTCAAATGAGCCGACTCGAAGATCGCCTGTCCGTCCTTGATGATTTTTGCGAGCCGCTCGGGAACCCTGACGGCGAATTCAGGCGGATCGAGCTTGCTGACGCTCATGGCCAGCATTTCTTCCTTGGTATATCCCAGCCTCTCATGAGCCGTCTGATTGATATCGATAAAGTTGCCCTTCATATCAAGTATGAACATGCCATCGGTTGATTGATTGAAAAGCGTCCTGAACTGCCGCTCGGATTCCTTTAGGGCGTCTTCCGCCTGCTTGCGTCTGATTTCGCTGCGCCTTGCCTCGATAAGCTGACCCACTGTGTTGAGAAGCGGTTTGAGAAAATCGACCAACTTCTGGTCGTAACCACCCGGCCGGTTGGCCACACCCAGCAGGGCGAGGATTTTCCCGGACGAACATATGGGAATTCCAAGAAAGGAATCAAGCAATGGATGTCCCGAAGGCATACCGCCCCTGCGGGGATCATCGGATGGCTGGTTGGCGATAACCGGCTCGCCCGAAGTGATTGCAACGCCTAGTAGGGATTCCAGGTTATTTATGACAAATCCACCAGGGGCATTCTGCTCGTAGAAGGTCTTCGTCTCCTGACTCCTGGCAATATAGCTGATGGCTTTGCTTGTTAGACTGGGATGGCCTTCGGGAGTGGTCTGCACCTCGCCGATGAATCCGAATTCACTTCCCGTGATTGTGAGCATGACGTCCAGGAGGTCATCGAAGGCCTTGCCTTCTTCCTGGCTGGTGATGAATTGTTCCTGTCCCCGATTAATGGCCATGAGAAGCTGCTGCTGGCGCGTCCGCTCCTCTTCCGCCTGCTTGCGCGCGTTGATATCTTCCAGCTGTCCCAGGAAGTATTTTGTATTGCCGTTGCTGTCCTGTAATGGCGAAACGCTCAGTTGTCCCCAAACTGTCTGGCCATCGGCCCGCAGATATCGTTTTTCCATCTGAAAGAACTGTTCACTTCCATCCAGGATTGTGGATTTATTTTTAGCTTCCTTCTCCCTGTCCTCGGGATATGTGACCTCGGATACCGTTCTGGCGAGCAACTCTGCTTCTGAATAACCCAGGAAATTGCACAGGGTGGGATTGACCTTCAAAAAGCGGTCATCGAGTCCGACCACACCCATGCCGATGGGCGCATTCTCAAATAAAGAGCGGAATAATTCTTCTGACCGCTGCAGGCCTTCCTGCGCCCACTTGCGTGAGGTGATGTCGCGGAATACGCCCAGCAAATGCGGCTGTCCTGCCACGGTTATCATCGAGGAGCTGATGTCCGCATAAAAGACGCTGCCGTCCTTCCGTAAAACCGGCAAAGCCTCGGCGATCGACATCTCTCCACGCATCTGCTGCTCGAATGCATCTATCACGCGGGGAAGATCCTGCTTCGGATGAATGTCTTCGACGCCGAGCGTCTTAATTTCGGCCAGCGAATACCCAAGCATCCTGCACATGTTCCGGTTCGCCTCTACAAATTTCTTATCCGACGCGCGCGCGATGAGGAAGCCGTCGTTGGCGTATTCAAAGATTGTCCTGAAGTTCTCATCGGTCTCCCGCAACTGTCCACCGCCTTTTAATCGTTCCAGTAAAACGACTGATCGTCCTGCGAACTATAGTCTCAACATGGGAGGTTTATATTTCATCCCGGTCTGGATAGCCATCAATAACAGCTTACCCTTTCGCCGCATTCACAAATAGGAATTCGTGAATAAGGTCGTCGTGGCCCCCGCTAGTCCTCGAGCAGGATCACGGAAGCGGTACCCTGCACCGGATATGACTCCGCCACCAGCCCCGGCAGGAAACATGTGAGGATCTTTCTCATCACATCAAGCCGTTCGCGCTTCTTTTTCGTCCTTCCAGTTCCACCATTTAAGAAGCTCCGGTTCGTGGACGGAATTGCCGGCAAAGTAGACGGCACAGCGAAACACATACAGCACACAGCGGTCGACATGGCTTCCGCGAAGAGCGGTGAGTTTTCGATACATCTGCTCCGGGTCGGCGCCGCGAAGCTGAGAGACCCGGGTATAACCGAGATCGTTCAAATCCCGCGCAAGGCTCGGGCCGACACCGGGGATGTTCTGAAGATCGTCGGATGCCATATGCTTCTTTGCCACGGCCATCAGCTGTTACCCGGAACGTTGCGTATGCTGCGGCATCTATCATGGATCATGCCTTTCCCGCCCTTTTCACAAGGAACTCGTGGATGAACCCGTCGAGGTCCCCGTCCAGTACGCCTTGCGCGTTCCCTACCTCGTAATCGGTCCGGTGGTCCTTGACCAGCTGGTACGGCGCCAGAACGTATGAACGGATCTGGCTGCCCCAGGCAATCTCCATGATATCGCCGCGTTCCTTCTCCATCTCCTCGGCGCGCTGCCTCTCCTCGAGTTCGACGAGCTTGCCTTTCAGCAGCTTCATGGCTGTGTTCTTGTTAGAAAGCTGTGAGCGCTCGTTCTGGCACTGGGCCACGAGACCGGTGGGAACATGCGTGATGCGCACGGCCGAATCAGTCTTGTTGACGTGCTGGCCGCCGGCGCCGCTGGCGCGGTAGGTGTCTATCTTTAAGTCCTTCTCGTCGATCTCGACTTCGACGTCCTCCTCCACCATGGGGCTCACCTCGACCGAAGCGAAACTGGTGTGGCGGCGTTTGGCGGCATCGTAGGGTGATATTCGCACCAGGCGATGCACGCCGCGCTCGGCCGTCAGCAGTCCGTAGGCATTCTCGCCCGATATCGTCACCGTGACGCTTTTCAGGCCCGCCTCGTCGCCGGCGGTCGCCTCGTTGATCTCGGCCTTGTATCCACGCTGGCTGGCCCAGCGCAGGTACATGCGCAGCAGCATCTCAACCCAGTCCTGCGATTCGGTGCCGCCGGCGCCTGGATGCAGTGTAAGCACGGCCTCGCCGTCGTCATATTCGCCACTGAAGAGGCGCTCCTCCTCCAGCTGCTCGAGGTGTTTGAGGGTCTGCTGAAGAGAGCTCCACGATTCTTCCATGAAATCGGCTTCGGCGCCCGCGCCGCCCTGGCTGACAGCCTCGCGTGTCATCTCCACCATGGCTTCAACGTCGCCGACTTCAGCCCCGGTCGTCAGGTAGCGCTCCAGCCGCCGTTTGGCGCGGCGGTACTCGGAGCTTACCCGGGCAGCCGCGTGCTTGTCGGACCAGAAGTCCGGCTGCTGCATGTGCCCTTCGAGCTCACCGATCTGTTTTTCGAGTGAAGCGGGGTCAAAGGTAATCACCGAGCCAGCGGAACTTCTCGCCGATGCGGGAGAAAAGCTCTTCGAGTTCGTCTATTGTATGTCCGGTTGCGTTCTTTTTCACCATTGTCCCAACTTGTATTATAAGCTCCAGCCTTAGTCAACCTTTTACCTGTTTGAACATCTTCTCAAAAATCGCGCTCTGGTACAGGACCGTATGGTTCTTCTCGCTTGCCGTCATCGCAGGCTGGCTATGCGTCGTGCTCATCCTGCAGGAGCTTACGAGCCTCGGCGGAGGCGGGATAAACTTATTCGACTTCCAGGTCTATTACCGCGCGGCCGCCCGGCTTCTGGATGGGGAGAACCTCTATCGCGCAGCCGAGGACGGCCATTTTGTCTTTAAATATTCGCCCACGGCGACGATTCTCTTTGTTCCCTTCTCGTTGCTGCCGCTCTGGCTTGCCAAGATCTTCTACTGGCTTTTCATCTCAACAGGAATCGTGGCCGGCTTCTATTTCGCCCTGTCGATCGTCGCACCCGGCTTCAGGCACGACCCCGCAAAGGCCAATGGAGTCCTCCTCATCGCCGCGCTCCTCATGTGGCCCCATCTCTGGACGGAGTTCGCTTTCGGGCAGATAAATTATCTTCTAATGGTCGCGTATGTCTGTGTCGCGTTCCTGTTCATCAGGAAAAAAACCGTCTGGTCGAGCGCGCTGCTTGCCTTCACCATCTTCATAAAGCCCTACGGGCTAGCCTTTCTGCCCTATTTTATTATCAAAAAGAGGTTCGGGGACGCCGGCTGGTTCCTGTTTTTCACCGGTTTCTTTTTCCTGTTGCCCGCCGTTTTTTTCAGAAGCGGGGAATTTCTCGCGCAGCAGCGGCACTGGATCGGCACGGTCTTCGACGAACTGGGCGTAAAACAGGACCTCCTGCAGGCGGGAAACCACACTGCCTATTCGATGCTGGCCCGCTACTCACCGCTCGCTTTTCTGCCCTCTGATTCGCCGTTCTTCAAGGTCTTTCCGTTCGTCGTGATCCTGGGAATCGGCTGCACCGTGTTATGGCTGTTTGTCAAAGACAGGGGGGTTCGTAATCCTGAGGCGCTGGACTTCGCGCTGATGCTCGCCCTGATGCCGCTGATCACATACACGACCGACAATGCTTTCTGCTTTACGGCTCTGGCCGTGGTCCTGCTTCTTTATAATTTCGAGCGGCTGGGGACATGGGAAAGATTCGTACTCGTACCCGGCCTGCTGTTCGTAAGTTTCGATCTTTTCTTCCTGAACAGGTACGCCGTCGGCAGGACCACAGAGCTCTTCGACCTGGGAAACACTTATTCTCTGCTGGGAATCGGGACGGTTATCCTGGTAGTACTGATGGCGAGGTGCCGCCTGAATTCAAAACTGTGAGGGGCGCGAACAAAAACCCCTCGACGTAGGGGCAGGAAACTGCTCAATGTCAACTAACGGAAGCTATTCCGCACCGCAGCACTTCTTGTATTTTTTACCGCTGCCGCACGGACACGGGTCGTTGCGGCCGACCTTGTCTGCTACCCGCGTGACGACCGCCGCCGGCGCCTTGCCCGGCGCTCCGGCCTGACCCGCCTGGGCTGACGCCTTGGCTTCTTCTGCCGCTTCCGGCAGGCGCGATGTAGTGCCGTCGTCGTAGCTATAATTCAGGTCACGTTCGCGGCGCTCCTGCATGTCGTCCTGCGGCACGCGGCTCATATGGAAGATGGTGCGGACAAAATCTTCCTTGATCGACCCCATCAGCTCCTGGAACATGGCGAAACCTTCAGACTTGTACTCGACCAGCGGGTCTTTCTGTGAGAGGCCGCGCCAGTGTATTCCTTCCCTGAGATAGTCCATGTCGTATAGATGCTCGCGCCAGCGGTTGTCGATCACGCCAAGCATAACCAGGCGCTCGAGTTCGCGCATATGCTCGGGGGTAAATTCCACTTCCTTGCGTGCGTAGACAGCATGGGCGTCTTTAAGGACCCGCTCCAGCAGATCCTCCTGGGTTATATCTTCGAGATCTATGTCTTCCTTGCCGAAAGTCATGTCGTAATACGACTTCAGCGAGGTCATGAGCTTGTCCCAGTCCCAGTCTTCGGGATATTCGCCAGCGTCGGCGTACAGCTCAACCTGGGTAATCAGCACGTCATCTACTATCTCTTGCGCGTCTTCACTGATGTCGCCGCCCTCGAGGATCTTGTTGCGCTGTTCGTATACGACCTGGCGTTGCATGTTCATGACGTCATCGTACTCGAGCACGCGCTTCCTGATCTGGAAGTTCTGCTGCTCCACCTTGCGCTGGGCGTTCTCCACCGTCTTGCTCAGCATCTTGTGCTCGATGGGCATGTCTTCTTCCGGTGAGAGCTTGTCGAGTATGTTGAAGATACGATCGCCGGCAAACAGCCGGATGACATCATCCTCGGCGGACAGATAGAATCGCGTGGCTCCGGCATCGCCCTGGCGCCCGCTGCGGCCTCGCAGCTGGTTGTCGATGCGGCGGCTCTCGTGGCGTTCCGTGCCCAGCACATAGAGGCCGCCCAGCTCGCGGACACCATTGCCAAGCTTGATGTCCACACCGCGGCCGGCCATGTTGGTGGCTATCGTCACCGTGCCGGACTCGCCGGCGTTCTTGATGATCTCGGCTTCCTTCTCGTGATGCTTGGCGTTCAGCACCTGGTGGTTGATGCCTCGCCGTTTGAGCATGTCGCTCAGGTATTCGCTGGTCTCGATGGAAACCGTTCCGACTAGGACCGGCTGGCCCTTTTTATGACATTCGGCGATATCCTCTGCGGCCTTCCTGAACTTGGCCTTCTTGGTCTTGTAGATAAAATCGTTGCGGTCATCACGGACCAACGGCATGTTCGACGGGACGGAGACGACCTCGAGCTTGTAGATGTGCATGAACTCGTCGGCCTCGGTGGCCGCCGTGCCGGTCATGCCGGCCAGCCTGTCGTACATGCGAAAATAATTCTGCAGCGTTATCGTCGCGAGGGTCTGGTTTTCTTCACGGATGCGCACCTTCTCCTTGGCCTCGATGGCCTGGTGCAGTCCTTCCGAATAACGCCTGCCGTCCATGATGCGGCCGGTGAATTCGTCGACGATGAGTACCTCGCCGTCCTTGACGACATACTCGACATCTTTCTTGAAAAGTGCGTGAGCCTTGAGGGCCTGCATCAGGTGATTGACCAGCTGGCCGTGTTTTGATTCATAAAGGTTCTCGACACCGACGGCTTTTTCGACCTTGGCCACGCCGGCTTCCGTGATCGACACCGTGCGGTGTTTCTCATCGACTTCATAATCCTGCTCCGCGCGCAGCAGCGGCACGATAGCGGCGAACTTGTAATAGGTGGAAGCCGCTTCCTCGGGGGCGCCGGAAATAATGAGCGGCGTCCGCGCCTCGTCGATGAGGATACTGTCGACTTCATCGACGATGGCGAAGCTGTGGCCGCGCTGCACTTTCTCATCGAAGCGCAGGGCCATGTTGTCGCGCAGATAATCGAAGCCGAACTCGGAGTTGGTGCCATATGTACAGTCCGCGATATAAGCCTCGCGGCGCTCTTCCTTGCTCATGTTGTCCTGAAGGATACCGACCTTCAGGCCCAGGAAGTTGTAGACCGGCATCATCCACTCTGCGTCGCGCCTGGCCAGGTAATCGTTGACCGTGACGACGTGTACGCTGTTGCCGGATAGCGCGTTCAGATAAACCGGCAGGGTCGCCACGAGGGTTTTTCCTTCACCAGTCTTCATCTCGGCGATCTTCCCCTGGTGGAGTACGATGCCGCCCATGATCTGGACATCGAAGTGGCGCATTCCCAGTTTGCGGCGCGATGCTTCACGCGCCACGGCATACGCCTCGGGAAGCAGGTCGTCGAGGGTCTCGCCGTCGATAAAACGCTGCCGGAACTCGGGCGTCTTCGCAGCGAGCTCTTCGTCATTCAGGGACTTCATTCCGTCCTCGAATGCGTTTACTTCAGAGACCTGCTCCTGCAGCTTCCTGAATTTTTTTCCCTCGCCCATGTGAAGGGCTTTATGTAAGAATTTTGCCATGGTATCCCGGATATTTTAGCAGACAGACAGAGGGGACGCGGCTTATTTTAGTCGACTCAAGCTGCGTCCCCTCCTGTTTATCATGGTTTGCTGAGAGTTATTTGGGCTCTATCAGTCCATAGTTGCCGTCGCGGCGGCGATAGATGACGCTCGTCTCGTTGGAATCCGAATTCCGGAAAACAAAGAAGTCGTGGCCGATCATCTCCAGTTGCAATGCAGCCTCCTCGGCCGACATCGGCTTGATGAAGAATGACTTCGTCTTCACTATCTGAGGCCCGTCAAGCTCTTCTTCATCATCCTCGAGCGGTATGTCAACTGTCTCGGGCTGCAGGCTTCCGCGCACGTGCGCGTTATGGCTCACCAGCTTGCTGCGGTACTTTTTCACCTGGCGGCCGAGCTTATCCGCAACCAGATCGATGGAGGCGTACATGTCCGTCGAGGCGCCCTTGGCCCGCAGGACGGGACCCTTTGTGAATATGGTTGCTTCCGCGACCTGGTTTTCCGCGATGCTCGGATTCTTCTCGACGAACAACTCCACCTCCAGCTGGGTTGCGCTGTTTAGGTTCTTCCCCAGCTTTAACAGTTTATCCTCGGTGTGGGCGCGGAGAGCTTCCGTCACTGCTATGTTTCTTCCCTTAACCTGTAGATTCATTTCGTTCCTTCCGCCCAGATTAGTGTGAACTATAAATACCCTTCGGACAGCCCCGGCTAAACTCCAGTTTTTACGGTCCTGGCGAAGGTCCAGACATGGACATCGACACCGAACCCCTTTTTCAGGACCCGCGCGCACTCCGATACTGTCGAGCCAGTAGTATAAACGTCATCGATGAGCAAAATCCTCCGCCCGCCGCATCTGGCGCCATCCCTGATGGCCATGCTCCCGGCAAGATTCACCTTGCGCTCATCCAGATTCAGCCGGTTTTGAGATGTGGTGGGATTCTGCTTGCAGAGAAGGTTCTCAACCGGCAGATCGAGGCGACTGGCGAGAGCCCGGGCATACATGCCTGCCTGATTATATCCGCGGCTCAACATTCTGGATCTGTGCAGGGGGACATAAGTTAGCGTAGCTTCTTTGCTTATATCAGTCAAATCGGCCCTATTGCAGGATATATCGGCCATAAGTCCGGCCAGCCGCCGGTGCCCGGCGTACTTGAGCCTGTGCACAAGACTGCGAACCGGTCCGTCGAAAACAAACGCTGCCCTTGCTCTCTCAAACTGAAGGCCGCGACCCCTGCATTCATGGCATTCCGGCACAGCATAAGGAGCGGGTCTGCCGCAGCGATCGCAGATGCGCGGACCAACCGGCTTCATCCCGCCGGCGCAGGGGGCGCAGAGCCAGGTGCCCGGCCGGCCGCAGTGCACACAGCGCAGGGGGAAGAAGACCGAGAGAAGACTGGAGAATATGCCCGCCGACGCGGGGCTGTATGTCGTTTGGCCATCGTCCACGGCGCCTGCTTCCACAAGAGTATGATTTTTCCGGTTGCTGTTTGTTCCATCCCGCCGCTCTTATGGCAGCATGCGAAAACCCGCGGTCTCAAAATGTGTATCGAACGCGAATGCGTCCCTGATTCCCATGTCTTTCATGACCGCGAAGCTCACGGCGTCGCATAAACTGAATTCCTGATCCTGGTAATTGCGGATGATCCTCGAAGCGCTGTTTTCAATCTCAAGAGTGGAGTAGATGACGTTGACGCGAGTGCTTGAGTGAAGCAATGAAAGGAACTCCAATGCAAATCCCCGGCCTCCCGCCTTCAGCAAATAAGCGTGGGTCTCAGCAACAACCAGATTGGTCGTCACCAGAGACTCATACCGGTTTAATGCATCGTCCTTATAAAAAGCGCTCGCGGCCTTGTTTCGCTTGTCGCGAGACACATTTACGGCGATCCAGCCGCCGGAATCGATGAAGAGCGAGGCCCGGCGGGAAGACTTCACTTTTCCCAACGCTCCCTCTCCCACTTCGCAAGATAGTAATCGTGGTTCTCTGCCCCGTCTGCCGGGACGTCGACATCATCGGGCACCAGACCGATCATCTCCATCAGCGGGTCTTCCTCCAGTGGGATGACATGGGGAAGATATTCATCGAGGCTGCGACGGATCAGTTCGGCCTTGGAGATATTGAGCTTGTCCGCGACGAAACTCAGCTCCGCGTTCTGTTTATAGTCCAGATAGACCTGGACGGGTTTTTTCTTTTTTGGTTCGTCCGTCATGATAATCACCTTGCAGAAGGTACGTGATTACATGTTATCAAATACATTCACTATTTCAAATGTATTCGTGTCTCAGGCCCTGGCGGGTCGCGAGAACAGGAAATAAAAAAAGACGCCTTCGGCGCCGTGGGCATTGTTTGGATTCTTCGGCTGCGCCTCAGAATGACAGATTCACTGTCAGATTATTTTACGTGGGTATCGGCCTCTATCACCGTGAAGGGTTCGAGCTTGACCTCGGCATCGACGACAGAGCCCGCGCCGATGACGCAGCGGTCACCCACCACGACCCGGTCACCAATATGCACATCGTCGCGGATATAGGCGCCCTGGCCGATGATGCCGCCCATCACCTTGGCGCCGGCACCGGTCTGGGCGGCGCGCCACTTGATGACGCCTTCCAGCGAAGCGCCTTTCTCGATAACGCTGTGGTCTCCTATCACCAGCGGTCCGGTGAGGTTCACGTCCTCTCCCACCTGGCAGAAATCGCCCAGCAGGATCGGCGCCTTCAGCGTGGCCGATTTCGGGATCCTTGTTCCTTTTCCCACAAAAATGCCCGGCGAGCGCTCCTTGCCGGGAATCTCAACGTCGACCTTGCCGGTCAGGGCATCGAAGTTGCCGATGCGGTACTGGGCCAGACTACCCACGTCGTTCCAGTAACCGTCGATCTCGAACCCGTAGAACGGGATGTCCCTGGCTACGAACTCGGGGAAGAGCTGTTTGCCGAAATCGTAAAAGGCGTCCCTCGGGATGTAGTCGAAGATGGCAGGTTCGAAGATATAGATGCCGCAGTTACAGAGGTTGCTGAGTTCTTCACCGCGTGCCGGTTTCTCCTGGAATCCGAGTATGCGTCCCGTCTTGTCGCTGATGACCACGCCGTAACGGCTTGGATCTTTTACCTGCTTGAGCGCCAGGGACGCGATGCTGCCGGACTCCTTGTGCTGCTTTAAAAGTTTTGTCAGGTCGAGGTCGGTGAGCGCGTCGCCGCTGATGACCAGGAACGTACCGTCGGAAAGAAACTTCTGCATCTGCTTGACGCCGCCGGCGGTGCCGAGCAGCTCGGGCTCCAGTGAATAGCGCAGCTCGATTCCAACCCGCTGCCCGCGTCCGAAATAATTGGTTATCGCGTGGGGATGGTAGTGAAGGTTGGCTACGGCCTCGTCAAAACCATGCTTCCTGATGAGGCGCAGGATGTGGTGCATCACCGGCCGGTTGACGATGGGAGCCATCGGCTTGGAGATAGAGCCGGTGAGCGGCCTCAAGCGCGTGCCCAGGCCCGCGGCCAGTACCATGGCTTTCAATTATTTGCCCTTCTTCGCTTCAGCCAGGCTCTCGGTAAAGGGATCGCGGTGGACTCCCACTTCGGTAATGATGGCGGCTACATTGGCGTGCGGAGTGACATCGAAAGCCGGGTTTCTCACGCCGATGCCGTCCGGCGCTATCTGGCGGCCTCCACAATGGGTGACCTCGGACGGGTCGCGCTCCTCGATGGGTATCTGCGATCCGTCGGTCAGGCTTAAATCGACAGTCGAGGTGGGCGCCGCCACGTAGAAGGGAACAGAATGCTCCTTTGCCAGGACTGATACCATGTAGGTTCCGATCTTGTTGGCGACGTCGCCGTTTCCTGCTATCCGGTCGGAGCCGACGACGACCGCGTCGATCTCACCCTTCTTGAAGAAGTATCCGGACATGTTGTCGGTGATGAGCGTACAGGGGATGCCCTCCTGCTGGAGCTCCCATGCTGTCAGTCTGGCGCCCTGCAGAAAAGGCCGGGTCTCATCGGCGAATACATGGATGGATGGATCGCGCTTGAACACCGAGCGGATGACGCCGAGCGCAGTGCCGTAGCCGGCGGTCGCCAGCGCTCCGGCGTTGCAGTGTGTGAGGATGCGGGCTCCTTTTGGAAAGAGCGGCGCCGCATGCTCGCCCATGGCGACGCACATGGCGACGTCTTCGTCGAGGATCTCCTGTGAGCGGACCTTGAGGCGGGCACGGATCTCGTCCACATCGCCGGGTCCGTTATAGACTTTTGCCTGCTGCTCCAGCGCCCATCCCAGGTTGTAGGCCGTCGGACGGGTGGCGAAGAGTCCTTTGGCGGCTTCGTCGAGGTCCTTTTTCAGGTCCTCCGGGGTGCTGGCCCCGGACTGCATGGCGGCCAGCGCCATTCCCATGGCCGTGGCGACACCGATTGCCGGCGCCCCGCGGATGACCATCGTCCTGATGGAGTCACCGACTTCCTGCCAGGTAGTGTGATGAATGTATTCCTCGTTGAGCGGCAGCACCCTCTGGTCGATCATCACGACCTCGTCTCCCTGCCACTCTATGGTTTTGACTGAATAGCCGCTCGCGTTCATTTGCCTACCTCAAATCAGTTATGACCGTATCCGGCTCGTGATTTTGCAGTTTCTGAATGGGGCGGGCTCTTTACGTCCCTTCGTTCCATGAGGCGAGATACGCGACCTGTTCCGGCGTGAGCTCATCTATCTTCATTCCCATCGACTCCAGCTTGAGGGCGGCTATATGCTCGTCGATGTCCACCGGCACCGGATAGACCTTGTTCTCCATCGTCTCGTGGTTCTGGACGATGAACTCGGCGGCAAGCGCCTGGTTGGCGAAGCTCATGTCCATGACCTGGGCCGGATGCCCCTCGGCGGCTGACAGGTTTACCAGCCGGCCTTCGGCCAGAAGGAAGAGGACGCGGCCGTCGGGCAGCGCGTATTCCTCCATGAAATCGCGCACGGTGCGGTTTGAGGTGGACATGGTCTCCAGGGCCGGGATATCGATCTCGACATTGAAGTGGCCGGTATTACAGATGATGGCGCCGTTCTTCATGACTTCCATGTGTTCGCCACGGATGACGTGCTTGTCACCGGTGGCGGTCACAAACAGATCGCCGTATTTGGCGGCGTCGGCGATGGGGGCCACCCTGTAGCCGTCCATTACCGCCTCGAGTGCCCGTAGCGGGTTGACCTCTACGACTGTAACCCGGGCGCCCATGCCGGATGCGCGCATGGCGACACCCCTGCCGCACCAGCCATAACCGGCGACGATGACGTCCAGACCGGCCAGCAGCATGTTCGTGGCGCGGATGATGCCGTCGATGGTGGACTGTCCGGTGCCGTAACGGTTATCGAACATGTGCTTGGTATTGGCCTCGTTGACAGCGACTACGGGGAACTTGAGAACGCCGTCGGCCTCCATGCTCTGCAGGCGGATAACGCCGGTTGTGGTCTCTTCCGTGCCGCCGAGGATATCGCCGATCTGGTCCTCGTACTCGGCGTGAACCACGCCGATGACGTCCGCGCCATCGTCCATCGTCACATGCGGCTTGTGCGCGACCGCGGCGGTGATGTGCTTGTAATATGTGTCGTTGTCTTCGCCCTTGATGGCATAAGTGCTGATGCCGTAATGCTTGACCAGGGCTGCCGCAACGTCGTCCTGTGTGCTTAAGGGGTTGGAGGCGCAAAGCACTACGTCAGCGCCGCCTGCCTTCAGCGTACGGGCAAGGTTGGCCGTCTCAGTAGTAACGTGCAGACAGGCTGAGATGCGTATTCCCGCCAGGGGCTGCTCCTTCTCGAACCGCTCGCGGATCGAAGCCAGAACGTTCATCCTTTTTTCAATCAGATCTATCTTGAGCTTGCCCTTGTCGGCAAGTCCAAGGTCTTTGACGTCATGAGCTACGTCTTCAGGCACTGTCCTCTCCTTTATTAGATTTCCATTTATTCCCACTGTGCAGAAAAAACCGGGCTGAAGGCAAAACCTTGCAGCCCGAAAAATTTTATTTCCGCCTTGGGGTAAAGCGAAGCTTTTTCACCGCCCGGTCATGCAGAAGCGGCAACGATTAGTTTAGCAAATGCAGGCTGTATAGTGTAATGGTACCCGGTACGCCGG
>JBAZZU010000028.1:0-28079 GCA_041658605.1 Thermoleophilia bacterium | reverse complement strand
ACGGTTTCACTCCTCGTTTTTCCATCCGGCGCGCAACTACAATCCTGATCTGCTGCTTGATTTTCAGCGGGTAAATGCCGATTTAAGGAGGGCGAATAAGGGGGAATTCCCTGATAGACAGAAAAATCGTCAAATCGTACCCTGATATATCAGGCTGATATCCGCGGAAGTGGGATTGACGGGGGGCCTTAAAAGGATAGTACGGGACAATCGGTTCAACGGATAAGGGGAAGCATTGATGGAGCGGGAATATTCAAGAGAAAAGAAAGAAGCATACGAAGCACCGGCGTTTGAGAAATTCGGCAACCTGCTAAATATTACCGCTGACTGGCAGTGCAGTGCCATTTTTGAT
Organism: Thermoleophilia bacterium; assembly: GCA_041658605.1. Taxonomy (GTDB): domain Bacteria; phylum Actinomycetota; class Thermoleophilia; order BMS3ABIN01; family BMS3ABIN01; genus JBAZWE01. The sequence goes on along the minus strand of JBAZZU010000028.1, from coordinate 27,727 downwards.
ACTCACAGCAACGGCAATGGCAACGGGAACGGTTACGGTCATTGTTCGCACGGCAACGGGAACGGCAACGGGCACAATCGCTAGGATTTTCCCGGATCGAGCGGAAATTAACGCCTGCGGCGAAGTAATCGTGGGAGAATAAGATCTCAGGCAAGTGGCAGGCAAGATAGCATGATTCAATAATACGCGTCCCCCGCAAGGGGGCCGCTGTTTTTATGACATGATGTGTCAAGCATGATTTCGGTTAATTTCACCCGCGGTTTGTCTATATCGCACGTAACATCGTAGAATGTACCCTTGGCACGGGGGCGTAGCTCAGTCGGTTTAGAGCGCCGGCCTGTCACGCCGGAGGTCGCGGGTTCGAGTCCCGTCGCTCCCGCCATTTTTTCGATCGAGGCCATCCCTGCAGAGGGGGTGGTCTTTTCGTTTCCCGCTTTTTCCGCGCCTACTTCCCCGGGATAACGGTCACGGGAATCTTCGATCCGTGGATGACGTTGATGGTGACGTTGCCGAGCACGGCCGCCGCCAGGGCGCGCCTGCCGTGGGAGCCCATGACGATGTGGTCCACGCCGGAGCTGTCGGCCTCCTTGAGAATCTCCTGCCAGGGGTGGCCTTCGACTACCTTTCCTTCGGAGTCCGCACCGGCGGCCTTGGCCCTGTCCACCATTCGCGCGACGGCTGACTCGGCGTACTTGCGCCGCTCTTCATCGAGTTCGACGATGTCGAGGCTGGCGCCGGTTTCTAGCTCGTATGCGTATGCGGGTGCGATCTCGTCGACGACATTGAAGAATAACAGCGAGGCGCCCACTGCTGACGCCAGCTCTATGGCGAAATCAGCCGCCTGTTCGGCCCTTTCAGAACCATCCGTGGGTACGAGTATCTTCCTCATCATGTGACTTCCTCCTGATTGTTTTCCGCAAGTACATGTCGCGGACCGGACCGATCTTCGATCTGCATCGGTCCTGTCGTATAAATATATCCCCTAGGGAGCGGTTTTACTCATTTCTCCGAAGGCATTCCTTAGCGTCTGCTCCACCGCGAAATCCCTCGCGCCCCGCCCGGGCAGCGTCCAGCCATGGAAGAACACGCCCTTTACCTGGGGATATTTCTGCGGTGAAGTCAATTCGAGCACCCTGCCTGTTACCCTTGCCTGACCTTCCTCTCCCAGTTGCGGGCCTACAACGGTGTCGGCGCCTGCCGCTTCGCGCCAGGCGCCACACTGGATCATGACACCCTTAAGGCCGTCCCGCTGCGCGATCGCGATCGCGCGAAGGATGACATCACTGACCTGGAAATCGAACCGGTCCTGGCTGAATGGATCCTCGGCCGGAAAGAGATCAACCAGAAGGTAATCGTAGCCCGTATAGTTCAACAGCTCGAAATCGTGGGCTGTGCCCGTGGCGTGGTAACCGGCCATGTCGGGTACGACCATGGCAACCACGTCACCGTGATATATCTCGCGAATCTGGGGCAGGATCTGCGACGACCAGCGGCCGGCCGTCTCGGTTCCCAGTGCGAGGTTGAACTGGCTTAGAGGCGAAAAAAGCTCTGACTGGGTCTGCTCGGCCGTGGTCGCCCAGCGGATTGTATCTTCATTGAGGTGGCTCATGGTCGCATCGGTCGGTTCGACCTGGGGCGGAAACCCTGCCATGGTTGTAGTCGGGGCCAGGAATACCGCTATCCCTGCCCTGTGCAGGTCCTCGATATTTCCAGGGGCCGAGCCCGCCGAACCCTCAAGGCCTACCCTGGGCTTCCCGCCGGCACGCTGGCTGATCAGGACCGGAGGACTGATCATGGCGGTGTTGATACCGTCCGCCTGAAGGCGCGGCAGGTCACGCACCAGTTCCTCCCACGCGTCGCTGCGTGGTTCCGCGATACCTCTGAAATTCGCGATCTGCTGGCGATTATAGGGGGGGGCGATAGAGACGTCAGGCGTCTCGGAAGTCACGACGACAGGCTCTTCGCCGCATCCGGAAAGCAGGAGCGCGATGAGCGCGCAGCCGCACAGCGCGGCCATCGCATGCCATGTAGACATGTCGGAGAACATGCGTGTCATTTGCGTTGAGCGAGGTCTTCTCAATTCCCGGCTATCTTCGCCCGGCACGCATGAATATCCTGCAATTTGGGTGAAAATTCCAACCAGCATGTATATCTAAATACCGCGCAAGGGGGTAAAATAAAGATAGGAGCGATGTTTAATGCTGCGAGGGTTTAAGGAGGGTAACCATGGAAGCCGTAGAGTGCCCATATTGTGGAAAGAAGAATCACACCAGTTCTCCCGAGGTCCTGGCCGAGTGCGCGTATTGTGAACGTCGCTTTGCCGAGATCAGGCAGGAGAACCAGACGCTGGTCGTCATCAACGGTCAGGAGTCGAACGCCTGGGAGCTGGCGGAGATGATGATGACTCGCTGGCAGGAGCGCGGAGAGCTGGAGAAAGAGGTCATCGTCGACCGGCGGCTGGGCGAGAACGGGTTTGACGGCGCGGACCGCCGCCGCTTTGCGAAATCCCGCCATATGGCGATGCATTAGCAGCTTCGGCTGTTAGTCCGCACCGGCTCCTGGAACACGGGATGCTGATGGTGGGTGGCGCTTTTTTTGTTTTCCTGAAGGATTCCCGTTTACCCTACAGAATCTCCGGTTTATCGATGCCCCACTTGTGTGATCCGGATTCCACTTCCGGTCATCGGGGTATGATGCACAGACATGTCCTGCAATTAGTCGAGCCGCGTTCTCTTGAACCGACAGACCGGAGCCCTGTTTGAGAGTATCAGTCGCAAGGCGCAACCTTTTTTCGGACATCACCCGTCTGCTGATAAGCGTAGGCGGCGTGGCCGTCGCCATCCTTCTCATCATCGTGCTCCTGGCTGTTTACAACGGCTCCCTGAGGCAGATGTCGGCTTACGTGGATAACGTTGACGCGGACCTGTGGGTGGCGCAGGCCGGCTCTCCCGACATGCTCCATTCCTTTTCGGTCGTGCCGGCCTCGTTGATAGGCGAGCTGGAGAAGGTGGAGGGCGTATCGGAAGTCTGGCCGCTTACATCGAGGACGACTCTTGTTGACATCAACGGAAAGAAGAACAGCCTGATCCTGGTGGGCTATCAACCGGGCGGCATCGGCGGCCCCTGGAAGATGGAAGAGGGCAGCAGCGATCCGGGACAGGGGGGCATGGTCGCCGATAAGGTCACGATGAAGACGAACGGCCTGAAGCTGGGCGATTCGATCGAGGCCGACGGCATACTCTATAACGAGAGGATTGTGCACCACGAGAAGGTCATGGATCCGGTTTGTGGTATGGAGATGGAGATGCAGGACGCGGTATATACGTATACTCACGGCGGCAGGGTATACTATTTCTCCTCGGAAGAATGCAGGCACAGTTTCATGGAAGAACCGGATAAATATTCGTAAGGGGGCTCGATGTTCAGGAACGGCGGGGCGCTGGAGCTGACGTTTTTCGGAAAGAGCGTGCTGGCTACGCTGCTGCTTGGCATGGCGGCGCTGCAGGCGCTTGTCATCGGCGTGGCGCGCGGCCGGATCGGCGTCTTTTCGTCATACACCCGTGTACAGGCCACGAAGCTGCATCATTTTCAGGGTTACGCGGCGCTGATAATTATTTTGTTCGTCGCTTATAACTGTGTTTTTGTTCTCGGGCTTCCGAAGAGCGGACCTGTGCGCGTGATCGCCCATTCACTGTTCGGAGTCACGGTATTGATGCTCATAATGGGCAAGATCATGATCGCGCGCGTCTTCACCCGCCAGTATGCGCGGCTGCCGCTGCTGGGGTCGCTGCTGCTCGCTGCTGTGACGGCACTCTGGCTCAGCAGCGCCGGCTGGTATTTCCTCACCGAGGGGTTTTCCTGAACTGCAGCCGGTAGCGCTAACCGGGTTCCTGCGATATTCCCGGCATATGGCGTTTCCCCCGGCTAAATGCCTTCCTTCAGGAATTTCTCGTCTTCCGTCGGGTCGAGGGCGCGCAGCAGCTTAACCAGTTCGGCCACGTGCTCCTTTTCCTCGTCGCGGATATGGGCCAGCAGTTTCTGGATCTCAGAATTGTCCGTCGCGTCGATGTGTGCCTGGTAGTGGTTGATAGCCAGAAGTTCGTCCTTGATATCTTCCCGCAGATTATTGAGATCGGTTGAGATGTCGCTCATTTCGTCTCCTTCACGTCGTCTTGCAGTTTGTTGTATGAAAAAGATTCTTCGCTTCGCTCAGAATGACAGAAGCACGCGGCCGGCCTATTCAGAATGACGGAAGCACGGTCGAACCGTTTAGCCGCGGCGCCTTATCCCAGCCTGTACTGCACGCCGAAACCACCCCGGGGATAGCTCATCTCTATATTCTCCCAGGGACAGCCGCCGCTCCTGCAGGTGCCGCATTCCAGACAGCCTTCGAATGCTATCGATATCAGCTTTTCCTCATCCTCCCACCGGTAAACCTGCGCCGGGCAAGTATGTGTACAGAATTTCTGGGGGCAGCGGGTCCTGCAGACGTAGGGATCGATAACTGACAGATGCGACTTCTCGTCCGGGATGAACTTTACCAGGCCGAGCCTGGCGGTGATATTCAGCTTCGGCGCCGGCCAGGGTTTTACACGCTCGCGCTCAACGCTGCGTCTTTCATTAACGGGTGTCTCTTTGTTGTTCTCGCTCACAGGATAGCCCTCCAGGCGTCATATGCATCCCGTACCAGTCGCCGCGTGGGAACCTGGGAGCGGAACAGTCTCATAATCAGGCGGGTCTTGTCGGCCTTGCTCAGGGAGTCGACCGTAAGCAGTTCCTTCATCGCCGCCGAGGCGACCTCCGGGTACAGGTTGAACATGTGCGCGTGCGATGAGAGGAACGGCGCCGCATCCTCGAATTGCTTCAGGTCCTTGATGACCAGGCTTTTTTCCAGACGCTCCCCATACCAGGAAAGCGTATGCGCGCTGAAATTCCCCGTCTTGCCGGCGCGGATAACTGTTTCACCGGCCGCCCTGCCCGAGAGCAGCGCCAGGTTGGCGCCTTCGGTAAACACCGCGTTGACCATGCCGGCCGCGTCTCCGGCCACGAGCACGCCGTCGCCGTAAAGCTGCGGCATGTCGCGATAGCCGCCCTCGGGGATGAGGTGCGCGGCATACTCCCGCGGTTTGGCGCCGTCGATCAGGCGTTTGACCTGCGGCTGGCGTTTGAAGCGCTCCAGCAGTTCATAAGACTCGCCCACTTTGTCAACCAGACCCTTGAGGATGACTCCGACTCCGATGGATATCGTGTCCCTGTTTGTATAGATAAAGCCGGTCCCCGGCAGGCCGCCCGTGACGTCGCCGACGATCTCCAGGGCGGCTCCCGTCCCATCCTCGAGGTTGAAGCGGTCCTCGATCCTGTCTTTGGGCAGGGAGAGCACTTCTTTTACCGCCAGCGCCACCGTCGCCGGGCGGATTTTCGCTCCAAGCCCCGCTTTCTCCGTCAGGAAGCGGTTGACCCCCTCGGCGAGGATGACCACATTGCCCTCCAGGTCTCCCCCGGGCCTGCCGGTGCGAACGCCGATGACTTTCCCCGATTCCAGCAGCAGGTCTTCGACCAGCGTCTCATTGATGATGTAAGCGCCCCTGGCGCGGGCCTGTTCGGCCAGCCACTTGTCGAAACGCGAGCGGAAGACCGTGAATGAGTTGTAGGGCTCGAGTGCGAAATCAGTCGTCTCATAGGAAGCCTTGAGGGTCGAGTCGGCCGTGGTCATCCACATATCGCGTCTGACGACATGGCGCTCCAGCGGCGCTTCCTTCCAGAAATCAGGCACGATCTGCGAAGTCGGATGGGAATAGATGAGGCCGCCCATCACATTCTTGCTGCCCGGCCAGTCGCCGCGTTCGATTACCGCGACCTTGAGGCCGGCTTCGGCAATCGTTATGGCCGCAGCCAGCCCGGCGGGGCCACCGCCCACTATGATCGCATCGAAGCGGGACGGGGTTGCGCGGGCGGCTGTTTCGCGGGCGGCGGGATTCATTCGCCGCCACCGAGCGCGTCGCGCGGAGTTTCATCAGGCGTATTTTCCGCGTCTTCAGTCGGAGCCTTTCCCGCGCCCTTTCCCGCTTTCTTTAAGACAGACGGTTCACCGGCCGTGAAATCGAGGGCTGCGCCGCCGGCCGTCTTGCGTTTCCGAATCTCGGCGATGAGCGCCGGTATGGTTTCAAAAAGGTCTCCGACTATCCCGAAATCAGCAACGTCAAAAATAGGGGCATCCGGGTCGTTATTGATCGCGATCACGATATCGGATTCCTGCATCCCGGCTACGTGCTGAATCGCTCCCGAGATGCCGACCGCGATGTAAAGCACCGGCCTGACTGTCTGTCCGGTCTGTCCCACCTGCCGCTGGTGTGATATCCAGCCCGCGTCCACGGCGCCGCGTGATGCCGCCACGGTACCGTCCAGCTCGGCTGCCAGCTCTTCGAGCAGCGCGAAATTCCCGGCCTTTTTCATGCCCCGCCCGCCCGCGATTACCGCCTTCGCTCCCTGCAGGGAAACCGCGTCCGACGGGTTGGGGATGAACTCAAGCTGTCTGACCGGCAGGTCATCTCCCAGCCGTGGTTTCGTTGAGACTATCTCGCCTTCGGCGCTTTCGATTATTTCAGGTAGCGGAAAAACGCCCGGTCTGACCGTAGCCATCTGCGGCCGGGTGTCCGGGCTGATGATTGTCGCCATGATGTTGCCCCCGAAAGCCGGGCGTGTCTGCTTTAAGAGCCCCGTTTCCTCGTCGATCTCGAGCGAGGTGCAGTCGGCGGTGAGCCCGGTCTTAAGGTCCGTGGCGACCGCCGAGGCCAGGTCACGACCGCGAGTTGTGGCGCCCAGCAGGATGGCCTCAGGTTTGTATTTCCTGGCCAGCTGCGACAGGGCGCGGCAGTGGGGGTCGGCGGTAAAAGGCGTGAGGGAGGGATGGCTGGCAATATAGGCGACGCGGGCTCCATAGGAAAAAGCCTCCCGCGCGAGCCGCTCGTCATCTTCCCCGAGGATTACGACCGCGGGCCTGGAGCCGAGGTCCGCGGCCAGACCGGCGGCCTTCCCCAGTAGCTCCCAGGATACGCGTCCGGCGGTGCCGCCCTCGTTTTCGACGACTACCCAGATATCACCGGGCTTCGTGGCACCGCGGCCGCGCCTGCCTTTTTTGGCTGCCGCTTTCTTCGGAGAGTCGTCGGTTTCGCTTCTGACGTTATCAGACACGACTTCCTCCGAGCCTTATGTCGCGTTCGCCAAGCCGGTCCATCAGCAACGCGGCGGCATCAGCTGGATCGCCTCCCGGCGTGGACAGGATCTCTCCCCGCTGGCGTGCCGGCGGGGCAAATATCCTCTTGACTCGAGTGGGAGAACCCTTGATTCCCAGAAGCGCGCGGTCCGCACCGACATCGTCCACATTCCACACCTCTACCGGTTTATCAGATGCCGCGATCAGGTCAGGCAACGCGGCATACCGGATCTGATTACAGGTCTCGGTTATGGTCAGCGCCGCCGGCAATTTTGCCTCCAGCAGCTCACGGCCGTCCTCACGCTGGCGCCACGCGCGTATCACGCCGGCTTCAAGATCGATCTCCTGCAGCGAGCATATATACGTGAGCTGGCTGAAACCCAGCCTGTGGGCTAGCCCCGGACCGACCTGGCCCGTGTCGCCGTCGATCGACTGTTTTCCGCATATGACAAGGTCCACCGGCTGCTGTGTTGCGATCTTTTTGATGGCGCATGACAGGGCGTATGTGGTGGCCAGCGTATCGGAGCCGCCGAAGGCGCGATCGGACAGCAGGACGGCGCGATCGATGCCGAAGCCGAGCAGTTTCCTGAGCGCCTCCTCTGCCTGCGGAGGACCCATGGAAAGGGCGGTCACCTGTCCGCCGAATTTATCCCGCAGGACGAGGGCGGCCTCGACCGCGTGCAGATCGAAGGGATTGATTATGGAGGGAACTCCCTTACGGATCAGGCTTCCGGTATCGGGATCAACCCTGACCTGGGTTGTGTCAGGGACCTGCTTTACGCAGACAACCGAACTTATCGACGAACGCGTTTCCCTGTTCATGTATTCCTGTCATTTCGGCGCGGCGGGGGGAATGTCCTGAAGACCACGCAATCCCGCCGCGCATGTATTTTTATGGTATTCATGTGGGAATTTGTCATCGCCTGGTTTACTCCTGCCGCATCAGGAAAATTCAGCCCCACGATGAAACCGGCGGCGTGAATAGATTACCCGGGGAGAGTATGGTCAAAACCAGCATAGGCGATATTCGTCAGCCGGGATTGCCGGGCCTGCGCCGGGGCCTGGGGACTGCTCCATATCGCGAGCGGCTGCAGGCGTGACTGGAGAACGGAAGGAATGGTATCGCGATTGCGGCAGCCGCCGCGTTCGACAGGACCGCTGCAAGTAGCCGCGAATTATCCGGCGAGCTTCTTCAACGCGTCTTCCCGGGTAGCGAAGATGTCGAAGACGCTGTTCAAACCGGTTATCTGGAAGATCCAGTTGACGTTTTCATCGACGCTGACGAGGACCATCTTCCCGCCCTTGGGCTTGAGACGCTTGACGCCTCCGATAAGAACGCCAAGAGCGGAGCTGTCGATAAAGTGGACGCCCGTCATATCGATGAGGACCTTCAGCGTGTCGCCTTCGAGCGCGGCCAGCAGGGTTTCCTTCAGGCTGGGTGCGGTGTAGAGGTCAAGTTCTCCGGCCACCTCGATGATAACGACCCCATCGGGGTTTTTTTCACTCTGGATATCAAGTTCCATCGGAATCCTCCAGTTACACGCTCTATTGATTCATGAAATATAAAAAAAGAATACACACACGCAGGCCGATTAACAACAGCAGCGCGGATTTGTCGCCAGGCCGGTCCTGGTCCGCAAGCATATGCCATCGTTCACTATCCGCTGGTTTCAGATTTTGCTTCTGTGGTTATTTAGGGTTAAATTCTTTATTGCGTTATTTTTTTGCGCTGCCCAAATATGAAAGGAGAAAGAATGAAAGTCAGGATCGAACCGAGGGACGAGTGTCTCGGAGACGCGATTTGCTGTGACGAATGCTCAGAGGTCTTTGAGATGAACGACGACGGGCTGGCATCAGTCATCAACGCCAATCCGGACGAAAGCCTCCGCGACGCCATTCAGAGCGCCGCCGACGAATGCCCGGCTGAGATCATCATAGTCGAGGACTAGATCGTTGTTCTATTGCCGGGTGGTGGTTTCGTCCGGCAAGGGCAGCATGGATATGGAAACTTAAGGAGTTAAGTCATGAAGAAAGCATGTGCAGTTTTATCCGCCCTGCTGGTATTAAGTATCGCAATCGTAGCGGGTAGCGGTTGCGGCTCGAGCAGCTCGGACGGAGACGGTTCCGGTGGAGGGGGCGCGACGACCGTCACCGGTAACACGGCACAAGTCATGATGCAGGGCAGCAAATTCAATCCGGCGGACCTCGTCGTTGACAGGGGGGCGACCGTCACCTGGAGCAACGATGACTCGACGACGCATACCGTGACCGCCAGCAACAAGGTTTTCGATTCGGGTAATATGAGCAAGGGCCAGAACTTTGGCTATACCTTCAACGAGTCCGGAACTTTCGAGTACGCGTGCACCATTCACCACAGCATGAAGGGGAAAATCACGGTCAAATAATCATTTCAAAGTGATACCAGTTTCGTCAGGGACGCGCCGCAGGCGCGTCCCTGCTGCGTTCCCCCCTGAAAAATCCACACCGGCTCGTGACTCGATTCCTGTTTCCAGAGGATTCCCCGCGGGTAGAAGCAAAGATACGAGGTGTAAACAAGGAGAACGCATGGCGCCACCCATAACCATATATTCGATTCCCACCTGACAGCACTGCATCCGCCTGAAGGCGCTCCTCCGTGAGAGGGGCATTACATATACGGCGATCAACATCGAGGATAACCCGGAGGCAGTCGCCGAGATGAAGCGGCGCACGGGCATGAGCTATACGCCGCAGGTGTTCATCGGCGACAAGTACATCGGCGGCTATAACGAATTCATGCTCATGGACGCGAAGGGCGAGATCGACCGGCTGCTGGGCCGGGAATCTTCAGCGGGTGAAGGGGCCGGGGAGCAGATCTATGACACGATCATCATCGGTGGCGGCCCCGCGGGGCTCACGGCAGCCGTCTACGCGGCGCGCAAGGCGATGAGTGTCGTGCTCGTCACGGACCAGCTGGGGGGACAGCCGATGTGGACGGCGGGTGTCGAGAACTACATGGGCTTCCAGTACATAACCGGCCCTGAACTCATGGAAAAATTCGAGGAGCAGGCGAAACAGTTCAGTATCGTGCTTGAGACGGGCGACTCCGTCAGCAGCCTGGCCATCGCCGACGGACTCAAGCGGGTCACGACCAGCGGCGGCAAGACGCTGAGGGGCCGGACGGTCATAATCGCTTCCGGCAAGCGTTCGCGCAAGCTGGGCATACCCGGAGAGGCGGAATATGCAGGGCGCGGCGTCAGCTATTGCGCCACCTGCGACGGGCCGGTATTCGCCGGCGAGAAAGTGATGGTTGCCGGGGGCGGCAATTCCGCCATGCAGTCGGCGCTGGAGCTGGCGGCAATCTGCCCCGAGGTGCGGCTGGTATCGTTGACGGAGCTCACGGGTGATGAGGTCCTGATAAGCAAGGTACAGGCTGAGGAGCGCATCACGACGCATCTGCTCTGGCAACCGCTTGAGATAAAAGGGAACGGCTCCGTCCGGTCCGTGGTGATCGGCGCCGTCGAGGGCGGCGAACGCCTGGAGCTGCAGGTCAGGGGCCTTTTCATCGAGGTCGGCCTGCAACCCAACTCAAGTTTCGCCGTCGATCTGCTGGAGCTCAACCGCCGGGGGGAGATCGTCGTCGACTGCGACTGCCGCACCGGGGTGCAGGGCATTTACGCCGCCGGCGATGTCACCCAGGTACGTGACAAACAGATCGTGGTCGCGGCGGGAGAAGGCTGCAAGGCGGCGCTGTCCGCCCATGAATACCTGCTGGGGCTCAAGTGAATCCATATTTACACCGACGTGGCGCATTATGCCGGACAGGTTCTTACATTATGGATATTGATTTCGAAGATCACAGGCCACATTGAAGAGGGATCTTCGAAAGGACGCGTGGACGATCATCCGGGCCGCGATCTCCGGAACCGATCCTGAAAAGCTGACGCACGCGGCCCTGACGGCCGAGGGTTTTCGGCTGAGCGCGGGTGGGCAGGAATACGACCTCGCGGCCTTCAGGAACATCTACCTCATCGGTACCGGCAAGGCCGCCGCCTCCATGGCGCGCGGCGCGGAGACCGCACTGGGGGAGAGGATCACCGCGGGTATCATCTCGGTCAAGGACGGTTACGGCCGCGATGACCTTGTGAAGGTCGAAGTTCTCGAGGCGGCGCATCCGGTGCCGGACGAGCGCGGGGCCGCCGCCACCCGCAGGCTGCTGGAGCTGGCCGAACTGGCCGGCGGGGACGACCTGGTGATATTCCTCATCTCCGGCGGTGGGTCGGCGCTGATGGCGCTGCCGGCCGGGGAGCTGGGACTGGCTGATCTCAAGGAACTTACGGAAGCATTGCTGAGAAGCGGCGCCGCGATAGGCGAGGTCAATGCCGTGCGCAAACATCTTTTCAGCGGCACCGGCGGAACCATGGCCCGGGCCGCCTGGCCGGCGAAGATGCTGACGCTGGTCATCTCGGATGTCATCGGCGACGAACTCGACGTCATCGCTTCGGGTCCGACCGTGCCCGACACATCGACTTATGCCGACGCTTTTGACGTACTGCATAAATATGGCCTTGAAGAATCAACGGCTCCCCCGCTGCTGTCACATCTACGGGCGGGACTAATGGGTGAGGTCCCTGAAACTCCCAAGCCGGGTGACAGGATCTTCGAGCGGGTTAACAATGTCATACTCGCTTCCTGTCGGACGGCACTCGACGCCGCGGCCGTGGCTGCTGGAGAACTGGGCTATAACGTATTCCCGCTCACATCGATGCTGGAGGGCGAAGCCCGCGACGTAGCGGGCCTGTTCGCGACGCTGGCCCGCGACGAGGAGCATAACGGCCGGCCGCTGCCGATGCCCGCCTGCATGCTGGCCGGCGGCGAGACCACGGTAACCGTCACGGGTCCCGGCAAGGGAGGCCGCGCCCAGGAGTTCACGCTGGCGGCGGCCCTGCGCATGGAAGGGCTGGAACGGTCGCTGGTTTTCGCGGCCGGCACCGACGGCACCGACGGGCCCACGGAAGCGGCGGGAGCCATGGTGCTCGGTGACACCGTCGCCCGGGCGCGTTCGCTCGGACTCGACGCCGGCCGCAGCCTGGCCAGTAACGATTCAAACTCTTTTTTCAGGACGCTGGGCGACCTCGTCGTAACCGGCCCGACCCTCACGAACGTCAACGATATCTACGGAGTGCTGGTAAGCGAATGACTGGAGTCTGACTTTGAATATCGAGGAAATCATCCAGGTCGGCCGCGGCGAAAAAGCCGCCGACCTGCTGCTGAAAAATGCGCGCGTGGTGGACGTCCTCTCGGGCGACATCATCAGCACCGACGTGGCTCTGCACAATGGCCGCGTGGCCGGTTTCGGCTCCTACGAAGGCCAGGAGGTGATGGATCTCGAGGGCCGTTTCCTCTGCCCGGGCTTTATCGACGGGCACATCCATGTGGAGAGCACGATGCTTGTCCCGCCTGAATTCGCCCGGACGGTTTCGCCGCGTGGGACGACTTCGGTCGTTATCGACCCGCACGAGATCGCCAACGTGCTCGGCATCGAGGGCATCAATTACATGCTGCGCGCCAGCGCCAGCCTGCCGGTGACCTTTTATGTGATGCTGCCGTCATGTGTTCCGGCCACTGACATGGAGACATCGGGGGCCGTGCTGACCAGCGGCGACCTAGCCCTTATGCTGCAGCGCAGACGGGTTATAGGCATCGCCGAGATGATGAACTATCCGGGCGTGCTCGCGGGTGACCGCGAGGTGCTCAACAAGATAAGGATCGCGGACGGGCGCCGGGTCGACGGGCACGCTCCCGGCCTTTCGGGGAAGGATCTCTGCGCCTATATCGACGCCGGAATCAGCTCCGACCACGAATGCGTCAGCGCCGAAGAGGCGCGGGAGAAGCTGCGCCTTGGCATGTACATCATGGTGCGCGAGGGCACGACGGAGAAGAACCTGAAAGAGCTGGTGAAGATAATAACCCCGGAGAACTCGCGCCGGTTCATGCTGGTCACTGACGACCGCCATCCCGGCGATCTCTTAAGCGAGGGGCATATCGACCACAACATCCGCATGGCGATAGCCGAAGGCGTGCCTGCGATGACGGCCATCCAGATGGCGACGATAAACACCGCGTCCTATTTTGGCATCAGGGACATCGGCGCCGTGGCGCCGGGCTTCAAGGCCGACCTGACTGTGCTCGACGACCTGGAGAAAGTGACGGTCACGCGCGTGATCAAAGACGGACGCGTCGTCGCCGACCGGGGCCGCGCCCTGGCATTCGAGGCGGAGCCGCCGGCGAGCGTCATCCGCGGTACGGTGAACATCGACAACGCCAGCCTGGTCGACATGTCGGTTCAGGCTGAAGGCGGGAAGATAAAAGTGATAGGCGTCGTTCCCGGCCAGATCGTCACCAGGAAGCTGCTGCTCGAACCGAAGCTGGAAGACGGCAAGGTTGTGGCGGACCCGGAGCGTGACATCATCAAGATTGCAGTGGTGGAACGCCATACGGCTTCCGGTAACGTCGGCCTCGGCTTCCTCCAGGGCATGGGCCTGAAGAAGGGTGCCATGGCGACCTCGGTAGCGCACGATTCCCATAACGTTATAGTGGTGGGCGCGAATGACGCAGACATGCGGGAGGCCGTCATCGAGATTGCCAGGATGAACGGCGGCGCGGTGGTGGTCGAAGACGGCCAGGTGCTGGCCAGACTGCCGCTGCCGGTCGCTGGGCTGATGTCAGACCAGCCCGCCAAAGATGTGGCAGCCGCCGTCAGTGAGGTCATCGGCGCCGCGCACGACCTCGGTTGTATTCTCGAGGACCCGCTGATAACGCTGTCCTTCATGGCGCTGCCGGTGATTCCCGAACTCAAGCTGACGGACATGGGCCTCGTGGATGTGGAGAAGTTCGAGCTCGTGGGGCTTTGGGAAGACTGAGGCGCCGCTGAATACTGTTAGTCGCTGGCCAGGACCTTTCTTTCCCTGATCCTGAACTGTAAGTCTCCGTCGAAAACAAATCGGTTTTTTTACCTAGTTTAGCCGTAATCTGACCGGGGCAATCTAAATGTATAAGGACAACTTGGGGAAAACCAGAATGGAGAAGTGATGAGTCCTGAACCGAGAGATAACAAGCTGGAATACGAAAGCGACGAGTACGGTGAAACCGAGGTGGCTGAAGACACAGCGGCTCATCGGGAAAACGAGATCGGCAGGATAACCGGCATAATCTGGCTGCTGTTCGGAATCCTTGAGGTGATAATCGGGATGCGGGTTGTTCTCAAGCTGCTCGCAGCCGATCCGCTCAACAGTTTTGCGAGTTTCATCTACCGCTTCGCCCGTGTGTTCGTTTGGCCGTTCTTCGGGCTGGTAGCCGAACCGACCTCGAATGGCAGCGTCTTCGAGGTGTCTTCGATCATCGCCATGGTCGTCTACCTGTTGATCGCCTGGGGCATTACCCGCCTGATCTACCTGGTCATGAAGCCGTCGCGTGTGCGGCAGGTACGTACGGTGAACAGACACTAGAGTCTCTAGAAAAGCCCGTCTTTTTCCACGTCGGCTGTCTTGAGTTCGCTCGCGGGTAGCTCCAGCACCTTCACCCCGGGAAGCTGCGCGCCGACGATACCTTCCAGGTCGCCGTGCATGCCGGCCGCGCCCAATAGCACCCGGTCGATCTGTTTCTCACGTTTCGACCACAATTTCTGCATGGCCACCTGCTCCCTGTGCAGGTCTTTGCGCATCTCGATGAACGGCTCGACGATTGCCTCGACCCGCTGGCGGAACTCCGCGCCCGAGATGTAGTCGTAGATCATCTCCATCTTGCCGCTCCTGCCCTCCTGGGAGCTGCGCGAATGAGCCAGCTCGACCAGGCCCTGCCTCAGCGCTGAAGCCAGGCCGATGCAGGACGGGAAATCGGTGAGCCAGACACCGTCGTATTCGCAGATGCCCTCGGCATCCCTGGGAAAGACAGTCGATGTCAGTACCGCAACATCAGCCCGCACTGCACGCTGGTCGTCCTTGAGTTTGGAGATCCAGTCATTGGCCCAGTTCTTTGTCCGCTTTGATTCCCAGATGATCTTGCCGCAAGGCTGGCCCAGCGAATTGCAGACTGTCTGTATGACGTCGGCGCCCCGCATGCCCTTGGGGACCGGCTCGATATCATCATGGGGGAACTTCTGCCTGAGCAGGTCTTCCAGCTCCAGCTCGTACGCTTCGCCCTGCGCCTGCTGCGAGCCCTGCTCGGCGCGCTGCTTTAAGTCTTCGATCTGCTTGAGCATGGCCGCCATCTTCTCGTCCTTCTCGCGGTCGCTCAGACGATGGTCTTCGGCGGCTTTCTTCGCGGCCTCCTGGCGGATTATCTCCCGCTGCTCGTCGAGCTGGCGCTGGATATCCAGTTCCAGGTTGCGCTCGCGATCTTCAAGCTCGCGCGCTTTCTTGCGCTGCGCCACTTCGGCGGCCCGGGCTGTCTCAAGCTGCTCATCTTTCTCCTTGATCTGCTCATCCCGGTCCTTGAGTTCAAGAGCGATTTTATCAGCGGCCTTCTGTTCGGCCTTCTGTTCGATCTTTGCCTTGTCGCTCTGGAATTTATTCGCATATTCCGCCTCGAGCGACAGCCTCAGCCCGTCCTCGATCTGATGGGTCAGGGCTTCGTTGAGCGGGATCTTCTCGCCGCACTTTGGACAGCTGATGAATTGTTCTTCCATGATGGTTACTCCCTGCTTTAATAACGGGAGCCAATCATACAGGAGAGAGCGGATGGAAAAAACATGCAAGAGCGAAATTGTGAATTGATCAATGCGGGAAATAACCTATCAGGGGTATTTAGAGGTTGCGAGGCCCGGAATCGAACCGCTATGCCTGGATTTTCAGTCCTTTTCAGTTCGCGCAGCAGATACAGCCGGCTTCGCGGCGGGAGCGGTCTTCGACAGCTGGATCCTCAGCCTGCCGTCGGCTTTCTGCAGGATTACGCACGCGCCAAGCAGGACCGGGAAAAAGGCGGCTGTGACCATCGCGTTCAGCCACTCCGGGAAGTTCAGCAGGCCGAATTTTTCCAGCAGCGCAAAATACTGCCAGTGGAAGAGATAGAGAGTGAAAGAGTATGTCCCCAGATATGCAAACGTCCTGCTCAAGGGCAGCGTTCGGTTGGCCGCGATGGCCGAAAGGCAAAAGCCCGAGACGCTGATTAAAAACAGCGGGAACAACAGCAGCTGCGAGGACAGATAAGGAACTGTAAAAAACTCATCCCTGACAAGATATATGCTAAGTAAAAAGGCAACCAGAAACGCCAGGGTAACATGGTTGTTGACATATGGTTTGACATAGCGGTTCAACAAGGGCATACACAATCCCCCTGCGAATAGCAGTATGTTGCTCAGGAACATCGCACGGTAAAAAAGTGATTCCGGGTCAGACACGCCGAACCCGTTGATCGATTCCAGCAACCAGAGGTAGTGGACGGAAATCGTCATGAATACAGCACCCAGGGCAAAGATGAAGGCCACAAACCGCCACAGATGCAGTTTCCGCAGGAGGTAATACAGGAATGGCGCCGCCAGGTAGCACTGTACAAGCTCCGGTATGAACCAGGTATAACCTTCATGCCTGACCGTCGGAAATGCCAGGTATGTGGCCACGGTGCGGGGAGAGAGCTCGTGAAGTTCATTCCAGCCCACTCCCAGCAGGAACGAGGCGCTGAAAAGGGACAGCCAGAACAGCGGATAGATCCGCAGTGCCCGCTGCCAGAAAAAAGTCCCCGCGAGCTTCAGGCTGAGCGGCCTTCCGCCGTATCGCGCTTCCAGCCGCTGCATCGAGTAATAATTGCCGAAGCCGCTGAGGATGAAAAATATCGAAACGACAAAACCTGCGTAATCCCTGATAAACGAATTATAAAAGCCAAATGCATATGCGGAGCTGTAATGCGTGACCATGACCATCAGAATGGCCAGGCCCTTAAGATATGAAGTTGTCTGTCGCGTAGAAGGCATCCGCCGGATCATCTCACTATCAGGGAGTCAGGATATGCCTGTCTGGATAAATACGTTCAGGTTGATGAATCAAGAATAGATACAGGATTGGAAAAATACAATTGCGGTGTGAACATCGCCGATCGGTTGGATTTTTTTACAGACAGGAACCAATCCTGCGGGGGGAATAAAGTATCGTGGTTGATCCGGTGGTTTCCGCAGTCACACGGCAGGCAATTCAGTGGTGGCGAGGCCCGGAATCGAACCGGGGACGCCAGGATTTTCAGTCCTGCGCTCTACCGACTGAGCTACCTCGCCTTGGGCGCCGTCGCGGCTGCAATCCGGTGCCGAAAGACGACCGTGGAGGCCGCATTCCAGAAAAAAAACCGTGCCGCTGGTGCAGGCGCATTTTAGCTGTTTGCAGCTATAAGTGCAATTGCGCTCCATATCGGCGTCCCTTATGCGAGGTGCGCCGGGCGGTTGCCAATCCGCCTGTTTTATTTGCTCATGCATCACAAACCTGATAATATCCATTCCCGTTCCTGTCCACGACCCGCAGGGTCCCAATCACCTTGGAAATGATCGAAAACCCCCATCATCCAGCCCCCAGCACCGGTGATGCTGCCGAGTCGCGTGAGCTGTCAGAGCTGCGCGAGCGGCTCGACCAATCCCTTAATGAAATCAACATTCTCAGGCAGCAGCTTCGCGAATATCCTGAGCAGCTGGAGCAGAAGGTGAGGGAAAGGACCAAGGAGCTGGAGGCGATCAACCGGATCGCCAGCACAGTCAGCCGCTCGCTCAACCTCAACCAGATACTCAGGGACTCTTTAGCCGAAGTACTGGAAGTCCTGGAACTCAAGCACGGCGGCATCTTTCTGACTGACGAGAGGAAAGGCGTGCTCAACCTGATGGTGCATCAGGGTCTGCCGGACGATGTCATCTGTGATATGGAGGAGATACCTATGGGCAAAGGCTGCCCGGGCGAGGTGGCTGTAAAGGGTGAGCCGGTCCTCGTCGGTGATATCGACGAAAGCGATCGCAGGCACAGCCCGCTGTCCCAGTATCCGGAATTCAAATCCATGGCCGGTATCCCGCTGGGGTCAAAAGGCAAGGTGCGCGGAGTGCTTTGTGTGCTCAGCCACAACAAGAATCGTTTCGGGCCGGAAGACCTCAAGCTGCTGGTCATCATCGGCAGCGAGATCGGCGTCGCTATCGAGAACGCCTGGCTATACGAAAAATCATACGCACACTCAAAAAAGATGGAAGAGCTGTCCATGACCGACAGCCTCACCCATCTCTTCAATCGCCGCCACTTCTACCGCCGCATCAAGGAAGAGATGAAGCGGGCCAAACGGCAGAAACATCCGGTGTCGCTGCTGGTCGTCGACCTCGATAACCTCAAGGAGTACAACGACAAACACGGTCACCTCAAAGGGGACGAGGCGCTGCGCGGCGTCGCCCAGGCGGTCACGGCCAGCATCAGGCAGGACGTTGATACCGGTTACCGCTATGGCGGCGACGAGTTCGCGGTCATCCTCCCATACAGCGATGAAATCGAAGCCGCCGAAGTAGCGGAGCGGCTCAGGAAGACATTCGAGGATTTCGGCTTCGAGGGCACCAGCCTGAGCATCGGCCTGGCCGAGATCGATTTTGATGAAGCCCTGGATGATTTCGTCACCCGCGCGGACACTGCCATGTACGCCGCCAAAAACTCAGGCGGTAACAGGGTCCATATCGATAAAAGCTGATTTCCAGTCGCCGGATTCCAGTCCGGCCGCTTTCCGATTCAACCTGGTACCATTCAGCAAATCGCCTGAATGGTTTTTTTTATGGTATTAGCCCGGCGCGGAGTGATAAAATTCAACCCCTGTAGCAGACAACCAGTAACCAGGAACCGAGGAATAATATGACTGAGACATATAACAACCTGATCGGCGGCAAGTGGATCGCCGCGTCTTCCGGTGAGACGTTCGCGAACATCAACCCCGCCGACAGCGACGATGTGGTAGGGCATTTCCAGTCCTCCGGAGTCGACGACGTCAAGGCGGCGGTCGCAGCGGCTCAGGAAGCGAGGGCGGCATGGCGCGCGACATCGGCGCCGAAGCGCGGCGAGCTGCTGGCGCGTACCGCGCGCATCATCGAGCGCGATCTGGACAGGATCGCCGAAGGGCTTACCCGGGAGGAAGGCAAGACACTGGTCGAGGCCAGGGGCGAGACGGCGCGCGCCGTACAGATCTTTGACTATTTCGCCGGCGAGGGCAGGCGACTCTGCGGCGAGACCACGCCGTCCGAGTTCGGCCGCACGCTGCTGTACACGGTGCGCGAGCCGCTGGGCGTCGTCGGCCTCATCACACCCTGGAACTTCCCGGTAGCCATCCCCGCGTGGAAGATGGCGCCGGCGCTGGTGAGCGGCAACTCCGTCATCATCAAGCCGGCGAGCGCGGCGCCGTTCACGACGATGAACATCGTCCTCGCTCTCGAGGAAGCGGGGATGCCGCCCGGAGTGGTGAACTTCATAACCGGCCGCGGTTCGGTCGTAGGCCGGGAGCTTGCCGCCGATCCGGCCGTCAAGGGAATATCATTTACCGGCTCCGATACCGTCGGCTGTTCGCTCTACGGCCAGGTCACCGGCCGCGGAGGCAAGGCTCAGTGCGAGATGGGCGGCAAGAACCCGGTGATCGTCCTCGAGGACGCCGATCTGGACAAGGCGGTCAACCTTTGCGTCAACGGCGCCATGTGGTCGACGGGGCAGAAGTGCACGGCGACCAGCAGGGCCATCGTCCAGGAGAGCGTAGTCGAGGAATTTACCAGGCGCGTGCTCGAAAGCGTGGCAGCGATACGTGTCGGCAACGGGCTTGACGGGGAGACGCAGGTCGGCCCCAGCATCGACGCGACGCAGATCGGCACGGTGCTCGAATATATCGAGGTGGGCAAGGAGGAGGGGGCGAAGCTGCTGACCGGCGGCAACCGTCTTTCCGGTCCCGGTTATGACAGGGGATTTTTCGTTGAGCCGACAGTATTCGGTGATGTAAAAGCCGGCATGCGGATCGCCCAGGAGGAGATCTTCGGGCCGGTGCTCGCCATCATCCCGGTGGCCGATTTCGAAGAGGCGATGAGGGTCGCAAACGATGTGAGGTTCGGCCTCAGCGCCGCCATCTGCACCCAGAATCTATCCAGGGCGATGGAATTCGTCGACCGCATCGAGGCCGGGCTCGTGCATGTCAACTCGCCAACCGTCGGCGCCGAGGTGCAGGTGCCGTTCGGCGGCATGAAGGACTCCAGCACCGGCACCCGCGAACAGGGCCGCGTGGCTGTTGACTTCTATACAGAATTAAAGACTGTATATCTGGAATATTAATCCTGGTCTTTGCGCTGGCGGCAGCATAAGCGGCGCATCGCTATACGGGCTGCAATAATGCGCGTGCCGGAAAGCATTAAGAGGCGCCGGGGCGTTTATGTTTATCAACGGGCCAGGATGGAAAGGAAGGGGTCATGATCAGGAAATCACTGGGAGCGAAAACCATAGCTTT
Source organism: Thermoleophilia bacterium (assembly GCA_041658605.1). Classification (GTDB taxonomy): domain Bacteria; phylum Actinomycetota; class Thermoleophilia; order BMS3ABIN01; family BMS3ABIN01; genus JBAZWE01. The sequence goes on along the minus strand of JBAZZU010000028.1, from coordinate 7,059 downwards.
TCCCGTGCCGGCCTGGGCTGTCGCAACCTACGACAGCGAAGGCAAGCCAAACGTGATGACGGTAGCCTGGGGCGGCATCTGCTGCTCGAAGCCTCCATGCGTCGCCGTGTCCCTGCGCAAGGCTACTTACACCTACGAGGCAATCACCGCCAGGCAGTCTTTTACCGTGAACATCCCCTCGGCCAGCCAGGTGAAAGCAGTCGATTTTTTCGGCGTTAATTCGGGCAGGAGCATCGACAAGTTCGCGGCTACCGGCCTGACCCCCGTAAAAAGTACACTTGTCGACGCTCCCTTCATAGACGAGTTCCCCGTGGTGCTGGAATGCCGCGTGCTCCATACGCTGGAGATCGGACTGCACACACAATTCGTCGGCGAGATAATCGACGTAAAGGCCGACGAATCGCTCATCACTGACGGCGGCCTCGATATCGAGGCGATCAGGCCTTTTGTGTTCATCCCGGAAAACAGGGACTATCGCGTGATCGGCGAGAGCCTCGGGAAGGCTTTTTCCGTCGGCAGGGAGAAGAAAGACTCCTGAGCGATTCCTGATTGCTAAAAAAGGAACGGCATTAATTGAAACTTGTTCAGTTCCATCTACCCGGCGCGGGTATACGGCTTGGTGTCCTCCAGGGCGGCAGGGTCTACGACCTTACGGCCGTCGAGCCGGTATGGGATTCCTTCCTGACGCTTGTAGAGATCTCACGCGGCAGGGCGGACTTGCTCGAGGAGCTTGTGCTGGAGAAGATAACCCAGCTTCCGGATGCGGCGTACGAATGGGAAGAACTGGACCACAATGCCGTCTTTTCGAAGAAACACCTGCTCATGCCCATATTTCCGCCGGAAGTATGGGGATTCGGTGTCACCTACCAGCGCAGCGCTGAGGCGCGGGACGCCGATGTCGCCAGCCAGATGGATTCCACGGCCAGTATCTACGACCGTGTCTACCACAGCGAGCGCCCCGAGTGTTTTTTCAAGGCGACGGCGCCGCGCTGTGTGGGCCCAAACGGTCCCATCGGCATCCGTAGCGATTCAGAGCTCACCGCGACCGAGCCGGAGCTGGCATACGTTCTCGGCGTCGACCGCGAGATCATCGGCTACACGATCTGCAACGACGTTTCCGCCTGGGACCTCGAGCGCGACAACCCCCTGTATCTGCCGCAGTCAAAGATTTTCACCGGATGCTGTGCACTCGGACCAGTGATCGCGACGCCATCGGAGATACCCGACCCCTACGCGCTAAAGATCAGCTGCCGGATCATCCGCAGTGGCGAGGTCATCTACAGCGATACTACCGACAGCGGCCGCATCGGCCGCAGGTTCGAGGAGCTCAACGAGTATCTTTACCGCGACAATCCGATCCCGCCGGGTACGGTAGTCTCGACCGGCACGGGCATCATGGTTCCAAACGAGCACAACCTGCGTGACGGTGATGTGGTCGAGATAGAGATCGAGGGAATAGGGGTTTTATCAAACACGGCCATAAGGCTGTAAGATCCGGAGGATTACATGAAAAACCTGTCGTATCGGAAGATCCTTGTTTTGACAGCTGCGTTTATGACTCTCACGTTCGCGCTGTTCCTCTCCGCCGGCTGCGCTCTCAGCGGCGACAAGCAGGACAAGGAGGATTACATAGCAAAGATCAACGTGATCATCGACCGGCAGGTTGCGATGGACAGCAAGATGACGGATATGATAAATACGAGCACCAACGCGCAGATTGCCACGCAGGCGGCAAGCGACGCCAAGTCCTACGACGAGATGGGCAACGAACTGAAGGCCATAAAGACCCCCGAGCAGTTCAAAGCGGGCAATGACCTGTTCATCTCGAGCTTCAAGAAATTCTCGACCGCCTGCAATTCTTTCAGCGCGGCATATAAAAGCAGTGACACGATGACCGAGGACATGAAGACAAAACTCCTTGCGGCGGTCAAGGAATATGACGCGGCGGTCACGGAAGCCAACCAGGCGACCAGCATGATCAATACCGCGAAAAACAGTTAATAGGAAACGGTAATTGACCGACGGCGAAAGGCTGGCTTTCTAATATCGACCGCATTTAAGCAGGCTGTCAACTACATAATAATATAGCTTCAGATGCATATGCGCATCAATATCCGCGGGTTTTCTTCCTAGAAATAGCGCTCCAGCAGGTTCTGCAGCATGGCCGCATGGCGTGCCTCGTCGTGCGCTGCCGTGTCGAAAAAGGATGCGACCTCTTTCTGCCCGGCTTCGTCGGCAACCTTCATGCCTTCATGCTTGCCATCGTAGGCCTCTTTCTCGCCGGCCAGCATCTTTTCTATCTCTTCTTTAAGGTCACCTATCTTGCCGGCGAGGTATTTGAAGCGCGAGCCGTGGCCAGCCTCGTCCATGGCTATGCTCCTGAGGGTCTGCGCTACCTCCGTTTTGCCTTCGTTATCAGCTTTCAGCGCCATCGCAAGGTACTGGATGACCTCCCAGGTCTCGCCCTTGATCTCGGTTGCCATGCATTCTTCGGTGGTGGTTGCCGTGCTGTCTGTCATTTTTCTGCTCCCTTGGTCATCGATTGAATGGTTGTTGGTCCGCCTGGTCCAATACGCGAAAAAGCGGCTTTGATATTTGTACCCGTTGGGCATTGAGAAAAAACATCATCTACGGATAAAGACAATCGGGTTTTAGTTCCGGGAAACACGGTATAAAGCTGCATGATAATAAATCGGTGGAGAAGGGTGCTATGAACGTGCTGCGTTCTAAATATTGTCTGGGCGTGATTGCTGTCTCATTGTTCTTGAATGCAGGCGTTATCGGCTGTGGAAGCGACGACATGCAAACCGATACAAACGCCGCCGGGCAGGAGGCCGCGCCGCCGCGCAAGACAGACGTCATCGTCTTCATCCGTGACGCCGAGGTCTGGGCGGTCAATCCCAACAACGGCGCCGAGCGCCAGGTCACGAGCAACGGGACAACCAAGGTCTGGCCGCGCATTTCGCCTGACGGCAAACAGGTCGTATATCAGGAAGTACTTGGCGACGGGAGCACCACCGCCGGCGTCTACCGCATATCTCTGGCCGGAGGCGAACCGGAACAGGTCAACCCGCTGGGCTCGTATCCCGCGTGGTCCACGGACGGCAGGTCCATCGCCTGTGTGGTGATCAACCTGTCGCCGGACGGACAGAAACCGGACGACATCGTCATCATGGACGCGGAGAACCTGTCGAATCCGGCGCGGGTCATCAGCGATCACAAGGATATCGTCGACATGGGCGGGGCACTGGCGGTGCAGAATCTGGAATACGCGCCGGACGGTGGCAAATACATCTATTTCATGCGCGGCCGCCGTTCCGACTCTCGCTGGCTGGCGCGGGTTGAGATCGAGACCGGACAGGAGGAAGCTGTCTCGGCGCCTTCCGGTTCCATGCCGGCGGGGCTGGCGAGCGGCGGCTTCAGCCTCTTCAACGTCAGCCAGATGGAAGGGCGCCGGGCGCTGATTTCGCGCGGCGACCTGACCGGCGGCAACTTCCAGCAGAACTTCAAACTCTACATCCGCTTCCTGGAGCCGCAGCTGGAAGACAGCATGATCGAGGATACGGCCGGCAGCATCAACCCCAGTCTCAAGCCCGACAACACGCGCTTCGTCTACGAGAACCAGGGTGTCCTTTATAAACACAACCTGGCGGGCGGTCCCGGCATCGAGAGGATAGCCGCGGGAAGCATGCCCGACTGGGGCATGTCGGCGGTCGGGCCTGGTTTTGACGATGACGGTGACACGCGCACGACACAGACGACAACGACTTCAACTACTACGACCGGGTCAACGACGGAAGATAACGGCGGCGGCGCCAGCGGTGATTGCGGGGCCGGTGATATCCCGGGGGCGGAATACATCAGGAACGGAGATTTTGAAGGCGGGACAGCGGACTGGAAGACAGTGGACATCAAAACGAAAGGCGCAAACAGCGCCGAGGTAGCCTCCGATTCCAGCTGCGGCAGGATCATAAGACTGACGCGCGCCAACTCGAGGAACGACGGCGGGCTCATCGGCCTCGAGCAGGCGCTGGACGTCGAGCTTACGGGGCTGTCGAGCCTGAGGTTGAGGCTGGTATCCGCCATCGACAGTCAGTCTCTGACGTCGGATGGCTGGTACGACGGCGAGACGCCGGTCTTTGTGACGATCGAATACACGAACACGGCGGGGCAGGGGAAGACATGGACCCATGGCCTGATGAAGGCGGGCAGCGGCGTTAATTATCCGGCACGCGACCAGGTGATACCTGCGGGCCCAGGCTGGTACCGGTACGACAGCCCTGATCTATTGAAGGCCATGCCGGATGCCGCCCGCATCACAAAAGTCACGATCGGCGGCAGCGGCTGGGATTTTGCCAGCCGTATCGGGATGGTTTCACTCAAGGGGAGCTAGGCAGGGAGTTCGCCGTCTGCGTCATCGTCTTCTTCTTCCCGAAATGATCCGGTTTCGGGAATGGTGATGATTTCCGCTGCTGTTACTTCCGGCATCTGCTCTACGTCCTTGAGCTTCTTTTGCATTGCGCGCGTCCGGGTCTCGGTCGCCTCGATTGTCTTTCCCACCGTGTGGAGCTGCTTTTTGACCTTGTCCAGGACCTCTCCGAACTTGCCGAACTCGGTCTTTACCGCGGCCAGCACCTGCCAGACCTCGCTCGAGCGTTTCTCGATCGCCAGGGTACGAAAACCCATTCTCAAGCTGTTGAGGATCGCCGACAGCGTCGTCGGGCCCGCGATGACTATACGGTAATTGTGCTGAAGTTTCTCGAGGAAGCCGGCCTCGCGCAGCACTTCGGAATAAAGCCCCTCGGTAGGCAGGAACATGATGGCGAAATCAGTCGTGTCGGGCGGATTGACGTACTTGGAATTGATATCTTTCGCGGAACTCTCGATCGAACGGATAAGCGCGTCGTGAGCTTTTTTCACGGCCTCGACATCCGCGTGTTCGGACGCCTCTACGAGGCGAAGATAGTCCTCCTGGGGGAACTTGGCGTCGATCGGCAGCCAGACAGGCCCTGTGTGGTGGTCATCGTGGCCGGGAAGCTTGACGGCGTACTCGACCCGCTCTGAGGAGCCCTCTTTTGTCTGGACGTTGGCGGCGTACTGGTCGGGCGTGAGGATGAGTTCCAGGATCGCCTGCAGCTGCACTTCCCCCCAGGTCCCGCGTGCCTTGACGTTGGTCAGCACCTGCTTGAGGTCTCCGACCCCCGTCGCCAGGTTCTTCATCTCTCCCAGACCGCGCTGGACCGCCTCCAGGTGGTCGCTGACCTGCTTGAAAGATTCTCCCAGCCGTTTTTCCAGCGTGCTTTGGAGCTTTTCGTCAACGGTCGTCCGCATTTCTTCCAGCTTCTTCTCGTTGCTCTCCTGCAGCTGTTTGAGCTGCGCGTCAACGGTGGCGCGCAGGCTGTCGAGCCTTGCCTCGTTGGAGGTGGTCAGCAGTTCGACCCGGCCGGAAACTTCAACCAGACTGTCCTTCTGCGATCTGGCCATGGCGCCCATCGTATTGACCAGGGTGTCGGTGGTCGTCTTCTGGTTTCTGGAGACTTCCTCACGCAGCTGCGTGGAAGCATTTGCGGATTCTTCGCGGCCCATGCGCAGCTCGTTGCGCAAAGCCTGTTCGGCCTGGCCGTTCGGCTGCGCGGTCCTGCGGGCCATGATAATGAACAGGAGGACCACACAGACGAGTAAAAGGGCTAGACAGGCAATCAGCAGGACGTTGGTCATGGCGTTAAACCTCGCGAATCGTTATTAAGGATTAGTCCAGATGAGCCTATCACGCTGTCCGGACAGCGAAAACAGTTGTAAGGCGGTGATATGAAAGAACCAGGATAGCGCCAGGCTGGACAGATCCGCGAAAGGTCCCTAGAATCCCAGCACCTTCACGAGCGCGTCCTGCGCCGCTTCCAGTACCGGGGAGGGGAGGATGCCCAGCAGGAAGACGCCGGCGACGGCGATACCGAGGCCCAGGCTCAGATCCCAGGATTTCTCGCCGGTTACCGCGACCTCGTTCTCTGTGTCGCGCATGTACATATATACGATGACCCGCAGGTAGTAGAAGGCGGAGACCAGGCTGAAGAACACGCCGACAACGGCCAGCCAGGTGAAGCCGGAATCGACGACCGAGGCCAGCAGATAGAACTTGGCCAGGAAGCCCGCTGTGGGTGGAATTCCCGCCAGCGAGAGCATGAAGACGGTCATGATGCCCGCCGCCCAGGGGAAACGCCGGCCGAGGCCGGCCATCTCGTCGAGGCTGTCTCCGGAACCGGAGCGGTTCTCCAGGAATACCAGGACGCCGAAGGCGCCCATGTTCATGAACGCGTAGGACGCAAGGTAGAAAAGCACGGCTGAAGTGCCCATGGTCCGTGAGCTCTCACCTGAGGCGATGACGGCCAGCAGCAGGTAACCGACATGGGCGATGCTCGAATACGCGAGCATCCGCTTCAGGTCGCGCTGGGTTATCGCCAGCGTTGCTCCTACCAGCATGGTGGCTATCGACAGAGCTATCATCAGCGGCACCCATGTTTCGCTCTCGCTGCCGAGCATGATGTTGAAGAACTTGATGATGACCGCAAAGGACGCGATCTTCGGCCCGACAGAAAGCAGGGCCACAGCGGGTGTGGGGGCGCCCTGATAGACGTCGGGAGCCCAGTTGTGGAAAGGCGCCGAGCCGACCTTGTAACCGAAGCCGACGAGCAGCATTATGATGGCTGTCGCGAGCACTCCTGACGGTATCGCGCCCGCGGTCACGGCCTCGCCGATCTCCTTGTAGTTGGTCGAGCCGGTGGTTCCGTAAAGGAAAGCCAGCCCGAACATCAGAAAATTCGAGGCGAAGGCGCCGGTTATGAAGTACTTCATCGATGCCTCGATTGACCGCTCCTCATAGCGGAAGAAGCCCGCCAGCAGGTAGCTGCAGTAAGCCATCAGCTCCAGGCCGACGAAGAAGGTGATCAGGTCGATCGACTCCGCCATCACGATCAGCCCCACCGTCATGAAAAGGATGAGGGCATAGTATTCACCCAGCAGCCGTTTTTTCAGATACAGGTGTTTTTCCGAGAGCAGCATGGC
>JBAZZU010000027.1:0-28327 GCA_041658605.1 Thermoleophilia bacterium | reverse complement strand
CGGCTCAGGATGACAAAAAGGAGCTCGGCTCAGGATGACAAAAAGGAGCTCGGCTCAGGATGACAAAAAGGAGCTCGGCTCAGGATGACAAAAAGGAGCTCGGCTCAGGATGACAAAAAGGAGCTCGGCTCAGGATGACAAATGGCCTGTGGCTCAGGATGACAGGCTGTCCGTGCTATCAGGCTGACAGCCAACCCGAGCTGATATCAGGATGACAGACCGTCTGTGCTAACTGGATGACCAGCAATGTGAAGGATATCCCGATTTCCCCATCCGGTTAGAATTCACATCGAAGGGGGATAATTTTTAAACCGGTCACCATCGTCCGGTTTTTATATTCGAGAGAAACGGAGTGAAATATATGACGGCGGTTGAGATCAAACCTGATATCCACTGGGTCGGCGCCATCGACTGGCCGATCCGTGATTTCCATGGCTACGTGACTCCCAAGGGAACAACCTACAACAATTATCTGATCGTCGATGACGAGATCACGCTGATCGATACGGTCAAACATGATTTCGCGGAAGTCTCCATAAAGAGTGTCGCCGGCGTCATCGATCCATCAAAAATAGAAAATATCGTCATCAACCATGTGGAAAACGATCACGTGAGCTCGCTCGACAGGTTCATGGCCCTGGCCCCCGGCGCTCATATATATGTAACTGAAAGGGGCAGGCAGGTCATCGAGCGTTTTTTTGATCTGTCCGCGTGGGATGTGAATGTTGTAAAGACAGGCGACGAGCTGAAGATCGGGAAGCACACGCTGCGGTTTATCGAGACACCGATGCTTCACTGGCCGGATTCGATGATGACCTATGTGCCGGAGGCAAAGCTTCTGATCTCGCAGGATGCTTTCGGCCAGCATCTGGCGACCAGCGTGAGGTTCGACGATGAGTACGCCACCTGCGGCTCCAGTGCACATCTTGATGAGGCCGTCATCGATTATTATGCCAACATCCTCATGCCGTTCGGCCCCCTGATCAAGTCGAAGATCAAAGCCATCCTGGACATGGGAATCGAGATAGACATGATAGCGCCGGACCATGGCCTAATCTGGCGCGGTGATCCCGGGCGGGTGATTGACATGTATATGGCGATGGCCAACGGCAGGGCGGACCTGTCGGTGTCCATCATCTACGACACCATGTGGAAGAGCACGGAAATAATGACCGGGCCGCTGATGCAGGGTATCAGGGATGAAGGCGTCGGCTGCATGGTCATCAAGCTGAGGAACTCCCCCATGAGCGAGGCGATAACCGAATTCTGGAAATCGCGGGGCTGCCTGGTGGGTTCGCCGACGCTCAACAACGAGGTTTTTCCTTCGGTGGCGCAGTTCATGACCCACCTGCGCGGGCTGCGGCCCAAGGACAGGATCGCTGGCGCTTTCGGCAGCTATGGATGGAGCGGCGGCGCGGTCAAGTGGCTGTATGGCCAGATATCCGAGATGAAGCTCGAAGCAGTTGAGGGCGGCCCTGAGGTGAAATACAAGCCGACGCCCGGGGAAATGCAGCAGTGCTATGAGTATGGCCGTCAGTTCGCGAAAGAGGTCCGCGAATTTCATAAAAAATTCGAATAAGGAGAAGCGCGACATGCAGTACAAATGCAGCGTGTGTGGATATGTATACGACGAGGAGAATGAGGATGCGGTTTTTGACGAGCTGTCCGACGACTGGGCATGCCTGACCTGCGGAGCCCCCAAGGATTCATTCGAGCTGGTCGAATAGCCGGAGCGGATGGACTCAAGCAAAACACCGCCTTGAGGCGGCGGTAGTCTGGAGGCTGGATGATGGAAGTTGAAATATCGAAGATACCCGGTGGACTCGAAGTGGACGGACTCAGGCTGCTCAGAGGCAAATGCGGTTGTACCTCCCTGGCCAAATGCTGCTACTCATGGTCGAAATTGAAGCAGAAGGGGTCCGACATCGTCTTCGAGGCGAAACTGTCGGCACCTGACACGAAGGACAATTACGAATGGGGCTACACGGTCTCCCGGGATGGCGTTACCGTGACTGTGACCGTAGAGGACGCCAGGGACAAGGAGATCTACTCTGGCTACATCCCACCGGCCGTCGGGGAGTGGGAGGGCCGGGGCTGGACCGTCACCGAAAAAAACGGAGACCGTGAGGATGGCGTCGTCTGGCGCTGCGCCATGTGCAAGTGGCTGTACAGGGAGAATGAGGAAGGCACGCCTTTTGAAGAGCTGCCCGACGACTGGAAATGTCCCACATGCGGGGCGCCGAAAAACGAGTTCGAACGGATCGGTTGAACTCGAGAGGGGCGGGCTGCACGCTGGCCGTCTCCTGCTCGAAAAACCGCCGAAAAATACAATCTGATGGAGGAAAGAAATGGGAGACAAAGGACCTTTCTGTGGAATCAACAGGCCGGCGGATCAGGCGAACTTGACCGAGGCGGAGAAGAAGCACACGCCCTGGCTGGATTGTCCGGACACGGTGAAGGCCGGTGAGCCTTTCCAGGTAACCATCAAAGTGGGGGAGATCCCTCATCCGATGGAGGAGGGCCACCATATCCAGTGGATCGAGGTGTCCTTCGGACAGAACTTCAACGCGAGGATAGATCTGACGCCGGTATTTACGAGGCCTGAGGTGACGGTTACCCTGGTCAAGCAGAGCAAACACAAGACCTCGACACTGAGGGTGGTTGAGCGCTGTAACCTTCACGGCATGTGGGAGGCGACGCAGGAAGTCACGGTAGGCGAATAGGCTAATCCGGCACGTTAGTTTAACAAGGCCGCCTCATGCGGCGGCGTGAAGAAGGAACAAGAAAAAATCGGGGGCGGCCGAAGGCCGCCCCCGATTTATATGGTTTATCACTTAAGTCTGCTATTTGACCGGCTTTGCGCATTTCGGACAGAAAGCAGCACCGGCCGGCAGTGGCGTTGCGCAATAAGCGCAGAAATGATGGCCCTCTTCGGCGTCTCCTGTTTTCTGGGGTGCTTCTTCCTCGACGGCTGGTGCCGGCTCTGCCGGTGGCGTGATCGTTTCGGTCACGGCCGCGGGCGGCTCAGGCGCAGCAGGCTGTACAGGAGGTACCACTGGAGCGGGTTTAGCCGCAGGTGGCGCTGGCGTAGCGGCGGGCGCCGGCGGAACGAACTGTCCCGGACCGCCCTTTGATTTTTTCCCGGGCTTCAGTACCAGGAAGAGCACCAGTCCCACAACCGCAATAATCACGATCAACGCAACGATAATCATAAGCCACGCCGGTATGGGGAATGTCGACTTGTCGAGTCCCTCGTTGATCTTCGCGGTACAGAGAGAGATCTGGTCGGCTGCATATGGAAAGCCCGGGCTGGATTCGGAAACCTGCTTGAACTTGTCCTTGGCGGCGCTGTAGTGGTCTTCCGCGGCCAGGTCCACGCCTTCGTGATACGTCTTTGTCAGAGGACCTTCCGTAGGCGTGACGTTGCTCTCGTTCAGGAACTGCTTTATGACGGTGGTCGGAATCGCGAAGTTGAAGCCCTGGACCTCATCATATCCGCCGGTTGAGGTGTTCTGCTGAACGCTGCCGAAGGTCGTGATGCCGATGACCTCGCCACGGTTGTTGAACAGCGGGCCGCCGCTGTTGCCATGAGTTATGGAGGTGTCGGTCTGGAGAACCTCCCAGCCTCCCTGCATCGTCTTGCGGCCGCTGATGCTGCCAACGGTGAGCGACGGCTTGATATTTTCCTCAGATTTCTTGATAAGCGGGTTGAAGGTCGCGACTCCCGGATAGCCGAGGGCTATCGCCTGCTCGCCGTCCTTGACCGCCGTGTCATCCCCGAGTTTGACAGTTGGCAGGTTGCTGGCATTGATCTTGAGAATAGCCACATCCTTGCCCGGGACCTGCTCTCCGACCTTGATCAGCTCGGCGGGTGAGCCCTTCTGGACCGTCCCCAGTCCCGCTACGGCGACACCCATAAGAACCTGGCTTTCAGACGACTCGTTGCTCAACGTCAGGTACTGGGCGTAGGCAGTAGCGAGCGCTTCGGACATCTTTTTGGCCTGGTCCTCGGTAAGAGTGAAGCCCAGCTCGGTTTCGATGTCGGCGATATCAGCTTCGACGAGGTCACTAAGACCTATCAACGCCATAGACTGCTTCATCTCTTCTTCGGTCATCTTGACTACGTGGGCATTGGTGACCACATAGCCGTCAGGCGTAATGATGAAACCTGTCCCCGAGGCACCCGTCTGAACCGGAAGGGAACGTGTTCCCGTCCCGGGGACTATGTAGAGCTTGGGGTTGGTCAGGAGCTCGGTGAGTACTGCGCTGGTGATTTGATCCTCGGATGTGATCTGGCCCGCGAGCACCATGGCAAGGATTTTGTCCGTCAGCGCAGCTTCGTTGATCGTAAGATTGGTGACCGTTACGTCAGCTTTCCAGAGCGTCTCTATATAGACGGTGCCTGGTTTGTTGTACTCGGAGATCTTCGGTGGATCCAGCGTCTTTGACTGGTCGGAACCACAGCCCGAGATCAACATCAGAGAGCTGAATACAAAAACGGCCAAAAATAGCAATACGCCTCGCGCCCGGTTATACATCTTTGCTCCCTTAATGGTTTTTATGATTGGATTATTATATAGAGATTATTACCTTATTTAAAAGCGGGGGGATTACCTTTAAATTACACAGGAAAGTGGCGGTGGGGTATTATTCCCGCGCATCGCAAGAGGCAGCTTTGAAAAACCACCTCCCATGCTTTTCAAAAACCGCCTCTCGATGAGCCTTTTATCCGTAACCCATAACTTTCAAACACGGTAAAACCCCTGGTTTTTCATCTCGACTCACGGATTCATGGAAGATTATGGAATCAAGACTGTCAGCCTGCCGGAAAATAGGCAATGGAGGTGTGCATTTCAGGATTATTGGATAGAAAAGCTTAATGCCATGTTAAGTCTTCCCGAAAAAATCGTATTGCTGGCCCTGGTCGATGACGAGGGCGTGGTCGGCCGCACGTCGCACACCCGCGACTATATTTCCTACGCGCTCTCAGGGTCTATCATCATGGAGCTGATGCTGGCCGGGCGTGTGGACGTGGAGCTTCCCAGGGAAGTGTTTCTCAAGATCACGAAGGACAACGGGAAGCTGAAGATCGTTGATTCCTCTCCTGCCGGTGATGAGGTTCTGGATGAAGCCCTCTCGAAGATCCGCGCTGCCGGCAAGGAAAAAAGCCCCTTCCACTGGATAAAAAAACTCCTGCCCCTGACAACGGGCAGGAACATGCCGACGTTTGGAACCTCCTTCCACGGCAGCCGCTTTCTCGAACAGCTTGTTGAGAAGGGGGTCCTGTATAAAAAGAAACACCGCACCCTGGGTTACGTGACGCCGCGCTACCCGCTTCAGGACGAGGCGGCCAAACGCAGTCTCGTGATGAGTGTGCACGACGCGATCATCCAGGGAAGTAATGAGCCAGAAATGACGATGCTGATCAGCCTGGCTAATGTATGCAGAATCCTCGGCGAGACTCCCTATACCGCGGAGGAAGAACCGTTAGTCCAAAAACGGGTGGAAACCATCATCAAGTCCGACCCCGTGATTGCGTTTCTAGCCCGCCATGTGGCCCTCGCCAAGCAGTCCAGTGAAAACCCGAATGTGGGGAGTTAAGCGGAGACCTGGGTTTGTGGCTCGCCCCTCTGTTCGGAAAAATCAGTCGAGTTCGTGTACTAAGCCTCTTGCCGCTTCGCGGTCTTCGGGGCTGTCTCCGGCGAGGTTGTTGCGGCAAACACCAGGCTGTCCTTGCCTGCATCCACCTCCACAATCTGTCCATCCACAAATTCTCCCTTGAGCAGTTTCAGCGCCAGCACATCCTGTATCTCCTTCTGTATCAGCCGCTTCAGCGGCCGCGCGCCGTACGCCGGGTCATAGCCCTCGCGGGCGAGGTAATCCTTTGCTGCGTCCGTCACCGTTATGCCGATGCCGCGCCCGGCGAGCAGGCCGGCCATGCCGCGCATCTGGATATCGACGATCTCGCGCAGCTGCGCCTCGCTTAAGCGGTGGAAGATGATGATATCGTCGACGCGGTTTAAGAACTCCGGCTTGAAATGTTTTTTCATCGCCTCGGTGACGAGATGGTCCATCTCCTCCTCGCCGCCGGCGCCCAGCTCGGTGATGTACTGGCTGCCGATGTTGGAGGTCATGATGATGACGGCGTTCTTGAAATCGACGGTGCGGCCGTGGCCGTCGGTCAGGCGCCCCTCGTCCATGATCTGCAGCAGCACGTTGAAGACCTCGGGGTGCGCCTTCTCGATCTCGTCGAGCAGCAGCACCGAGTAGGGACGGCGCCTCACAGCCTCGGTCAGGTAGCCGCCTTCCTCGTAGCCGACGTAGCCGGGCGGCGCGCCGATCAGCCTCGACACCGTGTGTTTCTCCTGGAACTCCGACATGTCGATGCGCACCATCGCCTTCTCGTCGTCGAACATGAACTCGGCTAGCGCCTTGGCGAGCTCCGTCTTGCCGACCCCTGTCGGGCCCAGGAAGATGAAAGAACCATACGGACGGTTGGCGTAGCTCAAGCCTGCCCGCGCCCGGCGCATGGCGTTGGAGACGGCGGCTATGGCCTCGTCTTGCCCGATCACGCGCTCGTGCAGCCGGTCCTCCATGTTGATGAGCTTCTCGACTTCACCTTCGATCAGTTTCACGACCGGGATACCGGTCCACTTGCTTACGACTTCGGCGACATCCTCCTCATCCACTTCTTCCTTGAGCATCTTCTGGTCCTTCTGCAGCTCGGCGAGGTGGGCGTTTTCCTCTTCGATCTTTTTTGTCAGATCGACTGTTTTGCCATAGCGTAGCTCTGCGGCCTTCGTGAGGTCGCCTTCGCGTTCGGCGCGGTCGGCGTCGGTCTTCGCGTTCTCCAGCTCCTCCTTGAGCGCGCGGATCTTCTGGATGGAATCCTTTTCGTTGGTCCAGTGCGCCTTCATGCGGCTGGCGTTTTCTTTAAGCCCGGCGAGCTCTTCCCTGACCTTGTCGCGGCGCGCCTTCGAAGCCTTGTCCTTTTCCTTCTTCAGCGCCCTGTCCTCAATCTCCAGTTTCTTGATGCGGCGCTCGATGACGTCGATCTCGGTGGGCAGGCTGTCGATCTCGATTCGCAATTTTGAGCCTGACTCATCAATCAGGTCGATAGCCTTGTCCGGCAGAAAGCGGTCGGTGATATAGCGGTCGGATAGCACGGCGGCGGCGACGAGCGCCGCGTCCTGGATGCGGACGCCGTGGTGCACCTCATAGCGTTCCTTCAGTCCACGGAGGATGGCGATGGTGTCTTCCACAGTGGGCTCGCCGACGAAGACAGGCTGGAAACGGCGCTCCAGCGCCGGGTCCTTTTCCACGTATTTGCGATATTCGTCGAGGGTGGTCGCACCGACAGCCCGCAGCTCGCCGCGGGCGAGCATCGGCTTGAGCATGTTGGAGGCGTCCATCGAACCTTCGGCGGCCCCCGCGCCAACAAGGGTGTGCATCTCATCAATAAAGAGGATGATCCTGCCCTCTGACTCAGCTATCTCCTTCAGCACGGCTTTGAGCCGGTCCTCGAACTCGCCGCGGTATTTGGCGCCCGCCACCAGCGAGCCGACGTCCAGCGCGACAACTCGTTTGTCCTTGAGACCCTCAGGGATATCGCCGTCGACGATACGCTGGGCCAGCCCCTCGACCAGGGCGGTCTTGCCCACGCCGGGGTCGCCGATCAGCACCGGGTTGTTCTTGGTGCGCCGCGAGAGTACCTGGATGACGCGGCGGATCTCGTCGTCGCGGCCGATGACCGGGTCGAGCTTGCCGCGGCGCGCCTCCTCGGTGAGGTCGCGTCCGTACTGCTCCAGCGGCTGGAACTTGGCTTCGGGGTTCTGGTCGGTGACGCGCTGGCTGCCGCGTACTTCAGCCAGCGCCGCCAGCAGGCGGTCGTACGTGATGCCGCCCCGGGCGAGGAGCTGCTTCGCCCCGCTGTCTGACCGGGCGGCGGCGAGCAGCATGTGCTCGGTGCTGACATATTCATCCTTCAGTTGGTCGGCGATCTTTCCCGCCTCGTCCAGCAGCTGCTTCAAACCGGAACCCAGGTATGCCTGCTGCCCGGGCGCGCCGCTGACTTTCGGCTTTTCGGCGACGGCATCACGCAGGTCGGCCGATATCGCAGCCGGGTCGGCGCCCAGCTTCTGCAGTATGGGTACGACTATCCCTTCGCTTTGCTCAAGAAGAGCGAGCAGCAGGTGCTCCGGCTCGATTTGCTGCTGGCCTTCGGCCCCGGCGAGCTTCTGTGAGGAGGCGATCGCCTCCTGCGCCTTGATTGTCAGTTTTTCCGGGTTCATCTTCTCCTTTATGACTTTATGAAAGGGACACTTCAATTAATGCCCGTTTTTCGCTGAATTACACTATTGGCAATGAGAGAATGGTGATGCCGTCGAGTGTATGGGGACACCTTACTTAATTCCAGATAGTTATTACCAGTCAAGGTCATTACTTGATGGAATTAAGTAAGGTGTCCCCGGTCTGTGGCCAACTATTCCCCGCTCGGGTTCCCTTCATCGGATTGAATCTCGATGTGTCTCGACGTTGCCTCGCTAACGGGTATCGTCACTTCAAGAACGCCGTCCTCGTAAGATGCTTCGGTTCTCTTCCAGTCCGCGCCCCTGTCCAGGGGCAGGCAGCGGGTGAAGCTGCTGATGCTCGTTTCGCGCAAGTTATAGCCTTCACGGTCGATCCCGCGCTCCAGCTGCAGTTTGCCTTTGATGGTTACGACGCCGTCGTCCACCGTCACGTCCAGGTCCTCGGGCTTTGCTGCGGCGACATCGATGCTATATAGCACCCTTCCATCCTCATGCCGGATATCTACTCTCGGATCCCAGGCATATAGGCGCGGCTCATTTACCGGAAACAGAGCGCGTGGGGAAAAAACCTGCGGATATCTGTAAAAACGCGTAAAACGTCTGGACGGAATCTTCATATGTAGTGTCATCCTGCACCTCTCCTTCCAAAAACCAGATTGACAGGAGCCACGATTATCGTGTCACGGACGGGCTCACCAATCTGTCAATCTCTTTA
This sequence comes from Thermoleophilia bacterium, assembly GCA_041658605.1. Taxonomy (GTDB): domain Bacteria; phylum Actinomycetota; class Thermoleophilia; order BMS3ABIN01; family BMS3ABIN01; genus JBAZWE01. The sequence continues at coordinate 19,303 of JBAZZU010000027.1, read as the reverse complement.
ATAGGAAATATCATAACCTTAGACTTAGATATAGAAAGAAGGATTCAACAGGAAAGGACGGGCAGATGCCCGTCCTTTTGTCTGCTTAAGTGGCCGCCGGACCTGTTAAAAAGGGCGCCGGGTTAGTACCGGAGCCTTGCCGCGATATGTTCCGCCTGGGTCATCGCCGGATGGCCGAGCGGGATCGTTTTCACCAGGGCGTCCTGCCTGACGGCGAGTTCCATCGCGGCCTCGACCACATCTTTTACCTGATCGACCGACTGGCCGCAGGTAGGGCAGACCTTCTCGCCATGTTCAAGCGTATTACAGGCGGGACAATGTCTTCCTGCCGTGTGGTAGCCCTCTTCGACCAGCAGCAGGTCGACGCGCCGCTGGTTCAGCATCTGGAGCACGTCATCGAGCCCTCCCACAAAAACCTTGCCCGCATCCAGCTCCGGACCGAGCGATTCGAGCATCGATTCCCGGTCCTTGTTTCTGTGAGCGTCCTCTATGAGTGTTATCCTGGCAAGCACCTCGTCCGTGGTGGCATCGATGTCCAGGGCGAACCGGCCTTCGAGGCGCTCTCGAAGATATGGATGCAGCACTTTCTCCAGCTCGGGCCACAGTTCGTCCGAGATACCAATCGCGATCCGGTCGAAGCGCTCCTGTTTGAAGAAATCGAGGGTGGCGCCCGCGGCGTGTTTCAGGTGTTCGCGCACCTGTTTGTCATGTCGGCGCTGCAGTTTCGCCTGTTCCCAGCCGCCCTGTGTGTGGTGCTTTAATACGGCATCCATTATTTCGGGCTGCTCGGCGATCTCTCCGGCATGAACCTGAAAGATCCTCGCCGTCTTCTTGTCGGTCAATAACACGCAGACGCGCTGGTAACCTGAGAGGACCTCCATCAGGGGAGCGACCTGCGGCTTGAAGTCGACAAAGAGCCGGTTCTCAATCGGCACCCGCATCGGTATTATCTCCCAGAGCCCCTCGGCCCCGCATGAATATATAACCAGTCCGCGCTCACCATTCCTCTTGAACTCCAGGGTCAGGTACTCGCTTATGGCGCGCAGGTCGTTGTCGAGCCCGCTTTCCTGGTCGCGCGTAAGATGCAGGTCGCCCGTGGCGGCTTTTCTCGCGTTGTTGACAAGGATACTGAATTCTGTTTCATAGTCCGCCCGCGTGGGGAAGTGGGCGCCGTTCACATTCAGGTAGAGGCTCACGACCGGGTGCCGGTCAGAGCTGGTGAAGCCTCGCAGGGAAGCGAGCTCTATCGTCGAAACCATCTTTCCGCACCACCTTAGGTTGGGTCATCCAGAAAGGACAAACCTAGGTTACCCGTATGTGGAAAAAACTATCCTCAGGGAAAAAGCTGGGATTTTTCGTAGTAAAAAAGCCGTCTCGGGCGGGTTTCCGGGCTTTATGGCGTGATTTTAGAGGGCGCCTTCAAGCCTCAGCAGCTCCCTCAGGGCCGACAGTCCTACCTCCATCTGGTCGTGGCTGGGCTCGGAAGTGGTGACCAGATGCTGCAGTTCGCCGCCGGGGAGTGTCAGGGCTTTCGAGAAGAGGCTGCGCGGATTGCGCGCCGCCCATTGCACGATCTCGACTGCTCCCGAGAGGCTGAGTACGCCCACGCCCAGGCGCGCCATGTTGCCGCGCCGGCTTCCCAGCCAGCGCCGTGTCAGCGTGTTGCCGACGGTCATCATCGCGAGAGCGGGTCCCATGATATTGGAGCCACAGCGGGCGTGTTCCGCGGCCGCCTGCTCCGCCTTGAGTTCGTCCAGACCGCCGGACGACTCCCAGGTGTTAATTGACTTGTGTTCTGCTGCGTGATACTCGGTGGCCTCTGATTTCCGCAGGGCCACAAGTGAAGGTACCAGCGCCAGCGCCGATACCGCCAGCTCTTCGAGCAATGGCGGCAGCTTGCGCTTGGGATTTTTGACGATCATCGTGCCGAGGATGCTGACGATCATGGACGCCAGCATCTGCGGCGACCGCGCCGGCAGCGGCAGCCGGCCGCCATGCGCGTAAGCGTTGGGGATAGCCATGCCGGATTCAGCCAGCGCCACAAGCCCTCTCAGCATCGGTATGCGCCGGATGCGCCCGGAATAGGGGATAGGCGTTTTTTTTCCCGACGAGATCTCAATATCACCCGAAAGGCCGCGGACCGCCATGGCCCAGTGCTGGTCAGTCTGGAACAGCACGCCGTTCTCCAGGGCCATGCCGCCGATTTTCAGGTTTACCGCACTTTTTTCCCGGATGCTTTCGGAGTCCGCCATGCGTTTCTCTCCTGACTGGAATTCATTCAGATGATCCTGGACCTGATTTTATAGTATTTAACGCCGGTTTTGTCTTTCCGGCAGAAAATTCGGCCGCGATGTGAACCTGAAGCGCGAAGCCATATATAATACTTCCCATGAATAATGAAGAAAGAGCATCAATACAGCAGGAAGCGCTCAAGTTGCACGCGCAGTGGCGGGGCAAACTCTCGATCGAGAGCAAGGTATCCGTGGCCGACAAGTACGCGCTTTCGATCGCTTACACGCCGGGAGTGGCGGAGCCCTGCCGTGAGATAGCGCGGGATCCGTCGCTCCTGGATGTCTACACCGGCCGCTGGAACACGGTTGCGGTCGTGACCGACGGTTCGGCGGTGCTGGGCCTGGGCAACATAGGCGCACGAGCCGCGTTGCCTGTGATGGAGGGCAAGTCCGTGCTTTTCAAGGCGTTCGGCGCCGTTGATGCTTTTCCTATTTGTATAGACAGTCAGAAGGCTGACGACATCGTGCGTACCGTGAAGCTGCTGGAGCCCACTTTCGGCGGCATCAACCTCGAGGATATCTCCGCGCCGACCTGTTTCGAGGTCGAGGAGCGCCTGATCGAGGAATGTGATATTCCCGTCTTTCATGACGACCAGCACGGAACCGCCGTGGTCGTCCTGGCCGCGGCAATTAATTCCTGCCGCGTCACGGGAAGGCCGCTCGAAGAGCTGGATATCGTGATCAACGGCGCCGGCGCCGCGGGAATCGCCATCGCCCGGATGCTCAGCGCTGTCGGCGCGACGCGGATAGTGCTTTGCGACACCAAGGGTATCGTCGGAGCGCATCGCGACGACCTCACCCCGGTAAAAAAACGCGTGACGGAGTGGACCAACCCCGACGGCAAACAGGGCGACCTCGCCGCCGCGATGAAGGGGACCAACATGTTTGTCGGCGTCTCCGTCAAGGATGCCGTCACCAGGGAGATGGTCGCTTCCATGGGTAGCGACGCCGCTGTTTTCGCGATGGCCAATCCCGACCCGGAGATAATGCCGGATGAAGCGCGCGCCGCGGGCGCCGCCGTTATCGCGACCGGGCGCAGCGATTATCCCAACCAGGTAAACAACGTCCTGGGCTTCCCGGGCATCTTCCGCGGGACCCTCGACGTGCGGGCCAGCGTGATCAACCAGGAGATGAAAGTGGCCGCCGCGCGGGCGCTCGCCGACCTGGTTCAGGACGACCTGGGCCCGGAGTGCATCATCCCCGAGGCCTTTGATCTCAGGGTCGCTCCGGCGGTCGCGGCAGCTGTAGCGGGCGCCGCCGTTAAGAGCGGTGTCGCGCGCGAACCGAAGACTCCCGAGGAAGTCGCCGCCTCGACCCGCGCCATGCTGGGGATCAGGGAGTAGATCTTGAAAAAGGTGGACGCAAGCGAAATCACCGCGCTCGTCTCCCGGCTCTACCTGGAAGCCAATTTCGTATTGCCGGCCGATGTCGTCGCCTGCCTCGAGGGCGCGTTGAAGCGCGAGGAGTCACCCCTCGGCCGCAGCGTTCTCGAAACACTCTTGAAGAATGCCGAAATCGCCGCGCGTGAGCGTGTGCCCCTCTGCCAGGATACCGGGCTTGCCGTGGTCTTTGCCGAAGTCGGCCAGGACGTGCATATCACCGGCGGCGCTCTGGTAGATGCCGTCGACGCGGGCGTGGCCCGGGCGCAGGCGGAAGGTTACCTGCGGGCCTCGGTCGTCCGTGACCCCGTGTTTGAGCGCATCAACACCGGCGACAACACACCCGCCATGCTCCACGTCGAGTCCGTTCCCGGCGAAGAGCTGAAGCTGACGGTTCTGCCGAAGGGCGCGGGCAGCGAGAACATGAGCCGCCTGGCGATGCTAAAACCGTCCGACGGGGTCGAGGGCATGACGCGCTTCGTCCTGGAAACCGTCCAGAACGCCGGCGCCAATCCCTGCCCGCCGATCTTTCTGGGCATAGGCGTGGGCGGAACCATGGACGGGGCGGCGCTGCTTGCCAAGAAAGCCTTGCTCAGGCTGGCGGGAAGCGCTCACAGCGATCCGAGGCTTGCCGGTCTCGAGAACGGGATACTCGATCAGGTGAACGCGCTGGGTCTCGGTCCCGGCGGCTTTGGCGGCACGGTGACCTGTCTTGGAGTCGCAATAGAGGAATCCCCCTGCCATATCGCTTCTTTCCCGGTAGCGGTGAACATCCAGTGCAATTCAGCCCGGCGCGCGAGTGGAAGTCTCTGATATGGGAGAGATGCCGGATAAAAGACTCACGTCGCCGCTCGCCGAGGCCGATGTCCGCGAATTGAAAGCGGGCGACCGCGTACTGATAACGGGCACTATTTATACGGCGCGCGATGCCGCCCATCGCAGGATGGCCGAACTGATCGGGCAGGGTCAGGATCTGCCGGTCGAGCTTGAGGGCCAGGTCATCTATTACGTCGGCCCGACGCCGGCTTCTCCCGGGCGGGCGACAGGATCAGCAGGGCCGACGACCAGCTCTCGCGTTGACAGATACACACCCGCGCTACTGAGCCGCGGTCCGCGGGTGCTGATCGGCAAGGGCGATCGCAGCGACGAGGTCAGCGCGGCCCTGCGTGAGCACGGCGCGGTATATCTTGCGGCCGTCGGCGGCGCGGGCGCAATGCTGGCGCAATGCATAAAAGTGGCAGAACCGGTGGCCTGGGCGGAGCTCGGAACCGAGGCGGTCTATCGTATGGAAGTCGAGGATTTCCCCGCGATCGTCGTCATCGATACGCATGGCCGCAACCTCTATTCAGAGGGCCGCAGCCTTTTCCGTCGACAGGTATAGCTGCATCAAACATACTGATTAATTTGCATCACCCTTTCCAATCTTCCAAAACCGGAGTATATTAGTAAACTATCTGACAGTTTTTTCCGATGAGAGTTGCCTGCGACTCAGGAAAAGAAGCTGTTTGCGGGACTGAAGCTGAAATGGAGCCGCCGCCGTAATCTTCCGGAGGATCTGTCTGGAGGGCGACGGACGGCAAACAGAAAAAAGAGAGCAACGAGATGCCAAACGAAACAGTTCTTGTAGTAGACGACGATCCGGACGTACTTCACGTCGCGAAAGAGTGCCTGTCCAAGGCAGGCTACCGTGTGCTGACCGCGTTCGATGGTTCGGCCGCGCGTCAGATCGCCAGGGACGAGCGCCCCGACGTGATCATACTCGACGTCGAGATGCCGGTCACAAGCGGGCATGATATCTGCAAGACGATCAAGGGCGACAGCAGTCTGAGGCACATCCCTGTTATCTTTATCCACGAAAAGCCGAACACGGCCGACCTGGTGACCGGCTTCGAGCTGGGCGCTCACGATTACATCGCAAAGCCTTTCAACAGGGACGAGCTGACCGCGAGAGTGTCGTCCGCCGCGCGCGTGAAACTCGCGGAGGACCGTCTCAGGCACAAGAATGCCAAGCTGGAAGCCCTTGCCAAACATGTGCGGGCGGCTGTCCAGCATTACGAACAGCCTCGTGCCGGCGCCGGTGACGGCAGCGGCGGTTACGAAGACGATACCGATGAAGCCGACGGCAAGGCCATGGTCAGGCTTACCCGCCGCGAGCTCGAGATCCTGCAGCTTCTGGCCCGGGGCCTGAACAACGAGATCATTTCGCGGCAGCTCTATATCAGCCCGACCACGACCAGGAACCATATCCAGAACATCCTCGGCAAGCTCGGTGTACATTCGAAACTCGAGGCCGTCGCCTATGCTGTTCGTGCCGGGTATGTAGACTTTGTTGGATAGGCGGGTTGACTATAATGCTTCCAGAAGGCCATAGCCGGCTTCTTATGATTTAATTTACACAGTTAATTAGTATTAATGCATCATAGACGGCTATATGCATAGACGCTATGATATTAACCAATCTACTTATTTTAGTGTAAAGGGCTTAATCGCCCCCCTTGGAAGGCCCCGAAGTTATTTCGGGGCTTTCTCCTTTTTCGGGTTTCGCCGACCAATCCCACACAGTCCTGCGATTAGCCGTCCGAACGGTCTAATATGATTCGAGAGGTTAACAGCCCTGCTCCGGCTTACCCCGATCTCAGGCCGTTTCTCCCTGGATCGAACCGAAGCGCGGGCGGCTCCGATCTTCCTGGAGCGGGCGCAACCGGTATGGCTCCTACCCCGTGCCGGTTGCGCTGACATATCTTCTCCGCGGCCCGTGGGGTCTTCGGGCAATCGATTGAGTGCGAAGGCGCTTCTGCCCGACTGAAAGTTTATGAAAAAAGAGATTATCTCAGTCGTCTGGATGGAACAGACCGATTTGACAGATTCACCGTGATATGTTTTTCGATAGGCGAAGATTCGAACTCGAAAATGATGGCCAGACCTGGTTCGAACCTGAGGAAAATTGCGCAGGTAATGTGGTGGAGGTTATGGGATAGGCCAGCATGGACCACAGACGATCGGACATCCTGCCCCGTAACAACTAACTTCTGTGATCACGACTTGAGGCGGGCCGACAGGTTGAGGAGAAGGCGATGCTTGATTTTGGTACGTTCTTGGAGGCGAATATTGTTCATATACCTGAGTCTGCTCCTGGGCAGCCATTTGAGCTGCTTGCGCTGCCGCCGCGGCCTTAGCAGCAAGTTCATTAGCCTTGACGGCTACACAAGCTGTTTTCGCACATTCGGCAAGGACACCTTCTCCTTCATTTGGGTGGTTGGCGACCGTCAATGACTCCAAGCTCAGATCTATTTTGTTTTCACTCGGATTACTGTTAGTTGTTAGAACTATGACCACAAGTAGAACGATCACTATCAGTGGCGCTACTATCCATTTATGCAGTTTCATAGTATTCGACCTCTCATCGCCAAAGAGCCAAACAAATGAATAGTAATATCCCTCTACTCTAATGTCAACTTGATATTTACTTTTACATATATGTCTATTTGGTCGATCAGCCAGAAGCATAAAATTTGGCTTTGTTAAGCCATTTGCAAGGGTCAGATTATGGTGGAGGATACCGGACTCGAACCGGTGACCTCCTGGATGCAAACCAGGCGCTCTCCCAACTGAGCTAATCCCCCACGAGGGTTTTGTCATTCTGAGGAGCCTGCGGCGCGTAAGGAACTCCACCGGGTTCCTTCGCTTCGCTCAGGATGACAGTGTAACGAATGTCATTCTGAGGGCGAAGCCCGAAGAATCCAGACCCTTTGCTCAGGATGACATCGTGCAAATCATTTTACAGCAGACATAGTGGTGGAGGATACCGGACTTGAACCGGTGACCTCTTGCATGCGAAGCAAGCGCTCTCCCAACTGAGCTAATCCCCCACGGGATGAAAACGGGTTTTGGTGGGCGATACTGGACTCGAACCAGTGACCTCCGCCATGTGAGGACGGCGCTCTAACCAGCTGAGCTAATCGCCCGTTATCCACCAGAGTGTATTTTAGGTATGCATCGGCCTCATGGCAAGGAGCCGGCCGGGCGAGTGATAATCAGTCCCCAAAATCCTTCGGGTTATCCTTCCTGATCTGCTCGGCCTGGTTGCGTAACATCTCCGACTCTTTATACATGCGGTCGATCTGCTGCTCCATCGACATGATCTGGCTGACTATCTGCTGCGCCTTGATCTCGTCCCAGCCGGCCAGCGAGTATTGTTCCCGCTCGATCAGCCTCGGTATCTCTGAGGCGGTGTTGAGCGTCGCGGTCAGCAGGTCGTTGCTGGTTCTGAGCTGCGCCAGATAAGCATGGAAGTTGTCATTCAGCGCGAGCGCATCCGCGCTTTTCAGCCTGGCGTCGCGAGTGGTCAGGTCCGCGAGGGCAATGTTCAGGTCCTCGATTGTCTTCGTGGTGGTGGCTTTTGTCTGAGCTGTCGGCAGGGACCGTCCAGCCGAGGCGTCCCGCACCAGGCCGTCGATGGTGGCGGTCGAGCGCCTGAGCGTATCAACGGCCGAAGACCGCAGTGTGTCGCTGTCCTTCACCAGTTGCCCGGCCCGGGAGCGGTCATCGGAACAGCCGGCAAAAGCCAGAAGCAGCGCCATCAGGGCGATAACAGTTAATGTTCGCATGCTCTTCATATATTCACTAGAATAACAGAGTAGGGTTGTAACGCGGGACCGGCATTCCGGCCTCATGGAGCGATTTTCATGAATCTGCGGGGCTTGCCCGCGTCCAATGCTTTTATTTTGTGCTATTATTTCTTGTTTGCCAAGAAGACGAGGACTTGAAATGAAAAAAGACATACACCCCGATTACATGGAAACAAAGGTTCGTTGCTCCTGCGGCGAGGAGTTTCAGACCCGTTCGACCACTCCTGAGATAACAGTGGAAATCTGCTCCAAGTGCCACCCGTTCTACACGGGCAAGCGCAAGCTGGTGGATACCGGAGGACGGGTCGAGAGATTCAAGCGCAAGTACGCCAAGAGGCAAACCTCCTAGCCGGTTCTGACCGGTGTCGGCGACTCTTAACGTAACCCTGCTTACACACACCCCTGAGCCCGAACGCGCCGTAGCGGCGGCGGGCAGGCTCTGCTATTCTCCCTCGACGGCGGCCCAGCTTGTGGAGAGCATGTCCGACGAAGAGATCGGGCGGCTCATAAAGATTCTCGTGAACTCCGGGCATCTGAGCACCTTCGAGCACGCTTCATTCACATTCGGCGTCGACGGCATCTCGCGCGCCTGTTCGCACCAGCTGGTGCGGCACCGCCTTGCTTCCTACAGCCAGCAATCCCAGCGCTATGTGCATTTTTCCGATGAGGCAGGATTCATAGTTCCTCCAAAGATTGCCGAAGACCCGGAGGCGCTGGAGGTGTTTCAGGGCGCCATGGGCTCGGCGATTGCCGCCTATGACCGGCTGGTGGAGCTCGGCGAGGCGCGGGGTCTTGCGAAGGAGACCATCCAGGAGGATGCCCGCTTTGTGCTTCCCAACGCGGCGGAGACACGCATCGTCGTGACGATGAACGCGCGGGAGCTCAGGCATTTTTTCCAGGTACGCTGCTGCCGCCGCGCGCAGTGGGAGATCAACGTCCTCGCGTGGCGGATGTTCTTCCTGGCGCAGGACGCGGCCCCGATGCTTTTTCGTAAAGCCGGACCGGACTGCCTTCATGGTAAATGCCACGAGGGGAAGATGTACTGCGGCGAAGTCTACACAAAAGATGAGGTTGCTCAAATGAAACAGGAGACGGTGGATAATCTTGGGCGGTAAAGGACAGCCTTCCGCCTCTGTCGGCGGCCAGGCGGTCATCGAGGGGGTCATGATGCGGGGCAAGCGTCACTGGGCGCTGGCCTGCCGGCGTCCCGACGGCACCATCAGCCTGCATTCCGAAGCGCTGAAGCCGCTCGCCGACCGCTTCCCGATTCTGCGCAAGCCGATCCTCAGGGGGGTCATCGGCCTCTGGGAATCGTTGACGCTCGGCATCAAGACGCTTTCGATGTCGGCGAACGAGTCGCTGGGTGAGGAAGAGCGCGATATCAGTAAGAAGGAGATGGCGCTCAGCCTGGTCATCGGCATAGTCATGGCGGTCGGTCTTTTCATGGCGCTGCCGTGGGTGGTCGCGAGCCTGGGGTTCCATGATTCCGCATCGCGTGAGGGAGTTCTCAGGAACGCAGGTTTCGTCCTGACGGAGGGTGTCATCAGGATAGCGATCCTTGTCATCTATATTCTTGTAGTCTCGCGCATCAAGCAGTTGCGGCGGGTATTCGAGTATCACGGCGCCGAGCACAAGACGATCCATGCGCTTGAGTCCGGCGTGGAGCTCACCCCGAAAAACGTTTTGCAATACTCACCCGTTCATCCCCGCTGTGGAACCAGTTTTCTTCTGATCGTCATGGTGCTGGCCATACTCGTGTTTGCCTGGGTGCCGAACCCCGGTCTGTCGGACTGGCGGATGGTGCTCCTGATCATCGCTTCGCGAGTCATCGGCATACCGCTGATTGTTGGCCTCTCTTATGAAGTCATAAAATTTGCCGGGAGACACAAGGACAGCACCGTGATGCAGATCGTCACCTATCCCGGTATGCTTCTGCAGAAACTTACCACCCGCGAGCCTGACGAAGAGCAGATCGAAGTGGCGATCAGGGCGCTGGAGGGCGTGGCCGCCCTCGAACCGGTGGAGATGGACCACGACGGCAAGGCTGACGTGGAAGTGATGGCGTAATAATTTAGAGTGTTATTCTGAGGAGCGGAGCGACGAAGAATAAAGCAGATCCTTCGCTTCGCTCAGGATGACAAGTTAGCATTGGATGACAAGTTTGCACGGGATGACAACAAGTATTGTCATTCCGAGGAGCGAAGCGACGAGGAATCTGCTTTTTCCTGAAACTCGAAAAGCAGATCCTTCGCCTGCGGCTCAGGATGACAATCTGCGGCTCAGGACGACAACAGGAAATCATGATAGAAAAACTGATAACAGAGATCGAAGATAAATATAACAAGCTCAACGACGAGCTGAGCGACCCGACGGTGGTCGCCGACCGCAAGCGTTTCGCCGGGCTGGCCAAGGAGCACTCCGACCTGCAGCCGGCGTACGAGCTCGTTCGCAAATATCGCATGGCAGAACAGAGCTTTGCCGACGCCGAGGAAATACTTGCCGGCGACGGCGATATCGAGCAGGATATGCGCGAGTTCGTCAAGGACGAGATCTACACTTCGCGGGAGACCATGGAGCAGCTCGCCGAAGAGATACGCACGACCATGCTGGAGGTCGACCCCAACGACGACAAGGATGTCATCATCGAGATCCGCGCCGGCGCCGGCGGTGACGAGGCCTCGCTTTTCGCTGGCGAGCTCCTGCGTATGTATGCCAAACATGCCGAGAACAAGCGTTTCAAGACCGAGATTCTTTCCTCGAGTCCGTCGGAGATGGGCGGCTTCAAGGAAATCATCATGGAGGTTGCCGGCAAGGGCGCTTACAGCTTGTATAAATATGAGAGCGGCGTGCACCGGGTGCAGCGTATCCCGGTTACCGAGTCCGGCGGGCGAATACATACTTCCACCGCGACCGTAGCGGTTCTGCCTTCGGTCGAGGACGTAGAGATCGAGATCGACTTAAACGACATACGCGTCGACATCTTCCGTTCCAGCGGTCCCGGCGGACAGTCGGTCAATACGACCGATTCAGCCGTGAGGCTTACGCATGAGCCCACCGGCCTGGTGGTTTCCATGCAGGATGAAAAATCCCAGCTGCAGAACAAGATAGCGGCGATGAAGGTCCTGCGGGCGCGGCTCTACGAGATGAAGCTCGCCGAACAGCAGAAAGAGCAGGCCGACCAGCGCAAGTCGCAGGTGGGCACGGGGGACCGTAGCCAGAAGATCCGCACATATAATTTTCCCCAGGGGCGGGTCACGGACCACCGCGTAGGCCTGACGCTCCACAAGCTGGAGGCCGTACTCCAGGGAGACATCGACGACTTCACCGAGGCACTCGCCGCCCAGGCAAGGGCTGAGCAGCTCAGGGCCGGGGTCTGAGGTTTAGCGCCGTGGCGTCGGCAGCGTCCAGGGATCGCGGATCAGTTTGAGCGAAGCCGGCCACCACATGCCCACGATCTCGGAGCTCCTGCGCAAGACCACGACCTACCTCAAGGACAAAGGCTCAGCCAGCCCGCGCCTTGACGCGGAAGTCCTGATGACCGAGATACTCGGGCTGTCACGGGTCGAGCTTTATACGAATTACGAGCAGCCGCTGACTCCCCCCGAGGTGGACCGCTACCGTGAGTTGATACGCCGCCGTTCCGTGGGAGAGCCGGTCGCCTATATCCTCGGCCGCGCGGCTTTTCGCAACCTCACGCTCATGGTGGACCGCAACGTCCTCATACCGCGTCCCGAGACCGAGCAGGTCGTGGATATCGCGGTGCAATACCTCATGGAAGGGAACTGGCCGACACCGCCGATGGTACTGGATGTCGGAACCGGCAGCGGCGCCATAGCCATTTCGATCGCCTCAGGATTCCCCGAGGCTGAAATCACGGCTACGGATTCAAGCGCGAACGCCATCGAGCTGGCGCGGGAAAACGCGCGTACGGCCGGAGCCGGAGAACGCATCGAGTTCAACCAGTCGGACCTGTTCGAAGCTCTCGATCCACTGACGACGTATGATCTCATCGTCTCCAATCCGCCCTATATATCTGAAGAGGAATGGGAGACGCTGGCGCCGGACGTGCGCGATTTTGAGCCCCGCGAGGCGCTGTTCGGCGGAATCGACGGGCTTGATTATTATCGCCGGCTGGCGGTGGAAGCGCCTCAGTTCCTGAAACCTCACGGCACTCTGATAATGGAGATCGGTCATCTGCAGGGGCCGGCGGTGCTCGAACTGATGTACGCCTGCGACCTCTACCGCACCGTGCGCGTGGGCCAGGATTATGCCGGCCACGACCGGATAGTCTTCGGGCAGCGCAACTAGCCAGGAACCACTCATTCAGTGGTAGAATTTATGAGATGTCCCGGCCGTCCCGGCCGCGAAACCAGAAAACCAGGCGATGCCTAATGACCTCTGTCCTCAAACTCGAAAACATGACAATGGCTGATTTTGAGCACGTGGCCGCAGCGCTCCGGGAAGGCGGCCTCGTCTGCCTTCCCGCCGACACGGTCTACGGGCTGGCCTCAATTCCCCATCTCGAAGCGACAGAAAAAATCTACGAGGCCAAGGGGAGGGCGGAGCTGAAACCGCTGGCCCTTGTCTTTACCGAAGCCACGCACATTGTCAGCATGGTTACGGATCTGCCGGAAGTGATCGCCGCCGCGCTCCCGAAACTGATGCCCGGTCCGGTGACATGCATACTGCCCCTGGCAAGCCCTCTGAGCGGCATGGAATTCCATAGTGCTGACAGTGTGGGCGTGCGCATCGTCCCGCCGCCTTCCGGAGACCTGTATAAACATCTTCCGAGCCCGCTGGCGGTGACCAGCGCCAACCTTTCAGGACAGCCGGATGCCTGCGCCGTGGATGAGATACTGGAGGAGATAACCGCCGCCTGTGACTTCGTGATCGACGGCGGACGCAGCCGGCTGTGCGCGCCGTCGACGATAGTGGACCTGCGACCGCTGGCGGCCGGGGAACAGCCGCTTATATTAAGAGAGGGGCCGATGCGTGCGGAGGAGATCCTTCGTCGCCTGAGATCCCTGGAATGAAGAACAAACGTCCATTCTTCAGGATGACAACATGAGTGTTATTCTGAGGAGCGAGCGACAAAGAATAAAGCAGATCCTTCGCTTCGCTCAGGATGACAAGCTTGCTCAGGATGACAATAAGTACTGTCATTCTGAGGAGCGAAGCGACGAAGAATCTGCTCTTTCTACCAGCGCCTTACCGCGCTCAGGATGTCGATAATTATGAAAAATAACAGGACCTCCATATTGTTCGTATGCACCGGCAATATCTGCCGCAGCCCGCTGGCCGAGGCGCAGCTTGAGGACTACGCGCAAAAACAGGGCTACGCCGGCCGTCTCGATATCAGCTCCGCCGGCACCCACGCGTGGGACGGCAACCCTGCCACACGCGAGGCAAGGGAGGCCGCCGAACTCAATGGCCTGGATCTTTCACGCCACCGCGCCCGAGAGGTCAAGCGTTCCATTATGGACGACTCAGACTACGTCCTGGCCATGACCCAGCGTCATCATAAATGGCTGCGCGGGGAGTTTCCCGAACACGAAAATAAGATATACTTGGCTCTGTTGTTCCCGCGCGGGCTGGAGGGTGAATCCCCGGATGTGACCGACGTCCCCGATCCAATCGGTGAGTCGGTGGAGTTCTACCTGCAGGTGCTGGAGATGCTCCGCCCGGCGCTTCCGGAAATCCTTGGCGCCGTCCTGAAGGAGGATGTTTCTTGAAGATCGCTATCGCCGCCGACCATGCCGGCTTCAGACTGAAAACGAAGATAACCCACCGCCTCGAAGCTGAAGGCCACCGGGTTTTCGACTATGGCACTGATACTTCAGACAGCTGCGACTATCCCACTTATGCGGCGGGAGTCGCCGGTTCGGTTGTCTCCGGCGAAGCGGAACGCGGTATCCTCATCTGCGGCACCGGCCTGGGCATGTGCATCGCGGCCAACAAGGTCGCGGGCATCCGCGCCGTCGGCCCCTGCGGCACCGAACAGGCGGAGATGAGCCGCCGCCACAACGACGCCAACGTACTCTGTCTGGGCGAGCGGACCATGGATCATGAACTGGTACTCGATATCCTCGACGTCTGGCTAGCTGCCTCTTTCGACGGCGGCCGCCACGCGGAGCGGCTGGGGATGATCACCGAGCTTGAGAAAAAAATGCAGCAGGAGTTGAAATGAGCCGCGGGAAAGCTGACTCAAAGACTCAGTCAGATTTCCTGACGCCGCTCAAGGAGACCGACGCCGAACTGGCCGGCCTGATCAAGCAGGAGCTGGCGCGCCAGCGCCAAACCATCGAGCTTATCGCTTCCGAGAATTTCACAAGCCGCGCCGTGCTCGAAGCTGCCGCCTCCGTTCTGACCAACAAATACGCCGAAGGCTATCCGCAGGCCCGCTACTACGGCGGCTGCGAGGTTGTCGATGAGGTTGAGACGCTGGCCATCGAGCGCTGCAAAAAGCTATTCGGCGCCGAGCATGCCAACGTGCAGCCGCACAGTGGTTCATCTGCCAACCAGGCGGTCTACTTCGCCGAGCTGGCGCTGGGAGATAGCGTGCTGGCGATGAAACTCGACCACGGCGGACACCTGTCACACGGACTCAAGGTCAATTTTTCAGGACGCTTCTACCATTTTCACAACTATGGGCTCGACCGGGATACCGGACGCCTGGACTACGATGAGATCGAGCGCCTGGCCAGGGAGCACTTGCCGAAGCTGCTCGTGGCCGGCGCCAGCGCCTATCCGCGTCAGATAGATTTTGAGCGGCTTGCCGCAATCGCGCACGGAGTCGGCGCGAAGCTTATGGTCGACATGGCCCATATCGCCGGGCTTATCGCCGCCGGGCTTCATCCCGACCCGGTCGCCGTGAGCGAATATGTCACCACCACGACGCACAAAACGCTGGCGGGTCCGCGGTCGGGTGTCATCATCTGCAGGAAAGAACTGGCGAAGGGTATCGACAAGGCGATATTCCCCGGCCTGCAGGGAGGCCCGCTGATGCACATCATCGCCGCCAAGGCCGCCTGTTTCAAGCTGGCATCGACCGAAGAATTCCGGGAGCGGCAGCGCCAGACGATCGCCAACGCCGCGCGTCTTGCCGAGCGTCTGCAGGACGGGGGCATCGCACTTGTCTCCGGCGGTACTGACAATCACCTGATGCTGGCCGACCTCACCAATCTCGGCATCACCGGCATTGAAGCGGAAAACCGGCTGGAAGAAGTCGGCATAACCGTAAACAAGAACGCGGTCCCCTACGACGAGCTGCCGCCGACCGTCACCAGCGGCATACGCCTGGGCACGCCGGCGGTCACCACCCGTGGCTTTAAGGAGCCGGAGATGGACGAAGTCTCCGAGATCATCCTCACCGCGATCAGCCCGCATGTGACCCCCGCCGAGCTGAAAAAACTTCGCAGGCGCACGAAAGAACTGCTGGCGGGCTTCCCGCTATATCCTCACCTGTAAGTAATCCCATTAGCATATCCGCATATAGCCCAACGCCGCCTCAACGAGGGGCGTTTTTTGTTTGACTAGTTGACAAACCAGTGTATATTTATATACTTACAATACTGCAATCAAGTATAAATTCCGGTTGACGGGCAGGGGATATTTCATGAAGCGATGGCTGAAACTTTTCACATTGGCGCTTGTCATGGTTCCGGCGGTATTCGGGGTTATGCTAGGGGGAGACACCGATCGCGCCACAAGCGCGGTTTATACTCAATATACGATTACTGATGATGCCACTGGTGGCGACTGTACCGTGATAGGAACATGGGACTCCGCCACCAAGACCTGCACGCTGACTCGTGACTTATCCGTGCCAGGTGTTAATGGCATCAAGATTTCAAGCAGCAATATTACGCTTGATGGCGCAGGCCATTACCTGATCGGTGAAAATCGGCTTGGGAGTGGCGTTGATACCGGTGTCTATACTGGCATAAAAATTGTCAACATAGAATTCCGTAATTTTGAATACGGCATATATGCTTCTGCCGCTGATTCATATCTAATTTCCGGAAATAATTTTTCAAATATAAGAGTCGCCATTGATCTGACCTGGGCGGGTAGTAATACAATCGAGGAAAATACCGGTAGCGAAATCTCCATGGGCCTTTTAATGGTGACGAATAATGGGTCAAGCATAATTCAAAATAATGTTTTTGAAGTCCTTGATGGCGGAGCTGGGATTGTGTCGTACGGGTCGTCTGGTAATAACAAGATCATGAGCAACAAGCTCACCGGTGGATTTTATGGCATAAATATTTTCGGGTCGACGCTAAACATACAAAATAATTATATATCGTCATGCAGTGCAGCTGGAATAAATCTGTCGAGTTCAGCCGAAGGCCTCTTGGCTAATAACATTTTGGACTCAAACGGTGTCGGATTGGCCGTTTCCACAACCCACGATACACAAATAATAAATAATTACTTTATGCAAAACAGGGATTTGGGATTAAGGCTCTTCTATTCATCAAACAATCTTATTCTCAACAACTACTTTTTACACAACGGCAATAGCAGTCAGGTTGATGACATTGTCGGTTCCGGTAACATCTACAGTACCGCCACATATGGTGGCAACTATTGGGAGGGAAACGAGTGGCCCCAACCATGCGCCGACACCAACAATAATGGCTATTGTGATTCAACCTATACATTCACAGGCGGTCAGGACTCCCTTCCCTGGGTCAAACCTGGCGGCTGGGGGCCGCAGCTCGAAATTGACGACGTGGAATCGAATGTTTATTGGGAGTCCTATAGTGAGTACCTGGCTGGAATATTGACCCACACTTTCAAGATCAGGAATAACGGTAAAGTCGATGCATCAAACCCGTATATCGATTCAGTGGATTCCACAAATGCCGTTGAGCAGGTAAATCCAATGCCGGTTACGATCGCCAAGAATCTGGGAGTCGGCGCGAGTTCCGAAACCATAACTCTGAAGTACAAAGTGCCTACCGGTACTGCCGATTTCAGAACATACATCAACTTAGTTTACTGGGATTCAAACGGGCTGTTTTACTATATGGGCAGAGGCGGCAGTTTTTATTCCGATAACGAAGCATAAGCAAAAGCAAAACTAAACATTCCTCAATATTTACTAACCTGCGCATAACTTGATTTATCGGGTGTTAAAAGGTACTTTTAGTAGACTAAGGTGACGTGTAAAAAGACTGTAATAATGCTGTTTAAAGGCTGATTCCGAGTTGAGAATGCAAGTGGATTTCCGAAGCATCTATTAGAGAAACATTGCTGTTTCCCCAGGTAGTCCTGTTGCAGAAAAGCCAACTGTTTTCCACGAAGGGGTATTCATGAAGAAGAGACTGCTGACTTTACAGATTAGCCTGGCGCTGGCGCTGCTGGCCCTGTTTGTTTTTGTACCGCTGGCGCTTGCCGGTTTGAGCACTGGTTCCGGAGCCTGGGAATGGGTGAATCCGGCCGTGCAGGGTAATAACGTCAATGCCATCTCGTTCGTCAACGGTACGACCGGCTGGGCCGCGGGCAGCGCCGGACTGGTCATGAAGACGACCGACGGAGGTACAAACTGGACTTCACAGATTCCCTCGGCTTTCGCCACGCCTGCTTATTCGTGCCACGGCGCGGCTATAGGCAGCGGTTGCGGCCTGCGGGGAGTCTTCTTCCTTGACGCCAGCACCGGCTGGGTTGTCGGCGACAGCGGCACAATCTGGAAGACTACCGACGGCGGCACGATCTGGACTGACCAGCATCCGAACCTTCCCGTTCTCGGCGGGGGATATGACGCTTCTCCTCCAGCGCTGCGTTCGGTGCATTTCTTCAACGCCAGCAACGGCATTATCGTAGGCGACAATTTTACTTTCTATACGAGCAATGGCGGCACGACATGGACCCAGGGCAGCGGCACGAGCACCATCTCACTTACCTCGGTGCAGATGTTAAGCGCAAGCACAGCCGTGGCAGTTGGCGGTTCGGGCGCGATCTACAAGACGATCAACAGCGGTGCGACCTGGACAGCCAGGACCAGCACCCCCACAACGACTTCGAACTTAAGCTCGGTGTCTTTTTCGACAGCGACGAATGGCTTCGCGGTGGGAGGTGACCCCACCGGCCGTCTTCTGAGGACAACGGACGGCGGTGAGACCTGGCAATCCAACACTACTGTAATACCGACAATCCTTACCGGTGTAGCCATCGTAGCCATCCCGGGTGGCGATATACTGGTTACAACCGGTTATAGCGGCAATATCAGGAAGTACACTGTTGATATCTGGAACGGCGCCATCGATACCGTGGCTGCGGGTCTTGCGACGGTTACTTCCGGCACGGGGAATACTTTGATTACAGCGTCTGTAGCTCCCGGTACCGCAAATGTATTTGTGGGAGGCGTTGCTGGAATCGTGCTCGCATCGGGTGATTCGGGAACCAGCTGGAGCCTGAAGGCGGGCGGCACTGCGATTTCTTATTACAGCTCCAGCTTCGTCGATGCCGATTACGGCTGGATGGTAGGCAAGAGTGGAACGGTGAACCGTACGATCAACGGCGGCGCCGCATGGTCGAGCGACAATTCAGGCATCGCTGGGACTGCCGACCTGTACGGCGTTGATTTCAGGAATTCTTCACTCGGGTATGCGGTTGGAAGCATCCCCGGTACTCCCAACACGGGAGTTGCGTATAGATATAACACCGGTACATGGTCGGCCATGACTCTTCCCGCCGGCGTAAGTTACTTAAGCGAAGTCAGGATGAGCGATGATACCCATGGCTGGGCTGTCGGTGAAGAGGGCGTTATTCTGCATACGACCGATGGCGCCAACTGGACCAAGGATGTTCCCAGCACCACATACAGCTTAAACTCAGTCGATACGACCTCGAATACCGACGGCTGGGCGGTCGGTTCGGCGCCATGCCCATCTGGATGCTCCGGCGGCCAGACGCTGAAGGGTGTAATCCTCAAATATAACGGCTCCGACTGGATGACTATTCCGGTGACGGAAAAATTCAACGTCAACTATTTTAC